>NZ_JBIRTX010000001.1:0-833890 GCF_044334895.1 Streptomyces sp. NPDC020681 | reverse complement strand
GCGAAGAGTGCGGGTTGGGTGTAGCCGGTCCGGTCGAGCAGTGCCGCCGCCTCGGTGCCTGGCTCCGCGAACATCACCTCCCGCAGCGGCCGCTCGAACACGCCCTCCCAGTGCGAGCACACTGCGTCGAGGGCCTCGGCGAAGACCGGGAAGGCCTCGTACAGTTCCCGGCCCATGCCCGCGTACTGGGCCCCCTGACCGGTGAACAGGAACGCCGTCCGGGCGGACTGGTCGGTCAGCGCCCGGACCGGCTCTGCCGCGCCTGCCCGCACCGAGCGCAGCCCGGTGATGAGCTCGTCCCGACCCGCGCCGGTCACACTCGTACGGTGGTCGAGCGCGGTGCGCGCGGTGGCGAGGGAGTGGGCGACGTCCAGCGGCGACAGTCCGGGGTGCAACTCCAGGTGTTCCAGCAGCCGTGCCGCCTGCCGTGACAAGGCCTCAGGGGTTTTGGCGGAGAGCAGCCACGGGAGAACGGGCAGCGCCTGCGGCTCTGTTGTCCCGGTCGGGTCTTCCTCCGTTGCCTGCTCCAGGATGAGGTGCGCGTTGGTGCCGCTGATGCCGAAGGACGAGACGCCCGCGCGCCGCGGTGCCCCGGAGGTTGTCCATTCCCGGGCTTCGGTGAGGAGGGAGATGTCGCCGGTTTGCCAGTCGACGTAGGGGGTGGGTTCGTTGAGGTGGAGCGTTTTGGGAAGGGTGCCGTGGTGCATGGCTTGCACCATTTTGATGACGCCGCCGACGCCGGCGGCGGCTTGGGTGTGGCCGGTGTTGGATTTGAGTGAGCCGAGGTGGAGGGGTTGGTTTTTGGGTCGGTTGTGGCCGTAGGTGTTGATGAGGGCTTGTGCTTCGATGGGGTCGCCGAGGCGGGTGCCGGTGCCGTGGGCTTCGACGGCGTCGATGTCGTTGGGGTTGAGGCCGGCGTTCTTCAGGGCTTGGCGGATGACGCGTTCTTGGGAGGGTCCGTTGGGTGCGGTGAGGCCGTTGGATGCGCCGTCCTGGTTGACGGCGGTGCCGCGGATGACGGCGAGGATGTGGTGGCCGTTGCGCTGTGCGTCGGAGAGTCGTTCGACGAGGAGCAGGCCCACACCTTCCGACCACCCGGTGCCGTCTGCCGCGGCGGAGAACGAACGGCACCGCCCGTCCGCCGACAGCCCGCGCTGCTGCGAGAACTCGACGAACCCCTGCGGGGTCGACATCAGCGTCACGCCACCGGCGAGTGCCAGGTCGCACTCGCCCGCGCGCAGCGCGTTCACCGCCTGGTGGATGGCGACCAGCGACGACGAGCACGCCGTGTCCACGGTGACCGCGGGCCCCTCCAGGCCGAAGGTGTACGACACCCGACCGGAGGCGACACTGCCCGCGTTGCCGCTGAACAGATAGCCCTCCATGTCCTCGGGAACCTGCTGAATCCGCGAGGCGTAGTCGTGGTACATCACGCCCGCGTACACACCGGTACGGCTGCCGCGCAGCGTCGACGCGTCGATGCCCGCGTTCTCCAGCGTCTCCCAGGCGGTCTCCAGCAGGAGCCGCTGCTGCGGGTCGGTGGCGAGCGCCTCGCGCGGGGACATCCCGAAGAACTCGGGGTCGAAGTGGTCGCCGTCGTACAGGAAGCCGCCGTGGCGGGAGTACGTCTTGCCCGGCGTGCCCGGCTCCGGGTCGTACAACTCCTCGATGTCCCAGCCGCGGTCGGTCGGCAGCTCCGAGATGGCGTCGACCTCGTCGGCGACCAGACGCCACAGATCCTCGGGCGAGGCAACTCCGCCCGGGTAACGGCACGCCATGCCCACGATGACGACCGGATCCTCGACGGCGGGCGCGAAGCCCACGGCCGCCTCGGAGCCTTGCGTTTCGGCGGGAGCTATCAGGGTGGACAGGAAGGCGGCGATGGCCGCCGGGGTGGGGTGGTCGAACACCAGGGTGGTGGGCAGGCGGAGTCCGGTGGCCTCGCCGAGCCGGTTCCGCAGCTCCACCGCCATGAGCGAGTCGAAGCCCAGCTCCTTGAAGACGCGATCCGATTCGACAGCCTGCTGGTCCGAGTGGCCGAGCACGCCGGCCACATGAGCGCGCACCAGGTCGACCAGCACCCGCTGCCGCTCGGCCCCGGACAAGGCGGCCAGCTGCTCGGCCGGCGACGACCCGCCGGCCGCACCGGCCGCGGCGCGGCGGCGGACCGCAGGCACGAGTCCGCGCAGCAGCGGCAGGGGCTCGGAACCCTTGCGACGCAGTGCCGCGAGATTCAGCCCGGTCGCCGCCAGGACCGCTTCCGAGGACGAAAGGGAGGCGTCGAACAGTGCCATGCCCTCGTCCGACGACAGCGGGAGCAGCCCGAACCGTGCCATCCGCTGGAGGTCGACGTCCTCCAGATGGCTGGTGCTGGCGCTGCTCTCCTCCCACAGGCCCCATGCGAGGGATGTGGCGGGCAGGCCCTGGGCGGTGCGGTGGTGGGCCAGGGCGTCCAGGAAGGTGTTGCCTGCCGCGTAGTTGGCCTGGCCGGCTGTGCCGAGGAGCCCGGCGAGGGACGAGTAGAGCACGAACGCGTCGAGGTCGAGGTCGCGGGTGAGGTCGTGGAGGTTCCAGGCGGCGTCGACCTTGGGCCGCAGTACGGCTTCGAGGCGTTCGGGGGTGAGGCCGGTGAGGAGACCGTCGTCGACCAGGCCCGCCGTGTGGACGACCGCCGTCAGCGGGAGGTCGGCCGGGATGGACGCCAGAGCAGTGGCCAGGGCGTCCCGGTCGGCGGCGTCGCAGGCGGCGAAGGTCGCGGTGACTCCTGACTCGGCGAGTTCGTCGCGGAGTTCGGTCGCACCTGGTGCGTCGGCGCCGCGGCGGCTGAGGAGCAGCAGGTGTCGGGCGCCGTGCCGGTCGGCCAGGTGGCGGGCGAGGATTCGGCCCAGCGCACCGGTGGCTCCGGTGATCAGCAGGGTGCCCTGGTCCCAGCGCGGCGCGGACTGCTCGGCGTCCGTCTCGCGCCGGACCCGGGCGAGCCGGGGCACCAGCACCGTGTCGTCCCGCACCGCGGCCTGGGCTTCGCCGGACGCCACGACCGTGGGCAGGAGGGAGCCGGAGGATGGTGCGCCGTCGAGGTCGATCAGGCCGAACCGGCCGGGGTTCTCGCTGTCCGCGGAGCGCAGCAGTCCCCATACGGCCGCGTGGGCGAGGTTGGTGACGTCTTCGTGTCCTGCGGCGATGGCGCCGCGGGTGATGACGACGAGCCGCGACTCGGCGAACCGGTCGTCGGCCAGCCAGGCCCGGGCCAGTTGGAGGTGGCGCCGGGTGGCCTCATGAACGCGGTCGGGCAGGTCCTCGCCGGTGTCCTGAGGCAGATCCGGCGTGGTCAGCACCACGTCCGGCACCGCCGCCCCGGCGTCGACAGCCGCCGCGAGCGCGGCAAGGTCGGGGAAGGACCGCGAGGCGTCGACCGGCAGTCCGAGGCCGCCGTCACCGCCCAGCAGCATCCACGTCCCGGTGTCAGCAGGAGGGTTCACGGGCGCGAGGTCGGTCCACTGCACCCGCAGCAGCCCGTCGCGGTGCGCTTCCGCCGCCGCGCGCAGCGTGTCCTCGGACAGCGGCCGCAGCGCCAGCGACGCGATGGAGGCCACCGGGGCGCCCAGGCCGTCGGCCACGAGGAGCGAAGCGGACTCCGGTCCGGTCAGCGAGAGCCGTACCCGAAGGACCGACGCCCCCGCCGCGTACACCGTCGCGTCGGACCAGGCGAAGGGCAGCAGGGCCTGCCGGTCCTCGTCCAGCACGCCCGGCAGCAGGGTGTGCAGCGCCCCGTCGAGCAGAGCCGGGTGCAGGGTGAACAGACCGGCGTCCGACTGGAGTTCCTCCGCGAGCGTGACCTCGGCGAAGATCTCGCCGTCGGCCTCGCCCCGCCATGCCCTGCGCAGGCCGCGGAACGCCGGGCCGTACTCGTACCCCAACTCCCGTACCCGCTCGTACATGCCGTCAAGATCGGCCTCGACGGCCCCGGCGGGCGGCCAGACGAGCAGGCCTGCGGGCACATCGGCGGGCGCGGGGGCGAGCAGTCCGTCCGCGTGCAGCGTCCACGCTTCCGTATCCTCGCCCGCGCCGTCCGGCCGGGAGTAGATCTCCAGCTTGCGGCGGTCGGCCTCGTCGGCCTCGCCGACGACGAGCTGAAGCTGCACGCCGTCGCGCTCGGGCAGCAACAGCGGGGCGGCCAGGGTGAGTTCCTCCACCCGCTCGCACCCCACGTACTCCCCGGCCCGCAGCGCCAGCTCGACCAGGCCGGTGCCCGGCAGCAGCGCGGAGCCGTGTACGGCATGGTCCGCCAGCCAAGGGTGCGACTGGCGGGAAAGCCTGCCGGTGAACAGGAAGGCCCGGCGGTCCGCAACCGCGACCGCGGCACCGAGGAACGGATGGCCGTCGGTCGAGCCGAGTCCGAGACCGGCGGCGTCGCTCGGCGCGGACGCCGCTTCCAGCCAGTGGCGCGTGCGCTGGAAGGCGTACGTCGGCAGAAGCACCCGGCGCGCCCGCGTGCCGGCGAAGACGGCCGGCCAGTCGACGGGTACGCCGCGGCTGTGCGCTTCGCCGAGCGAGAGCAGGAACCGCTCCATGCCCCCCTCGTCGCGGCGCAGCGAGCCGAACGCGGCGGCGTCGCGACCGGCCGCCTCGGCCGTCTCCTGCACCGCGAGCGAGAGGACGGGGTGCGGGCTGGACTCGATGAACGTGCCGAACCCCTGCTCCAGAAGGGCGCGTACGGCGTTCTCCAGCTCAACGGTCTGCCGCAGGTTGCGGTACCAGTAGCCGCTGTCCAGCTCGGTGCCCACGACCCACTCGCCCGTCACGGTGGAGAAGAACGGGACGGTCGCCCGGCGCGGGCTGACCGGTGCGAGGAGCGTGGCCAGCTCCTCCTCAAGGAGCTCCACATACTTCGAGTGGGAGGCGTAGTCCACCGGGATGCTCCGGGCTCGGACGCCGTCGGCCCTGCACGACTCGAGCAGGCTCTGCAGCGGCTCGACCTCACCGGAGACGACCACGGAGGCGGGGCCGTTGACCGCGGCGATCTGGATCCGGTCCTGCCAGGCGGCGATGCGCTCGCGCACCTGGTCGGCGGGGAGCGCGACGGACACCATGCCGCCGAGCCCGGCCAGGACCCGGCCGATCGCCTGGCTGCGCAGGGTGACCACGCGGGCGGCGTCGTCGAGGGACAGGATGCCCGCGACGTACGCGGCGGCGATCTCGCCCTGGGAGTGCCCCACGACTGCGGACGGCTGGACCCCGTGGGCCTGCCAGAGCTCCGCGAGCGACACCATCACCGCGAACAGGACCGGCTGGACGACGTCCACGCGGTCGAAGGACGGCGCCCCCTCGGCCTGGCGCAGCACGTCCTCCAGCGACCAGTCCACGTACGCGGAGAACGCCTTCGCGCACTCGGCGACCCGGGCGGCGAACACCGGCGAGCTGTCCATCAGTTCCACGGCCATGCCCGCCCACTGGGAGCCCTGCCCGGGAAAGACGAACGCGGTCTTGGAGGCCTCGAAGACGCTGCCTCGCACGGTGTCGGGGGTGGGGGTGCCTTGGGTGAGGGCGTGGAGCTGGTCGTGGGGGTGGGTGTGGTCTGGGGTGAGGATGACGGCGCGGTGGTCGTGCGTGGTGCGCGCGGTGGCGAGGGAGTGGGCGACGTCCAGCGGGGTCAGTCCGGGGTGCTGCTGGAGGTGTGTGAGGAGGCGTTCGGCCTGGCCGGCCAGTGCCTGGGGGGTCTTGGCGGAGAGCAGCCAGGGCAGTACGGGAACGCGGCGGGGCTCGACGGCTTCGGCAGCCCTCTCGGCCTCACCCGTCACCTCGTCCGCCGTTGTCCCGGCCGGGTCTTCCTCCGTTGCCTGCTCCAGGATGACGTGCGCGTTGGTACCGCCCATGCCGAATGCGGAGACGGCGGCGCGTCGGGGGGTGTCCTTGTGGGGCCACTCGCGGGCTTCGGTGAGGAGGGAGATGTCGCCGGTTTGCCAGTCGACGTAGGGGGTGGGTTCGTTGAGGTGGAGGGTTTTGGGCAGGGTGCCGTGGTGCATGGCCTGCACCATTTTGATGATGCCGCCGACGCCGGCGGCGGCTTGGGTGTGGCCGGTGTTGGATTTGAGTGAGCCGAGGTGGAGGGGTTGGTTTTTGGGTCGGTTGTGGCCGTAGGTGTTGATGAGGGCTTGTGCTTCGATGGGGTCGCCGAGGCGGGTGCCGGTGCCGTGGGCTTCGACGGCGTCGATGTCGTTGGGGTTGAGGCCGGCGTTCTTCAGGGCTTGGCGGATGACGCGTTCTTGGGAGGGTCCGTTGGGTGCGGTGAGGCCGTTGGATGCGCCGTCCTGGTTGACGGCGGTGCCGCGGATGACGGCGAGGATGTGGTGGCCGTTGCGCTGTGCGTCGGAGAGCCGCTCGACGAGGACCAGGCCCACACCTTCCGACCAGGCCGTGCCGTCCGCCGCCGCCGAGAACGGCTTGCACCGGCCGTCGGGAGCAAGCCCGCGCAGCCGGGAGAACTCGACGAACCCGGTGGGGGTCGACATCACCGCCGCGCCACCGGCGAGCGCCAGGTCGCACTCGCCCGCGCGCAGCGCGTTCACCGCGAGGTGGAGCGCCACCAGCGACGACGAGCACGCCGTGTCGACGGCGACCGCTGGCCCCTCCAGGCCGAAGGTGTAGGAGAGGCGGCCCGCGGCGATGCTGCCCGCGCTGCCGCTGTACAGGTAGCCCTCGAAGCCCTCCGCCGGAAGGTGCGGACGGGAACCGTAGTCGGTGTACATGAGCCCGGTGAACACACCGGTCCGGCTGCCCCTCAGCCCCGTCGGGTCGATGCCCGACCGTTCGAGGACCTCCCACGTGGTCTCGAGGAGCAGCCGCTGCTGCGGGTCGGCGGCAAGCGCCTCGCGCGGAGACATACCGAAGAACTCGGGGTCGAACTGGTCGGCGTCGTGCACGAATCCGCCGTGGCGGACGTACGACGTACCCACCCGCTCGGGGTCCGGGTCGAACAGGTTCTCCAGGTCCCAGCCGCGGTTGGCGGGGAACTCGGAGATGGCGTCGACCTCGTCGGCGACCAGACGCCACAGATCCTCCGGCGAGGCCACCCCGCCCGGGTAACGGCACGCCATGCCCACGATCGCTATGGGCTCCTGCGCCTTCTCCTCCACCTCCCGCAGCTTCCTGCGGGCGTCCCGTGCGTCGGCGATCGCCCGCTTGAGGTAGTCGCGGAGTTCCTTCTCGTCAGCCACGTGTCGTCAGCTCCCCAGTGTGTTGCGCGGAATAGCGGGTGATGCCTGGTGCACCGGCTTCGGTGCCCGGTCAGTCGATGTTGTCGACGAGGGCGAACAGGTCCTCGTCGGACGCGGATTCGAGATCGTCACTACCGGGCTCCTCCCGTGCGATGCGGTCCGTCGTGTCGATGAGTTGCAGCAACTGCCGCAGGCGGGCGCCGATCTGGTCCTGCGCGATGTCGTCGGACGCTCCGTCGGACGCCGCCGAACGGATCAGCCCCTCGATCCGGTCGAGACCGGCGAGCGCCGCCTCGGCCGGCCCGTCGTCCGCCACGACGAGCTGACCGCGCAGATGGGCCGCGAGCGCCGCCGGGGTCGGGTGGTCGAACACCAGGGTGGTGGGCAGGCGCAGTCCGGTGGCCTCGCCGAGCCGGTTGCGCAGCTCGACCGCTGTGAGCGAGTCGAAGCCCAGCTCCTGGAAGGCCCGGTCGTCGCCGACGGAACCGTGGTCGGCGTGGCCGAGTACCTCGGCGACCCGGGCCCGCACGAGGTCGACGAGCAGGCGGTCGCGCTCGGCCTCGGCGAGGCCGGCGAGGCGCTGCGTCAGTGAGGGGCCGGACTGATCGCCGCCGCGTGCTGCGGCGCCACGCGCCACGGGCCGGCGTACCAGGCCGCGGAACAGGACGGGCGGCTCCTCGCCGCTCGACCGCAGAGCCTCCAGGTCGAGGCCGCTGACGGCCAGTACCGCCTGGTCCGTGGACTGAGCGGCGTCGAACAGGGCCATCGCCTCGTCCGGCGCCAGCGCCCTCAGGCCGCTGCGGGCCAGCCTCTTCAGGTCGGCGTCGGACAGCGAGCCCCCCATACCCCCGTGCTCGCCGCTCCACAGGCCCCATGCGAGGGATGTGGCGGGCAGGCCCTGGGCGGTGCGGTGGTGGGCCAGGGCGTCCAGGAAGGTGTTGCCTGCCGCGTAGTTGGCCTGGCCCGCCGTGCCGAGCAGGCCCGCGATGGACGAGTACAGCACGAAGGCCGACAGGTTCAGGTCGCGGGTGAGTTCGTGGAGGTTCCAGGCGGCGTCGACCTTGGGCCGCAGTACGGCTTCGAGGCGGTCGGCCGTCAGGCCGGTGAGGAGACCGTCGTCGACGGTGCCTGCGGTGTGGACGACGGCTGTGAGCGGGTGCTCGGGCGGGAGTTGGGCGAGGACGTTGGTGAGTGCTTCGCGGTCGGCGGCGTCGCAGGCGGCGAAGGTCGCGGTGACTCCTGACTCGGCGAGTTCGTCGCGGAGTTCGGCCGCGCCTGGTGCGTCGGCGCCGCGGCGGCTGAGGAGCAGCAGGTGTCGGGCGCCGTGCCGGTCGGCCAGGTGCCGGGCGAGGATTCGGCCCAGTGCACCGGTGGCTCCGGTGATCAGCACGGTGCCCTGGTCCCAGCGCGGCGCGGACTGCTCGGTGTCCGTCTCTCGCCGGACCCGGGCGAACCTCGGCACGAGGATCCGGCCCTTGCGCAGGGCCGCCTGCGGCTCGCCCGCCGCGGCCGCGACGAGCAGCTCGGTGTCGGACTCGGTGTCTCCGTCGAGGTCGATCAGGCCGAAGCGGCCGGGGTTCTCGCTGTCTGCGGAGCGCAGCAGTCCCCATACGGCCGCGTGGGCGAGGTTGGTGACGTCTTCGTGTCCTGCGGCGATGGCGCCGCGGGTGATGACGACGAGCCGGGACTCGGCGAACCGGTCGTCGGCCAGCCAGGCGCGGGCCAGTTCGAGGTGGCGCCGGGCGGCTTCATGGACACGGGCGGGCAGGTCCTCGCCGGTGTCCTGGGGCAGATCCGGCGTGGTCAGCACCAGGTCCGGCACCGCCGCCCCGGCGTCGACAGCCGCCGCGAGCGCGGCAAGGTCCGTGTAGCGGCGCAGGGAATCGTGTCCGGGAACCAGGTCCTCGCCCAGTACCGCGTAGCTTCCGCCGTCGACGCCGCGTACCGCGCCGGCCTCGTCCCATCGCACCTCCAGCAGACCGTCGAGGCGCGCGCCCGTCGCCGCGCGCAGCGCGTCCTCGGACAGCGGCCGCAGCGCGAGTTCGGCCACCGAGGCGACCGGCGCGCCCAGCCCGTCGGTGACCGTCAGCGCGGCGGATTCGGCCCCGGTCAGGGACAGCCGGACCCGCAGCACAGTGGCGCCGGTCGCTCGTACGGTGACGCCGGACCAGGCGAAGGGCAGCACCGCCGGACGGTCGGCGCCGGTCACTCCGGGCAGCAGCGGGTGCAGCGCGGCGTCGAGCAGCGCCGGGTGCAGGACGAACCGCGCGGCGTCCGCGTGCAGGGCCTCCGCGAGTGCCACCTCGGCGAAGAGCTCCGTGTCCGTGTGCCACACCCGGCGCAGGCCCTGGAACGCCGGTCCGTACGCGTAACCGTGCTCGGCCAGCCGTTCGTACACGCCGTCGAGGTCCGCCTCCGTCGCCCCGGCGGGCGGCCAGTCGCCCAGGTCGGGCGCCACCTGCTCGGCGGATGCCGGCGCCAGCCGTCCGGTCGCGTGCAGAACCCATGGGGCGAGGTCGTCCGTGCCCGCACGGGAGTAGACCTCCAGCGTGCGTCGCCCGGCGTCGTCCGCCTCGCCGAGCACTGCCTGGAGCCGTACCCCGCCCTGCTCGGGCAGCAGCAGCGGTGCGGCGAGCGTGAGGTCCTCGACCTCGTCGCAGCCGACGTGCTCCGCGGCGCGCAGCGCGAGGTCCGCGAAGGCCGTGCCCGGCAACAGGGCCATGCCGTGCACTGTGTGGTCCCACAGCCACGGGTGCGTGTGACGGGACACCCTGCCGGTGAACAGGAAGGCGTCCCGTCCGGCCATCGTCACCGCCGCACCCAGCAGCGGGTGTCCCGTCGGGCCGAGCCCGAGGCCCGCGGCGTCACTGGGCACCGCCGGTGCCTCCAGCCAGTGCCGCGAGTGCTGGAAGGCGTACGTCGGCAGCTCCACCCGGCGTGCGCCGGGGAACAGCGCGGACCAGTCCAGCTCCGCACCCCGCAGTCCGAGCAGCGCCAACGCGGCGCCTGTCGTACGGGATTCGGGCCTGCCGGAGCGCAGGACCGGCGCCAGCACGGCAGCCTCCTGGGTCAGGCAGTCCTGGGCCATGGCCGTGAGCACGCCGTCGGGACCCACCTCGACGAAGTCGGTCACACCCTCCGCCTCCAGGAAGCGGATCCCGTCGAGGAAACGGACGGCCGCGCGGATGTGCCCGGCCCAGTAGTCCGGCGACCGCAGCTGTTCTTCCGTGGCCTGCACCCCGGTGACGTTGGAGACGACGGGAATCCTCGGGGAGTGGAAGGTGACACCGGAGGCGACCGCGGCGAACTCCCCGACCACCTCGTCCATGTGAGGGGAGTGGAAGGCATGGCTGACAGTCAGCCGCTTGGTCTTGCGGCCGCGCTCCCGCCAGTCCGCGGCGATCCGCTCCACCGTGCTCTCGTCGCCGGAGACCACGACGGACCGGGGACCGTTGATCCCGGCGACGGCGACCGTGTCGCCGAACTCCGTGAGCGAGGTGAGGATCTCCTCCTCGCTCGCCTGCACCGCCGCCATCGCGCCGCCCTCGCGGGCTGCCTGCATCAGCCTGCCCCGGGCGGCCACGAGGGCGCAGGCGTCCTCCAGGCCGAAGACGCCCGCGAGATGCGCCGCGGTGACCTCGCCGATGGAGTGACCCAGCAGGTAGTCGGGTGTCGCGCCGTGGTGCTCCAGGAGCCGGAACAGCGCCACCTCGACGGCGAACAGCGCGGCCTGGGTGAAGACGGTCCGGTCCAGCAGCTCGGCGTCCGCGGAGTCCGGCGCGGCGAACAGTACGGTCTTGAGCGGCCGGGGCAGCTCGCGGTCGAGGTGCTCGCACACCGCGTCCAGTGCCTCGGCGAACACCGGTGAGGTCTCGTACAGTTCACGGCCCATGCCCAGGCGCTGACTGCCCTGCCCGGTGAACAGGAACGCTGTCCTGCCCCGCCGTGTGCCCGACGCGCGTACCACCGAGGGCGCCGACTCGCCGCGCGTGAGCGCCTCCAGGCCGCTCAGCAGCTCCTCCCGGCTGCCGACGACGGCGGCCCGTTGCTCGTGCAGGGAACGCGTGGTCACCAGCGACAGGCCCACGTCGGCCGGCCGCAGCCCGGGGTGTTCGACGAGGTGCTGGTGCAGCCGTTGGGCCTGCGTGCGCAGGGCCGCCTCGTCGCGTCCGGAGACGATCCAGGGCACGACGTCGTCGTCCTCCGGGGCGGGAGCGGCGGGTGCCGCGTCTGCCGACCCGGCGTCGCCCGGCGCCTGCTCCAGGATCACGTGCGCGTTGGTGCCGCTGATACCGAAGGACGACACGCCGGCGCGGCGGGGCCGCTCCCCGTCACGCGGCCACTCCCGTTCCTCGGCGAGCAGCGTGACCGCGCCCGACTCCCAGTCCACGTGCGGGGAGGGCTCGTCCACGTGCAGCGTCCTCGGCAGCGTGCCGTGCCGCATGGCCTCGATCATCTTGATGACACCGCCGACTCCCGCGGCGGCCTGCGCATGACCGATGTTGGACTTCAGCGAGCCCAGGTACAGGGGCCGCCCCTCGGGCCGGTCCTGGCCGTACGTCGCCAGCAGCGCCTGCGCCTCGATGGGGTCACCGAGGGTGGTGCCGGTGCCGTGCGCCTCCACGGCGTCCACGTCGGACGGGGTGAGCCCGGCGTTGGCGAGGGCCTGGCGTATCACCTGTTCCTGGGACGGTCCGTTGGGGGCCGTGAGGCCGTTGGAGGCGCCGTCCTGGTTGACCGCCGAGCCGCGCAGCACCGCGAGCACCTGGTGTCCGTTGCGCCGCGCGTCCGAGAGCCGCTCCACCAGGAGCAGTCCGACGCCCTCCGACCAGCCGGTGCCCGCAGCGCCTGCGGCGAAGGAACGGCACCGGCCGTCGGGCGAAAGCCCGCGCTGGCGGGAGAACTCGATGAACGTGTTCGGCCCCGACATGACCGTGACTCCTCCGGCCAGGGCGAGGTCGCACTCGCCCTGGCGCAGCGCGTTGGCCGCGAGGTGCAGCGCCACCAGCGACGACGAGCACGCGGTGTCGACGGTGAGCGCCGGGCCCTGAAGGCCGTATGTGTAGGCGAGGCGGCCGGAGACCACGCTGGACAGGTTCCCGGCCAGCAGGAAGCCCTCGAACTCCTCGGGAGTGGCCGCGAGCCGGGAGGCGTAGTCGTCGTACATCACACCCGTGAACACGCCGGCGTTGCTGCCGCGCAGTGATGCGGGTGTGATGCCCGCGCTTTCGAAGGTCTCCCACGCGGTCTCCAGCAGGAGCCGCTGCTGCGGGTCGGTCGCGGTCGCCTCACGCGGGGACATGCCGAAGAAGGCCGGGTCGAACTGGTCCGCCTCGTGCAGGAACCCGCCGTGGCGTACGTACGACGTACCGGGCACGTCCGGGTCGGGGTCGTACAGCTCCTCCAGGTTCCAGCCGCGGTTGACGGGGAACTCGCTGATCGCGTCGGTGCCTTCGGCCACCAGCCGCCACAGCGACTCGGGCGAGCGCACCCCGCCGGGGAAGCGGCAGGCCATGCCGACGATGGCGATGGGCTCGTCGGCCGCCGTCGTCCGTACCGCAACCGGCCCGGCCGGGCGGGTGCCAGAGATCCGGTCGTGCAGGAACGTGGCGAGTGCGGTGGGGGAGGGGTGGTCGAACACCGCGGTGGCGGGCAGCCGCAGGCCGGTCACCGTGCTGAGCTGGTTGCGCAGCTCCACGCCCGACAGCGAGTCGAAGCCGGCGTCCTTGAACGCCCGGTCCGGATCGACGGCTTCGGCGTCCGTGTGTCCGAGCACGGCGGCGACCGTCGAGCGGACCAGGCCGAGGACGGCGGCGCGCCGCTCCGATTCGCCGAGCGCGGCGGTCTGCTGCGCCCAGGACGACGCGTCGGCGCCCGTGCCGGCAGCCGCCGCGGCGGTACGCGGACGGGGCCTGACCAGGCCGCGCAGCAGCGCGGGCGGCATCGAGCCTGCGGCGCGCAGCCGCACCAGGTCGAACGCCGCGGGGACAGCGAGGACGCCCGTGCCCGTGAGCGCGGCGTCGAACAGCTCCAGGCCGTGCTCCGGAGCCAGCGGCGCGATCCCGGCCCTGGTCCAGCGCGCGAGGTCCGCGTCGCCCAGGGCGCCGCCCATGCCGCGCTCGCCGCCCCACAGGCCCCAGGCCATCGAGGTGGCGGGCAGCCCCAGGGCGCTCCGCCGGGCGGCGAGCGCGTCCAGATAGACGTTGGCCGCGGCGTAGTTGGCCTGGCCCGCTGTGCCGGTGACGCCGGAGACGGATGAGAAGAGGACGAACGCGGCCAGGTCGCTGTCCCGCGTCAGCTCGTGCAGGTTCCACGCGGCGTCGACCTTGGGTCGCAGCACCGCGTCGAGCTGCTCCTCGGTGAGGGATTCCACGGTGGCGTCGTCGAGGACGCCCGCGGTGTGCATCACCGCGATCAGCGGGTGCTCGGCCGGGATGCCGTCCAGCACGGTGGCGAGCGCCGCGCGGTCGGCCGCGTCCGCGGCCGCGACGGTCACCTGGGCTCCCAGCTCGGCGAGTTCGGCGCACAGGGCGTCGACGCCCGGGGTGTCCGGACCGCGGCGGCTGGTCAGCAGCAGGTGACGCACTCCGTGGCGGGCCACCAGATGGCGGGCCAGCAGCCCGCCGAGGCCGCCGGTGCCGCCGGTGACCAGCACGGTGCCGTCCGGGTCGAGGGCAAGCTCGGCCACCGGGGCCTTGCGCGTCGCCCGCGCCAGCCGCGGTACGTGCAGCGCGCCGTCGCGGACCGCCACTTGCGGTTCCCCGCTCGCCACGGCGGCCGGCAGCAGCGGCGCGCCCGTGGCGTCGAGGTCGACGAGGACCACACGGTCGGGGTGCTCGGACTGCAGCGACCGGATCAGACCCCACACCGGCGCGGCGTCCAGGCCGTCGACCTGCTCGCCGGGGCGCACCGCGACGGCGTTGTGCGTCGCGAACACCAGCCTGGTGTCGGCGTACCGAGGGTCGGACAACCAGCCGCGGGCGAGCCGCAGTGCCCGCCGTGCCGCGTCGTGCGCGGCCTCGGCGGAGTGCTCGCCCCCAGTCCCGGGCGCGTACGTGACGACGACGGCGTCGGCGCCTGCGGGGTCGGGGAGTTCGGCACCGGCCGCGTCGACCAGCCTCGGGCCGGCCTCGGCGGGCGTGCCGACCACGGGCCATTCGACGGTGAACAGCGCGTCGGTGCGTCGGTCTCCGGCGGAGACGAGCCGGTCCTTGGGTACGGGCCGCAGCGACAGCCGCTCGACCGTGGCGACGAGTGTTCCCGTGCCGTCGGCGAGCGTCAGCGTGTAGGTGTCGGGTCCGGCCGGGGTGATCCTGGCCCGCAGCTCGGTGGCCCCGACGGCGTGCACGGTTGTCCCGTCCCAGGCGAAGGGCAGGCGGATCTCCCGATCGTCGCCGCCGTCCCGGGCCGCGTCGAGCACCAGCGGGTGCAGCGCCGCGTCAAGCAGCGCCGGGTGGATGGCGTACCGTCCGGCCGCGTCGCGCTGCTCGTCGGGCAGCCTCAGTTCCGCGTAGATCTCCTCACCCCGGCGCCACAGGCCCCGCAGCCCCTGGAAAGCGGGGCCGTACGCATAGCCAAGGTCGGCCAGCCGGGCGTACACGTCGGTCAGCGGCTCGGCCACGGCGTCCGCCGGTGGCCATGCGGCCGGCCCCTCGGGCGCGGGTGCGGGGGCCGCTTCGGCCAGGGTGCCGGACGCGTGCCGGGTCCACGCGGTCGGCTCGTCGTCGGTGTCCGGCCGGGAGTGCACGGCGAACGCACGGGCGCCCGAGGCGTCGGGCGCACCCAGGGTGACCTGGATACGGGTGCCCCGGCGCTCCCCAAGGACCAGCGGGGCCTCCAGGGCGAGCTCCTCGACCCGCCCGATCCCCACCTGCTCGCCGGCGGCCACGGCCAGTTCGAGGAAGGCGGTGGCAGGCACGAGGACGCTGCCGCCGATGCCGTGGTCGGCCAGCCACGGGTGCCGCCCCAGCGAGAGCACGCTGGTGAGAACCAGCTCGTCCCGGTCGGCGAGTTCGACCGACGTGGCGAGCAGCGGGTGCTCGGAGGCCGTCAGGCCGAGGCCCCGCGCGTCGTTCCGCTCCTCGGACAGGAACCAGTAGTGCTCGTGCTGGAAGGCGTAGGTGGGCAGGGCGGTCCGGGAGGCGCCCGGGAAGAACGACGCGAGGTCCAGCTCGGCCCCGCTCACGTAGACCTGCGCGAGCCCCGAGGCGAAGACCTCGGCATCGGCACGGCCGGCGCGGAGCAGCGGGACGGCCGTGGCGCGCTCCGTGGTGAAGGAGGCCTCCGCCATGGCGGCGAGCACCGCGTCGGGGCCGACCTCGACGAACCGGGTGACACCGTCGGCCTCCAGCGTGCGGACCGCGTCGAGGAAGCGCACGGTGCCGCGGATCTGGCGGACCCAGTAGTCGGGCGACATCAGCTCGTCGGCGGTGGCGAGCGCGCCGGTCACGGTCGACACGACCGGGATCGCGGGCGCCCGGAACTCCAGACCCGCGGCGACCGCCCGGAACTCGTCGAGGACACCGTCCATGTGCGGTGAGTGGAAGGCGTGGCTGACGCGCAGACGGCGCGTCCTGCGTCCCTGCTCCCGCCAGTGGGCCGCGACCTGCTCGGCGGCGTCGTCGTCACCTGAGACGACGACCGCGGCGGGGGCGTTGACCGCGGCGACGGCGAGGGCACCGTCGTGACCCGCCAGGGTCCGTGTCACCTCGGCCTCGTCCGCCTGTACGGCGATCATGGCGCCGCCGGACGGGGCCGACTGCATGAGCCGGCCGCGCGCGGCAACGAGCGCGGCGGCGTCGGGCAGGGACAGCACACCCGCCACGTGCGCGGCGGCCAGCTCGCCGATGGAATGGCCCGCCAGCCGGTCGGGTACGAACCCGTGGTGCTCCAGCAGCCGGAACAGCGCCACCTCCACGGCGAACAGCGCGGGCTGGGTGTACGTCGTGCGGTGCAGCAGGCCGGCGTCCTTCGAGCCGTCGGCGGCGAACATCACCTGGAGCAGCGGCCGCTCCAGATGGCCGTCCAGGGCCGCGGCCACAGCATCGAGTGCCTCCGCGAAGACCGGGTGCGAGTCGTACAACTCCCGTCCCATGCCCGGGTACTGGGCGCCCTGGCCGGTGAACAGGAACGCCGTCCCGCCCGCCCGGCCTGCGTCGCCCCGCACCACGTTCGGCGCCTGCTCGCCGCGGGCCAGGGCCGCCAGGCCCGCCTGGAAGTCGGCGGTGTCCGTTCCGGTCACGGCCGCACGCCGGTCGAAGGCGGTACGGGCGGCCAGCGAGCGGCCGACGTCGGCGACCGGCAGTCCGGGGTGGCCGGCGACGTGCTCGCGCAGCCGGGCGGCCTGCGCCCGCAGCGCCGTGTCGTCGTGGGCGGAGATCACCCACGGCACCGGGGTCGTCGGCGCGGCCGTGGCGTCGGGCGCGGGGACATCGGCGTCCGCGGCCTGTTCGAGCACGACGTGTGCGTTGGTGCCGCTGATCCCGAACGACGAGACGGCGGCACGGCGCGGTCGGCCGGTACGCGGCCACTCCCGCTCCTCGGCGAGCAGCTCCACCGTGCCCGAGGACCAGTCGACGTGCGGCGTGGGCTCGTCCACATGCAGGGTCCTGGGCAGGGTGCCGTGCCGCATGGCCTGGACCATCTTGACGATGCCGCCGACGCCCGCGGCGGCCTGTGTGTGGCCGATGTTGGACTTCAGCGAGCCGAGGTAGACGGGCTCCCGGCCTTCGCGGTCCCGGCCGTACGTGGCGAGCAGGGCCTCGGCCTCGATCGGGTCGCCGAGCCGGGTGCCGGTGCCGTGGGCCTCCACCGCGTCGACGGCGTCGGCCGGCAGGCCCGCGTCGTCGAGGGCCTCTCGGATCACCCGCTGCTGGGCGAGCCCGCTCGGCGCGGTCAGCCCGTTGGAGGCGCCGTCCTGGTTGACGGCGGTGCCGCGAATGACCGCGAGCACCTCGTGGCCGTTGCGGCGTGCGTCCGACAGCCGCTCGACGAGCAGCAGGCCCGCGCCCTCGGCCCAGGACGTACCGTCCGCCGACGCGGCGAAGGACTTGCTCCGGCCGTCCGGGGCCAGCCCCTGCTGCCGGGAGAACTCGACGAACATGCCGGGCGTGGACATCACGGTGACGCCTCCGGCGAGGGCAAGGCTGGTCTCGCCGGAGCGCAGCGACCGTACCGCCATGTGCAACGCCACCAGTGAGGAGGAGCACGCCGTGTCGACGGTCACCGCCGGGCCGATCAGCCCCAGTTGGTAGGCGATGCGTCCGGACATCACGCTCGCGGTGGTGCCGGTCAGGACGTGCCCCTGGACGTTCGCGGGCGCGGAGTGCATGCGCGGGCCGTATTCGAGAGCCGTCCCGCCGACGAACACACCGGTACGGCTGCCGTGCAAGGAGGCCGGGTCGATGCCTGCGCGCTCCACGGCCTCCCAGGCGGTCTCCAGCAGCAGGCGCTGCTGCGGGTCCATTGCCAGTGCCTCGCGCGGCGAGATGCCGAAGAAGGCCGCGTCGAAGCCGCCGGCGTCGTGCAGGAAACCGCCCGTGTCGACTGCGCTCCGGCCCGGCTGCCGGAGCTCGGGGTCGAACAGGTCCTCGGCCCAGCCGCGGTCCTCGGGGAAGCCAAGAATCGCGTCGCCCCCCTCGGACACGAGCTTCCACAGCGCCTCGGGTGAGCTCACGCCGCCCGGGTACCGGCAGGCCATGCCCACGATGGCGATCGGCTCACCGGCGTCCGCCGGTCCGGAGCGCTCGTCGGCGGCTTCGCCGGTGCCGGTCAGCTCTGCCAGCAGGTGCCCGGCCAGGGCGCCCGGCGTCGGGTGGGCGAACAGGAGGCCGCTGGGCAGAGCGAGCCCGGTGGCAGCGGCGAGCGCGTTGCGCAGCTCCACCGCCATGAGCGAGTCGAAGCCCAGGTCCCTGAAGGCGGCCCGGAGGTCGACCGTGCTGTCCGGCCCGTACTCCAGGACGGCAGCCGTGTGCGCGGACACCAATTCGGTCACCGTGCGCACCCGTTCCGAAGCCGGCAAGGCGGCGAGCCGCTCGCCGAGCCCACCGGCCGCGACCGCGGGCCGCGGCCCGGGTGCGCCCGGACCGGAATCGGCCGGGGCCGAACGCGCCGTCGCGGCGCGCGGGGCGCCGTCGATCCAGTACGTCTCCCGCTGGAACGCGTAGGTGGGCAGTTCGGTGCGACGGGCGCCGGTTCCCGAGTACGCCGCGGCCCAGTCCACCTCCGTACCGCGTACGAAGACGGAGGCGAGCGCGGTCAGCAGCGACTGCGGCTCGGACCTGCCGGCGCGCAGCGCCGGGACCGCCGCGACCGCCTCGGCGGTGAGCACGGACTCCGCGGCCATGGCCGCGCAGACCCCGTCCGGCCCCAGCTCGAGGAAGGTGCCGACGCCCTCGGCCTCAAGGGCACGGACCGCCTCCAGGAACCGGACCGGACGGCGTACCTGGTCCACCCAGTAGTCGGGCGAGCACAAGGCATCGCTCTCCGCGACCCGGCCGGTCACGGTGGACACCACGGGGATGCGCGGGGCCTCGAAGGCAAACGTCTCCACCACCCGGCGGAAGTCCTCCAGCATCGGCTCCATGAGCGGCGAGTGGAAGGCATGACTGACCGTCAGCCGCTTGGTCCTCCAGCCTCGTTCGGACGCCTGCCCGGCGACGGCCAGGACGGCGTCCTCGGCTCCCGAGACCACAGTCGCCCGCGGCCCGTTGACCGCGGCGATCCCGGCACGGTCCTCGTACGGGGCCAGCAGCTCCAGCAGTTCGTCCTCCGGCGCCTCCACGGCAACCATGGCGCCGCCCTCCGGCAGCGCCTCCATCAGCCGCCCGCGGGCCGCGACCAGGCGCGCCGCGTCCGCCAGTGTGAGCACGCCGGACACATGAGCCGCGGCCACCTCGCCGACCGAGTGCCCGGCCACGAAGTCCGGGCGTACGCCCCAGGACTCCACAAGCCGGTACAGCGCCACCTCCAGGGCGAACAGCGCGGGCTGCGTCCACCCGGTGCGCTCCAGGCCCTCGCCGGAGGCGATCACCCCGGTCAGCGGCCGCTCCAGCAGCGGGTCCAGATGGGCACACACGTCGTCGAACGCGCCCGCGAAGACAGGGAAGGCCGCGTACAACTCCCGCCCCATGCCGGCCCTTTGCGAGCCCTGTCCCGTGAACAGGACGCCGAGCCCGCCCGGCTGCACCGAGCCGGTGACGACACCGGCCGCGGGCGTCCCGGCGGCGAGAGCCTCCAGTCCGGCCCGCACCTCGCTGTCACCGCCGAGCAGGACGGCGCGGTGCGGGAACAGGGTCCGGGACGACAGCAGCGACCAGCCCACGTCCGCGGGGGTCCGCGAGCCGTCGGAGAGGAACGTGTGCAGCCGCCCGGCCTGGGCGCGCAGCGCCTGCGGGCCGCGGCCCGAGAGCACCCACGGCAGCACCCCGGCGGCGGCCGGGCTACTCGAAGGCGCAGTGGCCCGCAGCTGGTCGTCCGCAATACGGGGAGCCTCGGACAGCACGACGTGGCAGTTGGTGCCACCCATGCCGAAGGAGCTCACGCCCGCCAACAGCTCCCGGTCCTCGTGGGGCCAAGGCGTCAACTCCCGCTGGACGGACAGACCCAGTTCGGCCAGCGGAATACGGGGGTTGGGAGTCTCGAAGTTCAGGCTGGCGGGCAACGCGCGGTGCCGCAGGCTCAGCAGCACCTTGAGCATGCCGACGATGCCCGCCGCGCCCTCCAGGTGCCCGACGTTGGTCTTCGACGAGCCGACCAGCAGCGGGTTCTCGGGGGTGCGCCCGGTGCCGAGCGCCGCTCCGAGCGCCGCGGCCTCGATGGGGTCCCCTACCGGGGTGCCGGTCCCGTGCAGTTCCACGTACTGCACGGACGCCGGATCGACCGACGCCCTGCGGCACGCGGACGCAAGCACCTGCTCCTGCGCGGCCTGGCTCGGCACGGTCAGGCCGGCGGTCGAGCCGTCGTTGTTCACGGCGCTGCCGCGGATCACGCCGTGAATGCGGTCGCCGTCGGCCAGAGCCGCGGCCAGGGGCTTGAGGATCAGGACGCCGCCGCCCTCACCCGGCACGAAGCCGTTCGCGCGGGCGTCGAACGTGTAGCTCAGACCGTCGGGCGACAGGCCGCCGAAGCGCTCTTCGGTGACCGCGTTCTCGACGAGGACGTTCAGGTTCACACCGGCGGCGACGGCCGTCGACGATTCCCCCGACCGGAGGCTCTCGCAGGCCAGGTGGACGGCGACGAGGGAGGAGGACTGGGCGGAGTCCACGGTCAGACTCGGCCCGTGCAGACCGAGGTAGTACGAGACCCGGTTGGCGATGACACCCCGGTTCACCCCGGCCATCGTGTGCTGGGTGATCGCGTCCGTGCCGTGCTGGTAGACCAGATTCGTGTAGTCGTCCCGCAAGGTGCCCACGAAGACCGCCGTGCGGCTGCCGCGCAGCGTCGCTGGCACGATCCCCGCGTCCTCCAGCGCCTCCCAGGCGAGCTCCAGCACGAGTCGTTGCTGGGGGTCCATGGAGACGGCCTCACGGGGCGAGATGCCGAAGAAGGCCGCGTCGAAGTCCCCTACGCCGTCGATGAATCCGCCTCGCCGCGGTGCCTGCGGTCCGTGCGACGCGTCCTGGGCCGAGCGCGTGTCCCAGCGGTCGGCCGGTACGTCGGAGACGGCGCTGCGTCCCTCGCGGAGCAACTCCCAGAATTCCGCGGGATTGTCCGCCATCGGCAGCCGGCACGACATTCCGACGACCGCGACCGCCGTGTCGTGCACCTCGTACGAATCCGCCGCCACCGACCGGTGCTCACTCGCCATCTGACTCGTCCGCCCTTTCGTCGCCGCCGGACCTGCGGCGTGGTCCAAGACGTGTTGAGGTTTTTCAACACGCCTCTGAAAACGGAAAATTGGTGACCGCACTTCAACGTAACAATGGTCCGAACAGCGTCGTTCAGTGAGCGGTAACGTGCCGATAACCCGGCCGCTGAGGCGGCCTTGTGGACGTCCTGTTACCTCCCGATGAGAGGCCCCGGCTAGGTTGGCCCCGGATTTGCTCGACGACATGCCGAGGAGTCCTGGAAAGCCACAAGCAATCTTGTTCCACAGGAGGTTCCAGTCATGGCAGGGAAATCCGGTGCCGTCGTCCACGCGGGCGGGGTGGAAGAGCACCTCGCGTACTACGTGCGCACGTTCAACGCGGGCGACGCCGACGCCATCAACCAGCTCTACATCGAGGAAGCGGTGTCCGTCTGGGAGCCCGGAAAGCCGCTGAGCGGGGAGACGCGCAGGGCGAATCTCGCGGAATTCCTCAAGCTGCGCCCCGAATTGAGCGCGAAAATCAGGGAGTCGCACGTCACGAGTGACACCGCTCTGCTGTCTGTCGACTGGAGGATGGAGGTCGACGGCGAGGGCGGAACGAGGGAGTCATTCGGCGGTCTCGCGACCGACGTTCTGCGTCGCGGCGCCGACGGCAATTGGCGCTATGCCATCGACGATCCCTACGGAGATCCGCGGAACGAAATAGCCGGGTGAATCGGTGGTGAAAACCGCCGACTTACCGTCCTCATCAACACCGGACACGGAAGGGTCCGGCCGAAACGGGTCCACCGCGCGGCCGTGGTGGCAGCGTCCCTGGATCGGCCCGCTCGCGACGGTGTGCGCGGTCTTCCTCGTACTGTCGCTGCCCCGCTACCTCACCTTCGACCCCGACCGGTCCCGTGTGCAGCAGCCGGGCGACTTCACGCTCCACTACCCCCTGCTGGTGGCGCACATCCTGTTCGGGACGGTGGCCATCGTCACCTGCTGTCTCCAGGTCTGGCCCTGGCTTCGGCAGGCACACCCCGCGGTGCACCGTGTCAGCGGCCGGCTGTACGTCTTCGCGGGGGCTCTCCCGGCCGGCGCACTGGGACTCGTGGTCGGTGCCACCAGCCCCAACGGCCTGACGATGCGCATGAGCAGCGTCATGCTGTCGGTGCTGTGGCTGGTCTTCACGATCGCGGGGTACCGCACCGCCCGGCAGCGCAGATGGGCCGACCACCGCCGGTGGATGATCCGCAGCTTCGCCGCGACCATGGCGATCCCGCTGAACCGTGTCTACGCCTGGCTGCTGGAAGCCACCGTCCTGCCGGCCCCCTCCTCGAACGACCCAGCTGTGCAGGAGGCATGGGTCCACAACCTGGTCGGCAACGCCGACTGGCCCGGGTGGGTCACCACCCTCCTGGTCGCGGAGTGGTGGCTCACCGAGCGGAGCGCGCGTGCCAAGCACAAGGCACGAGCCGCCCGCCGCCGGGCGGCGGCAGCCGCAACTCCCGTGACAACAACTCGACCAGCAGACCTGCCCACAAGAGAGGGACCGTCATGAGCACCGGTATCGATCTGAACGCCCTGGAACTCACCGCTGACCCCGACCAGCAGAACGAGGTCTTCCTCATCGCCTTCAACTCGTACGACGGGGCCGTCTTCGACCGGCTGTACCGCGACGACGCGATCTCGAACCTGTCGGGCGCGCCCCTGACCGGCGCCGCGCGCAAGGCGAAGATCACGGAGTTGCTCGCGCAGAAGCCATCGCTGAAGGCGACGCTGCGCCACTCGTACACGGCCGGAGACGTCCAACTCATCGTCGTGGACTACGAGATGGAGGTGCCGGGGCCGGACGGTGAGCGCCAGGAGCTGCGCGGCACCTGCACCGACGTCCTGCGACGCGGCGAGGACGGCAAGTGGCTCATGGCCATCGACCGCCCCATACCGGAGGAGCAGCCCGCCGCGGCCGCATGACCCGTCCGTCGATCACGGCCTCCGGCCGAGCGGTGTCCACCGCCCGGCCGGAGGCCGTTGTCGTACCCGCCGGGACGGTTGCCGGCGGGCGGCGTCGTGGGGCGGGGCGTTGGCCGGTGCCGTGTGCCGTCGGCCGAGTCGTCGCTCGGTCGATGGGCACAACAACGCGCCGGAACGCTGGGTCCGCGAAGAGCCTTACCGCCCGAACCGGCGCCGTCGGCCTGTTGTCCGTGTGCGAACCCGGCACGCGCCACGGGGACCGGGGTCCGCACGCCGCGGCTCCCACACGCCCGGCCCGGGGCCCAGACACACGGACCCGGGCCCACACACGCGCGGGGCGGCCCGGTCGATCGACTCGACCGGGCCGCCCCGAGACCATCTTCGCGCCGTGCCTCAGCGGCCGTCACCGGCAGTGGCAGGTTCTGCCACAGGGGCCGCCTCACCGGCGCCCTCGTCCTCGGCACCGCCTGCCGGGAGGTGACGCAGCAGCACGATCGCGCCGACGGCCAGCGCCGCCACGATGGCGCCCGCGATACCGCTCGCGAGGTTCAGCCCGTTGGTGAACGCCTCCCTGGCCTGCTCGATGACCTCGGTGCCCACCGTGTCGGACAGCGAGTCGGCACCGGCGAGCGTCTCGCGCACGGTGCTCGCGACCGACTCCGGGACGTCCTGCGGAAGGGCACCGTTGATCTCGTCCCGGTACACGGCGGTGACGACACTGCCCAGGCCGGCGATGCCCAGCGCGATGCCGAACTCCATGGCCGTCTCCGACATCGCCGCGGCCGAACCGGCCTTCTCCGGCGGCGCCGAGCCGACGACCAGGTCCGTGCCGAGGACCATCATCGGGCTGATGCCGGTGTAGATGAGCACGAAGCCGGTCACCAGCAGCGGCAGCCCGTCGGTGCTGTCGACCTGGCTGATCAGGGCGTAGCCCAGCACCGAGATGAACAGCGCGCCGCCGACGAGATATCCGGGCCGCACCCTGCGGGCGAGCGCGGGCGTCAGCGAGGAGGCCACGATCAGTGCCACGGCCGCGGGCAGCAGCCACAGCCCCGCCTTGATCGGAGTCAGGCCCTCCACCAGCTGGAGGTACTGCGTGATGAACAGGTACAGCCCGCCCATCAGGCCGAGGCCGAGCAGCAGCACCAGCAGCGCGACCGTGAACGCCCGGTTCGCGAACAGCCGCAGGTCCATCAGCGGATCGGCCAGCTTGCGCTGTCGCAGTACGAACACCACGCCGAAGACCACACCGGCCAGGATCGTCCCGACCGCAAGGACGTCCGCGCCGTGCTCGGCCGCGCGCTTGATCCCGTAGATCGTCGGAAGCACCGCGACCAGGGACAGTCCCACGCTGGCCAGGTCGATACGGCCCGCCTCCGTGTCCTTGTACTCGGGGAGCAGCAGCGGCGTCGCCACCAGGAGCACCACCATGACCGGCACGGCCAGCAGGAACA
This sequence comes from Streptomyces sp. NPDC020681, assembly GCF_044334895.1. Taxonomy (NCBI): domain Bacteria; kingdom Bacillati; phylum Actinomycetota; class Actinomycetes; order Kitasatosporales; family Streptomycetaceae; genus Streptomyces; species Streptomyces sp. NPDC020681. The sequence continues at coordinate 809,459 of NZ_JBIRTX010000001.1, read as the reverse complement.
CCGAACCCCACCAGAACCACTCCAGCAGCGCACCGCCCAGGACCGGGCCGACTGCGATACCGACGGAGAAGCAGGTCACCCACACGCTGATGGCCACGCCGCGCTGAAGGGGGTCCTTGAACATGTTGCTGATCAGGGCCAGCGTCGACGGCATCAGTGTGGCGCCGGTGATACCGAGCAGCGCGCGGGCGATGATCAGCATCTCCGGGCTGGTGGACTTCGCGGCGAGGATCGACGCGAGCCCGAAGCCGAGCGCCCCGATCATCAGCAGCCGGCGGCGGCCGATGCGGTCGCCCAGCGTGCCCATGGTCACCAGGAAACCGGCGATCATGAAGCCGTAGATGTCGACCGTCCACAGCAGTTCGGTGCTGCTGGGCTCGAGATCCGCGCTGATGTGGGGAACCGCCAGGTTCAGCACCGTCGCGTCAAGGGCCAGCAGGATGGTGGGAAGCGTGAGCACGAAGAGCCCGAGCCACTCCCGTGGCCCGGCCCTCAGGTCCGCGGAGGCCTGAGTTTCTGTCGTCATGGGGAACCCTCCAAGGTTCGTGAATCGTCTGCGCCCTGGTGGTCCGGGGCAGGGGGACGGGGGACGGGTGTGGGGCCTCGACGGCACCCAGAGGGGTCAGGTTTCGTACGGGCGCACGTCCCGGGCGTCATGCAGCACCCGCGCCCACCAGGTGAGTTGGTCGAGCGTCGCCTTGACGGACGCCGTGAAGCGTGCGGATGTCTTGGGCCAGTGGCCGTCGGCGTCGAACTCGTCCCAGTAGTTGGGGATGCTGATGCCGTCACGGATCGCGACCGCGTGCACCTCGGTGAAGGCGCTGCGCAGCTGCTCGGTGGCGTGCAGCCCGCCGGACGGCCCGCCGTAGGACAGGAACGCGACCGGTTTGGCCTTCCACTCGTCCAGGTACCAGTCGATGGCGGTCTTGAGCGGAGCGGGAAAGCTCCGGTTGTACTCCGGGGTCACCACGACGAAGGCGTCCGCTGCGGCGAGGCGCGGAGCCAGCTCCGCCACGGGCCGGGGCAGCTCCTCGCACTCGTCACCGAGCGTGTCGGGCAGCTTCGCCTCCGCCAGGTCGATCAGATCGACGTCGAGGTCCCTGCGCCGGCGGGCCTGACCGGTGAACCACCGGGCCACGGTGGGACCGAAGCGACCCCGGCGCGTACTGCCGATGATGATCGCCAACCGCAGACGGCTGTTGTCGGACATCGGATGCTCCTGCGCCGGGTCGGCATACCGCCGACGGTGGTGGACGTGTCCCAGACTGCGGCGGGTCACTCTCGACCCGCTCACCACCCGCTCACGGTCAACTCCCGGCAGGTCACGCGCTGCGTTAGCGTGGCGCCCATGCGATTCGGGGTATTGGGGCCATTGGCTGTCTGGAGGGCTGACGGCAGTCCGGTCACCGTGCCCGGAGTCAAGACCCGAGCGCTGCTGGCCGCGCTGCTGTCGCACGACGGGCACCCGGCGTCCGCGGACAGACTCGTCGACGAGCTGTGGGGCGAGGGGGAGCTCCCGGGCAATCCCGCCGCCGCGCTGCAGACCAAGGTCTGGCAGCTGCGGAAGGTGTTCGAGGACGCGGAGGCGGGCGGCCGCGATCTGCTGACGCTGCGCGACGACGGGTATCTGCTGAGTACGGAACCCGAGAGCGTCGACATGGACCGGTTCGGGGTTCTGACGGCGCGCGCCCGGGCCGCCGAATCGGCCCGCACCCGCGCGGCACTCCTGTCCGACGGGCTGGCGCTGTGGCGGGGCACGGCCTTCTCCGGTTTCGAGGACGCCGCGTTCGCCCGTCCGGTCATCACCCGCCTCGAAGAGGCCCGTCTCACCGCGCTCGAAGCGCTCGCCGAGGCCCGCATCGAACTGGGCGAACACCTCGACGTGGCGGGAGAGCTGCACGAGCTCGTCGTGCGCCACCCGCTGCGCGAGCGGTTGCGCGGTCTCCAGATGCGCGCGCTCTACGCCTCCGGCCGTGCGGGCGAGGCACTGGCCGGCTACCAGGAACTGCGGACCCGGCTCGCCGACGAGCTGGGCCTGGACCCCGGCCCCGAACTCACGGCTCTGCACCAGGCGATGCTGGAGCAGGACGCCGGGCTGAGCGTCCCCTCCACCGCTGCGACCCCGTCTCGTCCCGCCACGAACCTGCCCGCTCCGCTGACCGATCTGGTCGGCCGACAGGGCGCGGTGGCCGAGGTGAAGGGCCTGTTCGGCAGCGCGCGGCACGTGACGCTGACCGGCTCCGGCGGCGTCGGCAAGACCCGGCTCGCGCTGGAGACGGCGGCCCAGCTCGCCGCCGGCTTCCGCGACGGCGCATGGCTGGTCGAGCTCGCCGCGCTGGGCCGTACCGGCAGTGCGAACGCGGTGGACCCGGTGGCGGAGGCCGTTATGACGGCGCTCGGTATCCGGGAGGCTTCGGGGCCCGTGTCGCCCGGCGCGCATGGACCCTCCTCACCCGCCGAGAGTCTCGCCGAGGCTCTCGGCGACAAGCGGCTCCTGCTGCTCCTCGACAACTGCGAGCACATCGTCGACGCGGTCGCCGATCTGGCGACGCTGCTGCTGAAGCGGGCTCCCGGCCTGCGGCTCCTCGCCACCAGCCAGGAGCCGTTCGGGATTCTCGGCGAGGTGGTGTGGGCCGTGCCGCCGCTGGAGGTGCCCGATCCGGCCCGCGAGCCGGGACTTGACGACGTGGCACGTTCCAGTGCCGTCGAGCTGTTCGTCGCCAGAGCTGCCGCCGCGGCACCCGGCTTCACGCTCGACGCGGGCAACGCCAGGGACGTGTCGGTGATCTGCCGTCGGCTCGACGGGATTCCTCTGGCGCTCGAACTGGCCGCCACCCGGGTGCGGGCGCTCGGCGTCCGGGGGCTGGTCAGGCGGCTCGACGACCGCTTCCGGCTCCTCGCCGGCGGGTACCGGGGTGCTCCGCCCCGGCAGCAGACGCTCCGGGCGATGATCGACTGGAGCTGGGACCTGCTGACCGGTCCCGAGCGCACAGTGCTGCGCCGTCTCGCCGTCCACGCCGAGGGGTGCACCCTGGAGGCGGCGGAGGCCATCTGCACCGGGGAAGGGGTGGATCCCGACGACGTCCTGGACCTGCTGGCCCGCCTGGTGGACCGCTCGCTGGTCGTCATGGTCGACAGCGGCGACGAACCGCGCTACCGGCTCCTCGAATCCGTCGCGGAGTACGGCTTGGCCCGCCTGGACGAGGCGGGCGAGAGCCAGAACGTGCTCCGGCGTCACCGTCGTTACTACACCGAGCTGGCCGAGCGCACCGCGCCGCTGATGCACGGCCCCGACCAGCGGCGCAGGCTGCGCCTCCTGGACGCGGAGGCTGCCAACGTGCGCCGGGCGCTCGACGACGCGGGCCGGCACGGTGCCGACGAGGACGCCCTCAGGCTGGTCAACGCGCTGACCTGGTACTGGTTCCTGCGGGGCCGGTTGCGGGAGGCGGGCCGGTCGCTGGAGGCGGCGCTCGCCGCAGCGGGGCAGACCGGGGCCGCCCGGAACCCGGAGGCCGTGGCGTCCCTGCGGGCCCAGGCCCAGGCGTGGCAGGCGGGGTTCGCCGTGCTGGTCGGCGACGGCACCGAGCGGACGCAGCACAGCAGGGTCGCCGTGGAGCTGTGCCGGGACATCACGGACCGGCGGGAGCGGGCCAGGGCCCAGTGGTTCCTCGGATTCGCCTTGTTCGGCGTCGGTGACCAGGCCACCAGTGAGGAACTCATCGAGCAGGCACTGGCGGGGTTCCAGGCCCTCGGTGACACCTGGGGAACTGCCGCGGCGCTGAGCGTACGGGCCAACCAGGCACATGTACGCGGCGATCTGGCCCGGCTCGCGCAGGACGGGCGGCGCAGTGCGGAGCTCTTCGCCGAACTCGCCGACGGCTGGGGGCAGTTGCAGACCGTCGAACCGCTCGCCTCGCTGGAGGAGATGGCAGGCGACTACGAACGCGCGGCGCAGCTGCACCAGGAGGGGCTGCGCATGGCCGAGGACCTCGGGCTGTGGCCGGAGGCCGCCGACCGGCTGACCAGCCTGGGCAGCACCGCCATGCTCACCGGAGACCACGCCAGGGCACGGGAGTTCCACCAGCGGGCGATGCGCCTCGCCGCCGAGCACAGCTTCAAGCCCGGGGAGATCCATGCCGAGGTGGGACTCGGCCTCGGCGCTCGCCGCGAAGGACGGCTCGACACCGCCGAAGCCCATATGCGGCACGTGTTGCGGTGGCAGTCCAAGATGTCCTTCGAACCCGGCCGCGCGCTGGTGCTGGCCGAACTCGGCTTCGTCGCCGAGCAGCGGGGCGACGCGGACCAGGCGCTGCGCCTGCACCTGGACGGCTGGACTTCGGCCCGCAACACGGGCGACGCCCGGGCCATGGCGCTGGCCCTGGAAGGCCTGGCGGGAGCTCACGCCCTCGCGGGCCGCCACGAGTACGCCGCCGTGCTGCTCGGCGCGGCGCACGCCGCCAGGGACTCCGTCGGCATGCCGCTTCCCCCCGCCGAACGGGGCGACGTCGACCGGATCACGGCGGCGGTACGGGAGCACCTCGACGAGGACGCCTGTCGGACCGCGTACCGGCGCGGCAGCGCGCTGACGCCCGACGAGGCACTGTCCGCGGACCCGGGCTGAGTCGCCCCGGACCTGTCCCCACCGCCTCGCAGACTGCTCAGTGACCGGCTGATGAGGGGCCGCACCTAGCCTCGCAGAGGCTCCGGAATCTCCCACTCGCATGCGTGGACTGCCGCCACGGCAGGGCCCGCCCGCGCCCGGAGCCGACACCCACACGGGCCGCGGCGCGCCGAGGCCCGTTGCTGGGGCCCGGGTCCCATCCCGGCAGCCGGCTGGTCCACTGACGCAACATCAAAAAAGAGAAACTGGGGACGAAATGACTGCAGTCGCCGCGCCCGTGCTCGCCGACGCCAACGTGCGACAGATGCTCTCTCCGTTCGGGCTCGACGTCGAGTACACCCGAGCCGAGGGCAACGCTCTCCACTACACCGACGAACAGGGCCATGAGCACCGGGTCGTGGACTTCGCGTGCGGCTTCGGCTCCCTGATGCTCGGCCACAACAACTCCGAGATCGCCGAGCGCGCCAAGGAGATCCTGGACGCGAAGATCCCGGTGCACACGCAGCTGGCACGGCACTCGCACACCAACGACCTCGCGACCACTCTCAACAAGATCATCAAGCGTGAGCTGCACACGGACGAGCCCTATTACGCCCTGTTCGGCAACTCCGGGGCGGAGGCCGTCGAAATCGCGATCAAGCACGCGGAGTTCGACCGGCTGCAACGCGCACGGGAACTCCTCGGCGGCGTCGAGGACAACATCGGGGCCGCCCGGGCTGCCGTGAGCGACGGCACCGCGCAGGTGTCCCCGGATGCGTACGGACTGGCCGGCGTGGCGGGGAGCACCGGGTTCGAGGACCTGATCGCGGAGATCCAGCGACGCAACGGGGCGGCCGCCGCCACCCCGCCGCTCTTCCTCACCATCGAGGGGTCCTTCCACGGGAAGCTGGCGAGCAGCATCCAGCTCACCTACAACGAGATGTTCCGCACTCCCTTCAAGTCGCTGTCCGCGCAGGCCCGTTTCGTGCCCGCCGACCAGCCCGACGCCCTCGCGAAGATCGTCAGCGACGAGCGCGTCCCGGTGCTCGACGTCGTGGTCGAAGAGGGTGTGGTCCGCGTCGTCGAGCGTGACTTCCCCGTCTTCGGGGCCTTCTTCCTGGAGCCGATCCGGGGCGAAGCGGGAATCCGGCCGCTCAGCCAGGAGTTCGCGCGGGCGATCGAGCAGGTGTCCGCCGAGCTGGGCTGTCCGGTCGTCTCCGACGAGATCCAGTGCGGCACGGGCCGCTCCGGCGCCTTCTTCGCCGCGTCGCACATCGGGCTGCGCGGTGACTACATCATCCTGGCCAAGAGTCTGGCCGGCGGCATCGCCAAGACCGGTGTGGTGCTGATCCGGGAGGGCCGCTACCGCCACGACTTCGAGCTCATCCACAGCTCGACCTTCGGCAAGGACAGCTTCTCCTCCCTCATCGCCCTCAAGGTGATCGAGATGCTGGAGGCGGACGGCGGGCAGGCGTACCGCGCGGGCGTGGAGCGCGGCGGCAAGCTGAAGACCATGCTGGAAGCGGTCCGCGCCGACTTCCCGGACGTCGTCAAGGACGTTCGCGGCCGAGGCCTGATGCTGGGCATGGAGTTCCAGGACCAGTCGGAGGCCGCGTCCGAGGTCATCCGCGAACAGACCCAGCACGGCATGATCGGGTTTGCCGTCGCCGGCTATCTCCTGCGCAACCACGGCATCCGTACGTTCACCACCGCGAGCGCCATGCACACGTTCCGGTTCGAGCCGTCCATCTACGTCAGCGACGAGGACATCGCGCAGCTGGAGAGGGCCCTGCGCGCGGTGTGCGGCGTCCTGCGGCGCCAGGACGAGAAGGGCTTCGCCGTCGTCTGACCGGCGAGGCGACAGTCTCCCGGTGCCGGCAAGGCCGGCGAGCCGAGCGAGTGGGGCGCGGCCGGCCGGTGACGGACGGCCGCGCCCCACTTCCGTTGTGCGCCGCGGCCGGTGACGGACGGCCGCGCCCCACTTCCGTTGTGCGCCGCGCCGCGCCGCCGTGCCGGGCCGCACCGCATCCGAACAGCCGGGGCGCCAACGTCCCGGGATCCCAAGGGAGTCGACATGAACGCCACAGCCTCCGAAGCCGGTCTCGCGGAACCCCACCTCGCCGAGGTGCTGGCCGCGGTCGGCCTCGACGTCGAGTACGTCCGGGCGGAGGGCAACACCCTCTACCGTCTCGACGAGGAACAGCGCGAGGTACCCGTGCTCGATTTCGTGGGGGGCTTCGGGTCGCTGATCCTCGGACACAACCACCCCGAGATCGTGACGTACGCCCAGGACCTGCTCCGCTCGCACCTCCCGATCCACGCCCAGTTCTCGCGGGCTCCGCACGCCAATCGGCTGGCCGCCGCGCTCAACACCGTGCTGCGGCGCGAACTGGGCGACGACGAGCGCTACTTCGCGATCTTCGCCAACAGCGGCGCCGAGGCGGTCGAGGCGGCCGTCAAGCACGCCGAGCTCGACCGTACGCTCAAGGCGGCGGCGCTGAGCGCGGAGATCAACGAGCATGTGGAGCACGTGCGTTCCCTGGTGCACGTCGGCCTCGCCGTGCCGGCGGACAGCGTCTACGACCGGTTCGGCGGAGGCCGCACCGGCGACCGGGTCCAGGACGTCGAGGAACTGATCGCACACATCGACCGGTGGAACGCCCAGCGGATGTCCAGGGCGCCCTTGTTCCTCGCTCCCGAGGGTGCCTTCCACGGCAAGCTGGTGGGCAGTGTGCAGCTCACCCACAACGAGGGCTTCCGGACGCCCTTCAAGGCGCTCGCCGCGCAGGCCCGCTTCATCCCCCTCGATCAGCCGGGCGCCATCCAGAAGACCATCGACGCCGAGCGGAGCGTGCTGCTCGACCTGGCTGTCGCGGACGGCAGGGTCACTGTGGTCGAGCGGGAGTTCCCCGTCTTCTGCGCCTTCGTCCTGGAACCCATTCAGGGGGAGGGCGGCATCAACGTGGTCGACCGGGAGTTCGCGGAGGCGGTCAGGACGGCCTGCGACGCGATCGACTGCCCCGTCATTGTCGACGAGATCCAGAGCGGCATGGGGCGTTCGGGCGCCTTCCTGGCCAGCTCGCTCATCGGGCTGCGCGGTGACTACTACACCCTGGCCAAGAGCCTGGGCGGAGGCGTCGCCAAGACGTCCGTCGCGCTGATCCGGGAGTCCCGATACCGCAAGGAGTTCGAGCTCGTGCACAGTTCGACCTTCGCGAAGGACGGGTTCTCCAGCCTTGTCGCCCTCAAGGTGCTGGAGCTCCTGGAGGCCGACGACGGCCGGCTGTACCGCGTCGTCGAGGAGCGGGGCAGGAGCCTGCGGACGATGCTCGAAGCGGTCCGTGCCGAGTTTCCCGATGTGCTCAAGGACGTCCGCGGCGCGGGCCTGATGCTGGGCGTGGAGTTCCAGGACCAGTCGGGGTCGGCCGCCGCGACGATCCAGGATCTCGCCCGCTCGGGCTTCCTCGGCTATGCCGTGGCGGGATACCTGCTGCGCGGGCACGGCGTCCGTCTCTTCCCGACCGGCAGCGCTGTGAACACGCTCCGCCTTGAGCCGTCCGTCCTGCTGACCGACGCCGAGATCGCCCAGTTGGAGGCGGCTCTCAAGGATGTCTGCTCCGTCCTGCGCGACCAGGACGAGGCGCGCTTCATGGGTGTGTGACGCCCGGTCACACACCCCCATCCGTACCCGCGTTGCACCGGCCGCACGGCCGCGGGGTCGCGCGGCCGATGCGCTTCCAGGGCCCCTTTGTCCCAGGTTTGTGTGAGCTTGGACCGCGGCGGCGCAGCATGGTGGCCGGATCCTGGCAGGCATGAGGCGCGGCGTTCTGACCGTGCGCCGCGCTTCTGCCGCCGGGCTGTCGGATGCGTTCGGATGGGGGAGACATGCAGTTTCGAGTACTGGGACCGCTGGAAGTCGTCTGCGACGGCATGCCGGTCGAGCTGAGAGGCACCAAGCAGCGTGGCACGCTCGGCTTCCTGCTGCTCCAGGCCAACCGGGTGGTCCCCACGAGCCGGCTGCTGAACGCCCTGTGGCCCGACGACAACGCGCCGACGACCGCGCGGAAGATCCTGCAGAACGCCGTGTACGGGCTGCGCGGCGTCCTCTCGTCTCCGCCGGATGACGCCTCCGGTGTCGCAACGCTGCTGACCCAGCCGCCCGGTTACATGATGCGCGTGGCACCCGAGCAGGTGGACCTGCACCTGTTCCACCAGTGGGTCGGCCAGGGCCGCGAGAAGCGCGCCCAGGGCGACGCGGCCGAGGCGGCGGTGCTGCTGCGCGACGCGCTGGACCTGTGGCGCGGCTCCGCCCTGGCGGACCTGGTCGAGGCCGGCCTCGAGTGGCCGGAACTGGCTTCTCTCCAGAACACCCGGCTGGATGTGACGGAGGACTACTTCGACGCGCAGCTGACGTGCGGCCGCCACCACGCCGTACTCGCGGAGCTGGAGACCATGGTGGCGGCCGAGCCGCTGCGGGAACGGTCGTGCGGCCAGCTGATGCTGGCGCTGTACCGCTGTGGCCGGCAGGCGGACGCGCTCAATGTCTTCAGCCGCGTACGGTCGCTGCTGATCGAGAACCTGGGCCTGGAGCCCGGCCACGGCCTCCAGCAGTTGCAGCGGGCGATTCTGACGCAGGACCCGCTGCTGTCCCTGGACTCGGCTCAGGTCGTCGCCCGGCCGGTCCTCACACAGACGGTCCCCACACAGACGGTCCGCACACAAACGGTCCCTCCGCAGAGGACCGGCGCCGAGACGGCAGGCACGGGCACGGTACGCACCGAGCCGTCACCCACGGATTCCGGATGCCCTCCCGTCGCGCAGGCGGGCATCCCGGCGCAGAGTCGTCAGGAAGCGGCGAGGCAGGACACGGGCATCCAGCGCCGTCTTGTCAGTGTCGTGTCGGTCCGCACCCGGCTGACCCCTCACCTCGGTGACGGTGTCGGCGACGGCGTGGACGACATTCTGGATGCCGCCGCCACGGTGGTCAGGGAGCAGATCGAGCGGTACGGCGGCACGGTGACGGCATCCATGGGGTCCGTCTCGCAGGCGCTGTTCGGGCTCGACGGCTCGGGTGACGGCGGCGCGGACCAGGCCGTGCTGGCGGCGCTGGCGATCCGCAACGTGCTCGACGTGTCCAGCGGTTCCGAGCCCGGCCTGACATCGCTGTCGGTGCACGCCTCGGTGATGACGGGTGAGGTGCTGCTCCGTTACTCCGGCAAGGCGGACGCGCCCACGGCCGTCGGCGCGGTGCTGGACGAGTCGCAGTCGCTGCTGTCCGACGTGCCGGCCGGCCAGGTGCTGGCCAGCGACGCGGTCCGCCGTGCGACCGAGGACACGGTCGCCTACCGCCGTGCGGTCGTCCGGCCCTCCGGCTGGTTCGCGGTCGGCCGCAAGGCGACGCGGCAGGAGGCGGGTGCCGAGGACCCGGACACGGCGTACGAACTCGACCTCCTGTGCGGGCTGGTCAAGCGCAGCCGGGACCGCGCGATACCCCACATGGTGACGGTGCTGGGGGAGTCCGAATCCGGAAAGAGCCGTCTGCTGCGGGAGTTCGGTCGCCGTATGGGAACCCGTCCGGGCAAGGCCACGGTCCTGACGGGCCGTACCCCCGCCGCACCCACCGAACACCCCTTGAAGGCCCAGGCACAGATCCTGGCCGCCTACTGCGGCATACGGCCGGGCGACGACCCGGAGTCGGCGCGGTCCGCCCTCACCACCCAAGTGCGCTTCCTGTTCCGTTCCGACCGGAGCGCGCGCTGGATCCTGTCCTGCCTGATGCCCCTGCTGGACACCCAGGCCGACGCCGAGCCCGCCGCCGTGCCCGCGGCCGAGACCCTGGCCGCCTGGCGCGACTTCTTCCAGAAGGCGGCGCAGCACCTGCCGGTCGTGCTGTGCATCGACGACCTCCACCGCGCGGGCACGGGCGTCCTGGACATCGTCGAGGAGCTGGCGGAGTCCGCGGGACCGGCCCCCCTGTTCGTGGTCGCCTCAGCCGGCCCCGAGCTGCTGCTGCGCCGCCCGGCCTGGGCCGGGGGCAAGAGCCACGCGACCACCGTCACCCTGGGCCGGACAGAGGAAACCACCACTACCAGCAGACAGTTGGTGGAGTTCCTCCGGTCTGCCGCGCGTGAGCGGACGCCGAGCGTCAGCGGCGGCCGGGCACGCTGAGCGCCTGCCCGGGATTCGCGTCGCGGAGACCTGTGCACAGTCGACCAGGAGGTACAGCCGATGGCGCACAAGCCGGAGCAGGGACCGTCGGCCGAGCCGGTTCGGGGACCACGCGCCCGCGCGGAACGGTACCGGCCGGTGTGGCCCGGAGAGCCGGGACGGCACCCGTTCACGCGCGGGGTGCACGGGTCGACCTGCACGGGGCGGCCGTGGACGACGCGTCAGCACATGGGTTCCGGCACGGTGGTGGAGGCCGGCGCACGCCACCGGCAGCTGATCGCGAACGGCGCCACCGAGCTGTCGGTGGCCTTCGATCTGCCGACGCGGCGGGGCTACGACTCGGACATGCCACCGGCCCGCGGCGAGGTCGGCGTGGCCGGCGTGGCCGTCGACTCCGTGGACGACATGCGAGTGCTGTTCGGGGGAGTGCCGCTGGACCGGGTGTCGACGTCCCTGGAGATCTGCGCCCCGGCGGCCGTCCTGTTGCTGCTCTACCAGCTGGTGGGCGAGGAACAGGGGGTCGTGGGGACGGAACTCGCCGGCGCGGTGCACAACGACATCCTCGAGGAGTACGTCGCGGGCGGCACCGGCATCTTTCCGCCCGGACCGTCACTGCGGCTGGTCGCGGACACGCTGGCGTACTGCCGGACGGAGATTCCCCGCTGGACCGCGATCTCGGTCTCGGGGGACCGGATGGCGCGGGCGGGGGCCTCGCCGGCCGAAGAAGTCGCGTTCACGCTGTCGAACGGGATCGAGTACGTCCGTGCGGCGGTGGCGGCAGGGACGGCGGTGGACCTGGTCGCACCCCGGCTGTCCTTCTCCTTCGCGGCCCGCAGCACACTGCTCGAAGAGGTGGCCACATTGCGGGCGGCGCGCCGGATCTGGGCCCGCGTGATGCGGGAGCGGCTCGCGGCACGCGACCCCAGGTCGTGGCTGCTGCGGTCGACGGCGCGGCAGTACGGTGCGGACCTGGTGACCGCGACGGCCGATCCGTTCACCGGCTCGTGCGTCGTCGAGTCGATGACCCACGACATCGAGTCGGCTGCCCAGCAAGTGATGGGCGCCGTACGGAAGTCGGGCGGAGCACTCGCCGCGATCGAGCGCGGCTTCTGGACACGGGACACTGCGCAGGACTTCCGGGCCGGAGAGACGGAGCACGGCGGAGCGCGCCGTCAGGCCGGCACCGCTGGGCCCGTCGACCCGGCCGTCGAGACGCGGCAGGCGGAGCGCATCGCCAAGCTGCGAGCCTGGCGGGAGGACCGGCGTGTGCGCGACGGCATGAACCGGATGCGGACTGCGGCCACGGGCGCCGGCAACGTTCTCCACCCCATGAAGGACGCCCTGGCCGCGGGCGCGACCGTCGGCGAGGTCTGTGACGCGCTGCGCGAGGTGTGGGGCACGTACACGCCTGCGGACACGTGAGCGCCGACCGGGAGCGCTGGGCGGGGGGTTACCCGTGAATGGACGGTCAGGGATTTGCCCGTCCTATGTTCTCAGCATCAGTCTCCTGAAGGGTTCGGCATGATTTCTGTATCCACTGACAAGATTGCCAACCGAATTCCGATGACTCCGTCATCCTTGCGGGAATCGATGGCACGTTTCGCCACCGGTGTCATCGTGCTGAGTGTTGGCGGCGACGACATCCACGGAATGACCGCCAATGCTTTCACCTCCGTATCGCTCGACCCGCCCACCGTGTTGTGCTGCGTCGCCCACAGCGCGGTGATGCACAAGGCAGTGCTGGCGCAGAAGCGGTTCGCCGTCTCCGTTCTCGGCGCGGGCCAGGAGAGCCTGGCGCGCCATTTCGCCGACAAGAGCCGCCCATTGGGCCCGGAACAGTTCCGCCGATTCGACTGGGAGCCGGGCGAGCTCACCCAGGCTCCTTTGCTGCACGGGGCATTGGCCTGGCTGGAGTGCGAACTCACCGAGTTCCACGACTCCGGTGACCACTCGATATTCCTCGGGAACGTGATCAACGCGAGCAAGAGCCCCGGCGGCGCCGGGCTGCTCTTCTTCGACGGGGCGTTCCAGCAGACCGGATCCGCAGACGTGTCATGAGCGTCCCCGAGGCCGCCATCGGGCGATGGTTCGTCGATGCGCTCAACGAGGGTCTGAACAGGTCGCTGGTGCACTCGCTGCCGCGCGGGCCGTCGGACGGTGACGTCCTGCGCGACCCCTTCGGAGCTGCGGTGCTCAGGCGTTTCGAAGCCTGTGTGCCCTCTGCGCTCAGTCCGCAGGAACGCGACGACAGGGCCTTGCGCACCGCCCTGCTGCGACGCGCCCGGCACATCCTGGCGAGAGCCCTCGTACCCGGCCCGGAGCAGGCGGGCCGCCCTCCCTTCCGCCCGCAGCCGGCGTTGTCTGCCCGGCAGGAGGCGGTGGTCGCCACCGTGCTTCTGGAGTGCGCGGTGCTGCTGCTCATGGAGCCCGGAAACTCGGTCGGGTCGGCCCGCGAACCGGCGGCAGTGGTGAAGGCGTTGGGGCGGTCAGTGCGTGAATCCCCGATTCCGGATTCCGTGTGAGGGACCGCATGCGAGCCGGACCGGAGAATGTCCCGCAGCCTGTCTGTCAGACTCCGTGGATGACCAGTGATCTTCTGTTGGACAAAGTAGTTCTCGTTACGGGGGCGAGCAGCGGAATTGGCGCCGCGGCAGCGCGAGTCTTCGCCCGCGAGGGCGCGACCGTGGTCCTCACCGCACGCCGGAAGGACCGTTTGGCCGCGATGGTGGACGAGCTGCGGGACGGTGGAGCCCAAGCCGCCTATGTCGTCAGTGACGTATCCGTGGCCGAACAGGCGGCGGCGGCCGTGGATTTCGCCGTCTCCGAGTTCGGACGCCTGGACTCCGCTTTTAACAACGCCGGCATAGGCGGCGATCGCACCCCTCTGCACCTCATGCAGGACGATGTGTACGACTCCATCATGGACATCAACGTGCGCGGCCTGTGGAACTGCCTGCGCCATGAAATAGCGGCGATGCTTCCGCGGGGAGGCGGCAGCATCGTCAACAACAGCAGCGTGGCAGGGCTCGTGGCGATTCCTGCCGCCGCGCCGTACATCGCCTCCAAACACGCCGTCGTCGGGTTCACCCGGGCTGCCGCCGACGAGTACGCCAAGCAGGGCATCCGGGTGAACGCCGTCGCTCCCGGAACCACGCGGAGCGAGATCACGACGGACTGGTTCGGACGCAACCCCGGTCTTGAGCAACTCGCCAACTCCCTGACCCCGCAAGGAAGAACGGCGGGGCCAGAGGAGATCGCGGAGGCGGCGGCATGGCTCCTGAGCGACCGCTGCCCGTTCCTCACCGGCGTCGTGGTGCCGGTGGACGGAGGATTCGTCAACCAGTGACAGCGCGGCCGGCTATCCCGCCCGGCCGCTGAACTCGACCCGGAAAGCTTGCCGGCCGTCCTGCACACCAGTGACGACGACGGCGAGCTTTCCGGCCTTTTGGTCAGAAGGCGGCTCAGCCAGGATCCAGCACGGCTGGTCGAACTCGACGTACTGCTGGTAGGCGACCGCGACCCTGGTGGGCTCGAAGTACGCCGGTGCCACAGCGGCGTGGGCGGCCTGCTGTGCGGCCTCCAGAAGTGCCAGCCCTGGCACGTGGTCGACCGGGTGATCGAAGAGCAGCCGGTTGTCCACGTCGTAGCGTAACTGCCACCGCAGCGGCTCATCGGTGGCGGCAAGCACCACCTCGTCGGTGGTGGGCCGGCCGACGGTGTCCGGTTCGACGGCTGGTGGCACCGGCCACTGCCCCCAGTCGACGCTGAGACGGTCTCCGCGCAGCCGCCGGTAGGCGGCGGGCGACACCCAGCCGAAGACCGTGTCCGCACGCACCACGTTCTCGCCCTTGTATGCGATGCGGATGTCGAGGGCCAGGCTGTTCCTGGCGGGCTGTGAACCGGAACCGTTCGTCACGACGACTTCGACGTCCAGCTCCGGACGGTCGCCTTGCGGCACGTGGAAACCAGGCTTGATGGTGAAGTTGAGATGGTGCAGCAGGGTCTGATGAGTGAGCGGGACCTCCCGTTCGCCGTGACCAACGATCAACCCGCTCTGCCTGATGGTCTGGGTCAGGAGCCGAGGGTCGTAGGGCCACTTCTCGTAGGATGCCGGCCAGCGGGCGGTCAGTTCGAAGCTGTGGTCGGTGATCCGATTCCAGCCGGTGACGAGTACCGATGGGCCGTGATGCAGATGGGTGTAGTCGCGCAGCCGATCCGTCCGGCCCAGGGCAGGCCGGAGCTGTTCACTGTGCTTGTGCAAGGTTCCCCCAGGTCCAAGCGCGGAGCTAGTGAGTTCTACTTGTAAAGTACCGGCCCTCCGGTCGGTTTTCGGCCGAGAGTAAATGTGACTTCAAGCACTAGTAAAGAACTGACCAGGAGGGCACGTTGGCGAGACAGGAACGCGCGATCCGTACCCGGAGGGCCATCCTGGAGGCGGCCTCTGTGCTGTTCAACGAGGTGGGGTACGAGGCGACCACCATCGGTGCACTGCTGGAGCGCATCAACCTCACCCGGGGCGGCCTCTATTTCCACTTCACCACGAAGGAGGAGCTGGCACGCGCGGTGCTCGACGAGGCCGTCACGCTCGACGGTGTCCATCCCCAGGTCTTCAAGCTGCAGGAATGGGTGGACATCGCCCTCATCCTGGCCCACCGGGTCCCCCGTGAGCCCCTGCTGCGCGCCTCGATACGGCTGTCGGTCGACCCGTTGTCGCGCAGCCTGTTCGGCACCCGGTGGCCGGACTGGGTCGAGGTGGGCCACCGCCTGCTCGTCGAGGCCCAGGAGAAGGGGGAGTTGCTTCCTCACGTGGATCCCGCCGAGACGGCGCGGCTGCTGGTGGGCGCCTGGACCGGGGTGCAGCTGGTCACCGAGGTGATCCCGGAGCGGAGTCTGTCCGAGGAGATATCCAGCCTGTTCGCGCTGATCCTGCCCAACATCGCCTCCAGCGGCGTGCTTGCGAGACTGGACACGTCCCCGTACCGGGCGGAACGCCTCCTGGGGATGGTGCGCTCGCAGGCCGTCTAGCACGCGTCGGAGCCGGGTGACGAGCAGGAACCGGACGCAAATACGGTTTCTGCTCGGCTCGTTCGCCGTCGGAGAGCCTCGCCGCGTTCTCCCGCCCCTCACGCGATCCACACCTTTCGCTTAGGATGACTTACGTCCGGTTTCTGAGGCCTCCCGGCTCGGTTCTGAGCGTGGGTGGTCCCGCAGGCGCCGTACCTGCCTTTGCTGAGATCTGTGTTTTGCCTGACCAGAGGCGATTCCAGAGCTCAGGAGGGGTGCGCACAGGAACCGGACAGCTGGTCGCTTTCTCGGGGTGGATGACAAGAGACCAGCGGTAGACCGAGGTGCGGTCGCGGCTGCGGCCGCCGTCCACAACAGGGGGATCGATGGGCGGAAAGCTGTCTCAATCCACGGGCGCCGGGGGCACGTTGACGCCTGAGTCGTCCCACCGCTTCTGCGGCGAGTTCGCCTCATTGCTGTTCGCCTCGCTGCGCCGCAGGGAGCAACGCGTCAAGGCGCAGCAGTACGTCTGCGGCCTGCTCGTCCTGCCGGGACGCAAGACTCTGCGCAACGTCGCAGCACAGTTCGAGGGCGCGGCTGCGCAGCAGAGCGTCCATCACTTCATCACCGCGTCCCCGTGGCAGTGGATGCCGGTGCGTCACGCGCTCGCCCGGTGCGTGCACGAAGCCTTCGACCCGCTCGCCCTGGTGATCAGGCCCACGGTGATTCCCAAGGTCGGCAGCCACACGATCGGCGTCGACGAGCACTATGTGCCGCGGCTGGGGCAGGCGGTCAACGGCCAGCAGGCGGTGGGTGCGTGGCTGGCCTCCAATCACTGCGCCATTCCCGTCGGCTGGCGTCTGCTGCTCTCCGACCGCTGGATGCGGGCCCCGCTGCGGCAGCGGGCCAACATCCCGTCGGGAGCCGCGGCGGGCACCCTCGACGACTGCGTCCGCGGGGTGGTGGCCGACGCCTTGGAGGCGGGCCAGGTCCCTCGCATCCCGGTCGTCGTGGACGCGGAGCTCACCGATGCCGTGGGGCTGGCCCGTCATCTCGCCTCGCTGGGACTGTCCTTTCTCGTGCGTGTCGACCCGGCCGAGCAACTGCGTCTGGACCCGCACGAACTGCCCATGTACGGGGGCCGGCTGCGCACCGCGGGCGAGCTCGCGAAGACGCTGACCCGCCTTCGGCGGGCGGTCAATCCGGGTGACGGTCCGACTCTGGCAGCGGCCATTCCGGTCGTCGGGCCGCGACGGGCGTCGTCGGACGAGACCGGCCTGCTGCTGGTGGGCGAGTGGGCCAAGGACGGGCGCTCCGGCGGCCGGCTCTGGCTGACGGGTTCCCCGGCGGCGTCACTCGCCCCGGTCCTCGCGCTCACCCGTCTTCCGGACGTCGTGGAGCGGGACTTCGACGCGATCTCCGAAGGCGTGGGCATGAGGGACTTCGCCGGGCGGTCCTACCCGGGCTGGCACCGGCACGTCACCCTGGCGTCCGTCGCCCACTGCATCGCCGCCTGGCCGAGGCGGACCGCAGTCGGCGTATGAGGTCGGCCACACAGAACCTACCTACCATCCGGTAACTTGACACTCTCTGCGCACGCAACGTCTTCGGCTCGAATCTCTTTTCTACTGTCGGAAACGCCGCACCAAAGCCCCGACGCTCGCCGCAGAACGACCCGGAACCAGGAGTGTGCGTAGTGCAGATCAGCCTTCTCGGCCCTTTCGAGATAGCCACCGACGACGGCCGGACCTTTGCTCCCAACGCGCCGAAGCTCTGTCAGCTCCTGGCCGTGTTGGCGCTGCAGCCGCGTGAGGCCGTGGCGACGGGCACCCTCATCAGGGAGCTGTGGGGCGACGACGCCCCCGCCGGCGCAGCCCGGACCCTCCAGACGCACATCTATCACGCCCGCCGCATGCTGTCCGACCTGCAAGTGGCCACTTCCGACCGTCAGTTGCTGGCCACCCAGGCACCCGGCTACCGCGTCGACGTCGAGGACGAAGAGGTGGACGTCTGCCGCTTCGAGCGGTTGGTCCAGCGGGCTCAGTGGGAACTCACCGAAGGCGACCCCCAGCGGGCGGCCGGGGAGTTGAAGCAGGCCATGTCCCTGTGGCGCGGCCCGGCGCTCAGTAACGTCCCCGCCGGAGACGTGCTCGTCGGTCAGGTGGCAAGGCTGGAAGAACTCAAGATCCGCGCTCTCGAACTGCGTGCGGAGACCGAACTACGACTCGGCAGGCACCGGGAGTTCCTCCCCGAACTGCGGTCGCTGGTCAACAGCCACCCACTGCACGAGTGGCTGCACGGCCAGCTCATCACCGCGCTCCACCGCTCAGGGCGCCGGGCCGAGGCCCTGCAGGCGTACCAGAACCTCTACCGCATCCTCAAGCGCGAGCTGGGCCTGGTGCCATCGGTGGAACTGCAGCGTCTCCAGGCGCAGATCCTCAGCTCCGCCAGTCCCGAACCGCACCTGCCCCTGCGTCTGCGCATCGAGGGCCGCGCGGGGACTGTGATCGCCCCCGCGCACCCCACGGTCGTCGCAGGCTGACGCCCAACCGTCGCCGCCGCCCGCTGCCTCCATCACGTCAGTGAGCGGCCCGTTACCGCACGATGCGCGGGCGGTTCGGCAGGCCCCGTTAGCGTGCTCGTATCCCAACTCCGGCGACGCCAAAGCCGTCACCGAGACCGAGGCGCGCGGCCGCCGCCGACCTCCGAGACACCCGTAGCGCGACCCCGCGGCACCTCCGCGGCTCACTGTCGCGACCCCGCAACCCAGACCAGAACAAGGAGACGTGGTGACCACCGCAGCCATCGACGCCCAGTCCGTCGTGCACGCCGTCCAGGACATCGTTCCCAAGCTTCGTGAGAACGGACAGCAGGCCGAGGAACAGCGCTGGATCCCGCAGGAGAACATCGACCTCCTGGAGAAGACCGGCGTGTTCCGCATCGCCACGCCGTCGCGCTTCGGCGGGCTCGACCTGCCGGTCGCCGAACAGACGAAGATCCTGGCGGAGGTCGCGCGCGGCTGCCCGTCGACCGGATGGGTCGCCTCGGTATGGGTGTCCAGCACCTGGCTGGCCACCCTGTTTCCCGACCGCGCCCAGGAGGAGATCTTCGCCCAGCCCTCCGTACGCGTCTCCGGCGGCTTCACGCCGACCGGCACGCTCAAGCCGGCCGAAGGCGGCTACGTCCTCAACGGCAGCTGGCGCTTCAACACGGGCTGCCGCGGCGCCGACTGGAACATCGCGGCCACCATCCTCGAGAACCCCGACGGCACGCACGCCGAGGTCATCGCCATCGTTCCCATGTCCGAGTTCACGATCGCCGACGACTGGCACACCTCCGCGGCCTCCGGTACCGGTAGCTCGACCAGCACCGCGAAGGACGTGTTCGTACCGGCCCACCGGGTCGTCGACTTCGGCGACGCGATCTTCAACGCCACGCCGGACCGCACCAACACCGGTGCGAACGGCCGCAACTACGGGCTCTTCGCCTTCGTGATGGCGGAGACCGTAGCCACCTTCCTCGGCACCGCCCAGGGCGCCCTGGAGCTGTTCCTGGAGCGGATCCCGGGCCGGGCCATCGCGTACACCTCCTGGGAGAACCAGGCTCTGCATCCGCTGACGCAGATTCAGGTGGCCGAGGCCGCCAACAAGATCGCGGCTGCGAAGGCCCTCGAATCGGTGTGGCTGAAGGTCCTTCAGGACCGTGCCGACGCCGGCGAGCAGCCGACCCTGGAGGAGAAGGCCACCATCCGCGGCCAGGGCGCCTACGCCGTCCAGCTCGCCAAGGAAGCCGTCGAGATCCTCTACCGGACCAGCGGCGCCTCGGTCATCCAGCGCAGCGTTCCCCTGCAGCGCTTCTTCCGGGACGTCGAGGGGTTCTCCCTGCACGGCTTCCTGCTGCTGAGCACCAACCTCGAACTGCACGGGCGGGTCCTGCTCGGCCTCGACCCCGAAACACCGCTGCTGTAAGGCCGCCCTTCGTCCGGCCCGGCCGGACGGCACCCCCAGGAACCGTCGCATCGACCACGCACAGCGCCCCGCCGCACGGCTGTGCCGGAGGACTCCGAGTATGAGCACGAACACCGCCTCGACCACAAGGACACCGGTCACCGTCATCGGTCTGGGCATGATGGGCACCGCCCTGGCCGCCGCCTTCCTCGGCCAGGGCCACCCGACGACCGTGTGGAACCGCTCGCCCCGCAAGACCGAACTGCTCACCGACCAGGGCGCGTTGGGCGCCGACACCGTCGGCGAAGCCGTCTCTGCCGGCCCTCTCGTGGTCGTCTGCCTGTCCAACGACGAAGCGGTGCACCAGGTCCTCGATTCCGAGAGCGAGAACCTCAAGGGCCGCGTGCTCGTCAACCTGACGTCGAGCACTCCCGAAGAGGCCCGCACCACCGCTGCCTGGGCGGAACGGCACGGCATCGAGTACCTCGACGGCGCGATCATGGCGATCCCGCCGCTGGTGGGACAGCCCCAGGCGCTCATCTTCTACGGTGGCTCCTCGCGCGCCTACTCCGACCATGAGGAAACCCTCCGCGTCCTGGGCGGCGCGACCACCTACCTCGGCAGCGACACGGGGCTCCCCTCGCTCTACGACGTGGCCCTGCTCGGCATCCTCTGGTCGACCGTCGCAGGCAACATCCACGCCCTGGCACTCGTCGCCACCGAGGGAGTCACCGCCGAGGCCTTCCTGCCGTACGCCACCGGCTGGCTCAACCACGTGGCCGTGCCCTACCTGCCGCGGCTGGCCGAAGAGGTGGACCGGAAGGACTACACCACGGACATCTCCACGCTCAACGTCAACAAGGAAGCCATCGCGCACTTGGTGAGCGCCTCCCGCTCCCAGGGCGTCAGCCCGGACCTCCTGCTTCCCGTCCAGGCCCTCATCGAACGACGAGTCGCGCGCGGACACGGCTCCGACAGCCTGTCGAGCCTCATCGAGGAACTGCGCAAACCGTCCGCCTGAGGAACCTCCGTCCGCACTCAAGACCATCAAGGAGACACCGTGAGCCCCGACACCCGTCCTGGTGACCCCGCGATACCGGCGGTCGCAGCCACCGGCGCCGGACGACGAACCGTACTCAAGGCGGCCGGCCTGACGGCACTGCTCGGCGCGACGGGCGTCTCCAGGGCGGCCGCGGAACCCGCGGAGGCGGGCGGTCACGACGTCATCGTCATCGGCGCCGGCTTCGCGGGTGTCACCGCCGCACGCGAACTGCGGCGCAACGGCTTGCGGCCGCTCGTCCTCGAGGCCCAGGACCGCATCGGCGGCCGCACCTACACCGCCGAGTTCGCCGGCGAGAAGGTCGAACTCGGCGGCGCCTGGTTCGACGAGGGGCACCCGCACGCGTGGAAGGAACTGCTGCACTACAACGTGCAGCGCACCACCGACGAGGCGCCGGACGTCGCGTTCTTCCCCGCCGAGGAGGGCTATCGCGCCTACACCCCGGCCGAGGGATTCGGCCGGCTCGCCGAACTCGTCACCCCCGTCTTCGACGGTTCCGAGCAGTACTTCCCGCGCCCCCTCGACCCGTTCGCCCGTGAGGACTTGGTGCGTCCGCTCGACCGGACGACCCTGATCGAACGGATCGACGCCCTGAACCTCCCACCGGTGGACCGGGCCTGGGTCACCGGCAACCTCGGTGGCCTCTCGGGTGGCTCGGCCCGCGGCTCGCTGACGCAGATGGCGCAGTGGTGGGCTCTGTCCGACTGGAACTACGACAAGTTCTCCAGCGCCACGTCCTCCCGTCTCGTCCACGGCACGGCCGCCTTCATCGAGGCCATGCTCGCCGACGCCGACGCGGACCTGCGCCTGAACTCGCCCGTGACGAGGATCGAGGACAACGGCAGCCACGTCCGCGTCACGACCAGGAGAGGGACGACCTACCGCGCCGCCGCGGCCGTGGTCGCCGTACCCGTCAACGTCTGGAACCGGATTACGTTCGCGCCCGGACTGCCCCAGGCATACCGCGGCCTCGCGGACGAGACCGTCGCCGTCCCGTCGGCCAAGAAGATCTGGCTCCACATCCGCAGCGACAAGGGCCTGTTCTACGCCGCCGGAGCGGAGGGCGTGCCCGGTCTCGGGGACGTCATACCCACGCAGCGCCTCGGCGACGGCCACCTCGCCTTCGCCTTCAGCGCCGACCCCGCGCTCGACGTGACCAACCGCGAGCAGATCCAGGCATCGCTGCGGCGCTGGGCCCCTGACGCCGAGGTCCTCGCCGTCAGGGGGCACGACTGGGGCAACGACCCCTATGCGCGCGGCGGCTGGACATACAAGCGCCCGGGCCAGCTCACGGGTCCGCTGCGCACCGTCCAGCGCCCCGTCGGCCGTCTCTCCTTCGCCACCAGCGACATCGCCACCGGATGGAGCGGCTGGGTCGACGGCGCCATCGAGTCGGGCCTGCGCGCCGCGGGCCAGGTCCTCGACCGGTGAACACCCACCCACGCGACCGTGCCGGAGAACCGATGACTGAGCAACCAGCACCTCTTCGAATCGACCCCAGCGGCAGCGCCATCCACGACGAGGGCGCGCTGCTCCGCGCACGGGGACCCGCCGCACAGGCGGAGCTGCCCGGCGGAGTGACCGCCTGGGTGGTGACCGACTCCGCCCTGGCCAAAAGCCTGCTGACCGACGACCGGGTCTCCAAGGACGCCTATCTGCACTGGCCCGCCTGGGAGAACGGCGAGGGCGAACTCGCCCGCAGCTGGCCGCTTGCCTCGTGGGTGGCCGAACGCAGCATGATCAACGCCTACGGCGGTGACCACCGGCGGCTGCGCAAGCTGATCGCCAAGGCGTTCACCGCCCGCCGCACCGCCGCCCTGCGCCCCACGGTCGAGACCCTCGTCTCGGACCTGCTGGACGACATGGCCTCCACGGCACCCGGCCGGCCCGTCGACATCCGCGGCGCCTTCGCCTACCCCCTCGCGATCCGGGTGATCTGCGAACTCCTCGGCATCCCGCAGGGCATGCGCGACGACCTCTTCCGGGTCGTGGCCGACATGTTCCGTACCTCCGCCACCCTGGAGGAGGTGCAGGCCACCGGGCAGGAGCTGCACGGCCTGATGACCGCGCTCATCGCGCACAAGCGCCGGACGCCCGGCGACGACCTGGTGAGCGCACTCATCGCCGCGCGCGACGACGAGGAATCCGCCGGACTGGACGAGACCGAACTCGTGGACATGGTCCTGCTGATGATCGGCGCCGGCCACGAGACCACGGTCAATCTGCTCGACCACGCCATCCACTCCCTGCTCACCCATCCCGAGCAGTTGCGTCTCATCCGGGACGGCGACGCATCCTGGGACGACGCGATCGACGAGGCGCTGCGCCACGAGGCGCCCATCGCCAACCTGCCCATGCGCTTCGCCGTCGAGGACATCGAGGCCGACGAGGTGACGATCGCCAAGGGCGACGCCCTGATCATCTCGTACAGCGCCGTCGGCCGGGACCCGGCCGTCCACGGCGCCGAGGCCGACGCCTTCGACATCACCCGGTCCACGCGCACCGACCACATCTCCTTCGGGCACGGGGTACACCGCTGCGTCGGCGCTCCACTGGCCCGCCTGGAGGCCTCGCTCGCCCTGCCCGAACTCTTCAGCCGCTTCCCCGACATCAGCCTGGCCGTCACGACGGACCGGCTCCAGCCCCTGGAGTCGTTCGTGTCCAACGGACACCGCGCGCTGCCCGTCTTCCTGAAGCAGGTCTGACCATGGACGACGAGCTGTTCGACTACGTGATCGTGGGCGCCGGGTCGGCCGGATGCGTACTGGCCGCCCGGCTCACCGAGGACCCGGCCGTGCGTGTCGCACTGGTCGAGGCGGGCGGACCCGACTCCGACCCGGCGATCCGCATTCCCGGCGCCTCACTCGCCCTGCTCGGTACGGAACTCGACTGGGGCTACGAGACCGTGCCCCAGCCCGGCATCGGCAACCGCAGCGTCGACTGGCCTCGCGGCAAGGTCCTGGGCGGCTCCTCGTCGCTCAACTTCCAGATGTGGATACCGGGTTCCGCCGACGACTACGACGCATGGGGGCGCACGGCCGGCCCCACCTGGTCGTGGCACACCGTCCGGCCCTACCTGCGCAAGGCGGAACGCTGGGCAGGAGCCGCGGCCGAGGGCACCTCGTACGGTGACGACGGCCCTCTGTGGATCTCGCCGCCCCGCGACCCCGACCCGTCCACGGCCCACTTCCTGCGAGCCTGCGCGGAACTCGGACTCGGGCCCGTCCCGGGCGGCCTCGGCGGTCCGCACCTGACCGGCAGCGCACTCACCCCGCTCAACCAGCGCAACGGCACCCGGTGGAGCTCCGCCGACGGCTACCTGCGCCCGGCCCTCGAGCGCGACAACCTGACCCTGTTCGCCGGACAACAAGCCCGGCGCATCGTGCTGGAGAACGGACACGCCCGCGGCGTGGAGCTGGCCACGGCCCGGCTCACGGCACGCCGCGAGGTGATCCTCAGCGCCGGCGCCGTCGGTTCACCGCACCTCTTGATGCTGTCCGGCATCGGCGACGAGCAAGAACTGCGGGCGGCAGGCGTCGAGCCACGCGTCCACCTTCCCGGAGTGGGCCGCAATCTGCACGACCACGTGACACTCGATGTCATCCGGCACGCGGTCACCCCCGTACGCCTCGCGGAAGCCGAAACCGCCCATGCGCAAAAGCAGTTCGAGGAGGACCGGCTCGGACCGCTGACCTCCAACATCGCCGAGGCTGTCGGATTCTTCCGCAGCGACGGCCGCCCAGGCCCACCCGACCTCGAAGTCATCTGGGCGCCCATCGCGTTCCAGGACGATGCCCTCGCCGACGGGCTGACCGTGGGCGTTGTGCTCCTGCAACCAGAGAGCCGGGGCACCGTCACCCTCCAGGGCCCCGACCCGGCCACGCCACCCCTGATCGACCCGCGGTACCTGTCGGCCCAGGAGGACCTCCACCGACTCGCGGCCGGGGCCCGCTTCGCCGAACGCCTCTTCACCACCGACGCCTTGCGGGCCCTGGTGGGCGGGGCCATGTCCCCGTGGGCCGACGGGATGAGCGACGAGGCCCTGCTCCAGCACGCACGGGAGCACACGGGCACGCTCTTCCACCCGGTCGGCACCTGCCGTATGGGCCTGCCGGACGACGAAACCGCGGTGGTCGACCACGAACTGAGGGTCCGTCATGTTCCTGGACTGCGCATCGTGGACACCTCCGTGATCCCGCGCATCATCCGAGGTCACACCCACGCCCCCGCCGTCATGCTGGCCGAACGGGCCGCGGACCTGGTCCGCGGCGAGGCCCGATAGTTGCTGTCGCTGCACGTCGTGGATGCTCTGAGTCAGGGGGACAGCGCTGCTCGTCTCGCTCCTGAAGTCCTTGACGACGGTGAGCGGGAACGTGCGGCGGCCTTCGAACGGAGCGCAGATCGCCGGTGCTACGTCGTTGCGCATGTGGCGCTTCGGCTGCTGCTCGGTGCCCATCTGGGAACCGCCGCCGGTGCGGTGCGGCTGGTTCGAGAACCGTGCCCCTCCTGCGGCGACTTGCACGGGCGTCCTGCGGTGCAGGGTGGAGGTGTTCACTTCTCGCTTTCCCACAGTGGCGATGTCGTGTTGATCGGGATCGCCGACAATCCGGTGGGCGTGGATGTGGAGCGGACTCCGCGTCCGGATACCGTTGCGCGGCTTGCGTCCTCCTTGCATCCGGTGGAGGAGGCGGAACTTTCCCAGGAGCCCGATCACACCAAGTCGCAGGCTTTCGCCCGCGCGTGGGCGCGCAAGGAGGCCTACCTGAAGGGGATTGGTACCGGCCTCTCACGTGACCCCGCTCTGGACTACGTCGGTACGGGCGCGCTGTCCGGACGCGGACCACAGGGTTGGGTACTTGGCGATGTGGTGGTGCCGGAGGGGTACGCCGGAGCATTCGCCATCCAGGCGGACGACAGGACCGACAGGTGGCCGTCGCCTCTGACGCCGACGACCGTACTTGATCACTACGCTCACTTCGTGCCGGAGGCGGGTCGAGCCACCGGATAGCCTGGCGAAATGCTGACAGAGGTCACAGCGACCCGCTATGTCACGCCCCTGCGTGAAGGCGGCTCGCTCCCGGGCATCGTCGAGGCCGACGATCTCGGTACGTACGTCATGAAGTTCACCGGCGCGGGACAGGGCCGCAAGACGCTGGTCGCCGAGGTCGTCTGCGGACAGCTGGGGCGGCGGCTGGGGCTGCGCGTGCCGGATCTTGTCGCCGTCCAGCTCGACCCGGTGATCGGGCTCGGCGAGCCCGACCAGGAGGTCCAGGAGCTGCTGAAGGCGAGCGGCGGGCTGAATCTCGGGATGGACTTCCTGCCGGGTTCGCTGGGCTTCGATCCGCTCGCCTATGAGGTGGACGCGGCCGAGGCCGGCAAGGTCGTCTGGTTCGACGGGCTGATCAACAATGTCGACCGGTCCTGGCGCAACCCCAACATGCTGGTCTGGCACGGCGATCTCTGGCTGATCGACCATGGCGCGACGATGATCTGGCACCACAACTGGCCGGGCGCGGCAGCCTCCGCCGCCAAGCCGTACGACGCGTCCGACCACGCGCTGGCCCGCTTCGCGCCGGACATCGCGGCGGCCGCGGCCGAGCTCGCGCCGCTGGTCACCGAGGAGCTGCTGACCGAGGTCGCCGCAGACGTCCCCGACGAGTGGCTGGTCGACGAGCCGGGCTTCGGGACCACCGACGCACTGCGCCGCGCCTATGTGGAGGCCCTGCTGCCGCGCGCCGCGACCATCCACGAGCGGATCACCCTCGGCCAGCCGAGCAAGGGCGGCCCGTCTCAGGCGCCCGGCTGGCTGACCGGCCCCTGGCCGCACCAGGAGGGCGCGAAGTGAGCGAGCGCCAGGTCTTCGAGTACGCGCTGCTGCGCGTGGTGCCGCGGGTCGAGCGCGGCGAGTGCTTCAACGCCGGTGTGGTGGTCTACTGCCGTGCCCGGTCCTTCGTCGCGGCCCGGACGTATCTGAACGAGGAGAAGCTCAAGGCGCTGGATCCGCACGCCGACGTGACCGGTGTACGGGCCGCGCTGCATGCCGTCGAAGGCGTCTGCCGCGGCGGTACGGACGCGGGTCAGGCGGCCCGTGACGATGCCGGACGCCGCTTCCGCTGGCTGATCGCGCCGCGCTCCACCGTCGTACAGCCGGGCCCGGTCCACACCGGACTGACCGCCGATCCCGCGGCCGAGGTCGAACGGCTGCTCGCACTGCTGGTGCGCTGAGAATGGCGCATCGGGGACCCTGAGTGACCGGGTGCACGCGGTCGGCCGTTGACACCGAGTGCCAGGGCTTCTAGCGTCTCGTCTGCTGAAGGTACTAAGCGGTCGCTCATCCGCGGACGGGACGTCCGGACGGGGTGGGCCGCATCCAAGGGCGAGGAGAACCAGCATGTCCACCACCGAGCAGCGAGTCGCCGTCGTGACCGGGGCGGCGCGCGGCATTGGCGCCGCCACCGCGGTACGACTTGCGGCCGAGGGCCGCGCCGTCGCCGTACTCGACCTCGACGAGGCGGCCTGCAAGGACACCGTCGAGAAGATCACCGCCGCCGGCGGCAAGGCCATCGCTGTCGGCTGCGACGTCTCCGACAGCGCCCAGGTCGAGGCCGCCGTGGCGCGCGTCGCCGCCGAGCTCGGCGCGCCGACGATCCTCGTCAACAACGCCGGAGTGCTCCGCGACAACCTCCTCTTCAAGATGAGCGAGTCCGACTGGGACACCGTCGTGAACGTGCACCTCAAGGGCGCCTTCCTGATGGCCAAGGCCTGCCAGAAGCACATGGTGGACGCGGGCTTCGGCCGTATCGTCTCGCTCTCCTCCAGCTCCGCGCTGGGCAACCGCGGCCAGGCCAACTACTCCGCCGTCAAGGCCGGTCTCCAGGGCTTCACCAAGACCCTCGCCAAGGAGCTCGGCAAGTTCGGCATCACCGCGAACGCCGTCGCTCCGGGCTTCATCGTCACCGAGATGACCGCCCAGACGGCCGCCCGCATGGGCATGGGCTTCGAGGAGTTCCAGGCCGCCGCCGCGACCCAGATCCCGGTCCAGCGCGTCGGGCGTCCCGAGGACGTCGCGGGCGCCATCGCCTTCTTCACCGGCGACGACGCCGGCTTCATCTCCGGCCAGGTCATGTACGTGGCCGGCGGACCGCTCAACTGAACCGGGAGGCGACAACATGACCGCAGAGGTACCTGACAGCGGAAAGGTCGCGCTGATCACCGGCGCGAGCCGCGGCATCGGCTACGGAGTCGCCGAGGCGCTCGTCGCGCGCGGCGACCGGGTGTGCATCACCGGCCGTGGTGAGGACGCGCTCAAGGAGGCCGTGGAGAGGCTCGGCGCGGACCGGGTGATCGCCGTCGCGGGCAAGGCCCACGACGAGGCGCACCAGGCCGTCGCCGTCGAGCGCACCATGGAGGCCTTCGGCCGCGTCGACTTCCTGGTGAACAACGCCGGCACGAACCCGGTGTACTCGCCGATGGCCGAGCTGGACCTGAATGTGGCGCGCAAGGTGTACGAGACCAATGTGATCTCGGCGCTCGGCTTCGCGCAGCAGACCTGGAAGGCCTGGCAGAAGGAGAACGGCGGCGCGATCGTGAACATCGCGTCCGTCGCCGGCATCGCTCCTTCGCCCTTCATCGGCGCCTACGGCATGAGCAAGGCCGCCATGGTCAATCTGACCCTTCAGCTGGCGCATGAGTTCGCGCCCGGTGTACGGGTCAACGCGATCGCTCCGGCCGTGGTCAAGACCAAGTTTGCGGAGGCTCTGTACGAAGGCCGGGAGGCCGAGGCGGCCGCAGCGTACCCTCTGGGTAGGCTGGGGGTGCCGCAGGACATCGGCGGAGCGGCCGCGTTTCTCACGTCCGACCAATCGGACTGGATCACGGGGCAGACGCTGGTCGTGGACGGCGGTATCTTCCTCAACGCGGGGGTGTGACCGAGCACCCTGAGCCGTTTTGTACTGAATGTGTCAAGTGCCCTGCCGGGCCTACAGGTTGACCCGGCAGGGCGCTGCGGTATGGTCGGCCGACCCATGGCTGAACGAGGAGCGTGCACGTGTTCTACCGGACCTGTCTGCAGGCCGCTGCAGCCCTAGCGTCCATATCTCTGCTGGCCGGATGTGGTCTGTTCGCCGATGAGGATGCGGACCGCGAGCAGAAGATTTCAGTCGGCACGATGAGTGAGCCCACCACGCTCGATCCTGCCGCTGCCTGGGACGGTTCGTGGGAGTTGTTCCGAAATGTCTTCCAGACATTGGTCAGCTTCCCGACCGGCAGTACGACGCCGCAGCCCGACGCCGCGAAGAGCTGCCGGTTCACCGACACCAACAACACGCTCTTCGAGTGCGAGCTGCGTCCGGGGCTGACGTTCTCCAACGGGGACAAGCTCGACGCGGCGGCGGTCAAGCACTCCATCGAGCGGGTCCAGAAGATCGACGTGAAGGGTGGACCGAACGGTCTGCTCGGCTCGCTGGAGAAGGTCGAGACCTCCGGCGACCTGGTGGTGAAGTTCCGCCTCAAGGACGCGGACGCCACGTTCCCGTTCATACTGGCCACCCCTGCCATGTCCCTCGTCCCGCCGGACGACTACCCGGCGGACAAGCTCCGTGAGGACGGCGGTCTGACCGGTTCTGGGCCGTATGTCCTGGACTCGTACGACAAGGGCAAGCAGGCCCAGCTGACCAAGAACCCCAAGTACGAGGGGTTCGCCAAGCGCAAGAACGAAGCCGTCACCATCCGGTACTTCCAGGACTCGGAAGTGATGATGGGCGCGCTCAAGAAGAAGGACATCGACGCGATCTACCGCGGTCTGACCGCGCCGGAGGTCGTCGAGCTCGAGTCGAAGAAGCCGGAGAACGAACACCTCCAGCTGGTCGAGACCGTCGGCGCCGACATCCGCTACCTGGTCTTCAACTCCAAGGACCCGATGGCGAGCAAGCTCCCGGTGCGGCGCGCCATCGCCCAGATCGTCGACCGCGGCGTGCTGGTCGACAAGGTCTACAAGGGCACGGCCGAGCCGCTGTACTCGATGGTCCCGAAGGGCATCGCCGGCCACACGACCGAGTTCTTCGACCGCTACGGCGAGCCGAGCGTCAGCAAGGCCAGGGCGATCCTCAAGGACGCGGGCATCGACAAGCCGGTTCCGCTGACCTTCTGGTACACCACGGACCGGTACGGATCGGCCACCGCGCTGGAGTTCGCCGAGCTGAAGCGGCAGCTCGAGGCCTCGGGCCTGTTCAAGATCACGCTCCAGGGCAAGCCCGAGAAGGACTTCCAGGTCGGCTGGAAGCAGGGCGAGTACCCGGTGTTCGGCCGCGGCTGGTTCCCCGACTTCCCGGACCCGGACAACTTCGTCGCGCCGTTCGTCGGCTCGAAGAACGTGCTCAACACGCCGTACGAGAGCCCCGAGATCACCGACAACCTGCTGCCCGCCTCCCGCCGCGAGAGCGACCGCGGAGCGGTCACCAAGCAGTTCGAGCGGGCGCAGGAGATCCTGGTCGACGATGTGCGGCTGCTGCCGCTGTGGCAGGGCAAGCTGTACGTCGCCGCCAGCGAGGAGGTCGGCGGCGGTGAGCTCGCGCTCGACCCGCAGACGGTCATGCAGATGTGGGAGCTGTACCGCAAGGCCAGCTGGTAGAGCCAGTTCGGACCGCGTTGTCAGTGGCCCCCGGTAGGTTCTGTGGTCGAGAACTGATCGCATTCCGGAGGTTGTTGACGTGACCGACACCGACATGCTGCCCGAGTCCTGGCGCGGCGTCCTCGGCGATGAGCTGCAGAAGCCGTACTTCAAGGAGCTCACCGAGTTCGTCGAGGAGGAGCGGGCCAAGGGGCCGGTCTACCCGCCGCGCGAGGAGGTCTTCGCCGCCCTCGACGCGACACCGTACGAGCGGGTGAAGGTACTGATCCTCGGCCAGGATCCGTACCACGGGGAGGGGCAGGGGCACGGCCTCTGCTTCTCCGTCCGGCCCGGCGTCAGGACCCCGCCCTCCTTGCGGAACATCTACAAGGAGATGCAGTCGGAGCTCGGCCACCCGATCCCGGACAACGGCTATCTGATGCCGTGGGCCGAGCAGGGCGTGCTGCTGCTGAACGCGGTGCTCACCGTCCGGGCCGGCGAGGCCAACTCCCACAAGGGCAAGGGGTGGGAGAAGGTCACGGACGCGGTCATCCGCGCCGTGGACTCCCGGCCCGACCCGGCCGTCTTCGTTCTGTGGGGCGCCTATGCGCAGAAGAAGCTCCCGCTGATCGACGAGACGCGGCATGTGGTGGTGAAGGGCGCCCACCCCTCGCCGCTGTCGGCGAAGAAGTTCTTCGGCTCGCGCCCGTTCACGCAGATCAACGAGGCGATCGCCGCCCAGGGCCATGAGGCGATCGACTGGCGCATCCCCGATCTCGGTTAGGACACGGCGTTCGGGGGTGTCCGGCGGGGCACCCGGCTGACAGGCTCGGGCCTCCGCCCGAGCCTGTGCGGCTTTGCCGGTGGCGGCGGCTAGGGTCTGTCCGGCCGATCAGACCCTGGCGTCGTGATCCGCGGATCCCCGTGATCAGTCGATCGCCGCCATCAGTCGCACCGACGTGGGAGGCCGCAGTGACGGAGCAGCAGGAGGCGTCGGACGACGCCGTCATGACCCGGATCGGGCAAGCGATCATGCTGCTGCACGGCGGAGACCGCGAAGAGGCGCGCAATCGCTTCGGCGCGCTCTGGTCGGAGATCGGCGAGGCCGGCGACCCGCTGCACCGCTGCACGCTCGCGCACTACATGGCGGACACCCAGGACGATCCCGGCGACGAGCTGGCCTGGGACCTGCGGGCGCTGGCGGCGGCCGAAGGACTCGGCGAGGAGCGGCTGTCCCGGCACGAGGCGGGCCTCGCCGTGCGGGCCTTCTATCCTTCGCTGCATCTCAATCTCGCCGCCGACTATGTGAAGCTCCAGCGCCCGGGGGCCGCGCGCACCCACCTGGACCGTGCGCGCGAGGCGACGGACGCGCTGGGCGACGACGGCTACGGCAACGGAGTGCGGGCGGCCATCGACCGGCTGGAGCGCACTCTCGGCGCATGAGGCGTTCGCGGACGGGCTCAACTGCCGGAGGCCTTCCGGCAGGTGTGGGCCTGAGGGCTGTCGGGCTCCCAGCCGCCGTACCCCTCGGCCAGTTCGCAGACCTTCGCCCGGAACTCCGGAAGCAGCACCGGCGGTGGGGACGGCTGCCGCGAGGGCGGCATGTCGGCCGCGGTCCGCGGCTTGTGCGGACGTGTGGCCGGGGGCTTTCCTGTCTCGGGCGGGGGAGCGGGGGCTGACGTGGAGGGGGCCACGGGCGGCGGCTCAAGGACCTCTCGGGCCGGGTCCGGGACGATCTGCGGCTCCGCGACCTGGGCCGGTCGGCCGCCTTGAGACGGAGGGCCGGGGACGGGCCCCGGCTGAACGGCCACACATCCGGACACGGCCCAGGCGGCCACTCCTACGAGGACCGTTGCGGTGGTTGAGGTTCGGTGCACCCGCGCAACTCTGCTGTGCGCGGGGCACGCTCACCAACCGTGCGGGCCATGGTGCGCTCGTACGGGTGACGCCGTCAGTCGCCCGTCGCGCCGTCGATCCGCTCGCGGAGGAGATCGGCGTGGCCATTGTGGCGCGCGTACTCCTCGATCATGTGCGTGAGGATCCACCGCAGATTGAACGTGTCGCCGCTGCGGTGCTCGCCCGTGCCGATGTCGTCGAGCGAGCAGGTCGCCGCCAGCTTCCTGGCCCGCGCGATCTCCGCCTGCCAGGTGGCGTACGCCTCCGCATAGGTGTCCTGCTCGGTGGCGTGGAAGTCGCCGTCCCTGTCCTCTTCGCTGTAGATCGTGGGGAGGTCCTCACCGGCCAGAACATTGCGGAACCAGCCGCGCTCACACTCCGCCAGGTGCCGTACGAGCCCGAGCAGCGAGAGCTCGGACGGCTCCACGGACCGCTTCCGCAGCTGCTCGTCGCTGAGTCCGGCGCACTTCGCCTCCAGCGTTTCGCGGTGGTAGTCCAGCCAGCCATCGAGCATCTCGCGCTCGCCGGCCGTGGTGGAGGGTTCGGATCGTTCAGTCGTGGTCATGACCGTCATCCTGGACGACCGGATGCCCCGCCGCCAGGGGCTTTTCGCCGAGCATGCCGCGCAGCAGCTCGGTGAATCCGGTGCGCAGTTCCGCGGGTTCGGGCATCGCCGCGTGGTACGAACCTGCCGCGCAGGAGAACATCAGCCCCTCGCACCAGGCGACCAGCGACAGCGCGTGGCGCTCCGGCTCGGGGGAGCCCGCCGCGGCCATGAGCGCGTTGAGCGGGTTGCGGAACCTGCTGCCCGCGGCGTCGTAGAACTCGCGCAGCTCCGGCCTGCGGGTAGCTTCCAGCGCCAGTTCGTAGCGCGCGACGAGCAGGTCCCGGTGGCGGGTCAGATAGCGGTGCAGCGCGAGCGCGAGCGCGTCTACCAGGCCGTCCAGGGGGGTGCCGCGGGGCACCGGCATCTCCTCCGGAGTCAGCACGGCGGCCTCGCGCTCGGCCAGCCGCCGTACCGCCGTTTCGAGGAGCGCCTGCCGGGTGCGGGCGTGGTTGGACGTCGACCCCTGCGGAAGCCCGGCGGTCTCGTCCACCGCGCGATGGGTGAGCCCGCGCATGCCGCGCTCGGCGAGCAGCCGCAGCGCGGCGTCGGCGATCAGATCGGCACGCGAAGTGGTGGTGGTGCGTTCGGCCATGGTCACAACCTACCGCCGTCACTACAGCTGTAGTAGGCTCGATGTGTCACTACAGGTGTAGTTTCTGAGGATCCGATGCCGAGGAGAAGTCATGCCCCAGCCCCGAGCCGTCGTCATCGGCAGCGGAATCGGCGGACTCACAGCCGCCGTGGCCCTGCACCAGAGCGGCTGGCAGGTCACCGTCCTCGAGCGCGCCCCGTCCCTGGAACCGGTCGGCGCGGGCATCGGACTCGCCCCCAACTCCCAGCGCGCACTCGATGTCATCGGCCTCGGCGACGAGATCCGCGACCTCGCCGCCTGGCAGGGCGACGGAGGCATGCGCACCCCGCGCGGCCGCTGGCTGGCCCGGACGAACAGTGCCGCCGCGGTCGAACGCTTCGGCGGCCCCCTCGTGCTCGTCCACCGCGCCACCCTGATCGACCGCATCGCGTCCCGGCTGCCGGCCGGCGCCGTGCACACCGCGAGCCCCGCCGAGCTCGCCGATCCCGGCGAGCCGGGCGGCCGGCCGGCCCGAGTCACGACTGCCGACGCGGAGTTCGAGGCCGAACTCGTCATCGGCGCCGACGGCATCCACTCCGCGGTACGCCGCGCTCTCTTCCCCGGGCATCCGGGCCCGGCCTACTCCGGCTTCACCACCTGGCGCGTCGTCGTCCCCGCACCCGAGGAGCCGTTCGAGCCGCACGAGACATGGGGTGCCGGCGCGCTGTGGGGCACGCAGCCGCTCAAGGACGGCCGGATCTATGCGTACGCGGCGGCCGTCGTGCCCGCCGGAGCGCTCGCGGCCGACGACGAGAAGGCCGAACTGCTGCGCCGCTTCGGCCAGTGGCACGACCCGATCCCCGGCGTCATCGCGGCCGCCGAACCGGGCCAGGTGCTGCGCAACGACGTGCACCACCTCATCGACCCGCTGCCCGCCTTCCACCGCGGCCGGACCGTGCTCGTCGGCGACTCCGCGCACGCCATGGCCCCCACCCTCGGCCAGGGCGGCAACCAGGCCGTCGAGGACGCCGTCGTCCTCGCCCACCACGTGGCACCCGGCGTCGACCTGGGCGCGGGCCTCGCCACGTACAGCGCGCAACGGCTGCCGCGCACCACCGCCATCGTCCGCAAGGCCGCCCAGGTCGCCCGGCTGATGTCGCTGACCAGCGGGCCCGCCGTCGCCGTACGCAACACCATGATGTCCGCCGTCTCCCGCCTCGGGCCCGGTGTCGTCCTCCGGACCTTCGACGGCATCGCCGACTGGCAGCCGCCGCAAAATCAACGCCCGTATGCTGACCGGGCACGGAACGGGTGAGTGACACAACAGGGAGGCCCCTCGTGAAGGTCGGCTGCATCGGTCTCGGCGATATCGCGCAGAAGGCCTATCTGCCCGTGCTCACCGCCCTGCCCGGGATCGAACTGCATCTGCAGACCCGCACGCCCGCCACCCTCGCCCGGGTCGCCGAGACCCACCGCATCCCCGCCGAGCACTGCCACACCGACCTCGGCGCACTGCTCGCCCAGGACCTCGACGCCGCCTTCGTGCACGCGCCGACCTCGGTGCACGCCGAGATCGTCACCCGGCTCGTCGAAGCGGGTGTGGCGACCTTCGTCGACAAGCCGCTGGCATACGAACTGGCGGACTCGCAGCGGCTCGTGGAGCTCGCCGAGTCCAGCGGTACCAGCCTCGCCGTCGGCTTCAACCGCCGTCTCGCGCCCGGCTACGCGCAGTGCCTGGAGCACCCGCGCGAGCTGATCATGATGCAGAAGAACCGCGTCGGCCTCGCCGAAGACCCCCGCACGCTCGTACTCGACGACTTCATCCATGTCGTCGACACGCTGCGCTTCCTCGTCCCGGGCACCGTCGAGCACACCGACGTGCGGGCGCGGATGGTCGGCGGACTGATGCACCATGTCGTGCTTCAGCTGTCCGGCGACGGATTCACCGCGATCGGCACCATGAACCGGATGAGCGGCTCCACCGAGGAGATCCTCGAGGTGTCGGGCCAGGACACCAAGCGCGAGGTACGCAATCTCGCGGAGATCGTGGACCACAAGGGGCAGCCGAGCGTGCGGCGGCGCGGCGACTGGGTGCCGGTGGCGCGCCAGCGCGGCATCGAGCAGTCCGTGCTCTCGTTCCTCGACGCCGTGCGCGCGGGCAAGTTCCTCAGCGCGCGGGACGCGCTGCGGAGTCATGAGCTGTGCGAACAGGTGGTGCTGCGGGCCCTCGAGCAGGCCGCCTGAGCGAGCGCGTCCCCTCCGCGGCGCAGAGCGCGGCCAGCACGGCGAGCGCGCCGTACACCGCCCAGTCGCCGTACCGCACGTACAAGGTCGTGCCGCGGGCCAGCGGGATGTCGTAGACGGCCGCCGCGCTCTGGTCCGTGCCGAGCGGCCTGCCGACCCGGTCGCCGCCGGCACCGTAGACCGCGCTGACGCCGGTGAGCGTGGCATGCACCATCGGCCGGCCGCTCTCCGCCGCCCGCAGCGCCGCCAGTGACGCATGCTGCTCCGGCGCCCAGCTGTCCTGGAATGAGGACGTCGCCGACTGCGCTATCAGCAGCTGCGCGCCGTCCCGGGTCAGCCGCCGGCTCATGTCCGGGAACGCCGACTCGAAGCAGACCAGCGGGCCGATCCGCAGCCCGCCGTCGCTGTCGCCCGGCAGCACCATCACCGCGGGCCGCGTTCCGCGCAGCCGGTCCTCGCCCGCCGCCTTGCCCACGGACGTCGCCCAGCCGAGCAGCGAACGGGCCGGGATGTACTCGCCGAACGGGACCAGCCGCATCTTGTCGTAGCGGTCTCCGGTCGGACCCTGCGGGCCCACCAGGACAGAGCTCTTGAAGATCCCGGCGCTCCGGCCCGACGACGCCTCGCGCCGCGCGTCCACGTTCACCAGCAGCTCGGCCCCGACCGAGCGGGAGAGCACCGCGAGCCGCGCCGCGAGATCCGGGCGTTCGCGGAGATCGGCCCCGACGCTGCTCTCGCCCCAGACGACAAGATCGAGATCCTGCCCGGCCAGTTCGCGGGTGAGCTGCTCGCTGCGGGCGAAGCGCCGGTCGATGCTCTCCATGCCGTTGACCACGCCCGGCTGGACCACCGCGATCCTCGCCCGGCCGGACGGGTCGGGCCGCGGCGCCCATATCCAGGCCGCGGTAGTGACCAGTGCGCATATGACGCCGCCGCCCACCGCCGCGGTACGGGCCTTCGGCACCGCGACCAGGATGGTGACCGCGGTGTTCACCGCCAGCACCAGCAGGCTCACCAGCCACACGCCGCCCACTGAGGCCAGCCGCAGCGCGGGAGTCACCTCCCACTGGCTCGCACCCAGCAGACCCCAGGGCCCGCCCAAACCCTCCCAGGACCGGGCGAGTTCGATCATCAGCCAGCCCGACGGCACTACCGCGAGCGCCGCCGCGGCGCGCCCCAGAGCCGGTGTCCCGCCCAGCAGCGACCGGACCAGCCAGCCCCACGGCGCCCACATCAGCCCCAGGAGCGCGGCCAGGACCACGATGAAGACATGGAGGCTGGGCACCAGCCAGTGATGCACGGCGATCGTGAAACCGATGCCGCCGAGCCAGCCCTCGAACGCGGCACGACGGCCCGTCGGCGCGGAGCGCACCAGCAGCATCCACGGCACCAGCGCGACATACGCGAACCACCACAGCGAAGGCTCCGGGAACGCCAGCGCGGGCAGCGCACCGGCCGCCACGGCGGCGACGGCCCGCCCGCGGGGAGTCGCCGCGAGCTGTCGCACGCGGGCCCAGCCGGGCCGGCCGACCGGAATCCGCATACCGCGCCTCCTCGTCCGCCTCGCAGTGATCGCGAGCAGCGTTTCTTCCAGTGTGCGGGAGCGGACGCCACACCGACAGAGCACGCGGTCCCGGCGCCCGCACAGACGGGAGCCCGCGGTCCCGGCGCCCCTGCCGCAGGGCCGCACCGGCGGGAGCGCGGGCTCAGCGTCGCTCGGGGTCAGCCGTCGCTGAGCGAGCCCGAGCCGCGACGCCACTTCTCCTGGATCACCACGCTGCCCAGCCGCCAGCCCGCTTCCGTACGCAGCGCACCGAAGCTGTACCGGCCGCCGGAAACGAAGTCGTCGCCCGATTCCAGCCGCATCGGATTCACATAGTCGGCCCGCACCTCCGCGCGGTCGCCCGGATACCCGCCGAGGTCCTGAATGCTCAGCCGCCGGTTGACGATGAGGTGCTGGCGTACGGGAAAGATCCGCATCGTCTCGGCCATCCAGTCGGCGACCTCGGCCGCCGGCCCCTCGATCCCGCCCGAACTGCGGTAGTCGGCCCGCCCGTCCCGGGTGAACAGGGACCGGTATGCGCTCCAATCGGCGTCGTCCACGGCCACCGCGTAATTGGTGACCAATTCGTCGATGGCCAGCCGGTCCATCATCGTCGCGAGATCCACGCGCTGCGTCATCGGCTCAGTCTCGGGCAGTGCGAGCGCCAGGCCAAGAGCTCTGCATGCCAGTCACCCGCTCTTGCTCAGCAAATGGTCGATCTCCGCCAGTTCGGCGTCCGAGAAGGCAGGCGTGCCGAGCGCTCCCAGGTTCTGTTCCAGCTGGCGGACACTGCTGGCGCCGACGAGCACCGAGGTGACGCGGTCGTCCTTCAGCAGCCAGGCGAGCGCCAGCTGGGCCAGCGTCTGCCCGCGGTCACGGGCCAGCGCGTCCAGCGAGCGCAGCAGCTGCCGACGGTCGTCGGTGAGGACGTCGCGGGTGAGGTAGCGTCCTGCCGCCATTCTCGAATCGGCCGGGACGCCGGTCAGATAGCGGTCCGTCAGCTGGCCCTGCGCGAGCGGCGAGAAGGCGACCAGGCCCGCGCCCGCGGCCTCGGACGCGTCCAGCAGACCGTCCTCGATCCGGCGCTCGAGCAGCGAGTACGGATGCTGGTTGACCAGCAGCGGAGTGCCGAGTCCGGCGAGAATCGCGGCGGCCCGTCCGGTGTCCTCGGGGCTGTAGTTGGAAAGACCGGCGTACAGCGCCTTTCCCTGGCGCACGGCGGTGTCCAGCGCGCCCATGGTCTCTTCGAGCGGGGTGTCCGGATCGGGCCGGTGCGAGTAGAAGACATCGACGTACTCGACGCCGAGCCTGCACAGCGACTGGTCGAGGCCGGCCAGCACATGCTTGCGCGAACCCCACTCGCCGTACGGGCCCTGCCACATCTCGTTGCCGGCCTTCGTGGCGATGAACAGCTCGTCGCGGTAGGGCCGGAAGTCGGCCCGGAAGTGTGCGCCGAAATTCGTCTCGGCGGATCCGAAGGGCGTGCCGTAGTTGTCGGCCAGGTCGATATGCGTGATTCCCAGGTCGAACGCCCGGCGCAGCACGGCTCGTTGGGTCTCCAGCAAAGAGGTGTCGCCGAAGTTGTGCCACAGCCCGAGCGAGATCTCGGGCAGCCTGACGCCGCTGTGTCCGCAGCGCCGGTAGCGCATGCCCGAGTACCGGCCTTCGTCGGCGACGTACGTCATCTGCCGTTTCTCCCCTCGGCGCGGCGGGTCCGCCCCCGATGACGACCAGCTTGCCATCAGCGGCCTGGACCGGAACGGCGGCGGGCCAGGAGAACGCCGGACGCACCGGCGGTCCCTCCCCCGTGGGGGACCACCGGTGCGGCGCGGCGCGCGGCCCTCAGGTGCAGGTGGGTACACCTTCCAGCCACGCGGGTCCCTTGATGTAGATATTGGTGACCCACGCCTTGTAGTCCGGCAGGTAGGACCAGGCGTCGTTCGTGTAGCCCTCGGCCGTGACCGGCTCCGCGTGCTTCTGGCACTTGACCCGGACGGTCGTCGAGTGCGGGAATGCGTAGACGCGCGCGGCCTTGGTGGACGGCTCGGCCTTGGTCCACACGCCGGTGCCCCAGGTCTGGAAGACATGGCCGGTCACCGGTCCGGTGTCGACCCGGACCGCTCCGTAGTAACCGCCGTTCAGCCGGACGTCGCTGACCATGAGTTTGGTGCCCGACTGCTTGGCCTCCACCATCTTGCCCGCGCCGAGGTAGATGGCGATGTGGTGCAGCTTCTGGGAGGTGCCCCAGGCCAGCAGGTCGCCGGGGAGCAGCGGGGCGAGGCCCTGGTCCGCGGTGAAGCGTTCGGCGGCGCGGTGTGTGTAGTACTGGGCGCTGGCGACCCCGTTGAGCATGTCCGACCCGGTGGCCTTGGCGAAGGCGTACCGGACCAGACCCGAGCAGTCGAAGCCGAGCCGCTCGGGATCGTGCTCGCTGGCCGGGTCGGTGGGGTCCACCTGCCCGTAGGTGGCGCCGGGCTGGGGTCCGTGACCGCCGCCCCACGTGTACCAGACGTCCGCGGCCACCTGCGCGCAGGCGGCGGCGATCGCTCGCTCGGCCGCCGCGGAGGCTCCCGGTGCGAGCACGGCGCACTCGCCGTCGGCGGCGGACGTGCGAACTGCGGTGGCCGCGGGCGTGGTTGTGGCGGCTGCCGTGCTCGGCGTCCAGAGGAGGACGGCGAGTAACCCGATGAGTGTGCCGATGAGTCCGGTCCGGCGGAGCATGCCAGGACCCCCGTTTCCTGTTGCCGTTGTCGGTCGCATTGCTGTCGGTCGAATTGCTGTCGGTCGCTGTGCCGTTGGTCGTCCGGTACGCATGAAGCAGCCTGCTGGCCGCGGCCCGGTTCGGCGAGGGTCCGGCGTCACCCCATCCGGACGGGCAACGGGAAACCCTTGGGAAACCCCTCCCGAGCAGGGCACTTCGCCACCCGCACGTGGCCGTCCGCGTCACGCACGCGCGCAGGCCGGGCCGGGGGAGACGGGGCGGCCGGGCATGAGCGTCTCCCGCTCCTTGGGGCCGATTCCTTCCCGCAGTCGGCAGATCTCGGCGAGCCGGGCCCCGACGTCCAGGTTCCACAGCCGTACCGTGCCGTCGTTGCTGCTGCTGGCCACCGTCCGGCCGTCGGGGGAGAAGTCGACGCCCCACACCGCGTTCGTATGGCCTGTCAGTGCCGCCGACAGCCGGCGGCCGGCCACGTCCCACAGCCGGACCGTTCGGTCGTTGCCGCTGCTTGCCAGCGTGCGGCCGTCGGGGGAGAAGGCGATGCCCCGCGCGGAGCCGGTGTGGCCCGTCAGCGCCGCCACGAAGCGGTGCCGCCGGGCGTCCCAGAGCCGTACGGTCCCGTCGTTTCCGCTGCTGGCGAGCATCCGCCCGTCCGGGCTGAACTCCACACCGCGTACCGCGCCGGTGTGGCCGGTCAGTGTGGCGACGGGGCGGCGCCGGGACACGTCCCACAGCCGTACGGTCAGATCGTCACCGGCGCTCGCCAGGGTGCGCCCGTCGGGGCTGAAGGTGACATCGTTGGCGAAGTCCGTGTGGCCGGTGAGCGTGGCCAGCGGGCGCCGTCCGGCCACGTCCCACAGCCGGACCGTACGGTCGGAGCCCGCCGACGCCAGCGTCCGCCCGTCCGGGGCGAAGACCACCGAGAACACGTCCCCGCTGCGGCCGTCGAGTGTGGCGATCGGACGGCGTCCGGCGACGTCCCACAGGCGGATCGAGCCGTCGGAGCCCGCCGACGCCAGCGTCCGCCCGTCGGGCGCGAAGGACACCGAGAACACGGTCCCGCGGTGACCCGTGAAGGTCGCCAGGACCCGGCGCCCCGCCACGTCCCACAGCCGCACCGTGTGATCGGCGTCCGCGGTGGCGAGCAGCTTCCCGTCCGGGCTGTACGCGGCCTGCCAGATCTCGGTGAACGGACGCGACGTCAGCACCGAACCGCGCAGGTCCCAGAGCACCACGGACTGGTCGAACCCGGCGGTGGCCAGCACCGTCCCGGAGGAGTCCACTGCCACCCCGAGCACATAGTCGGTGTGTCCGGAGAGCGTCGCGGTCGGCCGGCCGCTGCGCACGTCCCACAGCCGGGTCGTGCCGTCGCCGCCCGCGCTGACGACCGTCGTGCCGTCGGGCGTGTAGGCCACCGCGTTGATGTCGTCGCTGTGGCCGGTCAGCTTCGCGGTCGTGCGGCGTCCGGCCACGTCCCACAGCCGTACGGTCCGGTCGACGCCACCGGTGGCGAGTGTCCGTCCGTCCGGGGCGAAGGCCGCCCCCAGCACCTCGTCGGTGTGCCCCTGGAGCACGGTGAGCGGACGGGCGCGTACCGCGTCCCACAGCCGTACGGTCCGGTCGGAGCCGGCCGAGACCAGGATCCGGCCGTCCGGGGCGTACGCCAGAGCGTTGATCTGGCCGGCGTGACCGGTGAGGGACGCGACGGCGCGGTGGCCCCGGGCGGTGTCCCACAGCTGGATCGTCCCGTCGGCGGCCGCGGTGGCGAGTGTCCGACCTCGCGGATCGAAGGCCACCGCACGGGCGGCCTTCGTGCTCGCGGGGAGAACCGCCTTCGGACGGTGGCCGGCGGTGTCCCAGAGCCGTACGGGCCCGTCCGTCGAGGTCGCCGCGAGCGTCCGGCCGTCGGGACTGAAGGCGACCGAGCGCACCCGCCCAGGGACGGTGAGCGTCGTGGCCGTCCGGCGGTCGGCGAGCCGACGCAGGGT
The DNA here is from genome assembly GCF_044334895.1 of Streptomyces sp. NPDC020681. Lineage (NCBI taxonomy): Bacteria > Bacillati > Actinomycetota > Actinomycetes > Kitasatosporales > Streptomycetaceae > Streptomyces > Streptomyces sp. NPDC020681. The sequence continues at coordinate 767,505 of NZ_JBIRTX010000001.1, read as the reverse complement.
CACCGTGCCGTCCGAACTGGCCGTGGCCAGCAAGCGGTTCCCCGGCGCGAAGGCCACCGCGTTGACCGGCCCTGAGTGTCCGCCGAGCCGGGCCGAGAATGGCTGGGACTGAGTGCTCAGCAGCGCTCCGCGCGCCGCTGTCGTCGCCTCGGCCCGGTAGGCCTCCTCGGCGAGCAGCATCGACGCCTCCGGCTGACCGGCGGCCAGCGATGTGGACTGCACGGCCAGCGCCTGCGAGCGGGCCACGCGCTCCTGGTCGAGCGCGCCCGCTCGCTGCTGGTACGCCAGGCCCCCGGCGGCCAGGGCGAGGACCAGCAGAACGACGAGCGTGGCCAGCATCCGCTGCTGCAGCCGGACCTGGCGCCGGTCCTGCTTCTCCCGGCCGTCCTCCTCGGCCTGGCTCGCCCGCAGGAACGCCTCTTCCTGAGGGCCGATCCGGCTCCTGCCGTCCAAGTCGTCGGCCCATGAGCGGACGGTGTCCAGCCGGGTCCCGCGGTACAGGACGGACGGATCACGGCCCTCGCGCTCCCATTCGGCGGCGGCATGGGCCAGTTGCTGGTGGATCAGCAGCCCGGCCCGGTCGGCGTGGATCCAGCCGTGCAGGCGTGGCCAGGCGTGCAGCAGGGCCTCGTGGGTGATCTCGACCGTGTCGCTGTCCATGGTGATCAGCCGGGCCCGTACGAAGGCGTCGAGCGCGGCCGCGGCGCCGTCCGCGTCGGCAAGCTGCTCCAGCAGGTCGGTCCGGCTCATCCGGCGCCGAGTCGCGCCGGTGCCGTCGGCGACATGGACCAGCCGCACCAGGATGCGGCGGATCGTCCGCTGCTCGGCCGGGTACAGGCGGGCGAACACGTTCTCTGCCGTACGCGCGATCGCACCCTGGATCCCGCCGGTGTGCTCGTACCCGGCGACGGTCAGCGTGGCGCCTTCGCGCCGCTGCCAGGTGGCCATCAGCGCGTGGGACACCAGGGGCAGCGCACCGGACGGCGTGAGGTCGGGCACGGTCCCGGCGGCCGCCGTTCCCGGATCGTCGCGCAACCCGGCGTCCCGCAGGACCAGTTGGACCAGGCCCGGTTCCAGCGTGACCCCGGCGAGCTCCGCCGGACGGGTGACCGACTCCCGCAGCTCCGCCACGGACATCGGGGGCAGCACGAACAGCCCGTCGGTGAAGACCGGGGCCAGCTCGGGAAGTTCCAGACAGCTGCCGGTGAAGTCGGCCCGCGGGCCGAGCACCACGACGGCGGGGTCGTGCCCGGTCACCGCGGGACGGGAGGTGGCCACGGCGGAGAGCACATCGACGAAGGCGCGTCGCTCGTCCTCGTCGGAGCAGAGGGTGAACAGCTCCTCGAACTGATCGACGATCAGCACGGGACGGACGGGCGGCGGCTGCCGGTCCCCGGGGCCCGCCTGGGAGTTGTCCGACAATCCCGCGACGGCCTCGAGCAGGCGCTCCGGCCGGTCCTGTAACTCCCGTGCGGTGATGCCGAGATCGCTGCCCAGGACCTTCGCGGTACAGTCCAGGAGCTCGTCCAGCGGACGGGCCGTCGGCGTGAACGTCACCACCGGCCATCCGTCGGCGCCCGGCATCGGGAAGCCGCCGCTGCGCCGGAGAGCCGGTACGAGCCCGGCGTTGAGCAGGGAAGACTTGCCGGCGCCCGACGGGGCGACCAGCATCAGCGGTCCGCTCCCGATCCGTTCGAAGACCCGCTCGACCAGCGCGGCCGTCGCACGCTCCCGGCCGAAGAACCATCCCGCGTCCTGCGGGGTGAACGCGGGCAGACCGCGGTACGGACACTCGCCGTCCGACTGCGGGACAGGCGCTGCGGCATCGGCCCCGGTGCCGCAGTCACCCGAGGGTGTGTCCTGCAGCAGCCGGAGCAACTCGCCCTCTGCCCGCAGTATCTGGTCGCAGCGGCGTGCGACATCGACGGTCGCGCGCTTGGAACCGGTCTCGATCTTGCTCAGATAGCCCTTGCTGTAGTGCGTCTGCCGCGCCAGGTCGGCCAGCGAAAGCCCGCGCTGCTGGCGCAGCCGTCTCAGCTGTGCGGGGAAGGAGGGCGTCGCCCCTGTCGGCAGTTCACTCGGGTTTTCGGCTTCGTGTCCGTGCTGCTGCTCCCGCAAAGCATCCCCCATGGCAATGTTCGCCCAGGCCGTGAAACGGCGGTTGCCCAGGCTACTGCGGGGGTCGGACGTTCAACGAAGCGTTTCGGCTGGTGTGACTAAAACAGGAACTTCCGGAGCAGCCGGACGGCTGCTCCGGAAGCCGGCCACGCGGGGAGGTGGTTACGGCCGGTTGAGGCGGATGGAGTTGATCGGCGTCATGTTCTTGTCGATCGACCAGCCGCCGCCCGGCAGGTAGCCCTCGCATCCCGTGCCGTTGTACCCGGTACAGGTCTGCATGGTCGCACCGCCGGTCTGGTTGTTGACGATGCGGTGAACCCCGTACACGTTGCTGAGGTTGTGGGCCCCGTAGGTGTACCACTTGTGGCTCGGCCGGTCGTTGTTCCAGCTGGCGTCCGGGTACATGCAGACGTACCCGTCCGGGCAGCCGTGGTAGTCAGTGGCCCCGGCCTGGGCCTGGGTCGCACCGGCCACCGTCACCGCGCCGGCGGCGAACACGAGCGCCGCGGCGGTCGACATCATCTTGCGCATTGACTTCCCCCTGGAAGGTCTTGCTTCGTGCTGACGACCTCAGCCTGTCCCCGCTGCGCACCGGGGTCGACGGGTTGCCTGTTGACCGTCGGCGCAGCGGCCGGGAAACCGCCTGTGACCAGGCCGTTCACGGGAACGAGGTCAACGCCGAAAGCCTCGGCCCTACGTCCGTACGGCCTTCAGGACCACGAACTTCGCGTCGCTCGCGACGACTTCGCAGTTGCCGAAGAGCCGGCGCAGCCGCACGTGGTAGCCGAGGTGACGGTTGCCGATCACCCACAGCTCGCCGCCGGGCCGCAGCACACGGCGGGCGCCGCCGAACATCCGGCGGGCCGTCGTGTCCGTGGTCGCCCGGTGCGAGTGGAACGGCGGATTGTTCAGCACCAGATCGACCGAACCGTCCGGGATCCCGGACAGCCCGTCGCCGACGACGAATTCCGCCTTCGCGTCCGTGGTGACGTTCTCGCGGTACGTGGCCTCGGCCGACGCCACAGCCGAGAACGACTCGTCGACGAACAGCACTTCGGTTTCGGGGTTGGCCAGCGCGGCGGCCGTGCCGACGACGCCGTTGCCGCAGCCCAGATCCACCACCCGCTGCGGTCCGGTGCCGGACGGCAGATGCCGGAGGAAGAACCTGGTGCCGATGTCGAGGCGTTCGGCGCAGAAGATGCCGGCGTGATTGGTGACCGGCCGCCCCGCCACCACGCCCACGTCGTCCGGCAGCGCATAGCGCAGCGGCCAGGGGCTGGGTGTGCGCTCCAGGGCCGGATCCGGCGTGCAGAAGATCAGCCGGGCCTTCTTCACGGCCAGCGAGGTCCTGGTCGGGCCGATGATCCGCTCGAACAGCTTCAGCGTGGAGGTGTGGATCTCGCTGACCATCCCGACGCCGATGACGACGGTGTCGGCGTGGACGGCGGGCGCGAGCCGGTGCAGCTGGTCCTCGAGCAGCGCGAGGCTCTTCGGCACGCGGACGAGCAGCACGTCGATCCGCTCCGGCGGTACGTCCCGGGCCGACAGCAGCCGTACGTCACCGGCGTCGATGCCGTTGCGCGCCAGATTCGCCAGGGTCGCCTGCCGGCCGAGGAAGGAGTCGGTGATCTGCAGGGGGCTGTGCGGGGCGATCGACGCGGTGAGCGCGCCCCACCGGTCGCCGACGATCACCACGTCCCCGGAGAGGTCGACCGGAGCACTGCTCTCGGTTCCCTTGAGCTGCCGCAGCAGGTATTCGTCGGCGGCGTCCCAGGCGCGGAGGGTCTCGCGCGGGTCCTCGGGGAAGCGGGCGAGCTCGAAAGCGCCCCATGACGTGGTCAAACGGTTCATCGTGGAGTCAGGCTAGCCGAGTGGGCGCGCACCGGCCGCCCGGCCGCAACGGCGGCAGACCTGCTCAGGCCGCGCTCTGGACGTCCTCGAGCGCCGCCGCGGCCCACTCCACCACAAGTGCCTCGTACTCCGGTCGCCGCTCGTCGGGCAGCTGCCCGTCGGCCCACAGCTCACGGATGCGGGCGTTGAGTTCGGCGGCGGACGAAGCAGTTTCAGACTCGCGGGGAAGCAGGGACATGCCGACAGGCTAAGGCCTCGGTACGACAGCCGTCTTCCCCGCGACGGCGGGCCTCAGCCGCCCGACTCACCGGCGTGCGGGCTCAGCGCATCGCTTCCGACCAGGATGAACAGCAGGATTCCGAGCAGGATGCGGTAGATCACGAACGGCATGAAACTCTTCGTAGTGATGAACTTCATGAACCAGGCGATCACGGCGTAGCCCACGGCGAAGGCGATGATCGTCGCGAAGACCGTCTGCGGCCAGGAGACGTGCCCGCCGTTGGCGGCGTCCTTGAGCTCGTAGGCGCCGGAGGCCAGTACGGCGGGGATGGCGAGCAGGAACGAGTAGCGGGCCGCCGCCTCACGGGTGTAGCCCATCAGCAGACCGCCGCTGATGGTCGCGCCGGACCGCGACACACCCGGGATCAGGGCCATCGCCTGGCACAGGCCGTAGATCAGCCCGTCCCTGACGCTCAGCTCCTTCAGCGTCTTGCGCTGCTTGACGGCGCGGTGCTTGCCGCCGTCCTCGTCGCGCGCGGCCAGCCGGTCGGCGATGCCGAGGACGATGCCCATCACGATCAGCGTGGTCGCGATGAGCCGCAGATCACGGAACGGGCCCTCGATCTGGTCCTTGAGCGTGACGCCGAGCACACCGATCGGGATCGAGCCGATGATCACCAGCCAGCCCATCTGGGCGTCGTGGTCGCTGCGCATCGACTTGTCGGTGAGCGAGCGGAACCACGCCGAGACGATCCGGACGATGTCCTTGCGGAAGTAGATGAGGACGGCGGTCTCGGTGCCGATCTGTGTGATCGCGGTGAATGCCGCGCCCGGGTCCTCCCAGCCGGCGAACGCGGCGGTGAGCCGCAGATGCGCGCTGGAGGAGATGGGCAGGAATTCGGTCAGCCCCTGGACGAGTCCGAGGATGAATGATTCGAACCAAGACATGGAAAACTACGCCATCCAAGAATGCTCGCGGTCAGATGGCGCGTTGGTGTTCCCGATCATGCGCCAGTGCTCCGGAAGCCTAGCGTCCTTGCGATAAGGGTCTTGTCGCGGGGCCCGAGGGTCACTGCTGCTGGGTCGGAAGCACGGTGCGCTCCGTGGCGTACTGGGCCGCCTGGATCGCGTACAGACCGCGGAAAACCTTCGGTCCCGGGGTCCGCTCGGACAGCAGCTCGTCGAAGGTGCCGCTCTCCACGACCCGGCCGCGGTCCAGGACATGGATCAGATCGGCCGCACGGACCGAGCCGAGCCGGTGGGTGATCAGAATGACCGTCTGACCCGAGTCGGCCAGCCGGCGGATCTGCTCGAAGAGCTGCTGCTCCGCCTTGGCGTCCAGCGCGGAGGTCGGCTCGTCGACGATGAGGATCTGCCCGGCGCGGAAGTGCGCGCGGCCGAGGCCCAGACGCTGCCACTCGCCGCCGGAGAGCTGGTGGCCGCCCTTGTATCCGCGGGCGAGCAAGGTCTTCCAGCCGCGCGGGAGTTCCTCGATCAGCCGGTCCGCGCCCGCGTACCGGACGGCGTCCTCGAGACGCTGCCGGCTCGGCGGGGCGTCGGGACGGCCGATGGCGATGTTGACCTCGGCGGTGAAGGGCCAGTGGTAGAAGTCCTGGCCGACGACCGCCACTCGGGAGACCAGGTCCTGGCGGTCTGCCTCGGCGGCGTCGACGTCGTCCCACAGAATGCGGCCCGCGTCCGGGCGGTAGAGCCCGCAGAGCAGCTTGACCAGTGTGGTTTTGCCGCTGCCGTTCTCGCCGACGAGCGCGACGATCCTGCCCGTCGGGATGGTGAGGCTCGCGCCGTCCAGGGCCCGCTTGTTGTCCTTGCCCTGGTAGGTGAAGACGACGTCCTCGAAGGTGATCCGGGCCGGTTCGGCGGGCAACGGCAGTCCGCCGACCGGGATGGCGCGTTCGACGGCCTCCTCGCACAGCCGGTGCAGGTCGCCCACGAACAGGCTCTCCTCGTGCAGGAAGTTCACCTGCAGGACCAGGTTTTCGAGGCTGGACGAACCGGCGCGGATGGCGAGGACGGCCGTGCCGCCGACGGACAGCGCCATCATGCCCGTCCACAGCAGTCCGCCGAGCGTGGCGTACGCGGCCGCCGTCGCGACCCCGGTCCACCCGGCCGCGATCAGTCCCGTACGGGCCGCGAGCCGTGCCAGCCGCCGCTGCTCGGCCTCCCGCGACTCGGACATCGTCCGGAAGTGGTGCAGCAGAAAGGGCCCCACATTGTGGACGCGGATCTCGGGCGCGGCCTCCGTGGAGATCAGCAGCCCGCTGATCAGCTGTCCGGCCCGGGCGTGCTGCACCCAGGCGTGGAACGAGACATAGCGCCTGCGAGCCACGGACAGGGCCGCCCACGCGCTCGGCAGCGTCATCGCCACGAGCAGTGGCAGCAGGACGGGGTGGAGAACGGCGAGCACACCGGCCGCGGCGATCAGCGACAGCAGCGCACCGATGACATTGGCGCAGTACTTCACCATGCGGCGGGCCGAACTCGCCCCGTACTGGGCGCTGTCCAGGAGCTTGTGGAACTCCTCGTCCTCCACCGCCTCCAGCTCCACCCGCGCGGTGTGCGCCAGATAGCGCTCGGTCGCGACACGCTCGACCTTCGGCTCCAACTGGCCGGTGCCGGCGGTCGACATCGCGCGCAGCACCGCGTTCGCGAGGGCCACGAAAGCGGCAACGGAGAGCGCGGGCGCCGCCGCCGAGAGCCGCTCGGCAGTGCTGCCACCGTCCAGGAGATGGGCGAGCACCCGGTTCGCGGCGATCAGCCCCACCGCCTGTCCGACGCCCCGCCCGAATTCGGCGCAGGCCACCAGACGCAGCGCGCCGCGGTCCGCCTCCCACGCCAACCGGCCGGTGAGGGCGAGAAGATGGGGCAGCTGGGTCACCATGGACCGTAAGTTCAGCTGGAGAAAGCCGTCCTCGTGCTTGTTCCAGCCCATGTCGTAGCGCAGCGGCCCGCCGAAGAGCAGCTGTTCGGACTCGGAGGGCTCCACGTCGAGCTGGTCGGCGGGCGTCTTGTCGGCAGAGGAGTGGGGCGTTGCGGGCTTCGCCATCGGTGCTCCTGTCGCGGGGCGGGCGGGCGAGCGGCACGGCTCGAGACTTCGAGTCTGACCCGCCGTGGCCCAGGACCGTCGCGAAACAGCCGGTCAGCGGGCCGGCAGCCGGTGCCGTTTGCGCCAGGCCAACCAGGCCGCGGCAAGCCCGGTGACCACGATGAAGCCCATGGCCACCAGAAACGCCGGAGAGGTCGGCGAACCGGCCCGGCTGCCCGCGATCACATACGCCGCCGTGTTCGGGATCACGCCGATGGCCGTCGCCAGGAGATACGGAAGCCAGCCGATGCGTGAGACCGCCGCGCAGTAGTTGATCCCGGCGAACGGCAGTCCGGGAAAGAGCCTGATCGCCAGCATCGAACGGAAGCCGTGCATGCTCAGTTGTCTGTCCGCCGCCTTCAGCCAGCGGCCGCGCAGCAGCGGCCGCAGCGCGTCCTGGCCGAGCAGCCGGCCGAGCCCGAAGGCGATGCCCGCACCCAGCACCGACCCGATCATCGCCGAGACCAGTCCGGCCTGTGAGCCGAAGAGCGCGCCTGCCGCCAGATTGAGCAGCGGCCGTGGCACGAACGCCGCGGTGCACGCGCCGTACGCCACACCGAACAGCACCACCGCCGCCGCACCGCTCAGCTGCGGCGGCCAGCCCGCCGCGAGCAGCCGCTGCGGCTCGTACAGCAGCACCAGCGCCGCTCCCGAAGCCAGCAGGAGCACCAGCAGCGACAGCCGCGACCATGGCGAGAACAGCGCGCTGGCGCAGCGGACGGCAAGGCCGGCGGAGGGCCGGGGGGCGGGCTCGAACACCCGGGGAGACTAACCGACAGGGGGATGTGATCGCCGTAGTGTGAGTCTCATGACGCCCGCAGTGCCGCAGAGCGATCTCGCCGACACCGTGATGGAACGGCTGACCGCCCTGTACCCCACCGGCGCCGACCCGGAGCGGGCCGCCGGGGCCGCCGCGTACATGAAGGGCATCGCGCCTTTCCTGGGCCTGTACACCGCGGACCGGCGCGCACTGTCCCGCTCCGTGCTCGACGGGCTGCCCAAGCCGGACGAGCCGGACTGCACGGCCGTCGCCCTGCGCTGCTTCGAGCTGCCGGAGCGCGAGTACCACTACTTCGCCGTCGACTATCTGCGCCGGTACGTGGGGCGCTGCTCCTCCGGCTTTCTGCCGGTCGCGGGCCGGCTCGTGGTCACCGTCTCCTGGTGGGACACCGTCGACGCGCTCGCCTCGCACACCGTCGGCCCGCTGGTGGCCGCGGACCCGAAGCTGACGTCCGAGATGGACCGCTGGATCGACGACGAGAACCTGTGGGTGGCGCGCACCGCTCTGCTGCACCAGCTCCGCTACAAGGAGGCGACCGACGCCGATCGGCTGTTCCGCTACTGCCTGCGCCGCGCCGACCACACCGACTTCTTCATCCGCAAGGCGATCGGCTGGTCGCTGCGCGAGTACGCCAAGACCGATCCGGACGCGGTGCGCGCATTCGTCGACGGTGCCCGCGACCGGCTCGCGCCGCTGTCCGTACGAGAAGCGCTGAAGAATCTGTGAGCTGCTGAACTTCCGGGCGGCGAAAACCATTCGACGCGGCGAAGCGCCGTGAGCGAGCATCGACGCATGTTCCGGTACGCCTTCCCCGCAGCGCCGTCCGCAGTCGCGGACGCGCCGAAGGCTGCCGCATTCCTCTTCATCGCAGCGGCCGCAGCCGCCGCAGCGGCGCTGCTCGGCGGCGCCCGAAGCTGACCCTTCCCGGATCGTCCGGCGGACCCCGCAGGGGGAGGGTCGGCAAGGCCCAGGGGTCCTCAGCACGCTTCGAGATCTCGTCTGCCGAGATCACGCTTCGAATTCCGAGGAAGAACCATGCCCAAGACGGCATACGTGCGCACCAAGCCGCACCTGAACATCGGCACCATGGGCCACGTCGACCACGGCAAGACCACCTTGACCGCCGCCATCACCAAGGTCCTCAGCGAGCGCGGGACCGGCACGTTCGTGCCGTTCGACCGGATCGACCGCGCGCCGGAGGAGGCGCAGCGGGGCATCACCATCAACATCGCGCACGTCGAGTACGAGACCGACACCCGGCACTACGCGCATGTGGACATGCCGGGCCATGCCGACTACGTCAAGAACATGGTCACCGGGGCGGCGCAGCTCGACGGGGCGATCCTTGTCGTCTCGGCGCTGGACGGCGTCATGCCGCAGACCGCCGAGCACGTCCTGCTCGCCCGCCAGGTCGGCGTCGACCACATCGTCGTCGCCCTCAACAAGGCGGACGCGGGCGACGACGAGCTCACCGACCTGGTGGAGCTGGAGGTGCGCGAGCTGCTCAGCGCCCACGGCTACGGCGGCGAGGCCGTGCCGGTCGTCCGGGTCTCCGGGCTTCGGGCGCTGGAGGGCGACCCGCGCTGGACCGCCGCGATCGAGGCGCTGCTGGACGCCGTCGACACCTATGTGCCGATGCCCGTCAGGTACACGGACGCGCCGTTCCTGCTGCCGGTGGAGAACGTGCTCACCATCACCGGCCGCGGCACGGTCGTCACCGGCGCCGTCGAGCGCGGCACCGTCCGCGTCGGCGACCGGGTCCAGGTGCTGGGCGCGGACGTCGAGACGGTCGTGACCGGCCTGGAGACCTTCGGCAAGCCGATGGAGTCCGCGGAGGCCGGTGACAACGTCGCGCTGCTGCTGCGCGGTCTGTCGCGGGACGCGGTGCGCCGCGGCCATGTGGTTGCCGCGCCCGGCAGCATCACGCCGAGCCGGCGCTTCACCGCGCAGGTGTACGTCCTCTCGGGCCGTGAGGGCGGTCGTACGACGCCGGTCTCCACCGGCTACCGGCCGCAGTTCTACATCCGCACCGCGGACGTCGTCGGCGACGTCGACCTCGGCGAGCGCGCCGTCGCCCGGCCCGGCGACACGGTCGGCATGACCGTGGAGCTCGGCCGCGACATCCCGCTGGAGCCGGGGCTCGGCTTCGCGATCCGTGAGGGCGGCCGCACGGTCGGCGCGGGCACGGTGACCGAGGTCGTCGGCTAGAGAGCCCTGCGGCTGTTCCACGTACTCATCGGTACGTGGAACAGCCGCCTGTGCCTACGCTGCTGCCACCACACCACGGCGGAAGGCGGCGGGGATGGGCGACACGGCACTCGTACTCGGTGGCGGCGGGCTCACCGGCATCGGCTGGGAGGTCGGCATCCTGCACGGCCTGGCGCGGGCCGGAGTGGACCTCGGCACCGCCGACACGGTGATCGGCACCTCCGCGGGCTCCGTCGTCGGCGCGCAGTTCACCTCCGGGCTGCTCGGCATCGACGAACTCTACGCACGCCAACTCGTGCCGCCCGACGGGGAGATGGCCGCGAACATGGGACCGGCCATGCTCGCGAGGTACGCATGGATCGTGCTGCGCTCGAAGAACGCGCAGACCTACGGAGTTCGGATGGGCCGCATGGCGCTCGATGCCCGCGCCCCGGAGCAGTCCGTCCGCCGGGACGTGATCGCAGGGCGGCTGCTGTCCCACGAGTGGCCGGTGCGGCGACGGCTCGTCGTGACGGCTCTCGACGCCGCCACCGGCGAGTTCCACGCCTTCGACCGGGACAGCGGCGTCGGACTCGTCGACGCGGTGGCCGCCAGTTGCGCGGTGCCGGGTATCTGGCCGCCCGTCGCGATCGACGGCCGGCGGTTCATAGACGGGGGAGTGCGCTCGTCGGCGAACGCCGATCTCGCCGCCGGACACGGCAAGGTGATCATCGTCGCGCCGATCGCCGTCGGCGGCGGGCCCATTCCGGCACCCCGCGTCCAGGCCGCGAAGCTGCGGGCCAAGGGCGCGAAGGTCGTCCTCATCACGCCCGACCGCGCGGCCCGGAAGGCCTTCGGCCGCAATGTCCTGGACCCGGCCCGGCGCGCTCCGGCGGCGCGGGCCGGCCTGGCGCAGGCCGCCGCGCACGCGGAGCAGGTCGCTGCCGTCTGGGGACCTTCCTGAAACGGCTGAAACAATGGAGCCGTGGACGAGCCGATACCCGTGACGCGCGCCTTGGACAGCGGCACCGCCAAGCTGATGCCCGACGTCGACCGCGAGCGGGCCTGGCTGCTGACCGTGAACGGCGCGCCGCAGTCGTACGTCGATCTGGACGCGCCCACGCACCTGGAGTTCGAGTACACGAGGCGGCTCGCGCATGTCGTCGACAGCTTCGCGGACGAGGGCGAGCCGCTCGATCTGCTGCACCTGGGCGGCGGGGCGATGACCCTGCCGCGCTATGCCGCCGCGACCCGCCCCGGCTCACGGCAGGACGTCGTGGAGGCCGACCGCGGACTGCTCCGGCTGGTCGCCGAGCATCTGCCGCTGCCCGCGGACTCGGGCATCGAGGTGCACGGCGCGGATGCCCGCGCCTGGGTCGAGGCGGCCCCCGCGGACTCGGCGGACGTGCTGATCGCCGATGTCTTCGGCGGCTCGCGCGTCCCGGCCCACCTCACCTCGCTCGAATACGCGCAGGCGGCGGAACGCGTTCTGCGGCCGGTCGGAATCTACGCCGCCAATCTCGCCGACAGCGCGCCGTTCGCCTTCCTCCGCTCCCAACTCGCCACCTTCGCCGCGGTGTTCGAGGAGCTCGCGCTGATCGCCGAGCCGGCGGTACTGCGCGGCCGTCGCTTCGGCAACGCGCTGCTGCTGGCTTCCCACGCCCCGATCGACATCGCGACACTGGCCCGCCTGACCTCAGCCGACGCCTTCCCGGCCCGTGTCGAGCACGGTCCTGCGCTGAGGCGGCTCATCGGAGCGGCGACGCCGGTACGGGACACGGACGCGCAGGCGTCACCCGAGCCGCCCGACGGCGCCTTCAGCATCGGCTGACGGCGTCGCCGCGGCGCCCGCGACCTGCTTGGTGCGCCGGGTCAGATTCCGTACGTCGGACACGAACAGCACCGCGGCGGTGACCAGCACCACCAGCGCCGCACATCCCCACAGCGACTCGCGCCGCCCGAACAGGCCCTCCGCGGGTCCGGCGAGCGCGGTGGCCAGCGGCAGCATCGCCACCGAGCCGAACCAGTCGTACGCGGAGACCCGGGAGAGTTTGTCCTCAGGGATCTCCTGATGCAGCGCGGTCATCCAGGACACCCCGAACACCTCGATCGCCACACCGCTCAGCAGCATCACGACCGCCAGCCACGCGACGGGCAGCGGCACGGCGAGTGCGGCGGAGGGCGCGGCGAGCGGGAAGACGCAGAGTGTTCCGGCGAACAGCAGCCGCCTCGGCTTCCAGCGCATCATCAGCACCGCGCCGCCCAGCGTGCCCACGCCGAACGCGGCGAGCGCCACGCCCCAGGGGCCGGCGCCGCCGAGCTCGTCCCGCGCGACGAGCGGCCCGTACACCGACTCGGCGGCGCCGACGACGGCGACGACCACCGAGAACTGCGCGACGACGGCCCAGAGCCACGGCCGGCCCTTGACCTCCTGCCAGCCCTCGCGCAGATCGGACAGCAGTCCGCCGCCGGGCTTGCGCGGCCGGATATGACTGACGTCGAGGAATCCGCGCAGGGCGCCGGCGACGGCGAACGCCGCGGCATCCACGGCCAGCACCCAGCCGGGCCCGAGGGCCGCGATCAGTGCACCGCCCAGTGCCGCGCCGCCGATGGCCGCGCCGTGCATCGCCATCCGGAAGAGTGCGAAGGCCCGGCTGACCTGTTCGCCGCTGACGCTGGACATCAGCATGCCCTCGGCGGCCGGGTTGAAGAACGCCTGACCGGTGCCGCCGAGCGCGCTGAGCAGCATCATGTGCCACAGCTGCGGTTCGCCGGCCAGGACGAGGACGGCGAAGACGGCCTGCGACACACAGTTGAGGGCGTTGGCGGCGACCATCACTCGATGCCGCGGCAGCCGGTCGGCCACCGCGCCGCCGATCAGCAGGAAGAGTACGAGCGGCAGCGTGCGGGCGGCCGCGACCAGACCGACGTCGCCGGCGTCCCCGCCGAACTGGAGCACCGCGAACGCCGCCGCGATGAGCGCGCCATGGCTGCCCAGGTTGGTGACGACCGCGGCGGCGGTCAGCAGGGTGTAGTTGCGCCCCGCCCACTCGGGACGTCGGCGGGGGCGGCGGGCCGGAGCGGCGGGACTGTTCACCTGGGGACTATCCCCGCCGCCCGGCCGACTTGCCAAACCGGCTCGGCGTCAGCCGGTGGACGTCTTCGCCAGCCGAACCGTGCTCAGGATCTGCTGGATCGTCGCATCCGGGACCTCGTCCGGGACGCCCTTGTTGGAGTAGAGGACCCACGACTTGAACTCACCGGCGGCGTCCTTGAAGGAGAAGGCGATCGCCTTGCCGTCGGTCTCGCACTTGTTGTCCTTCTTCACACCGATCGCGGTGGCCGTGGCGATGCTGCCGGCGAGCCCCGACTTGGTGGTGTAGGGCGTCGCCTTGTTGACCTTGACCGTGCCCTTGGGCTCGGTCTGGGCGTAACCGGCCCAGACCCAGTTGCCGGCCTCGTTGTACGCGGCCGTCGAGGCGTCCTTCGCGCCCTTGCCGCCCTTGGTGCCGACGGTGCTCATGCCCCATTCCTCGAGGTCGCCGTCCTTGTCGGTGTCGAAGGTGCACCACTTGGACTTGTAGTGCGCCGGTGCCGACATCACGACGACGGGCGAGCCGTCACCCTTCTTCTCGTCCTCGAAGAAGGTGCTCACGCCCGAGCCCGACACCTCCCAGCCGGGCGGCACGTCGAACTGCGTGCCGTGCTTCGGGTTGGTGACGACCTTCCACCCCGCGATCGTCGGCTTGGCGTCCTCGCCGCCGCGCGGGTTCTCCGTCGGCGACGCCGGAGGCTGGCTGGGCGTCTGCGACGGCGTCTTCGAGGCGCTGACCTTGCCGTCGTCGGCCGTCGTCTTCTTGTCGTCGTCCTTCAGCACGATCACACCGGTGACAACCGCTGCAGCGACGACCGCCGTGGCCGCGACGATCGCCACGATCGTCGTCTTCTTCTTGTCGTCCTGCGGCGGCTGCGGCCCGCCGGGCGGCTGCCCGGGAATGCCGTACGGAGCGGTCGGCTGCTGATAGTCCGGCTGCTGGTACGGGTTGGGCTGCTGGTACCCCGGCTGCTGGTACGGATTCGGCTGTTGGTAACCCGGCTGCTGGTACGGGTTCTGGTCCTGCGGGTTCTGCTCGCCCCCGGGCGGCTGCTGTCCTGGCCACATGGCGAGTAACGATAGAGGTGTGGCGTGTTCACTTCCACGTCCGCCCCCGCCTGGGGATTCCCAAGCGTGCTACTCGTGGGTAACATCGCGGCATGAGCGCTGATCAGATGTCCGTCGGCGAGATGCTCGCCGCCACGGTTCCCATGGCCCGGACCCTCAACCTGGAGTTCCTGGAGACCACCGCCGAGCGTGCGGTGCTGCGCATGCCGGACCAGCCCGACTTCCACAACCACGTCGGCGGCCCGCACGCCGGCGCGATGTTCACGCTCGCCGAGTCCGCGAGCGGCGCCATCGTCCTCGCCGCCTTCGGCGACCAGCTGTCGCGGGCCGTGCCGCTCGCCGTCAAGGCGGAAATCGGCTACAAGAAGCTGGCGATGGGCGTCGTCACCGCGACCGCCACCATCGGCCGGCCGGTCGCCGAGGTCGTCGCGGAGCTGGACGCCGGCGAGCGCCCGGAGTTCCCCGTCAACATCGAGATCCAGCGCGCGGACGGGGCGGTGACCGGCGAGATGACCATCGTCTGGACGCTGCGCCCCAACGCCTGAGCCTCGTCCGGAGCCCGTGGATCGACCAGGTAGGCTGCCCGGCGTGCGCCGCAGGGGGCGCACGCCGGGCAGCGGTATCTGCACACACGGGAGGAACCGGCGTTGCACGTCCAGGAGTGGCTCGAGACCGTTCCCGCGGTCAGCATCTACATCCTGGTGGGGGTGGTCATCGGGCTCGAGAGCCTCGGCATCCCGCTGCCGGGTGAGATCGTCCTCGTCAGCTCGGCACTGCTCGCCTCCCAGCACGGTGAGATCAATCCGTACATCCTCGGCGCCTGCGCCACGGCCGGCGCGATCATCGGCGACTCGATCGGCTACGCCATCGGACGCAAGGGCGGCCGGCCTCTGCTGGCCTGGCTCGGCGGCAGGTTCCCCAAACACTTCGGCGAAGCCCAGATCGCGATGGCGGAGCGCTCGTTCGAGAAGTGGGGCATGTGGGCCGTCTTCTTCGGGCGGTTCGTCGCGCTGCTGCGCATCTTCGCCGGGCCGCTCGCGGGCGTGCTGCGCATGCCGTACTGGAAGTTCCTCATCGCCAATATCTTCGGCGGGATCCTCTGGGCCGGCGGCACCACCGCCGTCATCTACTCCGTGGGCGTCGTCGCCGAGGCCTGGCTCAAGCGGTTCTCCTGGATGGGCCTCGTACTCGCCGTCCTGGTCGGTCTCACGTCGATGCTGGTGCTGAAGAACCGCGCGAAGAAGGCCGCGGCGCAGGCGGAGACGACCGCGGCGGCCGCGGCCGCTGCGGAGCCCGAGCCGGAGCCGGTCCGATGACGTCGCGGGCGTTGATCGCGGGCGTCGGCGGCAAGGAGCCGAGCATCGCGCCGGACGCCTTCGCCGCTCCGACGTCCGTCGTGCTCGGTGACGTCACCATGGCCGCGGGCTCCAGCGTCTGGTACCAGACCGTGCTGCGCGCCGACTGCGGCCCGATCGTCCTCGGAGCCGACTCCAACATCCAGGACAACTGCACGGTCCATGTCGACCCAGGCTTCCCGGTCACGGTCGGCGCACGAGTCTCGGTCGGGCACAACGCCGTGCTCCACGGCTGCACCGTCGAGGACGACGTGCTGGTCGGCATGGGAGCCACGGTCCTCAACGGCGCGCACATCGGGGCGGGTTCGTTGATCGCGGCGCAGGCGCTCGTCCCGCAGGGGATGCATGTCCCGCCGGGCTCGCTCGTCGCGGGCGTGCCCGCGAAGGTCAAGCGTGAGCTGACCGAGGAGGAGCGGGAGGGCATCAAGCTGAACGCGGCGGCGTATGTCGAGCTGGCGAAGGGCCACCGCGAGGTCTAGGGCCTGTCGTCCGGATCTTGCCGGGCTCCGCCCAGGCACCTCGTCCGGCGCCGCCCCGGAACTGCGCGGCTCAGGCGCGCGCAGCAGCGCCCGAAGGGCGCACCCTCCGGGAAACGTTGTCAGATACAGCCATCCGGCTCGGTCGCCAGGTCCGGAAACCGTTCGCTGCCCGCCATGGGCTGACGCCCCACACCCCATGCACTGCCGCCGCCGGTGCGCACGGGCATGACGATCTCCGCCGCGACCACACTGCCCGCCGGATGCCGGCGCGTCATCGTGCGCGTGGCGAACGCGTCCACGAGCCGCAGACCCCGGCCGAGTTCCGCGTGCGCGTCCAGCGGTTCTTGTCGTCGGGTATGCCGGTGTTTCCACCGGCCGCCGTCCCTGACCTCGGTCGTCAGCGTGTTCCCGCGGACCTTGATGGCGAGCGCGACCCAAGTGCTGCCGCTGTGCAGCACAACATTGCTGACCAACTCGGTGACGATCACCGAAAGCGCCTCGTGACACTCGTCGTGGAGCCGCCATCGGCGGGCCACGGCGCGCGCGAAATGGCGCAGCACCCGGGCTGATTCCGGAGTCGCCGACATCGCACACTGCGCGAGACCCTCATTTCCGCCGTGCGCCATATGGACGGTGGGCGGAGATTGGGAGGGCTCCTCTGATGCGATCACGTCGGCTCCTTCTGCCCAGGTGGACGCCTGGGCCAGCACGACTACGCTCGCTGTCGCGGCAAGCTCGGCGCAATTGGGGAGACTGAAGTACGGATACGTAAAGAAATGAAATGCCCGGAAATGTCGAGGAGAGTGAGCCGGTGAGCACGCTCAGTGACGCAGTCTGGGAACGGTGGCTGAATCAGCGACTCGCGCACACCGCCCAGCAGCCCGCGCTTCTGCTGGTGGAAGGGCGGGCCGGAACAGGCAAGACCAGACTGGTCGACCGGCTGCTCGAACTCGCCGAGCCCGGACCCCGGCCACGCGTCGTGCTGACGTTCACCTCCTCCGGTATCGCCCTGACACACCACGCGACCCGTCTGCCGCGTCCGGAACCGAGCGGCGGCCCGGCCGCGGGCCGCACCCGCCTCGAAGCACCCGCGCTGCCGCCGCGCCTGTACCAGGAGCCCGCGGCGCTCGCCGAGGATCTGGCTCCGCTGCTGGAGACCGGTGGCCCGGTGCTGCTGGTCGCCGACGATGTGCACCGCGCCGACCGGGGCAGCGGGGATCTGCTCAGGCGGCTGCTCGAAAGACCGCCCACCGGTCTCGCGGCCGTACTCGCCTACCGTCCCGAGGATCTTGAGGAGCCCGGACTGGTGCTCGGGCGGTCCGTGGCCTATCCGGCCGGGCTCTCTGTGCTGCGGATATGCCTCGAACCGCTCGACGTGGAAGACGTACGGCGGATGGTGGAGGACCGGCTGGGCCCCGAGTGCTGCCCGCCCGAGCTCATCACCCGGATCCATGAACGCTCGGCCGGGGTGCCACAGGTCGTGGTGGACCTGGTGCGCCAGCTTGAGGACGCGTACGGCCCGCGGGAGCGGTACACGGCCAAGGACGTGGACGCGACCGGCACGCCCGTACGGCTCGCCGAGCTGATCATCGGCCGCCTGGCCGCGCTGCCGGAGCACGACCGGGCCGTGGCCCGCGCCGCGGCCGTCCTGGATGGGCCGAGCAGCGCCGACGAGCTGTACGCCGTCGGCGCGCTGCCCACCGACGACGGTCGCCAGGCCCTGATAGCCGCCCTGCGCGGCGCCGTGCTCGAGGAGCGCGGCCGCGATCTGTACGGCTTCCCGTCGCCGCTCGCCGGCGCCGCGGTCTACCGCGAGGTACCGGGTCCGCTGCGGCAGGACATGCACCGCAGGGCCGCCGATGTGCTCGCCCACCGCCGGCCGGTGCCCTGGGCCCGGCTGGCGGCGCACCGGTACCGCGGCGGCCAGGTCCGGGGCTGGCTGAAGGCGGTCGAGCGGGCCGCTCTGCAGTGCGCGGAGGCCGGCGAGCACCAGACGGCGATCGACCTGCTGGAACAGGCGCTGTCGTATCCCGCCGTCCCGCGCGACACGCGCGCCCGGCTGGCCCGGCTGCTCGCCCACAGCGCCGTACTGGGCCTGCACACCGACCAGACCGTGCAGGTGCTGCGGCAGATCCTCGACGAGCAGTCGCTGCCGCCGACCGTCCGCGGCCAGATCCGGCTCGACCTCGGCCTGGTTCTGTACAACCAGGCCGGCATGGGCCTCGAAGGCTGGGTGGAGCTGGAGCAGGCGGTCGACGAACTGGCCGCCGAACGGCCCGCGCTCGCCGCCCGTGCGATGTCCGCGCTGGCCATGCCGGTGATGTCGGCGGTGCCGCTGGAACGCAATCTGCACTGGCTGGAGCGGGTCCAGAAGGTGGCGGCCGAGAGCCACGACGAGGAGGCGCGCGCCGCGGTCGCCGCCAACTGCGTCGCCGTGATGCTGGAGACCGGCGACTCGTCGGCCTGGGACGTACTGGACCGGCTGCGCGGCGAGGCCGATCACGCCGAACTGCTCCCGCACGTGGCCCGCGGGCTGGTGAACGCGGCCGACGCCGCGCTGTGGCTCGGTCATCTGCCGCGCGTCGCCGAACTGCTGGAGGAGGGCGTTGATCTGGCGGCCCGCGGCGGAGCGTCGTATGTCGAGCAGGACGGCCGCGGGACCGGGCTGCTGCTGGACTGGGTGACGGGCCAGTGGGAGGGACTTGCGGTGCGGGCGCGCGCCTTTGTGGCGGAGACCGGTGTCATGCCCGGCCCCGCCGCCGACGCCCGGATAGTCCTCGGCATGCTCTCGCTGGCGCAGGGGGAGTGGCAGCAGATGGCGGCCTGGCTGTCCGGCGAGGGTCATCCGCTGCCCGTCGGTTCGCCGTTGCCGCATGTCGCCGCGGCGGCCGGCGCGCTCGTGCGGACGGCGCTCGCCCGCGGCGACACCGACACCGCCGCGTCGGAGGCGGCCGCCGCCTGGGACCGGTTGCGCGACAAGGGCGTGTGGCCCTGGGCGGCCGAACTCGCGCCGTGGGCCGTCGAGGCGACCGCCAGAGCGGGCCGCCACGAGGTCGCGGAGCGGATGACGGAGGAGTACGAGGCGGGCCTGAAGAGCGATGTCATGCCGTCGGCCTCGGCCGCACTCGACTGGTGCCGCGGCATCCTGCTGGAGACCGCCGGCAAACCGGCCGAAGCGGTACCGCACTTCAGGGACGCGGCCGACAAGTACGCCGAGATGCCCAGGCCGTACGCCGCGGTCCTCGCGGCCGAGGCGGCCGCGTCCTGCCTTCTCGCAGCGGGCGACGACGCCGAACCCGAGGCCTTGGCAACCGCCGTGGAGTCCCTCAGCACCTGCGTACAGCAGCTGACCGACCTCGGCGCCGGATGGGACGCGGCACGCGTGCGGGCGACGCTGCGCGCGCACCAGCCGGCCGCCGAACAGCGGCCCCGCGGCCGCCCCAGCTACGGCGACCAGCTCTCGCCGCGCGAGCAGGAGGTCATCGATCTGGCCTCCGGAGGGCTCACCAACCGGGAGATCGCCGCGACGCTGCATCTGTCGCCGCGCACGGTGGAACAACATGTCTCGCGGGCCAGGCGGAAGCTCGAGTCGCAGTCGCGCCAGCAGCTGAACCGGTCACGCAACAAGGGGTCGGGCTGAATTTCTTGCGTATCCGTAGATCGCGGCAACCGGATAGCACGATGACGGAACACGGTCATAGCGTCCTCTCACCGAAAGCGGAATGCACCGTTACCGTGTCCGGAATGCGGTGACCCGAGTGCCCGCCCTCGGTGCTGTGCCCGGTGGCCGGAACGAAGGGCGAGTGTGCGCCACATCCCCCACCACGGTGGCTCCCGCCCGCCCAGGCAGGGGGGTCCGGCCCCGGGCACGGTTGTACGGCCCCTGGTTGAGCGGCGTGACGTACGGCAGCGACAACAGGGCATCAGATTCGGCCAAGAGCCGACTGTTTCGGTCTTTGAAGGGTCAATAACCTTGAGCGACTTGCCCATTGCCGCTTGAGGGAGCTTCATGGCCACTGCTCAGCAGGTCCCCGACATTCTGTCGCCGGAGTTCGCCGCGAACCCGTATCCGGCCTACCGCGTCATGCGGGAGAGCGCCCCCCTGATCTGGCACGAGCCCACCAACAGCTACCTCATCTCGCGCTACGAGGACGTCGAGCGCGCGTTCAAGGACAAGGAGTCGGTCTACACCACCGACAACTACGACTGGCAGATCGAGCCCGTGCACGGCAGGACGATCCTGCAGCTCAGCGGCCGGGAGCACGCGGTGCGCCGGGCGCTGGTCGCGCCGGCGTTCCGCGGCACCGATCTCCAGGAGAAGTTCCTGCCGGTCATCGAGCGCAATGCGCGCGAACTGATCGACGGCATCCGGCACAAGGGCGAGGCCGACCTGGTGGACTCCTTCGCCACCCCCTTTCCGGTCAATGTGATCGCCGACATGCTGGGCCTCGACAAGGCCGACCACGCCCGCTTCCACGGCTGGTACACGAGCGTCATCGCCTTTCTCGGCAATCTCGCCGGTGACCCGGAGATCGCCGCGGCCGGCGAGCGCACCCGAGTCGAATTCGCCGAGTACATGATCCCGATCATCCAGGAGCGCCGCGAACACCTCGGCGACGACCTGCTGTCCTCGCTGTGCGCGGCGGAGGTCGACGGCGTACGGATGAACGACGAGGACATCAAGGCCTTCTGCAGTCTGCTGCTCGCGGCCGGCGGCGAGACCACCGACAAGGCCATCGCCAGCATCTTCGCCAATCTGCTGGTCAACCCCGAGCAACTGGCCGCCGTGCGGGAGGACCGGAGCCTGATCGACCGGGCGTTCGCGGAGACGCTGCGCTACACGCCGCCGGTCCACATGATCATGCGGCAGACCGCCGCCGACGTCACCGTCAGCGGCGGCACCATCCCGGCAGGCGCCACGGTCACCTGTCTGATTGGCGCCGCGAACCGCGACGGCGAGCGGTACAGCGACCCGGACCGCTTCGACATCTTCCGCGACGATCTCACCTCGACCACCGCGTTCTCCGCGGCCGCCGACCATCTGGCCTTCGCGCTCGGCCGGCACTTCTGCGTCGGCGCGCTGCTCGCCAAGGCAGAGGTCGAGACCGGTGTCGGCCAATTGCTGGACGCCATGCCGGACATGCGGCTCGCCGACGGCTTCGAACCGTCCGAGCAGGGCGTTTTCACCCGCGGGCCCAAGTCGCTGCCCGTACGGTTCACTCCCGTCAGCGGCTGAGCCTGCGGCCGGGGCCTGGTGCTTCAGGCCCCGGCGCTCCCGCTCGCCCTCGGCGCCGCACCCTTCACTGCACGAACGGTGTGAAGCGCACCGGAAGCGAGGTCAGGCCCCGCATCCAGATCGACGGCCGCCAGGTGAGCTCCGCCGGATCCACCGCGAGCACCACGTCCGGCAGCCGCTCCAGCAGCGTCTCGACCGCCGTACGGGCCATCACGTCGGCCAGCAGCGGCGCCGGGTACGGGCAGCGGTGCTCGCCGTTGCTGAAGGAGAGATGGGCGGAGTTCTCGGCGCCGATGTGTCCCTCGGGCCAGATCTGCGGATCGGTGTTGGCCGCGGCAAGACCCAGCACCACACAGTCTCCGGCCTTGATGTGCCGGCCGCCGAGCTGGGTGTCGCGCACCGCCCACCGCCCGATGAAGTTCTGCGTCGGTGTGTCCAGCCACAGCACCTCGTTGAGCGCCTGACCGACGCTGAGGCGGCCGCCGGAGACGTTCAGCGCGAACCGGTCGTCCGTCAGCAGCAGACGCAGCGTGTTGCCGATCCAGTTGGCCGTCGGCTGCTGGGCCGCGGCGATGATCGAGACGAGGTCCTGGACGATCTCCTCGTCCGTCAGGCCGGCCGGATGCGCCAGCATCCGCGACGTGACGTCCGGGCCGTGCGTGCCCCGCTTGTCCTTGACCAGCCGCTGGATCCGCTCCTGGACCCGTACGTACGCGGCGACCGGATCGTCGCCCTCGGCCGCGTCCAGCGAGATCCGCAGATCGCGCACCAGATCCTCGGTGTCGGTGCCGCCGGCGGGCATTCCGCACATCTGGACGGCGGCGCGCATCGGCAGCGCGTGCGCGTACGCGGACATCAGCTCGGCCTGGCCGCTGCCGGCGAAGTCGTCGATGAGCTGCTCGGCGATCTTCCGGCTCCAGTGGGCGAGTTCGTACTGATCGACCGCTTCCAGCGCCTCGGTGATCACACCTGCGCGCCGCTGGTGCTCGGCTCCTTCGGTGAACAGCACGGAGGGCTGATGGCCGACGAACGGCATCAGCGGCCAGTCCGCGGGAATCGACTCCCACTGGTTCCAGCGCCGGGAGTCCCGGGCGAACAGCTCGTCGTGGCTGGTCACATAGGAGACCTCGGCATAGCCGAGCACCAGCCAGGCGGGTATGTCGCCGTCGAGCAGGATCGGCGCGACCGCGCCGTGCTCCCGCCGCATGGTGCGGTAGATCTCCGACGGGGTCTGCTGGAACTCCAGTCCGCTGAGCGGGATCGCGCCGACGTGCGCGGGGCAGCCGGCCGGGGCGGACCGGGCAGGGAGGGCGGGGTCGGTCATGGTGTCATCTCCCGGGCCACGGCCAGTTCGTGGAGGTGGTCGACAAGGCTGATCAGGACACGCTTCCCGGACGAGCGGACCCGGGCGTCGCAGTCGATCAGCGGCACGTGTGCGGACAGCGACAGGGCCTGGCGTATCTCGGTGAGCGAGAACGTGGCCATGTCGCCGTCGAAGCGGTTGACCGCGACGACGAACGGCGTCTTGTGGTGCTCCAGCCGGTCGATCGCGTACCAGGAGTCGCTCATCCGCCGCGTGTCGACCAGGACGACCGCGCCGAGCGTGCCGGCGAAGAGCCGGTCCCACAGGAACCAGAACCGCTCCTGGCCCGGCGCGCCGAACAAGTAGAGGACCATCCGGTCGTTGAGGCTGATCCGGCCGAAGTCGAAGGCCACCGTCGTGGTGGTCTTGGTGGCGGCAAGCCCCGCCTTGTCGTCGACGCCGACGCCGGCCTGCGTCATCACCTCTTCGGTGTTGAGCGGACGGATCTCGCTGACCGACTTGACCAGAGTGGTCTTGCCGACCCCGAAACCGCCCACGATCACGATCTTCAGTCCGGTCTCGACGGAGTCGCCGAGCGGGGTGCGCGACGGAAGTTCAGAGGTTGCGGAGTCCATGGAGCACCTCCTTCAAGAGGGCCGAGTCGGGCAGCGAGGCCAGCGACTTGGCGGCCCGCGGATGGCGGGCCGTGATGCGCCCCGTCGCGAGGAGATCGCCCAGCAGGATCCGTACCACCGTCACCGGCAGTTTCAGCTCCGCGGAGAGCTCGACGACCGAGGTCGGATGGCGGCAGATCTCGAGGATCCGCACATTCTCCGACTGCATGCCCGGCGTCGGCTCGCACTCGCTGACGATCAGCGTGACCAGGTCGAACATGTCGTCGTCGGCGCGGCTGCGGCCGCCGGTGACCGTATAGAGCCGGTCCGGATCTCCCGTGTCGACGGGGCGGCGGGTCATGAGAGCGGGCTCTCCGCGGATGTCGCGCGCGGCTCGGCCCGCAGATGCTCGCCGATCTGCTCGACCATCTCGGTCATCTGATGGCCGACGACGCCGGGATCCGCGCCGTCCTCGGCCACGACGGCCAGATGCGCGCCGTCGCCCGCCTCCACGATGAACAGCAGTCCACCGTGGAACTCGGTCATCGAATGCCGTACGCCGCCGCTGCCGTTGCCGAACTCGGCCGACGCTCCCTGGGCCAGCGCCTGGATGCCCGAGCAGATCGCGGCGAGCTGATCGGCCTGGTCGACCGTGAGGTGCCGGCTCCAGCACAGCTTCAGACCGTCGCGCGACAGGACCAGGGCGTGCCTGGTTCCGGGGGTGCGCTCAAGAAGGTTTTCCAGAAGCCAGGTCAGGCTGTTGTCAGTGGTCTGCATCGTCTGCGTGGGGCGGGTGTTTCCGGTTGATCCGGTCACCGGCCCGTGCCTCCTGTCGAACGGTTCGTACGGGTAGTGGTGCCATGAGGTCACTGCTCGGTCGACGTCCCGCGCTTGTCCTCAACGGCCTTGAGCGCACGGTGGAACGCGCCGAACTGCGAGCCCGCGTCACGGGCGGGCGGTTCAGTGGTCTCGGCCTCTTCGCCGGGCTCCGGCCGGCCGCGGTCGGCCGCGGCCATCGTGCGCCCCGGCGGCCGCACCGGCAGCCCGTTCGGAGTCGCCGGCCGCGGTCCGGCCTGGGGCGGGATCGCCGTCCCGGGAGCGGTTGCCGAAGGCGTGGTCACGGCGGCCGGGGTGTCGGGTACACGGACCGGGTCGGGAAGCGGAGGGCGGGTCACCGGCTCCTCGACCACGCTGCGCCGCTGGGCCAGCAGCTGGGGCGGGAACAGCACCACGACGCCGGTGCCGCCCCGGGACGAGGGCCGGAAGTTCACGCTCATGTTGTACTTCGCGGCCAGCCGGCCGACGACGGCGAGCCCGAGGCGGGTGCCCTGGAGCGCGGCGAGGTCGGTGACCTGACCCGAGACGGCCTCCTCGGCGCGCCGCATGGCCGCGTCGGCCATCTTCAGACCGCTGTCCTCGATGGTGACGACGAGTCCGGCGGTGCGCTCCTCGACATAGACATGGACCTCGTCGATGGGAGGCGAGAAGTTCGCCGCGTTGTCCATCAGTTCGGCCAGCAGATGCATCACGCCTTCGGCGGCGAACCCGGCGATCGCCGCGGTGCTCGACGAGTGCAGCCGCACGCGCTGATACGCGGCGATCCGGCCGACGGCGCCGCGCAGGATGCTCTCCATGCCGATCGGCTTGTTCCAGGCGCGGCTGGAACGGCCGCCCATCAGCAGCGCCAGCCGGTCGGTGAGCAGACCCAGCTGGGAGGTGTTGTGGTCGAGCCTGAGCAGATCGCCGAACACCTCCTCGCCGTGACGGTCCTGCATCTCCCGGAGATCGGCGAGCATGCTCACGGCCTTGGCCTGCACCCGGCTCAGAGCCTTGGCGCTCGCGCCCTGGGCCACGGCCGCACGCCGCTCGCTGGTGGCGAACTCGCGTACCACCGTGTCGAGGACGACGCGAAGCCTTGCGTCCGTGGGCTGTTCGAGCTCGGCGAGCACAGTGTCGGCGGATGCTCCGCGGCGCAGGTGCTCGAACGCGGCGGGCAGCGTGACGGTGGTCAGCCGGTCCAGATCGTCGGCCGCCAGCGTCAACTGCCGTACGGACGAAGCGCTGTTGACCGCCGAGTTCTCGGCCCGCTGCTCACTGCTGCTCACCTCGCCGGCGAACACCTGGAGCACCCGGCGCAGTTGGGGATCGGACGGCGACGGCGTGGAGGCGAGCGTGTCCTCGGCGCTCTCGCCGTCGCGCAGCCGCTTGACCACCGAAGGGAGGGTCACATTCACCAGATGCGCGGACTCCGCTCCGGTCTGCGCCGACTTGGCCTGTACGGCGCGCAGTTCGGCGCTCGCGTTGGCTGCGGCGGCATGCAGCCGACGCGAGGAGAGTGTGGTCGCGGCGACCGTCACCGCCACCCACAGCCATGCGGCCCCGACGGTGGCCGCGACCCAGACGCGTGCCGCGTTCGGAGCTGCCGCGATCACTCCGCCGCCGACCGCCGCTGCGACCACGACCGAGGCCGGCGGTACCACTGGGGGCAACCGTCGTGGCGTGCGTGTTCGGTGCGGTTTCGGGGCGACTGGCA
The DNA here is from genome assembly GCF_044334895.1 of Streptomyces sp. NPDC020681. NCBI lineage: Bacteria > Bacillati > Actinomycetota > Actinomycetes > Kitasatosporales > Streptomycetaceae > Streptomyces > Streptomyces sp. NPDC020681. The sequence goes on along the minus strand of NZ_JBIRTX010000001.1, from coordinate 741,564 downwards.
CTGGCATTCCGCGATCCCTCGCTGCAAGTTGACGGTGATCTTCCGCACGCATGCGCGGCTCATGCTAGTCACGCGCCGAGGCCCCAGGAGTGCGGTTGGCTTGGCCGACCAGGCAACGGCGTACTTAGTCCCGAACTCACTGTCACCCGTGGGCCATCGTGATAGACAGCGTTTGCTGCAGGAGCTCTCCGCCGGACCGCTGATGGGGGCGCTGATGGGCCGCCGGCGGGCTGCTGATCGGCGAGGTGACCGACTCGGGTGGGGAGCGGTCGAGGTGCCCGCGGTGGAAAAACGGCCGACCGAATGACATTCGACGAAACTCGATCACGCGATGGGGCGGCTGTTTTCGGCCATCCGTCTCGTGGGGGCGGGTGGGGCGAACATCACAGGACGCCGTTCCGATCACGCCACGCACGGCCGACTACCGTGAGCGGGTGCCCAAGAACAGAAACACGTTCTCATCGCCTGCTGCCTGGTGGCGAGGCGTTCTCGCACGTGCGGTCCACAGCGGCTGGCGCTGGGTGCAGGAAGCCGGCGCCGTCACCGCCGAGCACCCCGGGCGGCTGCGCTTCCGTCGCCTGGGCAAGGGCACCCGGCTCGCCTTCCCGCAGGGCACCGTCTTCGGCGAGCCGTGGATCGAGCTCGGCGACCACTGCATCATCGGCGAACAGGTCACGCTCACCGCGGGCATGATGCCGGGCCTCGATCTCGGCGCCGACCCGATCCTGACGCTCGGCAACGGCGTGGTCCTCGGCCGCGGCAGCCATGTCATCGCCGACACTCGCGTGACCATCGGCCCGGACACGTACTGCGGTCCGTACGTGTACATCACCTCGACCAACCACAGCTACGACGATCCGCACGAGCCGGTCGGCAAGCAGTGGCCGCGCATGGAGCCGGTGGAGATCGGGGCCGGCTGCTGGCTGGGCACGGGCTCGGTCGTACTGCCGGGCGCGCGGCTCGGCCGCAATGTGGTCGTCGCCGCCGGAGCGGTCGTACGGGGCGAGGTGCCCGACCACTCGGTGGTGGCCGGGGCTCCGGCCCGTGTCGTCAGGAGCTGGGACCCGGTCCGCGGCTGGCAGCCCCCGCTGCGTACGCCGCCGCCCGTGCCGATCCCCGAAGGCATCACTCCGGAGCAGCTGCTGGCCCTCGCGGAGCTCGAGGAGAGCTGACCGGGGGCCGCCGGGCCGGTCAGCCGGTGGCCAGCAGGACCGTGCCGACCAGCGCGAGGCCCGCGCCCGTCGCCTGCACGACCCGCATCCGTTCCTTGAGCAGGACGAGCGCGGCGATCACGGTCACCACCGGATAGAGGTTCGCGAGCACGGCGGCGACGGTGACGGGACCGGTCTGCGCGGCGATGGAGTACGTGCCGTTGGCGGCCACGTCCGCCAGTCCGACGAAGGCGAGCGCCGGCAGCGAGGACCAGATGACGCGCATCCCGCCGTCCTCCGGCAGGGCCCGCCCGCCGCGCTTCACCGACACGTACAGAGCCGCGCCGCCGACCGTGACATTGGTGACGCGCTGGACGAACAGCGCGAGAAAGAGCCCGGTGATCGTGGTCGACGCCTCCGCGATCAGCGCCATCACAGCGCCGAAGCCGAAGGCCGCGAGCAGCGTCAGCAGTATCGCCTGACGCTGCACGGGCGCGCCGCGCAGCTGGGGCCCGCCGGCCAGGACGATGCCCGCGACGGCCACCGCGATGCCCGCGAACTGGAGCAGTCCCGGCCGCTCACCGAGTACCAGACCGACGCCGACCGGCACGGCGACGCCCAGCGATCCGAGCGGGGAGACCACGCCCATCGGTCCGAGAGCGAGCGCCTTGTAGAAGGAGAGCATCGCCACCGGGCCGACCACGCCCGCCGCCACCGCGTACCAGAGCTGCGGTCCCGTCTCGTGCAGAGCGCCGGTGGCCAGCACGATCGCGCCGAGCACGACCACCGCGACCGTCTGCGAGGCGACGACGACCGTCAGCGCCGGGGTGCGTCGCGTCAGCAGTCCGCCGCCGAAGTCGGCCAGCCCCCACAGGAGGCTGGTGGCCAGGGCGAAGAGTGCGGTCATGGCGAGCCTCGCAGTACAGTGCGGTGAACGGTGGAGTGCACCACACGGTAGTGCAATATATTCAACTGTGCCATCCAATATTTTGGACGGCCCGCATAGTGGACGGAATGTGTCGGACCTCGACCAGCTGACCCAGTCGCTCGCCCGCAATCTCAAGCGCTGGCGCAGCGAGCGAGGGCTCACGCTCGACGCGCTCGCGGCCCGCTCCGGAGTCAGCCGCGGCATGATCATCCAGATCGAGCAGGCGCGGACGAACCCGAGCGTCGGCACCACGGTGAAACTCGCCGACGCGCTCGGCGTCAGCATCACCACGCTCCTCGACTACGAACAGGGCTCGCAGGTCCGCCTCGTACCTCCCGAGCAGGCCGTACGGATGTGGTCCACATCGACCGGCAGCCATACGACCCTGCTGGTCGGCACCGAGAAGCGCGGACCGCTGGAGCTGTGGGCCTGGCAGCTCATGCCCGGGGACTCCAGCGAGTCGGACGCGCATCCCGAGGGCACGGTCGAACTGCTCCATGTCGCCGCCGGTGAACTCACGCTCGTCGTCGACGGCAAACCGCACACCCTGCCCGCCGGGACCTCCGCCACCTTCGAGGCCAATGTCCCGCACGGCTACCGCAACGACGGCAAGGAGACGGTCGAGATGACGATGGCCGTCTCCATCCCGCCCGTCCGCTGAGACGGCCGGTCCGCAGGCGTCCGGCCGCTGTTAGCGTGGCGCGTATGCGCGCTCCCATCGGCACTTTCGACGACGCCCGCCCCGCCACCGACTGCCTCGACGTGCTCACCGCGCCGGTGGCCGACGCCGTACGCGCCTGGAGCGGCGACGTCCCCGCCGAGCAGCTGATCTACGTCGACACTGATCCGGAGATCGCGGACACCGCCGCTTTCGTGGAGCACTACGGGCGGGACCTCCTCGAAGAGTCGGCGAACTGCGTGGTCGTCGCGGGCAAGCGCGGCGGCGGGTCCACACTCGCCGCCTGCGTCGTGCTGTCCAGTACGCGCCTCGACGTCAACGGCGCGGTACGCAAGCAACTCGGCGCCCGCAAGGCCTCGTTCGCGTCGATGGACACGGCGACCGGCGAAACCGGCATGGAGTACGGCGGCATCACACCGATCGGACTGCCCGCCGACTGGCCGCTGCTGGTGGACTCGGCCGTGGTCGACACGCAGTGGGTGCTCGTCGGCAGCGGCCGCAGGCGCGGCAAGCTGATCCTCCCCGGCAAGGCGTTCGCGCAGCTGCCGGGCGCGGTGGTCATCGAAGCCCTCGGGATCTAGAGGCTGTCGTCTGGATCAGGCGAAAGGCCCTAGAGCCTGATCTGTCGGATCAGGCCCTGGCTGCCGGTCCGTTCAGCCGTGGCGGGGGATCTCGATCGCCGGGCAGCGGTCCATCACCATGTCGAGACCGGCCGCACGCGTGCGCTCGTACGCCTCCTCGTCGATGACGCCGAGCTGGAACCAGACCGCCTTCGCGCCGATCGCGGCGGCCTCGTCGGCGACCGGCCCGGCGAGCGCGGAGTTGACGAAGACATCGACGACGTCGACCTGGAAGGGGATGTCCGCCAGCGACGCGTATCCCTGCTCGCCGTGGACCGTCTCCGCCTTCGGGTGCACCGGCACGATGCGCTTGCCGTAGCGCTGAAGGACATCGGCGACGCCGTGCGCCGCCCGTGACTCGTTGTTGGACAGACCGACCACGGCCCACGTGTCGCCCGTCGAGGTGAGGATCCTGCGGATCGTCTCTGCGTCTGCGTACATACCTGCGACAACCGGCGGCCCTCGCGGAGCATTCCCCTCCGCGTCCCGCATAGGGTGGCCTGATGCAGGAGCAGTACCGGACCGTCGCCCGCGAGGGTGTGCACGAGACAGAGATCAACCGATCGCGCTTCATCTGCGCGCTCGCACCGGCGGCGACCGAGCAGGAGGCGCAGGCCTTCGTGGCCCGCATCCGCAAGGAGCACCCGACCGCCACCCACAACTGCTTCGCATACGTCGTCGGAGCCGACGCCGCCGTGCAGAAGGCGAGCGACGACGGCGAACCCGGCGGCACCGCGGGCGTCCCGATGCTGCAGATGCTGATGCGGCGCGAAGTCCGTTATGTCGTAGCCGTCGTGACCCGCTACTACGGCGGTGTGAAACTCGGCGCGGGCGGGCTGATCCGGGCCTACGGGGGAGCCGTCGGCGAAGCGCTGGACACACTCGGCACCATCACCCGGCAGCGCTTCCGGCTGGCCACCGTCACCGTCGACCACCAGCGGGCGGGCAAACTGGAGAACGATCTGCGGGCCACCGGCCGCACCGTGCGCGAGGTCCGCTACGAGTCGGCCGTCACCATCGAGATCGGCCTGCCGGACGCGGACGTCGACGCCTTCCGCGGCTGGCTGGCGGACGCCACGGCAGGGACCGCGGTACTGGAGCTCGGCGGTGAAGCGTACGGTGACGCCTGAAGCCGCACGTGATGTCAGACCCCACCGATACTCTCGGGGATCATGAGATTCCTGCATACGTCGGACTGGCATCTGGGGCGGTCGTTCCATCGGGTGAGCATGCTCGCCGCCCAGGCCGCGTTCCTGGATCACCTGGTGACGACGGTGCGCGAGCGCGACGTGGACGCGGTGCTGGTCGCGGGAGATGTGTACGACCGGGCGGTACCGCCGCTCAGCGCCGTGGAGCTGTTCGACGAGGCCCTTCATCGACTGGCAGCCGTGGGCGTGCCGACCGTGATGATCTCCGGCAACCACGACTCGGCGCGCCGGCTCGGTGTCGGAGCCGGGCTGATCGAGCGCGCCGGGATCCATCTGCGGACCGATCCTGCCGTATGCGATACGCCGGTCCTGCTGAGCGACGCCCACGGTGAAGTGGCGTGCTACGGACTGCCGTATCTCGAACCGGCGCTGGTGAAGGACGAGTTCAAGACGGACAAGGCACACCACGAGGCCGTGATCGGCGCGGCGATGGACCGGGTGCGCGCCGATCTGGCGACCCGTCCGGCCGGCACCCGCTCGCTCGTTCTCGCGCACGCCTTCGTCGCTGGTGGCGAAGAGAGCGAGAGCGAACGGGACATCACCGTCGGAGGCGTCTCCGCGGTGCCCGCCGGAGTCTTCCACGGCGTCGACTACGTGGCGCTCGGCCATCTGCACGGCTGTCAGACCATCAGCGAGCGCGTGCGCTACTCCGGATCGCCGCTCGCCTACTCCTTCTCCGAGACGCACCACCGCAAGAGCATGTGGCTCGTCGACCTCGGCGCGGACGGCGGGATCACGGCCGAGCGTGTCGACTGCCCCGTGCCGCGGCCGCTCGCCCGGCTGCGTGGCTCGCTGGACGAACTCCTCGACGACCCGGCGCTCGACGTGCACGAACAGTCCTTCGTCGAGGCGACCCTCACCGACGCGGTCCGTCCGGCCGACCCGATGGCGCGCCTCACCGAACGGTTCCCGCACACCCTCAGCCTCGTCTTCGAGCCCGAGCGCACCGAAGGCGATGCCGTCGCCTCGTACGCACAGCGGCTGCGGGGACGCAGCGACCAGCAGATCGCCGAGGACTTCGTGGCCCATGTGCGCGGCGGCAGCGGGCCCGACGAGCGGGAACGCACCGTGCTGCGCGGGGCGTTCGACGACGTGCGCGTGGACGACGGCGTGCGCGAGGTGGCCGGGTGAGACTGCACCAACTGACCGTCAGCGCCTTCGGCCCCTTCGGCTCGAGCCAGGACGTCGACTTCGACGCGCTGTCCGCCGCCGGGATCTTCCTGCTCCACGGGCCGACCGGCGCCGGCAAGACCTCGGTGCTCGACGCGGTGTGCTTCGCGCTGTACGGAGCGGTGCCGGGCGCGCGGCAGAGCCCGGGCACGTCGCTGCGCAGCGACCACGCGCAGCACGGCACATTCACCGAGGTCGCTCTCGAACTGACCGTGGGCGGACGGAGACTGGAGATCCGCCGGCGCCCCGCCCAGCCCCGCCCCAAGAAGAAGGGCGGCGGCTTCACGACGGAGAAGGCCCAGAGCTGGCTGCGCGAGTACGACTCCGGGACCGGCGCCTGGAAGGCGCTCAGCCGCTCCCACCAGGAGATCGGCGAAGAACTCACCCAGCTCCTCGGGATGAGCCGCGACCAGTTCTGCCAGGTGGTGCTGCTGCCGCAGGGCGACTTCGCGCGCTTCCTGCGCGCCGACGCCGAGGCACGCGGCAAGCTGCTCGGCCGGCTCTTCGACACCCGGCGCTTCGCCGCCGTCGAGGACCGCCTCGCCGACCAACGGCGGGCAGCGGAGGCACAAGTGCGGGCCGGCGACGAGCGGCTGCTCGCCATCGCCCACCGCATGGAGCAGGCCGCGGGCGCGGCCGCCGACGACTGGCCGCTACCCCAGCAGCAGCCCGGAGATCCGGGACTCGCCGCGGCCGTCCTCGCCTGGGCGGCCGTCGCGCGCGCCGGAGCCCGTGAGCGCATGGACATCGCCGATGCCGCGCTGTCCGCGGCGGAGAGCAGGCAGGCCGCCGCGCGGCTGGCGCTGGACGCCGAGCGCGAACTCGACCGGCTGCAGCGGCGATACGACGACGCCCGCAGCCGCGCCACAGCGCTGGAGGAACTGCGGCCGGAGCGCGAAGCGCTGCGGACCCGGCTGGAACGGTCCCGCAAGGCGGAGCTGGTGGGTCCCGCGCTGCGGCTGAGGGACGACGCCGAGCGCGAGCACCTGGGCGCGAGCACATCACACGACCGGGCCAGGGCCGAGCTCCACCCCGACCTCATGGAGGCCGGCGCGGAGCAACTGTCCGGCCTGGAGCGCCGGCTGCGCCAGGACCTCGGCGCACTCGAAGCCGCCCGCAGGGCCGAGCGACGCAGCGCCGAGATCACCCGCGAGCGCGCCGACCTGGACCGGCAGGCCCGCGCGGACGAAGACGTCCTCCAGGACGCGGCGGCCTGGCTGTCCGGCTGGGACGCGCTCCGCGACACCCACCAGGAACGCATCACGGCTGCCCAGGACGCGGCCACCCGCGCCGAGCACCTCGCGGGCCGACTCGAGCCCGCCCGCCGGGGCCTTGGCGCGGCCCGCGAACGGGACGAACTCGCCGAGCGCGCCGACCGGATCGAGGAACAGCTCCGTACGGCCCGCGAGCAGGCGAACGCGGCCCGGGAGCGCTGGCTCGACCTCAAGGAGCGGCGCCTGCGCGGCATCGCGGCGGAACTGGCGGCGGCCCTCGTGCCGGGGAAGCCGTGCACGGTCTGCGGCTCAGCGGAGCACCCCGCACCGGCCCGCGCGGGCGAAGGCCATGTGGACCGCGCGGCGGAGGAGTCGGCGTACGAGTCCTCCACGCGCGCGGACACGGCGAAGTCGGCGGCGGAACGCGAACTCGCCGTCGTGCGGGAGGCATTGGCGACGGCGAGGGAGCACGCGCAGGGGGACGGAGGAGAGGCCGACACGGAACCCGATGCGCGTGAACTGCTCGCAGCCGTCGAGCAGTTGGAGCGCGAGCACCAGCACGCACACCGCGTCGCCTCCGGCATGCATGCCGCCCGCGAGGCTCTCGGCCGGGCCGAGCGCGAGCACGAGGAGCGGCGGAGCGCGCAGCAGCAGGCCGAGCGGCGGGTTGCCGGGCGGACCTCGCAGCGTGAGGCGCTCGACCGGGAACAGGCCGCACTGGCCGAGGAGTTGGCGCAGGCGCGCGGCGGTGAAAGCAGTGTCGCCGAGCACGCCGCGCTGCTGGAGCGGCGGGTGCGGCTGCTCGCCGAGGCCGCCGAGGCAGCCCGGGTCTTCGACCTCACCGCCCAGCGCCTCAAGGAGGCCGACGACCGGCTCGCCGACGCCGCCTTCCGCGCCGGGTTCGACACACCGAAGGCCGCGGCTGCCGCACTGCTCGACGACGCGCGGCACCGTGAGTTGCAGCACCGGATCGACGCCTGGCAGACCGAAGCCGCGGCCGTCGCCGACCGGTTGGCCGAGGCGGACACGATGAGCGCGGCGGAGCATCCGCCCGCCGACCCGGAAGCGGCCCGCGCCGCCCAGGACGGTGCCGACCGTGCGGTGCGCGACGCCGCGTCCGCGCTGTCCGCCGCCCGCGAGCGGTCCGGCGAGCTCGGTCGGCTGTCCCGCCAGGCGGCCGCCGAGGTGCTCCGGCTCGGCCCGCTCCGCGAGGAGTACGAGCGGGTGGCCCGCCTCGCCGGGCTCACCGCGGGCACCTCCGCCGACAACGAGCGCAAGATGCGCCTGGAGTCGTATGTCCTCGCCGCACGCCTGGAACAGGTCGCGGCCGCCGCCACCGTGCGGCTGCAGCGCATGTCGGCCGGCCGCTACACGCTGGTGCACTCCGACGCCCGGTCCGGCGGCAGACGCGCGGGGCTCGGGCTGCATGTCGTCGACGCCTGGACCGGCAGCGAGCGCGACACGGCCACGCTCTCCGGCGGCGAGACCTTCTTCGCCTCGCTTTCGCTCGCCCTGGGCCTCGCCGATGTGGTGACCGACGAGGCCGGCGGCGTACAGCTCGAAACGCTCTTCATCGACGAGGGCTTCGGCAGCCTGGACGAGCAGACGCTCGACGAGGTGCTCGACGTGCTCGACTCGCTGCGCGAGCGGGACCGCAGCGTCGGCATCGTCAGCCATGTCGCCGACCTGCGCCGCCGCATCCCGACCCAGCTCGAAGTGGTCAAGGAGCGGCACGGATCGGTCGTCCGGCTGCGCAGCGCGCCGCTCAGCGGCTGATCGCGCGGCGCGGCAGCGGCGAGGAGTAGACGACGCTCGTGGTGACCGAGCCGAGCGTGCCGATCTTGCCGGACACCTCTTCGAGGTGGTGCATGGAGCGGGTGGCGACCTTCAGCACGAAGCAGTCGTCGCCGGTCACATGGTGGGCCTCGAGGATCTCGGGCGTCGTCTCCAGCAGATCGTGGAACGGCTTGTAGTTGCCGTTGGGATAGCGGAGCCGTACGAACGCGAGGATCGGCAGCCCGAGCCGCTCCTGGTCGACCACCGCCGTGTAGCCCGCGATGACCCCGGCCTCCTCCAGCCGCCGCACCCGCTCGGTGACGGCGCTCGATGACATGGAGACGGCCCTGGCGAGTTCGGCGAAGCTGGCCCGGCCCTGGCTCTGCAGGGCCTGGAGGATGCGCCAGTCGGTGGCGTCCGGTGAATATCCGGTCATGTTCGAGAGATAGCAGGGAAATCACCGGCCGATCAAGACAAGTGCCGGGGATTGTCACTTCAGGACGAAGGCCGCCGATCGTAGATTTTGGGTCATGACGACGACTGCGCAACGCACCACGAACCCCGTCACCCGAGTCCCGCCGGCCCCGCCCGCGGCTGCCGCCGAGTACTTCGGCGCGAGCCTGGCCTTCCACGCCGATGTCTCGGACGTCGCCGCGGCGCTGGCGGCCGGCGGCGACCCGGGCTTTGTCGTCCTCGACTCGCGGTCCACCGAGTCCTGGGACCAGGGACATGTTCCCGGCGCCGTCCATCTGCCGACCGCGCTGATCGCCGAACAGGCGGAGCAACTGCTGGACAGGTCGGTACCGGTGGTCACGTACTGCTGGGGCCCCGGCTGCAACGGCGCCACGCGCGCGGCACTCGCACTCGCCGAGCTCGGCTACCAGGTCAAGGAGATGCTCGGCGGTTTCGAGTACTGGGTGCGCGAGGGGTTCTCCTTCGAGACCTGGGAGGGCGACACGCGGCGCGACGCGGACCCGCTGACGGCCCCGGTCGACGCGGCCGACTGCGGCTGCTGAGCCCCTTCGGCAGGGCGGCGAACTGGGAGGCGTGCGGCCGGGACCAGGCCCAGGGGCATGGTCCCGGCCACCTCTCGTCGGCGGATCAGCCAATCAGCGTCACAGCTTGGACAGTTCGTCGACCAGATCGTCCAGACCCAGCGAGCCCTGCGACAGCGCCGCCATGTGCCACGCCTTCGCGTCGAACGCGTCGCCGTGCGCCTTGCGCGCGTTCTCCCGGCCCAGCAGCCAGGCCCGCTCGCCCAGCTTGTAGCCGATCGCCTGGGCCGGCACCGACAGGTACCGGATCATTTCGCTCTCCACGAAGTCCGCGGGCCGCCCGCAGTGGCTGCCGAAGAACTCCTGCGCCAGCTCCGGCGTCCAGCGCTCGCCCGGGTGGAACGGCGAATCCGCCGGAATCTCCAGCTCCAGGTGCATGCCGATGTCCACGATCACCCGGCAGGCCCGCATCATCTGCGCGTCCAGGTAGCCGAGCCTGCGCTCCGGGTCGGGCAGAAAGCCCAGCTCGTCCATCAGCCGCTCCGCGTACAGCGCCCAGCCCTCGGCGTTCGCGCTGACCCCGCCGATCGTGGCCTGGTAGCGCGAGAGCTGGTCGGCGACATGCGCCCACTGCGCGATCTGCAGATGATGGCCGGGCACGCCTTCGTGGTACCAGGTCGACACCAGGTCGTACACCGGGAAGCGGGTGTCGCCCATCGTCGGCAGCCAGGTCTGGCCGGGTCGGCTGAAGTCCTCCGAGGGGCCGGTGTAGTACGGCGCGGCCGCACCGCCGGGCGGCGCGATCCGGGACTCCACCTTCCGTACCCGCTCGGCGAGTTCGAAGTGCGTGCCGTCCAGCGCCTCGATTGCCTCGTCCATCAGCTTCTGGAGCCAGACCCGTACCTCCTCGACGCCTTCGATGTGCTCTCCGTGCACGTCGAGATGGGCCAGAGCCTCCCAGGGCCCGGCACCCGGAAGGATCTTGTCGGCCTCCGTCCTCATCTCGGCCAGCAGCCGGTGGTATTCGGACCAGCCGTACGCATAGGCCTCGTCGAGGTCGAGGTCGGTGCCGTTGAAGTAGCGCGACCAGCGGGCGTAGCGCTCGCGGCCCACCGTGTCGGGGGCGTCAGCCACGGCGGGCGCGTACACATCGCGCATCCAGTTCCGCAGCTCGGCCAGTGCGTCGGTCGCCGTACGGGCAGCGGCGTCGAGCTCGGCGCGGAGCGTGAGGGGGCCGTCCGCGACGAAGTCTTCGAACCAGCTGCGTTCCGTGCCGAGCCACTCCGTCATTTGGCCGATATTGGTTGCTGTGGCCCGTGGTCCGCCGAACAGCTTCCGGTCCAGGCCGAGTTCGAGCGAGGCGCGATAACCCTCCAGCGCGCGCGGCACCGCACGAAGCCGCTGCGCGATGGCCGCCCAGTCCTCATCGGTCTGCGTCGGCGTCACGGTGAACACCTCACGCACCTCGTGCACCGGCGAGCGCATGTTGCTCACCGTGCGCAGCGACTCCTCCGCCTCGTGGACGGCGAGTTCAGCCGTCAGGCGCTCTCGCAGCAACCGTCCGCAGCGCCGTTCCGCATCAGTCTCGGCACCCGGCCGCTTCTCGGCCTTGTCGAGCCTGGCGAGCGTCTCCCGTGCAAGGTCGGCGAATCCCTCCTGACCTGCGGGTGAGTAGTCGGGGAGGAGGCCTGCGCTCTCCTTGTGGCCCAGATATGTGCCGATGGTCGGATCGAGTTCAATGAGTGCGTCGACATAGGCGTCGGCGACCTGTCGGGGCAGCGGACTGCTGAGGGTGACTGACATGCGCACATCCTCATACGAGTGGGGCCTCCGCGTCACCATCATCCGGTCCGGACGGCCTGTCGTTCGGCTGGTCAGTCACCCTGGCCAGTCGGCTCGGCCGGTCACCCTGATCGGCCGCCCCGGTCAGTCCTCCGTCGGCGGAGGCAGCAGTGGGCCGCACTCCCACTGCTGGAATATCAACCTCGTCTCCACGCGGGCGACTTCACGCCGCGAGGTGAACTCGTCCACCACCAGCCGCTGCAGATCGGCGGTGTCCGCCACCGCCACATGCACCAAGTAGTCTTCGGGGCCGGTGAGATGGAACAGCGCCAGTGATTCGGGGAGCGCGCGGATCCGCTCGACGAACGGACCGATCAGTTCGCGCCGGTGCGGACGCACCTGAACCGACAGCAGCGCCTGCAGCCCGCGCCCGAGCCGCGCCGGATCCAGCGCCAGCCGGTGCCCGAGGATCACACCCGCGCGACGCAGCCTCGCGACCCGGTCCAGACAGGTGGAGGGCGCCACCCCGACCTCCGCCGCAAGATCGCGATAGGTGGTCCGGGCGTCGTTCTGCAGCAGGCGGAGGATCTGGAGATCCACCGGGTCAAGAGCGACAGTTTCAGCCATTCGCCGAACGTAGCACGGGCTATGGCCCAAGCTTTCCGGAAAGTGTTCACAGTGCGGCCATGGAGAACGCAGCCTTCGCCACCGCCACACCCCGGGCTCTGGCCACCGACGCGGTCCACGCCGGACGCGAGGACCTCGCAGAGCTGGGCCTGCACGCCCCACCGATCGATCTGTCGACCACCTACCCGTCGTACGACGCCGCGGGGGAGGCCGAGCGTATCGACGCGTTCGCCGCCACCGGCGGACGCCTGGAGGGCCCGCCGGTCTACGCCCGGCTCGACAACCCGACGACGGCCCGCTTCGAGACCGCGCTCGCCCGGCTGGAAGGCGCCGAGAGCGCGGTGGCCTTCGCCAGCGGGATGGCAGCCCTCACCGCCGTGCTGCTGGCACGGGCGAGCATGGGCCTGCGCCATGTGGTGGCCGTGCGTCCGCTCTACGGATGCAGCGACCATCTGCTGGCCGCAGGTCTGCTCGGCACCGAGGTGACCTGGACGGATCCGGCGGGAATCGCCGAAGCGATCCGGCCCGACACCGGCCTTGTCATGGTCGAGACACCGGCCAATCCGACGCTCGCGGAAGTCGATCTCCGAGCCGTGCGCCATGCATGCGGATCCGTGCCGCTGATGGTCGACAACACCTTCGCCACTCCGGTGCTCCAGCGCCCGCTGGACCACGGCGCGCGGATCGTGCTGCACAGCGCGACCAAGTACCTCGGCGGCCACGGCGATGTGATGGGCGGCGTGGTGGCCTGCGACGAGAAGTTCGCGGGCCTGCTGCGGCAGGTCCGCTTCGCGACCGGCGGCGTCCTGCACCCGATGGCCGGATATCTGCTGCTGCGCGGGCTCTCCACGCTCCCGGTACGGGTCAGGGCCGCATCGGCCTCCGCCGCCGATCTGGCCTGCCGGCTGGCCGCCGACCCGCGGATCGCCCGGGTCCACTATCCGAAGATCGGCGGGGCGATGGTCTCCTTCGAGGTCTACGGAGACCCGCACCAGGTGATCGCCGGCGTACGGCTGATCACTCCCGCGGTGAGCCTCGGCAGCGTCGACAGCCTGATCCAGCATCCGGCCTCCATCAGCCACCGCATCGTGGCTGAGGGAGACCGGCGCTCGGCGGGCGTCAGCGACCGGCTGCTGAGGCTGTCGGTCGGGCTCGAGGACGTCGAGGATCTCTGGCGCGATCTGGCCGAGGCCCTCAGCGCTCAACCTGTTCGAATCGGGAAGGGCGGCGTACGGCAGTCCCGTCCAGTCGCGCGGTGATCACCAGCGTGCCCTCCTCGATCTGGTAGTCGAGGGGCAGTCCGAGCCCGCGCATGGCGGCGACCATGCCGGTGTTGGACGACTGGGTCACGGCGTACACGCTGCGGCAGCCGGCCTCGTCGGCGAGGGCGATGAGCCGGCCGAGCAGCTCCGAACCGATGCCGCGGCGCTGCCAGGCGTCCTCGACGATCAGGGCGACCTCGGTCTCGTCGCCGTCCCACAGGAGATGGCCGAGGGCGACGAGCCGTCCCGAGGCCGTCTCCACGGCGAGCGTGCGGCCGAAGCGGGGGCTGAGGAGATGGTTGAGATAGCGGTCGGCGTCGCCGACCGGGCCGTGGTAGCGAAGGCTCAGCGTGTGGTCGGAGCAGCGCTCCTGCATGGCCACCGCGGCCTCGACATCGCCCTGGTCGGCACGGCGGACGGTGATCTCATTGCCCTCGGGCAGGGTGAGCACGTCCTGGCTGCGCGGGATGCGCGGGCCGAGCCGGGCGTCGAGCTCCACCAGCGCGCGGGCCCGGGCGAACTCCGTGGGTGTGAACGGCAGATACGGCCGCTCGACGGTGATCGCCCCGCCGTTCGGGTCGCGCAGCCGCATCACGGTGTCGTCCAGCACGCCTTCCACGGGCGGGAGGTCGCCGGTCGGGCGGCCGGTGAGCGACACCGGGGGTGTGGAGTGGATCGTGCACCGGCCGAGCAACTGGCGCAGTGCCAGCGGCAGTTCGGCCGCGTCCAGTGCGGTACGCGTGGCGAGGCCGAGCACTCGCGTCGGCGTGTCGACGAGATCGTGGGCGTCGGCGCGCTCGATCCAGGTGCTGCTGCCGCCCGCCGCCGCAACGACCTGGGTCAGCTGCTGCGCCTGCAGTGATGCGGGGGATCGCAGCAGGAACTCGTCGACCGTGCCGTCCGCGAGCGGGTGTGTCTGCAGGGTCAGGATGTCGATGCGCAGTCCGGCTAGCGCGGTGCAGAGCGCGGCCAGGCTGCCGGGCGTGTCACGCACGGTGGTGCGCATCCGCCACAGGGTTGTTTCGAGCGCCGTCCCGTCTGTGCCGTGCGTCCCCTCCTCTGTTCTGCCGCCGACATCGGCCGGAGGCGCATGGCTGTGGCGTCGTGCCCACCATGTGTGGAACCCGGCCGTGGCGACGAGCGCCACGGCGGAGGCGATGAGCAGGAACGGTCCGTTCGGCCGATGTCCGATCAGGTTCGCGATGGCGTCGGCGACCGCCACCGCGGTGAACAGGGCTGCCAGTTCGATCAGATCCCGCCGCCAGTGGTGTGGGCGGCGGGCACTCTTCGCGGAAGTCACATCAGTCATGGCTTTACTGTGACGGAATCGTGTTGCGTGATCACGAACGGTTTGTGACTGATGGGTTAAGTGCCTATCTGTGCGAATATCGACTGGTTTTCGCTGTTTCTGGCGTGGAGTGTTCGGCTCATCGCCGCAAGGCGTTCATGAGCCGTGACGCCTGGGCGACCAGCTGCGAGGAACCGCCTCGCCCGGCCAGGTGCGCCAGCCCCGGTATCCCGTCCGCCGGTACGGCCGGCAGACCCGGGACGGCAGCTCCACAGCGCTCCACGCACTCGGCGGCCACGGCCAGTATCTCGCCGAGTCCGCGGGGTGCGGCCCCCGCGGTCAGCAGACCGGGCAGCGCGGTGGCGAGAAACGACCAGGTGGTCGCGTACGCGCCGGTGGCCGCGGCCGTACGCGCGGACTCGGCCAGCCGGTTGGGCTTGAGCGAGCCGAGCGCGACGAGTTCGGCCAGATAGCGACCCAGCAGTGCGCCGTCCAATTGTCCCCGTGCTGCCAGCACGAGCAGCGCGTCCACCGCGGCGAGCCGGTCCTCGGCATGCCGGGCCCCGAGACCGGCGGCCACCGCTCGATGCATGGCGGGCCCCGCGGTCGCGTCCGCGCTGTCGGCCTCGGCTAGCGCCGGCAGACACTGCGGATCGCCGCGCAGATCGTCCGCGGCGCAGGCCGTCAGCCCTGGCTGCATCCAGGCGGCGAGCGCCTCCCGCTCGTGCGGAATCACGGCGGGCCACTGCGGCTGCCAGCCCGCCCAGTGGTGGCAGCCCCGGTAGGAGACATCCGCCTCCTGGCTCAGCCAGCGGAAGGCCTTCGGCAACTCCCGCTGTATCGCCCGCCGTTCCCGAGTCTCGTGCAGCAGCCGCCGGGTGGCCCTGGCCGGGCGCTGGAGAAGGCCGGGTGCTGCGTCAGGCTCGGGCTCCGGCGCGCTGCCGGGACGGAGCGCGGGCAGGACCGGACCCTCGCCGGACAGCCAGGCGGCGAGGCGGTCGCCCTCCGGAGTGCCGAGATCGGCGGCGGCCCGTGCGGCACTCGTGTCACTCGCGGTTGTGGCGATGCCAGCGGTCCCGGCTCCAACCGGGCTCGTGGTTCCGCCGCCGCCCGGGCCCCCGCGCCGTACTCGCAGCAGCGCCTGCGCGAAGTCCACCGGCGCGGGCTGGACGCCGAGTCGCCGGTACTCCCGCAGCCGCTCGACCAGCACATCCGGATCCAGCGCGCCGGTGTGCCAGGTGGGCGTCGCCAGCAGGAACGGCAGCGGCGCGGTGCGCACGAAGTACGCCGCCTCCCACAGCCGGGCGTTGGTGATCCCGATGAGCCCGGCATGGGCGCAGCTCCCGGGCGCGGGCGCGCGCACCCGGGCGTCGTGGAGCGTTCTGACCGACACCCGCCCGAGCAGAGCGGCCGCCAGCACCTCCACACCATAGGGATGGCCGGAGAAGCGCAGGTTGGGGTCCCAGTGCGCTGAATCGTCGAACCACCAGCGAGCGGAGAGCGCCTCGCGCAGCGCCTGCGCCACCGGTTCCGGATCCCGGTGGATGTGCCGCACGAGGCCGTCCAGCGTGCGCTCGAACTCGCTGACTCCTTGGCCGCCGCGCAGGACCACCATCAGGTCCTCGACGAGCTCGGGCATGGATTCCGGTGCCGGAGCGAGTCTGCTCGGCGCGGGAACCGGCGGCAGGAACTCCTCGTACGCATCCGCCGGACCGTCCTGCGACAGCGCGCCGAAGATTTCGACGGCCGCCGTACGGTGCGCCGGACTCAACAGGGCGGCAGATCCGGCCAGTTCCTCCCGCAGCCCGTCGTCCGTCGCCGGCAGATACCGGGCCACCAGCTTCAGGGCCCGTTCCTGGACCGTCACGTCCTCATGGCCGAACGCCTCGGCGACCACCGGCAGCAACTCGGGCGCCGCCTTCGCGTCCTTCCTCAGCGCCTTGCCCAGCAGCACCAGTTGAGCCCGCACCAGCTTCTTCTCGGTACGGAACAGCACCGCGCCGGACAGCTCGGCCAGCGCCTGTGTGGACAGTGCGCCGCTCTCCATGAGCCGGGTGAACACATCCTGAGCGTGCGCGGCCACCGTCGACGTCCCGTCGGACGCCATGCCGATCCAGTCGGCGATCCGGGCGCTCTCCTCCTGCGGAGTCAGCGCCAGCCGACGCAGCAGCACCAGGAGGAACCGCATCTCACCGGGACGGCCGCCGCGCAGCAGCCGGGAGACACAGCCGTTCACCAGAACCGACCGCTCCACCACACCGTCGTCGCCGAGCCCGGCGAGCACCGAAGGCCAGTGGTCAGGGGCCTCGGGATCGGCGTACCAGGAGAGCCGGCCCGGGAGTTCGGCCGTCTCGAACAGCCTCGGCACCAGCGTCCGCACATGCGGGTCCTGGCGCAGCCGCCCGAGCCCGCCGCTGCGCGCATGGGAGACCGCCTCGACCCATCCGTACACATAGCCGTCCGTGGTCGGCACCGGACACTTGGCGAGCCGGACCAGCTCATGGATCAGCGGATAGTCCTCCTCGGCGGTCGATGCCCGGCCGGCCAGCCGGTGGGCGAGATCGCCGAGCCACTTGGGGTCCTTGTCGGCCAGCACATCGAGAACGGGCCCACGAGGCAGGGGATATGCATCCCGGAGATCGCGGGCGCCGATCCAGGCGGCCGCGGCGGCCGCGCCGGAGTGACAGCCCGCGCCGGCCACCAGCACCGCTGCCTGCGCACGGCCCCGCTCCTGCCAGCGGTCCCAGCCCCAGCCGCGCAGTTCGGCGCGGAGGGCTTTCAACTCGGCCAGCAGCGCTTTCCGTTCGGCCGCGTCCAGTGGCTTGAGCATGCCGGGAATCTCGCCGAACCGACCGCTTCGCACGGTGTCGAGCAGCTCCTTCACCGCGCACCTCCGGAAGCCGGCACGACGGCGTCCGCCGCGGCGGGTCCTGTGCCCGGTGCGGCTCCCGCGTCCCCCGCGGCCGCACCGCGGCGCACCATGCGGACGGCCAGCGCATGTTTGCAGGGCCCGCGACCGCCTTGATGGTCCGACCACCAGGTGCAGGTGCACCGCAGATGTCCGCCCGCCTCCCGGACCTGGTACCGGCGCTCACCGGAGGCGACGGACGCCAGATCGCCCGCGAGTTCCACGGCACCGGACGAGACCAGCTGCCGAGCCGCGACCAGACGCGGATTGTGCCGCTCGGCGCGATCCGCGTCGTACGGCAGCTCCCGGTGGAAGTACGCGGCGTCCGCGATGTCGTAGCCCACGCGGCCCGCCGTCCCGAGCCTGACGAGCGCGGCCCGCACCCGCTCGGCCGTCAGCCCCGACTGCGCGGCCAGGTCGGCCACGTCGATCCTCGGCTCCCAGGCGAGCAGCACCGAGATCAACTCGGCGTCCTGCGCGGCCTCTTCCGTCGCCAGCGCCTCCAGCACCCCGCCCTCGCCGGAGAATCCGCGCGAGACATCGGGCGAGAGGGTGAGTGTGAGCCGCATGCCGGGCAGCACCACCTCCCAGGCGCCGGCCGTTGCCGTGCCGTCGCCCACCGGCCCGTACACCCGCAGCGCCGTCGCATCCCGCAGCACCCGTTGCAGCGCGGTCAGCCGCTCCGGACCCGGCAGACACACGGCACCGGCCAAGGGCCGGGTGGTCGGCCGCAGTGTCCGTCCCGCAGGCACGACCCACATCGCGCCCCGGGAGGCCGTGCCGGTCGTCCGGGGCAGCGAGCGCAGAAACCGCACCGCCTCGGCAGCGGACAGCTCGGCCCGCAGATCGAAACCCGCGCTGGCGACCTGTGCCTCGGCGAACCCGCGCAGCCAGCGGTCCGGCAGCGGAACCTTCTTCTCCACCACCGCGCCGTCCAGTGTGGTGACCGCCAGCTCGCCGGGACCCACGCGCAGATGGAGCGGATCGTCGCCGGTCATCCGCGAAAGCGCCTCGCGCAGCGGGTTGTTGACATCCACATTGGTGGTGCCGTGCCCGGTCTCCGCGCCGTCCAGGCCCGCACTGAGCACATCGAGCCGTGCGTACACGCCGCCGCAGCCGGAGAACGACTCGAACCGCAGCCGGTCGCCGTTGCCCGTCACCACCGGGTCCAGCAGCCGACGCCGACTGCGGTCCACGAAACGGGCCGCCGCCACGTCCGCCACCGCCAGCAGCCCTCGCGCCGCTGCCTGAGGCGAGGTCAGGAAGCCGGAGAAGAAGGTGGGATGGGCCTGCGCGCCGGTCGGTGTGAGCCCACCCGACGTCTCCAGACCGAGGAGCCGTCCCTCCGCCACGGATTCGAGGGCGGACGGCCGGGCGTAGGCAAGTGCCTGCACTGATCGCGTCATGGAAAAGACCGTAGATCCCACCACTGACAATCGGCCCTCGCGGCAGCCTCAAAGGCGGCCACACCGGTCTCGGTGGCGAGGACTCGCCACCGAGACCGGTCGCCCCGGCCCTACTGGCCGACGAGACCCGGCTGAAGCACCTTGCTGAACAGCACCGTTCCGCCCTCCGCCCGCAGCCGGACCGTCAACTCACCGCTGCCGCCGTCGATGTCGACCTCGCCGAAGTACTGCGGCGACTCCATCGGCGAGACATTGGCCCGGTTCGGCGCGCGCACAAACACCCGCTCAGGACCAAATGTCCCGTCCAGCGCATTGGCCGGGAACCCGCCCGCGGCCAGCGGCCCGGACACGAACTCCCAGAACGGCGCGAAGTCCTTGAACGCAGCCCGCTCCGGCGTGTAGTGCTGCGCCGATGTGTAGTGCACATCGGCCGTCAGCCACAGCGTGCCCGTGATCCGGCGGTGCTTGACGAACCGCAGCAGCTCGGCGATCTGCAGCTCACGGCCGAGCGGCGCTCCGGGGTCGCCCTGCGCGATCGCCTCGAAGTTCGTCGCGCCGTCCGGCACGACAAGACCGAGCGGCATGTCCGCCGCGATCACCTTCCACACCGCACGCGACCGCGCCAGCTCGCGCTTGAGCCAGGCCAGCTGCTCCGCGCCGAGGATGCCCTGCTCGTCGTCGGCCTGCCGGCCGGGGGAGTTGGCGTTGCGGTACGAGCGCATGTCGAGGACGAACACGTCCAGCAGCGGCCCGTAGCGCACCACCCGGTGGAGCCGGCCGTCCTGCCCGCGCGCGGGCAGGGTCGAGACCGGGAAGTACTCGCTGAATGCCTGCATCGCCCGCGACGCCAGGACGTCCGCGTTCTTCTCCGTGTAGCGGGCGTCGTCGAAAATCTGGCCCGGGTACCAGTTGTTGCGCACCTCGTGGTCGTCCCACTGCACCACGGTCGGCAGCTGCGCGTTGAACCGGCGGACATTGTCGTCGAGCAAGTTGTAGCGGAAGTTTCCGCGGTACTCGCCGAGGGTCTCGGCGACCTTCGACTTCTCCTCGGTGGTGATATTGCGCCACACCCGGCCGTCGGGCAGCGTCACGCTCGGCGAGAGCGGCCCGTCCGCGTAGACCGTGTCGCCGCTGCACAAAAAGAAGTCCGGGTCGAGCCGCTGCATTTCCTCGTAGGCGCGGAAGCCGCCGACGTCCGGGTTGATGCCCCAGCCCTGGCCCGCGATGTCGCCCGACCAGAGGAAGCGCACGTCCTGGCGGCGCCGGGCCGGAGCCGTGCGGAACGTTCCGCAGACCGGTTCGCCGGTACGGCGGGGGTCGTCGGGGTCGGCCAGCGTGACCCGGTAGTGGATCTGCTCGCCCGGCGGCAGACCGCGCAGCGGGGTCGTCCCGGTGAAGTCGGTGCCGGGCCCGAGCAACGGTCCGTGCAGGCGCTGTGTGCGGCGGAAGGAATCCGTCGCGGACGTCTCCACGATCATCCGCGCGGGACGGTCGGAGCGCACCCACACCAGGCCGGACGACGTGGTCACATCGCCGGTCTGCACACCCCAGGCGGCGCGCGGCCGGCCGGAGAGAGCCAGCGCCGGCGCGGCACCGACGGCGGGCAGCGCGAGGGCCGCCGACGCGGCGACGGTGCCGCGCAGCACGGAACGGCGGTCGGGGGACGGTCTCCGTGGACTGTGCGACATCGTTGGTCCTCCAGGACGCATCGGGTGGGGCGTTCGACGTGCCATGCCTAGCGCGCGGTCACGGCGCGAACGCGAACCGGAAGTGAACAACTGTCCCCGCAGGCACCGGTTTCCCGCCCCGCGTCAACGACCTGCCGCACCCGCCTCGGCCAGCATCCGCACCCCGCGCAGGATTTCGGACGGCGCCAGCTGCGCGTACCCGATGACCAGCCGTACCGCCGTGTCCGCGAACCGCGCCGTCCCGTGGTCGGTCAGCGGCCGCAGCGCCACACCGGCCCTGGCCGCGCGTTCAAGGAACTGAGCCTCGGGACCGTACCGCTCCGGCAACCGCGCGATGATGTGCAGACCGGCTGCGATGCCACTGACTTCGGTGCCGGGAAAGTGCTCCGCCAGTGCGCGCACGAGCGTGTCGCGCCGCTCCCGGTAGGCCCGTTGGCAGCGGCGCAGTTGCCGGTCGTAACCGCCGCGGTCGATGAAGTCTGCCAGCAGCGCCTGGTCGAGCGAGGGATTGCCGAGGTCCATGGTGCGCTTGCGCTCGACGACCTCGTCCACCAGCCGCTCCGGTACGAGCAGCCAGCCCAGCCGCAGCCCCGGCGCCAGGGACTTGCTGACGGAGCCGCTATAGGCCACGCGTTCCGGATCCAGGCCCTGCAGGGCGCCGACGGGAGCCCGGTCGTAGCGGAAGTCGCCGTCGTAGTCGTCCTCGACGATCAGTCCGTCCACCGACCGTGCCCACTCCAGGAGTTCGGTCCTGCGCTGCGCCGCATAGGCGATTCCGGTCGGAAACTGATGCGCCGGAGTGGTCACCACCGCACGCACGCCCGAGCGTTGCAGCGGCTCCAGGGCCATGCCCTCGTCGTCGAGCGGCAGGTCCGTCATCCCGAGCCCGGCCGCCGCGAACAGCGGTCCGTGCTCCGGGCTGCCCGGATCCTCGACGCCGATCGTCCGCTGCCCTTGCCCGTGCAGTACGAAGCCGAGCAGCGTCATGGCCTGCGCCACGCCCGAGCACACCACCAGGCACTCCGGATCGGCCACGACACCACGCCGCCGGGTCAGTAACGAGGCCAGCGCGGTGCGCAGTTCGGGCAGTCCGCGCGGATCGGGATAGCCGAGCGTGTGATGCGGCAGCCGCGCCAGTACGGACTTCAGGGTGGCGGCCCACGCAGCGCGCGGGAACAGCGCGAGATCGGGCGTCCCGGGACGGAAGTCCACCTCCGCGCCGGGGGTGCGCGGCGCAAGATCCCGCGCCGACCGGACACCGGCGCGCGCCGCGTCGCCGACCCAGGTTCCCGCGCCACGGTCGCTGCGCAGATAGCCCTCGGCCGTCAGCTGTTCGTACGCCTCGGTGACCAGACCGCGCGAGACGTGCAGATCCGCGGCGAGCTCGCGGCTGGACGGCAGCCGCGTCCCGGCCGCAAGCCGCCCCGATCTGACCGCCTCGCGCAGCGCCGACTGCAAGGCCCGCCCGCGGTGCCTCGCGGAAGCGGCGACCGCGGGCAGCAGCAGCTCCCAGGCGGTGCTCCAGGACGGCTCGTCCGCCGAATTGGTCCCCGATGTTGTCATGAAAGTGGACCTTAAAGGAGACCGCGTCCTTGCCTAGCGTCGGCTTCATGAACCACTTGAACGCCAACGCGCTGCGCGGGGTACTGCTCGTCTCCTTCGCCTACTCCCTCGTCGGCGCCTCCTTCACCGCCAACAGCGTCCTCGGCGACTATCCGTACGCGGGCGGTCAGGCGGTGCGGTACGCGCTCGCCTTTCTGCTTCTGCTGCCGCTGCTCGGCGGCAGGGCCGCCCTCGACCCGCTGCGCAACCTCGGTCCCGCCCAGTGGGTACGGCTCGCCGTGCTCGCCGGTGTCGGCATGGTCGGCTTCAACCTGGCGATCCTGGCCGCGGAGCGCACCTCCGAACCCGCCGTGCCCGGCGTGTTCGTCGGCTGCGCTCCTGTCATCGTCGCCGTGCTCGTACCGCTGCTGAACAGCCGCAGGCCGACTCGTCCGGTGCTGTACGGAGCGCTGCTCGTCGCGGCCGGAGCGTTCGTCGTCCAGGGATGGGGCCGTACGGACGCGGCGGGCATCGGCTGGTCGGTGGCCGCCCTCGCGGGCGAGGTCGGCTTCGCCGTGCTGGCCGCTCCGGTGCTGCGGCCACTCGGCCCCAAACTGCTCACCGCCACCATCTGCGGCATCGCCGCCGTCGAGTCCACGGTCGTCGGTCTCGTCCTCGACGGATCGGGATTCGTCCGGATGCCGCATCAGGCTGAGGCAGCGGCGCTGCTGTGGCAGGCGGCCGTGGTCACCGTCATCGGCTTTGTCACCTGGTACATGGGACTCCAGCGCATCGGCACCGAACGGGCCACGCTCTTCACCGGAATGATCCCCGTCGCCGCGGCCCTCACCGCGCCACTGGTCGGCACCGGGACCTTCGGTCCGGGCCAGGCGGCGGGCGGCGTGCTGGTCGGCGCGGGCGCGGTTCTCGGCTCGGGCGTGTTCGGCGTGCGGTCAGCGGCTGCCGTCCAGAATGACGCGGGCGACGAGCGCCGGGTCGTCGTTCATGGGGACATGGCCGCAGCCGGGGAGCCGCACGAGCCGTGCCCCGGGGATGGCGTGCTTGGCCCGGATGCCCTGGCGGCGCAACAGCAGCCGGTCGCGGGTGCCCCAGGCGATGGTGACCGGCACATCGGGGATGTCGTCGGTGAACAGGACGTCCCGGCCGGCGGCGAGCGTCTCGTGGAAACCGGTCGCGCCACGCAGCGCGAGGGTCTCCGCGACGACCGCCTCGGGTGACCGCCGGCCGGGCTTCGCATAGATCGTGCTGGTCAGCGCCGCACGTCCGGCGCTGGACCGGGACAGCCGCTCGATCATCGTCAGCGGCATCGACCGCGCGCCGACCTGCATCGCCCGCAGCGCCGCGAAGGCGTACTGCCGCTCCAGCTCCGACCAGAAACCGGCGGGCGACAGCGCCGTGACGGACCGCACGAGCTTCTCCCGACCCAACTCCAGGGCCAGCAGGCCGCCGAGCGAGTTGCCCGCGACATGGGGGCGCTCGATGCCGAGAGCCTCGCAGAGCGCGCCGAGCACCGAGCCGACCGTGGCCAGGTCGTACGCCACACCGTCCGGCAGCGCCGGTGAGACACCGAAGCCGGGCAGGTCCACGGCGATGACATCGCGCTCGGCGGCGAGGATGCCGAGTACCGGCTCCCAGGCCTGCCAGTGGTGCCCGATGCCGTGGAGCAGCAGCAGCGGCTCACCCGCGCCCGCCCGTTCGTAGGCGAGGGACAGCGTGCTGCCGCCCCGGGGTGAGGTAACGGGGAACGAGATGTTCGCGACCATGCCTGCTGCTCCTTGGTGTCGCCCGTGCACACGCGGCTTAGACGGCGTGTCAGTAACAATTACCGCTCGGTAGCTTCCAGTTCAAGGGGAAGCGCCCGGGCGAGCCGCGCGGTGTGCCGCGCGACGCACTCCTGCCGCCTGGACACCGAGCGCTCAGTCGGTTGGGATGGAGGTGTGGCAACCGACACCCTGACCGACGTCTTCGAAGAGAACCGGCCCCTGCTGACCGGAGTGGCCTACCGCATGCTCGGCCGGGCCGCCGACGCCGAGGATGTGGTGCAGGACGCCTGGCTGCGCTGGTCGGCCGACGAGCGCGACGACGTCTTGGAGCCGCGCGGCTATCTCGTACGGATCACCACCCGCCTGGCCATCGACCGGCTGCGGCAGGCCCAGTCCAGGCGCGAGGCCTATGTCGGCCCGTGGCTGCCGGAGCCCATCGCCACGGACTTCGGACCCGCCCTGCCCGACACGGCCGAACGGGCGGTTCTCGCCGAATCGGTCTCGCTCGCCGTGCTCGTCGTCCTGGAGGCGCTGTCGCCACTGGAGCGTGCGGTGTTCGTGCTTCGTGAGGCCTTCGGCTTCCCGTACGGCGAGATCGCGACGACGCTCGAACGCTCGGAGGCGGCCGTACGCCAGCTCGCCGGACGCGCGCGTCGGCATGTCGAGGAGCGCAAGCCCCGCTTCGACGTGGACCCGGCCGAGCGACGCGATCTCACCGAACGCTTCCTGGCCGCCGCTGCCGGCGGCGACCTCGACGCACTGCTGACTCTGCTGGCGCCCGATGTCCGCCTCGTCGGCGACAGCGGCGGAAAGGCCAAGGCGCCGCTGCGGGTCATGGAGAGCGCGGACAAGGTCGGCCGTTTCCTGTTCGCGGTGGCGAAGGAGCCGGTCCCGGGACTGGACTTCCGCTTCGTCGAGGTCAACGGTGCACCGGCGCTGATCGTCCTCACCGCCGGAAAACTGGACAGTGTCATCCAGTTGGAGATTCTGGACGGGCGAATCCAGTGCGTGTACATCATCCGCAACCCCGACAAACTCACCTCCCTGGCGTCCGCCTAGTCACGTTCCAGCACGTCAGGCCCCTTGTCTGAAAACACAAGGGGTCTCTGTGCCGAGCACGGTTCACTGCGGTACGAACGCCGTGTGAACGCTCTGAGAAACGAATCGACTTCATTCCGTGACGGCCCCAGGATTGGTCTTGACCAAGGTGGTGGCCCGTCCTATGGTCGGCAGAGTTAGTGCAGGAACCTTTAATAAACAAGGGCGCGGAAAAGCCGCCGCTGACACGGCGATTGCGGAGGATCAGGGTGGGGACCACGCAGCTCGAATCGGTGCCGGAGCCGAAGTACTGGCACCTCAAGACCGTGATCGGCGAAGCGCTCGACTCGGATTTCGCGGTGGGGGAGATCCTGCCGAACGAGCGTGATCTCGCCGCCCGCTTCGGAGTCGCCCGCGCAACGCTCCGGCAGGCGCTCGAACAGCTCGAGCTCGAAGGCCGGTTGCAGCGCCGACGCGGAGTCGGCACGACCGTCGCACCGCCGCGCATGGGCGTGGACGTCTCCACCACTCAGCACTCCTGGCCCGGATCGGCGCAGGACGCCTGGCAGTCCGTCGACTGCGCGACGGCGGTCCCGCCGGCGGCGGTGGCACGGCTGCTGGAGACCGGTGCCGAGGAAGAGACGCACATCCTGCGCAGGCTCCGGGTCTCGCACGGCCAGCAGGTCGCGGCGGAACTGCTCTATGTGCCGGCCTCGACCGTGCCGGAGCTGTCCGCCATAGACGCGCCGTCCGGGCCCGCCCGTTCCCGCGCGGTGCTGCGCGAGTTGCAGCGCCTCGACCTCGACGGACAGGACCGCGCGGTGGAGCTCGGGTCGGCACGCGCCGACGACGCCAAGGAGCTCGACCGGCTGCCCGGTTCACCCGTGCTGCTCGTCACCACCCGCTATGTCTCCGAGGGCCGGACGGCTGCCGTGTCCGTCGCCACATACCGCGCCGACACCTGCCGGCTCACCTTCGGCGACTCGGGCGACGTGGAGATCAGCCACGACCAGGAGCGCCGCGCCTCCTGATTGCCCGCACCGTCACGACCCGCACGGCTTACGGCCCGTCGCATCGAGCTCGCGCTCAGCGGCGGGCCGTCACCGTTCCCTCCACCGCGAAGAGTTCCTCCTCGACCTGGTCGAGCGCCAGGCGCAGCGCACCGGTCGCCACCGCTGCCTCGCCCAGCATCGACAGAGTCACTCGCGGCGGACGCAGACAGTACCGTTCCAGCTCGGCGCGGAGCGGATCCAGTACACCGTCGAGCCCTGCCGCCCAGCCGCCGATCACCACCAGCTCCGGATCGAGCGCCAGCACCAGGGCCGCCACATCGTGCACCAGCCGCTGGTTGAACCGCTCGACCGCCGCCTGCGCCCGGACGTCGCCCTGCTTCGCGAGGGCGAAGACATCGGCCACCGCCTGCTCGTCGAGAGGATGCAGCGGCTCGTCCGTCGTCGACAGCAGCTTCTCCGGTGTGACCTCACGGCCCAGCAGATGCAGCGCGCCGATCTCACCCGCGGCTCCGCCGAAACCGCGGTGCAGCCGACCGCCGATCAGCGAACCGGCCCCCGGGCTGAGCCCGGCGAGGACGAACACGATGTCGTCGGACTCGGTCGCGGCGCCTTTCCAGTGCTCCGCGACCGCCGCGGCGTTCGCGTCGTTCTCCACCAGCACCGGGCAGCGGAACGACCTCTGCAGCCGCTGACCGAGCGCAAGACCGGTCCAGCCGGGCAGCGCGGTGCCCAGCCGTACGGTGCCGTCGGCCTCGACAATGCCTGGCGAGCCGACGCCGACCGCCCGCAGACTGCTCCTGGCGACTCCGGCCCGTCGCAGCACATCCGCCACGACCAGCCGCACCCGCTCCAGCCGTTCGTCTGCGGAGGCCGTCTCCGACACCTCCCGGGAACCGGCGCCGATAATGCGCCCGTCGAGTCCGGACAGCAGCGCGGCGATCCGGTGCGGACCGATCTCCACGCCCAGCAGATGGCCGGCCTCGACCCGGAACCGGAAACGCCGCGCCGGACGGCCCTGGCGGCGCGCACCGCTCTCCTCGACATGGGTCTCGACGACCAGACCGCTCTCGATCAGCCCCTCGATCACGCCCTCGACGGTCGGCCGGGACAGCCCGGTGATCCGGGTCAGATCCGTGAGCGTGGGAGATCCGGCGCCCTGGAGTGCATGGAGTACCACCGCGGAGTTGATCCGCCGCAGCAGTGACGGGTCACCGCCGGTCAGCCGCCCCACCGTGTGTCCTTCCAGCTCGAGCGCGTGTTGGCCGGATCGTACTCGCTGGCCGCGAGGGCTGCGAGCGTCTGCGGGAAGGAGCCGGAGTCAGGCCGGGGCAACGAAACCGGACTCGTACGCGGCAATGACCGCTTGTGTGCGGTCGCGGGCGCCCAACTTGGCGAGCACCGCGCTGACATGGGACTTCACCGTCTCCGCGCCGATGATCAGCTCGGCGGCGATCTCCGCGTTGGACAGCCCGCGGGCCATCAGCCGCAGCACCGCAGCCTCGCGCTCGGTGAGCGAGGCCCGCTCCATGGCGTCGCGGGCGGCGCTGTTGCCGTACTCGGCGGCCAGCGCGCGCACCGCGGCCGGGAACAACAGCGACTCGCCCTCGGCGACCAGCCGGACCGCGTGCACGATCTCGGCCGGCCGGGCGCGCTTGAGCAGGAAGCCGTCCGCCCCGGCACGCAGCGCCTCGTACACGTACTCATCGTTCTCGAAGGTCGTCACGACCAGGATCTTCGGCGGCTGAGGCACCGTACGGAGCACGATCCGGGTGGCCTCGATGCCGTCGAGCAGCGGCATCCGCACATCCATCGCGACGACGTCCGGCCGCAGTTGGCGGACCAGGGGAACGACGGCCGCCCCGTCGGCCGCCTCGCCCACCACCTTGATGTCGGGCTGCGCCTCCAGCACGGCGCGCAACCCCGCGCGGACCAGGGGTTCGTCGTCAACGAGCAGAACGGTAACCGGCATCCGGTCAGCGTAGGCGGTCCAGCGGCAGTCTCACGCGCACCCTCCACTCTCCGTCGCAGGGTCCGGTCCTGGTCTCTCCGCCGAGCAACGCCGCCCGCTCCCGTATGCCGCGCAGCCCGCTGCCGCCCTGCCCCCTCGGTGCCGCGGCACCGACGAGTGGATTGGTCACGTCCATCTCCAGTCGCTGCCCGATGACCGCGATCCGCACCTGCACCGGGACGGGACCGGAGTGGCGCAGCACGTTGGTGAGTGCTTCCTGGAGGATGCGGTACCCCTCCCGGGAAATCGGACCCGGCACGAGCTCCAGTGGGCCCGTCAACTGTGCTTCGACCTTTGCCCCGGACGCCCGCGCAGACTCCAGCAACCGGTCCGACTCTTCCAGAGACGGCCGCTGGCTCACCGGCCGCCCGGTTTCGCGGAGGACGAGCAGCACGCGCTCCAGATCGTCGAGCGCGGCCCTGCCCGTCTCCTCGATCGCTGCCAGGGCCCGTTCGGTGAACTCGGGATCACCGGCGGCACGCGCGGCACCTGCTTGCACCACGGCGACGGTCAGCGCGTGTCCGATGGTGTCGTGAATCTCCCGGGCGATGCGGTTGCGTTCCAGCAGCTGCTCGGTGCGTTGCTCCAGGGCAGTGAGACGCTCGGTCGGGGACGGCCCGAGCAGCCGGCGCGCGAGATAGGTCACGAGTTCGCCGAGCACCACGAAGCAGACGAGCAGGGCCACGATCGGTACCACCGCGAGCAGCGCATACCACCAGTGAGGTTCCCAAGAGCGGAGCACCGTGGTGTTGCCGGGTGCGCCGCCGGACGCCCGCGAAATCAGGTCGATCGCGATCAATGGCAGCCACACGCTCGCGACTGTGGCCACGGCTGCCAGGAGCAGCCGCGCCTCGAGCCACAGCACCGTCCGCCATCGGTCCCGCCAAGTGACCGCCGTCGCGGTCGCGATGGAGGCGTCCGGCTTGCCCCGTTCGTGTGGTGTCAGCAGCAGCTGGGCCTGCAGCCCCTCTTCGAGCCGCACCGCGGGAACGAGACCGACCGGAACGGCCAGCACAGCCACGACGTAGAACCGCTCCATGTCGATGAACAACCAAATGGCCACGAAGGCCATGGGGATGCACAGATGCAGCCAGCGTGTGTACGTCACAGACCGGGCCAGCGGGCGCAGGAAACGGAGCATTCGTCCATCGTGCCAGCGCCATGATCGCTACCGCTCCCCCCGCGCGGGGGAGACGAACTCCACGGGCGGGGGAGGCCCCGGACCTGGTCGTCGGCGAATGTTGAGACATGACCAGCATCGACGTCCAAGAACTCACCAAGGAATACGGCACCACGCGCGCCGTGGACGACCTCACGTTCAGCGTGCGGCCCGGCAGGGTCACCGGATTCCTCGGCCCCAACGGCGCCGGAAAGTCCACGACCATGCGCATCGTCCTCGGTCTGGACCGGCCGACGTCCGGCGCCGCCACCGTCGGCGGACGGCGGTACATCGAATGGGACGAGCCGCTGCGCCAGGTCGGTGCGCTGCTCGACGCCCAGACCGCGCACGGTTCGCGGACCGCGCGAAACCATCTGACGGCCCTCGCGGTGAGCAACCGCATCCCGGTGCGGCGCGTGGACGACGTCCTTGAGGAAGCGGGCATCGCGAGCGTCGCGGACCGGCGGATCAAGACGTTCTCGCTCGGTATGCGTCAGCGGCTCGGGATAGCAGCGGCCCTGCTCGGTGATCCGGCGGTGCTGATTCTCGACGAACCGTCCAACGGGCTCGACCCCGAAGGCATCATCTGGATCCGTCAGTTGATGCGTGGACTCGCACGAGAGGGCCGTACCGTCCTGGTCTCCAGCCATCTGATGAACGAGACCGCGACCTTCGCCGACCACCTCGTCGTCCTCGGCCGGGGCCGACTGCTGGCCGACACCTCGCTGCAGGACTTCATCGACGTGCGCATCCAGCCGAAGGTCCGGCTGCGGACCACGGAAGGCGGCCGGCTGCGCACTGTGCTGGTCGGCAAGGGCTTCGCACCCGTCCAGGGCGAGGACGGGCTCTGGACGGTCCAAGGCGCGCGTGTGGAGGAGATCGGGCGGATCGCGGCCCATGCGGGCATTCCGATCCTCGAACTCACCAATGACGCGGCCACGCTGGAGCAGGCCTATCTCAACCTGACCGCAGACCAGACGGAGTACGCGTCCGTTCGTCCCATCGTGACCCAGGAGGCATGAGCCGTGTCCTTCCCCGCAGTTGTCCACTCCGAGTGGATCAAGATCCGCTCGCTGCGCTCCCTCACCGGTTCGCTGATGTCCGTCTTTCTGGCGACAGCCGGCTTCTCCATTCTCGTCTGCGCCGCGCTCGGACGTCCGGAGCCCGGCGTCACCGACTTCGATCCGGTGCTGTTCTCCTACTACGGCCTGAACTTCGGCCAGATGGCGGCCGTCACCTTCGGCGCCATAGCCATGGCCGCCGAGTACAAGAACGCCGGTATCCGCGTCTCCCTGGCGGCAGTTCCGAACAGGGGCCTCTTCTACGCGGCCAAGCTGGCCGTGGTGGGCGCGCTGGCGTTCGTCGTCGGCCTGGTCACGAGTCTGAGCTGCTTCCTGTCCGGGCAGGCGCTCATCGACGAGGGATTCGGCATAGGCATCGGCGACCCGGGAGCGCTGCGCGCGGTTGTCGGCTGCGCCCTCTACTTTGCGCTGATCAGTCTGCTGGCAGCCGGGCTTGCTGCCCTGCTGCGCAGTGTGACGGGTGCGCTGAGCGTCCTCGTTCCGCTGTTCCTCATACTCCCCTTCGTGATCGGTGACGTCTCGGCCGACAGCAGCGCTGCCGAGTTCTTCCCGGACCGGGCAGGCCAGCAGATCCTGCTGCAAGATCCCTCGGGGACGCTGGGGCCGTGGACCGGCATGGCGGTGCTGGCAGCCTGGACGGCACTCTCGGTGGCGGCGGGCTGGTGGGCGCTCTCCCGCCGGGATGCCTGACGGCCAGCCAAATGTCAGTGCGGGCCGGTTTACTGGGAGCTATGACGACCGCACAGCACCTCGAGACGATCGACTTGCTGCGCTCCCGGGACTTCCCCGAGGAGCCCGGCCCGTCGGACGTCGGCCGGGAAGGCCCCGGATTTCACATAGCGGAGCTGAACGGGCGCGTCGGCGACGGTCACAACGCGGGCGCGGACGAGGACGCTGAGGCAGCGGCCGACCAGCGTGCGGTGGAGCAGGGCGCACTGCTGGACGATCTGACACGACGCTGGGGCGAGCCTGGCGTCTTCAACCTGGTCACTACGCTGCTGCGGGTCGAGCGGGACGAGGAGGTGCCGGACCCCTGGCGGCGGCTGAGCGAGCAGATGGAATGGCTCTACCTGTGGCAGATCGAGGACCGGTGGATAGGGGTCGGACTGTCGGACTTCCAACTGCAGACCGTCGTGACGGAGATCGATCCTCCCTAGGAAGCAGCCTCCTGCGCCGCCGTGCGCAGCCGCCCGAACTCCTCGGCCATTGTCTGCGCCGTCCAGTGAGCGTTGAGCCCGCTCGGATTCGGCAGAGCCCAGATTCTCGTCCCGCCGATCGTGCGTTCCTGCGGACCGATCTTCGCCTTCTTCTCACCGAAAGCCGTGCGGTACGCGGTCACACCGACCACCGCCAGCCATCGCGGCCGCAGCCGCTCCACCTTGGCCGTCAGCAGACGTCCGCCCTCGTGGAACTCCTCGTCGCTCAACTCGTCGGCGCGCGCGGTCGCCCGGGCCACCACATTGGTGATGCCGAGACCGTGAACGAGCAGCTCGCGCTGTTCCGCGGGCTTCAGCTGACGGGGCGTGAAGCCGGACAGATGCAGCACCGGCCAGAAGCGGTTGCCCGGGCGGGCGAAGTGATGGCCCGTCGCCGCCGACATCAGCCCGGGGTTGATGCCGCAGAAGAGCACCGACAGACCGCCCGCGACCACATCGTCGATGACGCGGTCACGGGCGGCCTCGAGCTCGTCGGGGGTCAGAGGATCGACCCCGGGGCGTAGCCGGCGGCCTCCGGGTGCTGCTTGACGATCTCGTCGATCCGCGAGACGACAGCGGCCACCTGG
Organism: Streptomyces sp. NPDC020681; assembly: GCF_044334895.1. NCBI lineage: Bacteria > Bacillati > Actinomycetota > Actinomycetes > Kitasatosporales > Streptomycetaceae > Streptomyces > Streptomyces sp. NPDC020681. The sequence goes on along the minus strand of NZ_JBIRTX010000001.1, from coordinate 709,453 downwards.
TCGGCGGCCGCGCCGGTGAACGACAGCTTGTCGGCCATCAGCGCGTCCAACTGCCCGCGGTCCAGCGGGATGCGCTCGTCCGCGGCGAGCTTGTCCAGCAGCTCGTTGCGCTCGGCGCCCTGCTCGCGCATCGCCAGCGCCGAGGCGACCGCGTGCTCCTTGATGGCCTCGTGCGCGACCTCGCGGCCGACTCCGGCCCGTACCGCGCCCATCAGCACCTTGGTCGTGGCAAGGAACGGGAGGTACCTGTCGAGCTCACGGGCGACGACGGCGGGGAACGCGCCGAACTCGTCGAGCACCGTGAGGAAGGTCTCCAGCAGCCCGTCGAAGGCGAAGAAGGCGTCCGGCAGTGCCACCCGGCGGACCACGGAGCAGGACACGTCGCCCTCGTTCCACTGGTCACCGGCCAGCTCGCCGGTCATCGACGCATAGCCGCGCAGGATCACCATCAGGCCGTTGACGCGCTCGCAGGAGCGGGTGTTCATCTTGTGCGGCATCGCCGAAGAGCCGACCTGGCCGGGCTTGAAGCCCTCGGTGACCAGTTCGTGCCCGGCCATCAGCCGGATCGTCTTGGCGACGGAGGACGGCGCGGCCGCGAGCTGGACCAGCGCGGAGACCACGTCGTAGTCGAGCGAGCGCGGGTAGACCTGGCCGACCGAGGTGAAGGCGTGGTTGAAGCCCAGGTGTCCGGCGATCCGCTGCTCCAGCTCGGCGAGCTTCGCCGCGTCCCCGCCGAGGAGGTCGAGCATGTCCTGGGACGTGCCGACCGGGCCCTTGATGCCGCGCAGCGGATAACGGGCCAGCAGGTCCTCAAGGCGCCCGTACGCCACCAGCAGCTCGTCGGCCGCGGTCGCGAAACGCTTGCCGAGTGTGGTGGCCTGCGCGGCGACATTGTGCGAGCGGCCGGCCATCACCAGCTCGGCGTACTCACCGGACAGCTTGCCCAGCCGGGCGAGTACGGCGACGGTGCGGTCGCGCATCAGCTCCAGCGAGAGGCGGATCTGGAGCTGCTCGACGTTCTCGGTCAGATCGCGGGAGGTCATGCCCTTGTGGACATGCTCATGGCCCGCGAGCGCGTTGAACTCCTCGATCCGCGCCTTCACATCGTGGCGGGTGATCTTCTCGCGCTCGGCGATCGACGCGAGATCGACCTGGTCGAGCACGCGCTCGTAGTCGGCGAGAGCGGCCTCGGGCACCTCGATGCCGAGGTCCTTCTGGGCGCGCAGCACCGCGAGCCAGAGCTGACGCTCCAGCTTCACCTTCTGCTCGGGGGACCACAGGACGGCCAGCTCCGCGGAGGCGTAGCGGCCGGCCAGGACATTGGGGATGCGAGGCTTCGCAGACACGGCGTTCACGTAGCCAGATTCTACTGGCGGTTTGTGCAGGCCAGCGCCGCGCCTGTGCTTGTACGTTGCTACGACAGCCGCAGCGCGTGCCAGGAGCGCCCGGTTTACGAGACCGGTGGCTCGTACGGCAGCAGATCAGCGCGCTTGGGCGCGCGGCCGTCGCCGGAGGAGCGACCCGTCAGCCGGCGGCCTATCCACGGCCCCAGATGCGTCCGCGCAAAGCGCAGGTCCGCGGCCCGCCGGGCCGCCCAACCCGCCCGGAGTTCCGGCGGCAGCGGCGCCAGCCAGTCGTGCTCCGCGTCGAGGCCGAGTGTCTGCCAGACCGCCTCGGCCACCCGCCGGTGGCCCTCGGACGTCAGGTGCAGCCGGTCCACGTCCCACATGCGCTGGTCGCCGAGCGCCCCGGAGCCGTACAGATCCACCACCAGTGCGCCGTGCCGCGCGGCCAGCGCGTCGACATGGGCGAAGAGTTCCTCCATGCGCGGGCGGAAGCGTTCCATCACGGGACCGTTGCGGCCGGGACTGCGCATCAGCACGAGTTGCCCGCAGGACGGCGCCAGCTTCTCGACCGCCTCCTCCAGCAGGCCGCGCACCCGGCCCATGTCGCACTTGGGCCGCAGCGTGTCGTTGAGGCCGCCGACGAGCGTCACCACGTCCGCGTTCATCGCGGCCGCCACATCGACCTGCTCGTCCACGATCTGGCCGATGAGCTTTCCGCGTACGGCGAGATTCGCGTACCGGAAGCCCGGCGAGCGCGCGGCCAGCCGGCCCGCGAGCAGGTCCGCCCAGCCGCGGTAGGAACCGTCCGGCAGGAGGTCGGACATGCCCTCGGTAAAGGAATCGCCGACCGCGACAAAACTGGTGTAACTGGCATTCATCTCCATGGCGGAGCGATCCTACCGCGCGGTAAGGTCCGTCGGTTCCGTACCGGAGGGAGCCGAAGTGAGCGACGCGCTGATGAACGCGCTGGCCGAGGCGCTGGCCGATCTAGTGACCTCGGTCGACACCTGTGACGACGATGTACTCGACCCCGACACCGGGGTGAAATGGCTGGAGACGACCGGATATCTCCTCGACCGGCTGTCACCCGCCGACCGTCTCACCCTGTCCCGGCTGCTGCGCCGGGCCGCGGCGCGCCAGCCCGACGGAGCGTGGCGCGACGATCTGCTGCGCATCCCCGAGGAGTTCGGCCTCGACGACGACCAGCACGAGCTGTACTGCGATGCCGTCGAGCATCTGGAGCGGCGGTTCGTCGAGACCGTACGGGACGTGGATCCCGCGACCCCGGTGCCCAGCTGTCCCGGCTGGTCCTTCGCCGACCTCGTCAAGCACCACGGCACCACGCACCGCTGGATGGAACATCTCGTACGGACCCGGGCGTCCGAGCGCGTCTGGTCCCGGGACGTGCCGCTCGATCTCCCGGACGACACCGCCGCGTATCCCGACTGGCTCGCCCGCAGCGCCGCGGCCACGCTGCGAACCATGCGCGGCGTCGATCCGGAGACTCCGATGTGGTCCCACGGAGCCGACCAGCGTGTGCGTTTCTTTCCGCGCCGGCTGCTCTTCGAGGCCGTCGTCCATCTCGCCGACGCGGAACTCGCTCTCGGGCAGCAGCCACGCATCGCGGTGAGTACGGCGGCCGACGGCATCGAGGAGTTCCTGGAGAACCTGCCGTACTACTCCTGGCTCGCCGAACCGGTCGGCGCACTGCCGGCCGGCTCGATCCGGCTGGCCGCCAAAGAGACCGGTGCGACCTGGACGATCGTCTTCGGCCCGGGCGGCTTCCGCTGGACGAAGACCGCGGGGGAGGCGCATGTGAGCGTCACGGGCACGACGGGTGATCTGCTGCTGCTCGTGTACGGGCGTCTGAAGGCGGACGACGCGCGGTTCGTCGTCTCCGGAGACCGCGCGGTGCTCGGCGGCTGGCTGAGGGCCGCCACGTTCTAGGGAGTGTCCGTAAAGTTTGCGGACACTCCCTAGGACTGTCGGCACGGCGCGTTCCGCAGTATGTCCAGTACATGTTCACTGCTGACTTCTGGAAGGCCACGGCGGAGCGTGCCATCCGCACCTTCGCCCAGTCCCTCGTCGCCGTCCTTGCGGCCGGTGCGACCGATCTCTTCGACGTCGACTGGCCGGCCGCGCTCGCCACGGCCGGCCTGGCGACGCTGCTCGCGGTCCTGACCGCGATCGGCGCCGCCAAAGCGGGACGGCCCGGTCCGGGTCTCACCGAGACCACGGAACGGGCCGTCCCGCGCGGGGCCCAGGCCGGCGGCCCGGGCTAGGCCCTGTCTTTCGGCGCGGGTTCCGGCCGGGGAAACCGGTCTAGTCGCGCCGGCCCACGAGCTCCCTGAGCACGTCCTCCATCGTCACCAGTCCCTCCGGCGTGCCGTCCTCCTCGAGAACCGCCGCCAGGTGCGTACGGCTGCGTCGCATCGCGGTCAGCACATCGTCGAGCGGCGTCGCCGCACGCACCCGCGCGATCGGCCGCATCGCCGTGACCGGGAACGGCACGTCGCGCGGAGTCGCGTCCAGGGCGTCCTTCACATGGAGATAGCCGAGGATCTGACGGCTGGCGTCGACGACCGGGAAACGCGAGAAGCCGGACTCCGCGGACAGCAGCTCCAGTTGCTCGGGAGTGGTCTCGGCCCGTGCGTAGACGACGCGTTCGACCGGCATCACCACGTCCCGCACCGGCCGGCGGCCCAGTTCCAGCGCGTCACGCAGCCGTTCCGCCGAACGGTCGTCGAGCAGCCCGGCTTCGCCCGCGTCCCGCACCATCTGCGCCAGATCGGCGTCGGAGTAGGTGGCGGACACCGCGTCCTTGGTGTCCACCCGGAGCAGCTTCAGCAGACCGTTGGCCAACGCGTTGACCGTGAAGATCACCGGACGCAGCGCCTTGGCCAGCGTGACCAGCGGCGGGCCGAGCAGGAGCGCGCTGCGCGTGGGCTCGGCCAGGGCAATGTTCTTCGGCACCATCTCGCCGAGCAGCATGTGCAGATACGTCGCCAGGGCCAGCGCGATCACGAACGAGATCGGGTGCACCGCGCTGTGCGGCACTCCGATCGCGTCGAACACCGGCTCCAGCAGATGAGCGATGGCAGGCTCGGCGACGATGCCGAGGACCAGGGTGCACAGCGTGATGCCCAGCTGCGCGGCAGCCAGCAGCGCCGACACATGCTCAAGTCCCCAGAGCACGCTGCGCGCCCGCCGGTTCCCGGCCTCCGCCTCCGGCTCGATCTGGCTACGCCGCACCGAAATGAGCGCGAACTCCGCGCCGACGAAGAAGGCGTTGACCACCAGGCTCAGCAGGCCGATGAGAAGCTGGATCGCGATCATCGTCCGGCCTCCTCGGGCTCCTCGTCGGAGGCAAGCGGTGCGTGCATCAGCACCCTCGCCGCCCGCCGTCCGGTGGCGTCCACGACATCGAGCCGCCAGCCCTGCAGGTCGATCCGGTCTCCCTCGGCCGGGATACGGCCCAGCTCGGTGGCGATCAGGCCGGCGAGCGTCTCGTACGGACCCTCCGGCACACGGAGGCCGACCCGCTCCAGCTGGTCGGTGCGGGCCGCGCCGTCCGCCGACCACAGCGTCCGGCCGTCCGCGTCCTCGCCGGCCGGGGCGAGATCCGGCGTCTCGTGCGGATCGTGCTCGTCCCGCACCTCGCCGACGACCTCCTCGACGATGTCCTCCATCGTCACCACGCCGGCGGTGCCGCCGTACTCGTCGATCACGACGGCCATCGTGGACCTGCCGGAGAGCCGGTCGAGCAGCCGGTCCACGGTCAGCGTCTCCGGCACCAGCAGCGGCTGGCGCAGCAGCTCCGAGACGCGGTGGCGGGCGCGCCGGTCGGCCGGTACCGCCAGCACGTCCTTGATGTGGGCGATGCCGACCACGGAGTCGAGGCTGCCGCGGTAGACCGGGAACCGGGACAGGCCGGTCGCGCGCGTGGCGTTGGCGACGTCCTCGGCGGTGGTGTGCACTTCGAGGGCGGTGACCTGGACGCGCGGGGTCATCACGTTCTCAGCGGTCAGTTCGGCGAGGTTGAGCGTACGGACGAACAGTTCGGCGGTGTCCGCCTCCAGAGCACCCTCCTTGGCGGAGTGGCGGGCCAGCGCGACCAGTTCCTTCGGGCTGCGGGCCGAGGCCAGCTCCTCGGTCGGCTCCATGCCGATCCGGCGCAGGATGCGGTTGGCCGAGTTGTTCAGATGGCTGATGAGAGGCTTGAAGGCAGCGGTGAAGACCCGCTGCGCGGGTGCCACCGCCTTCGCCACGGCCAGCGGTGAGGAGATGGCCCAGTTCTTCGGGACGAGCTCGCCGACGACCATCAGCACGAGGGTGGACAGCGCGGTGCCGATGACGAGGGCCAGCGAGGAGGCCACGGAGGGTGAGAACCCGAGGTCCTCGACCGGGCCGCGGATCAGCTTGGCGATCGAGGGTTCGGAGAGCATGCCGACGACCAGATTGGTGACGGTGATGCCGAGCTGTGCGCCGGAGAGCTCGAAGGTGAGGCTGCGCACGGCCTTGAGCGCACTCGCCGCTCCGCGTTCGCCGCGCTCGGCGGCCCGTTCGAGGTCACTGCGCTCGACCGTGGTGAGCGAGAACTCCGCCGCTACGAAGGCACCGCAGGCGAGTGCGAGCAGCACCGCCACGAGGAGCAGGAGCACTTCGGTCATCGGGTCACCTCCGTCCCATGATCGGGCAGGGGCTGGAGGAATGCTCGATGTCTACTACTGGGAGGCTCGCCCATGGGCGGACGCTCACACCTTTCGTACGGAGAGTGATGGACCACCCATGGTAAAGGACCGGCAAAGTCAGTTGGTACGGACGGGAGCGGCGAAGCGCTTGACCCAGCGCCGCCAGTGGTCCTCCCGCTCGTACCCGGCGGCCGCCCATGCCGCCCGCGCCCGCTCATTGTCCTCCAGCACCATCGCGTCCCCGCGCCGTCCGCCGACCGCCAGGAGCCGTGCCTCGGCCGCGTCCAGCAGTGCCGTCGCGATGCCCTGCCTGCGGTGCGACGGCAGGACGGCGAGCCGGTACAGCGAGCAGCGCCACCCGTCGTAACCGGCGATCACCGAGCCGACCAGCGTGCCGTCGCACTCGGCGAGGATCAGCGCCTCGGGGTCCCGCGCGATGAGCCGGTCGACGCCGTCCACGTCGTCCGTGATGCTGGTGCCCTCTGCCGCCTCCTTCCAGAAGGCGAGTACGGTCTCGGCCTCGTCCGCCCTGGCGGTGCGTATGTTCAGATCGATCACGGCCGGAGCCAAACACGCCCGCGCACGCGTGTGCCACCGACTTCCACGGTTCGAGACGTCCCTGAGCCAGGCTGCGGCCGGTCAGCTGCCGCGCAGCTCCTCGATCACCGGGCCGAACGTCTCCAGATACGGATCGAGCACGGAGATGTACGAGAAGCCGTACCGCTCCCGCTGGGCGCGCAGCTGGTCGGCGATCTGCCCGACCGTGCCGACCGCCAGCAGCGGCAGCTGAAGCACCTGCTCGGCGCTCAGATGCGGGGCCAGCGGCAGCAGATCCCGCACCGCGGCCTCCCGGTCGTCGGTGACCGCGACGAACTGGATGAGCAGATTCAGCTCCTGCTCGTCGGCCCGTCCCGCGGCGGCCTTCCGGTAGGCGGCGATCCGCCCGTCCAGCTCCTCGCCGGTGAGCACCTTGAGCCCGTCCTTGCTCTCCCGGGCGCCGGTGAACGCGACGACGTCGGCGTGCTCCACCGCCAGCCGCAGCACCCGGTCGCCGTTGCCGCCGATCAGCAGCGGCGGCCCGGGCCGCTGGACCGCCTTCGGCAGATGCCCGTCGTCCGCCAGCAGCCGCTTCAACTCCTCGACCGTACGGCGCAGATGGCCGACGCGGCCGCCCGGCGCGAGGAACTCCAGACCCGCCCGGTCGTGCTCCTCCTTCACATAGCCCGCGCCGATGCCGACCTCCAGTCGGCCACCAGTGAGAACGTCGGCGGTGGCGATCTCGCGGGCCAGCAGAGTCGGGTTCCAGAAACCGGCGTTGAGCACGAAGGTGCCGAGGCGGGGCCGCTCGGTCACCGCGGCGGCCGCCACCAGCGCGGGGAAGGGCGCCATCATCCCGAGATGGTCGGGCACCTGGATCACGTCGTAGCCGAGCTCTTCGGCCCGCCGGCACTTCTTGCGCCACTCCTCGCCGCCGGTCGGCGTCAGCATGTTCACCGAGAATCGGAACGGCCCGGCCATGAACACTCCTCGTATTGAGATGTATGGCGTCGAGATGTACGGCGGCTACTCGTGGGCGATGGCGGCCAGCACGTTCATCCGCGAGGCCCGCAGCGCCGGCAGCACCGCCGCCGCCAGGCCCACGACCACCGACCCGATCACCACCGCGACGACCGTCCCCCACGGCACGGCGAACGCGGTCAGCCCCTCCAGCGCCAGCACCTGCTGGACGGCCACACCCCACACCATGCCCAGCACCAGCCCCAGCAGTGCCCCGAACACCGCGATCACGACGGACTCCAGCCGGATCATGCGCCGCAGCTGCACTCGGGAGAGGCCGATCGCGCGCAGCAGCCCGATCTCGCGGGTCCGCTCGACCACCGACAGCGCAAGGGTGTTGACCACGCCGAGCACGGCGATGACGATCGCAAGGCCCAGCAGCGCATACACCAGATAGAGCATCACGGCGATCTGCTGCCGGATCAGCTCCTTGTAGTCGGCCTGGTCCCGCACCTGCACCTGCGGATACGGGTCGAGCGCCGACTCCAGCCCCTTGCGCAGGTCGGCCGCGTCGCTGCCGTTCGCGGCGTTCACGTACAGCGCAGCCTCCTGCCCGCCCGGCAGGTACTTCTCCACGGTGGCGAGCCCCATGAACAGGCCGCCCTCCATGCCGGGCCCGCCGCTCTGGTCCATGTCGGTGAGCGCGCGGACCGTCAGCCGGGTCCGCTGTCCGCCCGGGAACTCGGCGGGCAGCGCCGACCCGATCCGCACCTTGTGGTCCGTCGCGTAGTCCTTGTCCATCGCGATGCTCCCGGACGCCAGCGCGGCCGCCGTGTTCCCGCTCGCGTAGGTGATGTTGGCGGCCTCGTCCAGCTTCGGGTCGTAGCCGGACGCCGTCGACTCGATCCGTTTGCCGTCGGGCAGCGTCAGCGCGACCGGCGCGAAGCGCTGCCGTACGACCGTGCCGGCGCTCTCGACGCCCTGCACCTTCTCGGTGATCTCCTGCGGGAACGGCTGGAAGTTGCTGTTCTGCACGACGAAGTCGGCGCCCAGCGTCTTGTCGATCTGGTTGTCGAAGGACTTGGTCATCGAGGAGCTGGCGATGGAGAGCCCGCCCACCAGCGCCAGACCCACCATCAGCGCGGCCGCGGTGGCGCCCGTACGCCGAGGGTTGCGCAGGGCGTTGCGCTGGCTCATCCGGCCCACGGAGCCGAACACCTTGGGGAATGCCCCGCCCAGCACCCGGATCACCGGCCGCACCAGCAGCGGCCCCGCCACCACCGTGGCGATCAGCGTCAGCACCACGCCGAGACCGAGCAGCGAGGCCGCGGTCGAGGTCTTCTCGCTCACCACGCATCCCGCGAGCGCGGCGGCGCCGGCCGCCGCGACGATGCTTCCCGCGATCGCCCGGACCTTCAACGGCCCTCCCACACCCGCGACTTCGGCGTCCGCGAGCGCGGCCATCGGCGACACCTTGGCGGCGCGGCGGGCGGGCAGATACGCGGCAACGAAGGTGACGCCCAGGCCGACCGCGTACGCGGACACCGGGGTCGCGACCTTCAGCACCATCTCGGCGGCGCTGAGGTTCATACCGAGCAGACCCATCAGCTCGATGAGCCCGGCCGCGAGCCCGATTCCGGCCGCCAGGCCGAGCGTCGAGCCGACCAGACCCAGCAGCAACGCCTCGGTGAGCACCGAACGGCGCACCTGGCGGCGGTCCGCGCCGAGTGCCCGCAGCAGTCCCAGTTCGCGGGTGCGCTGGGCGATCAGCATCGAGAAGGTGTTGACGATCAGGAAGATGCCGACCAGGACCGCCACCCCGGCGAAGCCGAGCATCACCCACTTGATCACATCGAGGAACGGGCCCAGTTGCTCGGCAGAGGACTTGGCCTGCTCGTCGGCGGTCTTGAGTTCGTAGGCGTCTCCCAGCTCGGCGGCGACGCGCTGCTTGAGCGTCTCGTCGCTGACTCCGTCCGCGGCGTCCACGAAGACAGAGGTGGCGATGCCGGGCTTGCCGAGCAGCTTGGTCTGGGCGGTAGGGGTGTCCAGAAAGACCAGCGCCGCGCCCGGGTTGGTCGTCTTGAACGTGGCGATGCCGACGATCTTGACCTTGAAGGAACCGGGCTGCGCGAGGACGGTGAGCGTGTCGCCGATGTCCACGTTCTTGTTGTCGGCGGTGTCCTTGTCGAGCAGCGCCTCGCCCGGGCCGCGTGGCGCGTGCCCGCTGGTCAGCTCGACCGGACTGCGCTCGGTGACACGCCAGTTGGTGGCGATGGTCGGCGCGCCGGTCGTCGGCCCGACGGCCTCGTTCGCGGCGTCGACGACCGTGAGGTTCTGCACGGCCGCCTCGATGCGGGCGGCCTTGACCCCGTCGACGGAGCTCACCCGGTCGGCGAGCTCGGCGGGCAGGGTGCGTACGACGCCGGTCGGCAGCGCCTCGCCGATGCCCTCCTTCGGAGAGATCGTCACATCCGCCGCGGTGGAGGCGAAGAGCCGGTCGAATGTGCGGGAGACGGTGTCCGAGAAGATCAGCGAACCGCTGACGAACGCCACCGACAGCAGTACGGCCAGCGCCGAGAGAAGCAGCCGCCCCTTGTGGGCGAAGAAGCTTCGCAGAGTCGCCTTCAGCAACGTGACCTCAGCTCTTGCGCAGGGCGTCGAAACCGGGGGTCTGGGGGTTCCCCCCAGAAAAGAGGCGCATGCGTTCCAGCACCGCCTCTGCCGTCGGATCCGGCATGACATCCACGATCCGCCCGTCCGCGAGGAACAGCACCAGATCGGAGTAGGCGGCCGCGCCCGGGTCGTGCGTCACCATCACCACCGTCTGCTCCAGCCGGTCGACGGCCTCGCGCAGAAAACCCAGTACCTCGGCGCCGGCGCGGGAGTCGAGATTGCCGGTGGGCTCGTCGGCGAAGATCAGCTCGGGACGGGAGGCGAGGGCCCGCGCGCAGGCCACCCGCTGCTGCTGCCCGCCCGACAGCTGGGCGGGCCGGTGGCTGAGCCGGTCGCGCAGCCCGAGCGTGTCGATGACCTGGTCCACCCACTCCCGGTCGGGCTTGCGGCCCGCGATGTCCATCGGGAGCGTGATGTTCTCGGCGGCGGTCAGCGTCGGCAGCAGGTTGAACGCCTGGAACATGAAGCCGATCCGGTCCCGGCGCAGCCGCGTCAGCTCGCGGTCCTTCAGACCGGTGATCTCCGTGTCGCCGAGCCACACCTGGCCGGCGGAGACGGTGTCGAGACCGGCCAGACAGTGCATCAGCGTGGATTTGCCCGAGCCGGACGGGCCCATGACGGCGGTGAACCGGCCGCGCGCGATGTCGACGTCGACGGCGTCCAGCGCGCGTACGGTCGTCTCACCGCTGCCGTACGCCTTGGTCAGCGCCCGCGCACGGGCGGCGAGCGGCACGTCCGCGGCCTGGCCGTGGGTGGGTGCAGTGGCAGGTGTGGACAAGGCCGCCTCCCGGATCGTGGCCACGCGCCTGGCTCCCTACAGATCTCCGAGCCTAGAGCGTCCATGGTGGCGGCTGTATCCGTCGTAGGGCCCGGTCCTCAGGGTTGATGTAAGGGCCACCTGAAGGCGCACTTGCCGATGCTAGCGCTCGCGCGCTAGCTTGTGGAGGTGGCGAAGACTCAGTTGAACGTGAGAGTGGACGAGTCCACCGCGGAGGCCGCCCGGCAGCGGGCGCTCCAGCGGGGTATGAGCGTGAACCGCTATATCGAGGAACTCGTCAAGCAGGACGCGGGCGAGGTGGGACGCACCTTCGTCGAGGCGGCGTCGGACTTCATGAAGCAGTACGAGTCCGTGTTCGCCGAGGAGTTCGGCGAGTTCGGCGGCGCGCCCCCGGGCACGGGCAGCAAGGCGAGCACGAGCAGCAGGGCCAGCACGGGCACCGGACACGAAGGCACGCGTTGACTCTTCAGATCGACCTCGCATGGCTGCTGATGGTCGCGGAGCACAAGACCCCCGGCGATCCGCAGGTGACGGACTGGGGCGCGCTCGTCGCCGCGGTCAGCCGTCATGAGGCGGAGGTCTTCGGCATCCCCGTCTACAGCGACCCGCACGCCCGGGCCGCGTCCCTGCTCCAGCTGCTGCTCCACGTGCCCGCGCTCGAGCACTCGAACGCGATGTTCGCCTCCGCCGTGGCGTACGGCTATCTCGTCGCCAGCGGCCTGAAGGTCGTCACCTCGCCGGAGCGGGTCCGGGACCTGGCCCGGCTGGTCAAGCAGGGCAAGGCGGACGTCCGGGCCATCGCCGACGAGCTGCGTCAGTGGAGCGTCTGACGGCCGGGCCGCCCGATCAGCCGCCGGGCACCTCGGTGAAGGGCCGCCGCGCCACGCCCAGCACACACGGCGACGACGGCAGCTGCATCCCGCGCTCGGGCACCTGGAACCTTCGGTACATGCCGAGTTCGAAGCCGGCCGTCTCGATCGCGGCGATGGTGTCCCGCGAGGTGTGACAGCCGCCGAACAGCAGCGGCCACACCGTACGGTCCAAGGCCCGCTGCGTCCGCGCCATCCCCTTGGTCGCGGCCCGGCCGTGCTCGAAGAACCGCAGCTCGCCGCCCGGCCGCAGGACGCGGCGGATCTCGGCGAGCGCCCGCGGCAGATCCCGTACGGAACACAGCACGAGTGACGCGACGGCCGCGTCGAAGGCCTCGCTCTTGACCGGCAGCGCCTCGGCCGCGCCCGGCACCACGTCCACCGGCACCTCGACACGGCCCGGGGCCTGGACCGCCAACTGACGCAGGCTGCGCTCCGGTTCGAGCGCGACGACCTCGGACACGGCGTGCGGGTAGTACGCGAAGTTCAGACCGTTGCCCGCACCGACCTCGATCACCCGGCCCGAGAGTCCGGACAGCAGCTCCCGGCGGTATCCGGCGATGCCCTGGTTCTTCTCGGCGGCCACGCTGAACCGGGCGTAGAAGCGCGCGAAGAGCGGGTGGTGGACGGCGTCCCGGGGCACTGTGCTGCTGCGCAGGGGCATCGCGGCCTCCTCGGGACGACGGGCGCGGTCACCCTCATTCTCCCCCTGGGCAGCGGAAGCAGAACGTTCTCAGCGCACGGCGGTCGTGAACGCCTGCGCGTCCCACGAGCCGCCGAGCCGCGGCGCGAGCCAACTCCCGGCCCGCGCACGGAACTCCTCGGGCGCAAGACCCCCCGCGCCTTCCGGTACGGCGCCCAGCAGCGGCGCGCCCGCGTCCATCGGCAGATCGACGAGATTGCACCGCGCGGCGAGATCCGGCGCGTCCGGCCAGCTTCCGACGACCACGCCCAGCTGCTCCAGACCGCGCGCCCGCAGCGCCTCGCCGGTCAGCGCGGCTCCATTGAGCGTGCCGAGACCGGCGGGCACGACGACCAGCACGGGAGCGGCGAGGAGCCGCGCGGCATCGGCGAGTGTCCCGCCGTCCTCGTCGAACCGCACCAGCAGCCCGCCGGCGCCCTCCACCAGCACCAGATCATGCTCAATGGCGAGCTTCTCGACGGCCTCGGCCACATCGTGCGGCCGCACGGTCGCCATCCCGGCCCGCACAGCCGCGGTCACCGGTGCCAGCGGCTCGGGATATCGGGCCAGCTCAACACCGGTGATCCCGCCGCCCAGCCGTGCGACCTCATCGACGTCCCCGGCCTCGGTGACCCCGACCCCGGTCTGCGCCGGCTTCAGCACGGCGACGCTGCGCCCCTGCGCCCGCGCGACGGCGGCCAGGGCCGCGGTGACCACGGTCTTCCCGATCTCGGTCCCGGTCCCGGAGACGACGATGACTGCCATGGTGTGCCTGCCTTCCTGTTCTCGTGTGCGGGCCTGCCGCCGGACACCTCGCAGCACGGACTGCGCCGCGATCCCGGCGCTCACGCCTCAGCCCGCGCGGGCCGCCGCGCAGACCGCCCCGCACACCCGGGCCAGGTCCTCGTCACCCGTCACATACGGCGGCATCGTGTAGACGAGGTCCCTGAACGGCCGCAGCCACACGCCCGCCCGCACCGCAGCCTCCGTGGCCGCGGCCATGTCCACCTCGTGGTCCAGCTGTACGACGCCGATCCCGCCCAGCACCCGTACGTCCTTCACGCCCGGCAGGCCGGCCGCCTCAGCCAGACCGTCCCGCAGGCCCGCCTCCAGGCGCTTGACCTCCCGCTGCCAGTCCTGCGACAGCAGCAGGTCGATCGAGGCGGCCGCCACCGACGCGGCCAGCGGGTTCCCCATGAACGTGGGGCCGTGAGCCAGCACCGGGACCTCGCCGCGGGAGATCCCGTCCGCCACCCGTGAGGTGCACAGTGTCGCCGCCAGCGTCAGATAGCCGCCGGTCAGCGCCTTTCCCAGGCACATCACATCCGGCGAGACCCCGGCATGTTCCGCGGCGAACAGCGCGCCCGTACGCCCGAACCCGGTCGCGATCTCGTCGAAGACCAGCAGCACGCCGTGCTCGTCGCACGCCTCCCGCAGCACCCGCAGATACTCGGGCTCGTGGAACCGCATGCCGCCCGCACCCTGCACCACCGGCTCCACGATCACCGCGGCCAGCTCGTCCGCGTGCAGCGCCACAAGATCGCGCAGGCCCTGCGCGTACGACTCCTCGAACTCCGCCGGCGGCGCGTCCGCGAAGACCTGCCGCGGCAGCACGCCCGACCACAGCTCGTGCATGCCGCCCTGGGGATCGCACACCGACATCGGCTGCCAGGTGTCGCCGTGATAGCCGCCGCGCCAGGTCAGCAGCCGCTGCTTGGCCGGCCGGCCGACGGAACGCCAGTACTGCAGGCACATCTTCACCGCGACCTCGACCGAGACCGAGCCCGAGTCGCACAGGAAGACATGCCGCAGCGGCTCGGGCGTGATCTCGACGAGGCGCGCGGCCAGTCGGACGGCGGGCTCGTGGGTGAGTCCGCCGAACATCACATGGCTCATCCGGCCCAGCTGGTCATGGGCCGCCTCGTTGAGGACCGGGTGGTTGTAGCCGTGGATCGCCGACCACCAGGACGACATGCCGTCGACCAACTCGCGCTGCCCGTGGACGGTTTCGGCCAGACGCAGCCGTACCCCGGACGCGGACTCCACGACCAGCGGATCGGTACGGCCCGGCATGGGGCCGTACGGATGCCAGACGTGGGCCCGGTCCAGGTCCAGCAGTTCGCCGGAGGTCAGTTGCTCAGGCATTGGGCGCGAGGTCGGTGCCGGCGCCGCGGCGGCGCACGGTGACCAGGTCGGTCCGCGCCGACAGCACCTCGGCGACCGGCTCCTCCGCCACTGCGCCGGACGGCTCGTCCCCGCAGACGGAACCGCAGCCGGAGCCGGAGCCGCCGGAGTGCGACCCGCAGCCGCCGCCCGCCCGGTGCTCCGGCAGGGTCGTCGTGTCCGTGCCCTCCACCTCGAACCCTGCGTCCGCGATCATGTCGAGGTCCGCCTTGCCCTCCTGGCCCTCGGTGGTCAGGTAGTCGCCGAGGAAGATCGAGTTGACCAGGTTCAGCGCGAGCGGCTGCATCGAACGCAGATGGACCTCGCGGCCGCCGGCGAGCCGTACCTCCACGTCCGGGCAGACGAACCGCACCATCGCGAGAATCCGCAGGCAGCGCTGCGGAGTGAGGTGCCACTCCTTGGCCAGCGGCGTGCCCTCGACCGGGATCAGGAAGTTCACCGGGACGGAGTCCGGGTCCAGCGCGCGCAGCGAGAAGACGACGTCGACCAGGTCCTCGTCGCTCTCGCCCATGCCGGCGATCAGCCCGGAGCAGGCGGACAGGCCCGCCGCCTGTGCCTGCTGGACGGTGTCCACCCGGTCCTCGTACGTGTGGGTGGTGGTGATGTCGCCGTAGGTGGCCTCGGACGTGTTGAGGTTGTGGTTGTACGCGTCGGCGCCCGCGGCCCGCAGCCGCTCAGCCTGCCCCTCGGACAGCAGCCCGAGGCAGGCGCACACCTCGACGCCCTCGTTCTGCTCCTTGATCGCCTCGATCGTCTTCGAGACCCGGTCGACGTCCCGGTCGGTGGGACCGCGGCCGCTCGCGACCAGACAGACCCGCTTCGCGCCGCCCGCCACACCGGCGGCCGCGGCCTGCGAGGCCTCGTCCGGCTTCAGCCAGGTGTACTTGAGGATCTCCGCCTTGGACCCGAGCCGCTGGGAGCAGTAGGAGCAGTCCTCGGGACACAGACCGGACTTGAGATTGACGAGATAGTTGAGCTTCACCCGGCGCCCGAACCATTGGCGGCGCACCTTGCCGGCCGCGGCCACCACCTCGAGCAGATCGTCGTCGGAGGTCGCCAGTACGGCGAGCGCCTCTTCACGGCTCGGCAGTTCTCGCCGCAGCCCCTTGTCCACCAGCGTGTTCAGCAGGTCCATGGCGCCGATCCTGACGTACGGCACACGCCATATCCAAGGCCGATCCCCACAACAGAGTGTCTTTGAGGTGTGTGTATGGCCACATCCGCTCCTCGAGTGTCCCCGGTTAGGGTCTGTCCGCTGCCTACAAAAGGACCGGTTCACCATGCCCCAGGATCCTTTCGACTGGATCGACGACGAGTCGTGCCGCCGAGAGCGCGCGGGCCTCGTCCGTACGCTCCGGCCGCGCGCCGCTGACTCCGAGCTGCTGGATCTCGCCGGGAACGACTACCTGGGCCTGACCCGCCGCCCGGAAATCACCGGCGCGGCCGCCGAAGCGGCCCGCCGCTGGGGCGGGGGAGCCACCGGCTCCCGGCTGGTCACGGGCAGCACCGCGCTCCACGCAGAACTGGAAAGGGAGCTCGCCGACTTCTGTGGATTCGAGGCGGCTCTGGTCCTTTCGTCCGGCTATGCCGCCAACCTCGCCGCCGTCACCGCGCTGAGCGCCCGGGGTTCGCTGATCCTCTCGGACGCGGGCAATCACGCCTCGATCGTGGACGGCTGCCGGCTCTCCCGCGCGGAGACGGCGATCGTCCCGCACGCGGATGTCGAGGCCGTACGCAAGACCCTCGACGCACATCCCGGACGCCGCGCTCTCGCGGTCACCGACTCGGTCTTCTCGGTGGACGGCGACGCGGCGCCGCTGGCCGCGCTCGCGGACGCCTGCCGCGACCATGGCGCGGCGCTGCTCGTCGACGACGCGCACGGGCTCGGCGTACTCGGCGACGGCGGCCGTGGAGCCCTGAACGCCGCCGGTCTCGCGGGCGGCGCGGGCGTCGTCGCCACCGTCACCCTGTCCAAGTCGCTGGGCAGCCAGGGCGGCGCGATCCTCGGCCCGGCGCGGGTGGTGGAACATCTGGTCAACACCGCGCGCACCTTCATCTTCGACACCGGTCTCGCGCCGGCCGCGGCGGGAGCGGCGCTGGCTGCGCTGCGGCTGCTGCGGAGCGAACCGGAGCTTGCCGGCCGGGCGCGTACGGTCGCCACGACCCTGCACCGTCGGCTGACGGCGGCGGGCCTGACGGCCGCACGTCCCGACGCGGCCGTGGTCTCCGTGCAGGCTCCGTCTCCGGAGGCCGCCGTGCGGTGGGCCGCCGACTGCCGGGCCGCCGGGCTTGTCGTCGGGTGTTTCCGTCCGCCTTCGGTGCCGGACGGCATCTCACGGATCAGGCTGACGGCCCGGGCCGATCTGACGGATCAGCAGCTGGACACCGCGATCGCCACGATCGTCCGGGCCGCGCCTGTCGACTGACGGTGTTGTCTTAGCCGACGCTCTCCGCCTGGACCGCGGTCAGGAACCGGGACCAGGCCTGGTGCGAGAAGTGCAGGGCATCGCGCGCGATGTCCTTGGAATCCCTGATGGCGAGTGTGGCGTCGGACAGTGTGGCCGCTTCCACGCAGTTGTTCATTCCGACACTGCGGCTGCTGCGCCGCCACGCTAAGTGGTGGTCGTGGGCGAGGGAATCGGACATGGGGGGCCTCCCTGTGCGCCGTGAATCATCCCGGCGATGAGATCCAATGAATCCGCCGGTGACAGCGCACGCGCCTGCATCGTCGCGAAGGCGGCGCTGTACACCTCGAGGTCTTCTCTCCGCTCGAGGTAGAGGCTACTCGTCAAATGGTCGAGAACGACCACATCCAGATCAGAACTGTTCGGAAAGGAGAAGATAACGAAAGGACCTGTGAGCCCGGCATAGCCGCCGACCGTGAACGGCATCACCTGGAGCCGTACATGGGGGAGTTGTGCCGATTCCGCCAGCGCGCGCAACTGCTCCCGCATCACCCCGCCACCGCCGACCTCCCGCCGGAGCGCCGACTCGTCCAGCACCGCACTCAGCTTCAGAGGGTTCTCGGTCCGCAGTACCTCCTGACGGGCGATCCGTACCTCCACCAGTGAGTTGACGGTCGCCGCCGGCAAGTCGTCGAGAGCCGCTCGCGTCACCGCCCGCGCGTAGTCCGGCGTCTGGAGCAGACCGGGCACGACCGAGGTCTCCAGCGTGCGTACCGCACAGGCCTGGGTCTCCAGGCTGATGAAGTCGCGGTACTCGGGCGGGAGCAGCCCGCGGTAGGCGTGCCACCAGCCACTGCCGGCACCGTCCGCAGCACCCGCCAAGGTCTCGAGCAGCGTGCGCAGTTGCGGATCGGCCACTCCGTACACGTCCAGCAGCAGACTGACGTCCTCGGTCCTGACGCCGCTGGTGCCGGTCTCGATACGGCTCACCTTCGACTGGTGCCAGCCGGCCAGCAGTCCGGCGTTGCGGCTGGTGAGACCTGCGGCCAGGCGCAGCTTGCGAAGCTCCTCGCCCAGCTTGCGGCGGCGAACCGCGGGACCGTGCTGCATCGGGGCGTCCTTTCGTGCAGTCTGTACATTCCACTCTTCCGCCCCGCGGTCAACGCGTGAGTGGCCGTCCAAATCCGGTCTCGCGTAGCAGAGTTCACCGCTTCGAGCGACAGATATATGCATATCTTGGTGGATCGCCACCGCCGCGGGCACGATGAGTGGCACTCTGGCGCGAAGCGCAATCCGTGGCCGCCAGCGCATCATCCGCTACGAGTCGGTGCCCGGCCGCGGTGGGAAAGGGACAGCGTCGCCATGGCAGACCTCCAGGAAGCCTCCGTCACTCTGCCGAGCGATCCCGCCTCGGTGTCCGCGGCCCGCACATACGCCACACACGTCGTCTCCGAGTGGGGACTGGCGGTCGAGACCGAAGCGGTCGACACGGTACGGCTGATCGTCTCGGAACTCGCCACCAACGCCGTCCAGCACACCTTCGGCCAGTCGCCCACCTTCACCGTCGACCTCCGTCTCGAGCGCGACGAGGAACTGCGCATCGGCGTGACCGACAGCCATCCACGCTGGCCGCAGCGGCTGCCCGCCGCCGTCCGCCAGGACAACGGCCGCGGCATGGTCATCATCCGCAGCCTCACCGCCGAATGCGGCGGACACCTCTCGGTCACCCCGACCCCGGAGGGCGGCAAGACCGTCTGGATCGCCCTCCCGTGGACCGCACCGATCCAGAACTGATCACGGCTCGCCGGTCCGGCCGGCCGCGCGGCCGAACGTGCCGCGCAGCAGAGCCCGCAGCGACTCAGCCGCCGGAGCCGACTCCTCGCCCCGGTGGGCCACCGAGATCGTCCGTCGAAAGGCCGCCGGCTCCAACTGCCGTACGCCGAGCGGCGTCACGGACATCGCGGAGACCATCTCCGGCACCACGGCCACTCCGATGCCCGCGCTGACCAGCGCGCACACCAGCGCGTAGCCCGGCGACTCGCACACCACGGCCGGCGTCACACCGGCCCGCGCCAGCGCACCCTCCACACCCTTGCGGGGTGGATGCGACGGTGCGCTGCTGATCAGCGGCTGACCCGCGAGCTCGGCCACCGGCAGCCGCCCCGAGCCGCCCGCCAGCGCATGACCGGGCGCGGTCACCAGCACCAACTCCTCCACCAGCAGCGGCTCCACCACCACACCGGCAGGCGGCGGCGCCGGCTCGGCGGGTTCGTACGCATGCGTCAGCGCCAGATCCACCTCGCCGGCGGCCACCGCCAGGACCCCGTCCGGCGGCTCGTACTCCGCGACGGCCAGCTCGACATCCGGATGTGCCCGGCGGAACGCGCTCAGGACTGGCGGCAGCAGATGGATTCCGACGGTGGTGAAGGTGCCGACTCTGAGCCGTCCGCCGGACAGGCCCGCCAGCCGGGCCAGTTCATGCCGCGCCTGGTCCATCTCGTCCAGCACCCGGCGGGCGCGCGCCGCGAGCAGCTCGCCCGCGGCCGTCAGCCGGGCTCCGCGGTGGTGCCGCACCAGCAGTGCGGCTCCGGCCTCGCGCTCCAGCTTGGCCAGCTGCTGGGAGAGCGCGGGCGGGGTGTAGCCGAGCCGGGCGGCGGCGCGGGTGATCGAACCGGCCTCGGCGACCGCCACCAGCGCCGCCAGCCGTGTCGGGTCGTACATGCCACCCCTTAAGCATCGCTTTAGGCAGACCAAGGAAACTATAAGTACATGCTAAGGCCTGATCCGGTGCACGATGGCAGGCATGGACGCACAACTGGTCGCCTTCACCGGGGTCGCCGCCGGCATGGTCGCCATGCCCGGCGCGGACTTCACCGTCGTCGTGCGCAATGCGCTCGCCTCCCGGCGCGCGGGCGTGGCCTGCGCGATCGGAGTCGCCGGGGGACTGCTGGTGCATACGGCGCTGGCGGTGGCCGGTCTGGCGGCCGTCCTGATCGCGGTGCCGGTGCTCTTCCGTACGCTCCAGATCCTCGGCGGCGCCTATGTCCTGTATCTCGGCGTACGGGCGGTGCGGGCGGCGCTGCGTCCGCAGCCCGCGGTGGCGGACGCGGACGGCGAGACGGCCGACGGGATGCGCCGCGGACTGCGGCAGGGCTTCCTCACCAATGTCCTCAACCCGAAGGCGCCGGTGCTCTTTCTCAGTCTTCTGCCGCAGTTCGTGCCGGACGGCGCGCCGGTCCTGCCGCGCACCCTGCTGCTGGCCACGATCGTCGTCGCGCTCGCGCTGGTGTGGTTTCCGCTGGTGGCGCTGCTCGTGGACCGGCTCGGTACGTGGCTGCGCCGACCGCGCACCACGCGCGCGGTGGAGGGCGTCACCGGCGGCGCGCTGACGGCGCTGGGAGCCACGCTGCTCGTCCAGCCGCTGACGCACTGACACGGTGCGCTGATCGCCGAGGTGGTGACGGGCGATCAGCGCACGGTCAGCCGTGCTTCGTCAGCCGCCGGGCGTCATCGCACCCGGCCGTACCAGACGCTCTTGGTCCAGATCTTCTCCAGCTTCACCCAGGAGCCGGTCTTCGGCGAGTGCCAGACCCGCCCGCTGCCGGCGTAGATCCCCACGTGGTACACGCTGCTCCCGGAGTGGAAGAAGACGAGGTCTCCGACCTGCCGCGAAGAGGCCGAGATATGACGGGTCTTGTTGTACTGCTGCTGGGCCGTACGAGGGAGCTTCTTGCCCGCCTTCTTGTACGAGTAGAGCGTGAGCCCCGAGCAGTCGAAGCGGGACGGACCTGCCGCGCCGTACTTGTACGGCGCTCCCTTCTTGGACGCGGCCACCTTGAGCGCATTGGCCGCATGGAGGGTGGCCGCGTGTGCCTCTGAGGCGCCGGGCGCCAGCATGGTGCCGCCGACGGCGGCGAGGGTCAGGACCGATACGGCGCCTGCCCGGCTCTTCAGAAACGGGACGTGAATCTGCGCACTCATGCGCAACCCTTCGTCAGCCGCCTGTGAAGGATGACCTGTCGGGTTCGGGCGGACGAAGATGCCCGGCCGCGGAGAGCGGCTTCACCCCGAGGGACGGCCGGACCTTCCGGCTGTCCCGTGTTGCTCGGGTCCTCCACTCCTGCCGAAGCACTTCTGTCGACCAGGCATCCGGGCGGCGGCAGGACTCGGCGTCCGCCCGGACCGCCCCGCCGAGATGACGGGGGCTTGTCGTCCCAGGGATCTTGACCCACGCCATGCCCGATTTCCGAGTCGAAACGGCGATATGTGAGGTTGAACACCACTCACCTGTTCGGGTGGACAGGGCTGGCTTCCGGACCGGAGCCGGACGCCTGAGGAGCCCCGCACCAGCACCGGAATGAGTCATTCCGCCAAATCGGTAGTCATGATGCGCAAGTTGTGCGTAGGCACCAATGGGACGGTAACTCCACCGAATGGGGGAGCTTTTTCGGTACCCGTTCGGCGGTTGACGGATAGGCAATGGACCGTCAACTCGTCGAAGCGGGCGGGACGGTGACCCGGCCGGCCCGGCGTTCGCCGTCGAGCACCCTCAGGGCCTGGGTCAGCGTCGCCGCATGCACCTCGCTCTCGCCGCGCTGGTGCATCAGCGTCAGCGCGTCCCTCAGCGCGGTCGCCCGGCCGACCAGAGCCTGGGCGGCGCGCAGCGCGCCGTAGGTGTGTGTCGAGCGGGCCGGATTGATCCGCCCCAGCAGGTCGACGACTTCGAGATAGCTGTCGATGAGCTCGCCCTCGGCACGGGTCAGCGCGGGCAGCGGCGGGATGTCGGGCGGCAGCACGGCGCGGTCACCGCGAACCGTTGGCGGAGAGCGAGGTCTTGCGGTTGTTGATGACGTGGTCCACCAGGCCGTACTCCTGGGCGGCGGCGGCGTCGAAGAACGTGTCGCGCTCCAGGTCGGCCGCGATCTGCTCCGCGCTCTGGCCGGTGTGGCGTACCAGCATCCCGGCGAGTTGGGCCCGCAGCCGCAGCAGCTCCGCTGCCTGGATGGCCAGATCGGACGGCTGACCCTGCACCGGCTCGTCGAACGCGGGTTGCTGGACCACGATCCGCGCCCCGGGCAGCGCCATCCGCTTGCCCGGAGTGCCGGCGGCGAGCAGCAGCGCGGCGGTGGACGCGGCCTGGCCGAGGCAGGTCGTCTCCACGTCGCAGGTGACGACCTGCATCGTGTCGTAGATCGCGGACATGGCGCTGAGCGAGCCGCCGGGGGAGTTGATGTACAGCGAGATGTCCCGGTCGGGCGCGGCGTATTCGAGATGCAGGAACTGGGCGATCACATCGTTGGCGGCGGTGTCGTCGACGACCGTGCCGAGGAAGACGATCCGCTCTTCGAGCAGCTTCGAGTACGGATCGAGGGTGCGGGTTCCCTGGCTGGTGCGCTCGGTGAACTGGGGCAGGACATAGCGGGCTGACGGGCGGTCCATGACGTACCTCTCCTCGGGCAGGCGTCTCTGTAAAAAATGTACAGGACGTACAGGCCGTAAGATGGCGAGCATGGCCTACGAGATTCCGGTGACGCAAGCCCGCGCAGAGCTCGCCGAACTGATCAACCGCGTCGTCTACGGCGGCGAACGTGTCGTCGTGACCCGGCACGGCAAGCCGCTCGTGGCGCTGGTGTCCGCCGCTGACCTGGAACGACTCGAGCAGGATCGGCAGCCGGACGAGGAGCAGGTGATCAGCTCGGTCTCCGCGCTCGGCTCGTCCGCGTCCGCTGCCGGCGAACGAGGCAGCTTCGGTCTGACCGCTGAGCACCGCCGCCCGGGCTCGCGCGGCTGACGATCGCCGCCAGGGCCCCAGGCCCCGTCAGCCGGGCGCGGGCACCCATGCCCCAGGCCCATCGGCCGGGGCACAGCAAAAGGCCGCGCGCCCCCGTCCGCTACAGCGGGGGCACGCGGCCGGTCCGAGAGGTTCAACCCACCGGTACGAGCCTGTCTTCCCGGTGTTCGGCGGGAGTTGCACGCTGTGCGCCGCGCCGGCCGGCCGCCAGCACCGCCGCCAGCCCCAGCGCGGCCCAGAGCGAGACCGTGAGGACCGCCGCACCCGCGCCGTTGCCGCCGAAGTACGCCACCGAGCGAAGCAGTGTCGCGCCCGCGCCCGGCGGCAGCCACTGGCCGATCATGCCGACCGGTTCGGGCAGCAGTTCCGGCGCGCTCGCGGCGCCCGAGAACGGGTTGCCGAGCAGCACCATCAGCAGTCCGCCCAGGGCGAGTCCACGGGTGCCGAGCAGTGCGCCGAGTCCGGCCATGCCCGCGCCGACGGCGAGCACGGTCAGCCCCAGCACGCCGGCCTCCGCCCACCAGTTGCCGGTGAGCACACCGAGCCAGCTGTGGGCGAGCGCGGCCGAGGTCAGTCCGACCACGATCGCGGCGCCGGTCAGGGCCGCCGCCGCCCGGCCTCCGCGCAGGCCGAGCAGCGTCACGATTGATCCGGCCGCGACCCCGGCCAGCGCCAGCGGCAGGATGCTCGAGCCCAGCGCGCTGCCGCGCGGATCCCCGGCGGGCGTCGCCACGACATCGCTGACCTTCACCGCCGTCCCGTCCGGAGCCTGTGCGGTGACGGCCTGGGTGAGGAGCTGGGCCACCACCGGGCTGCCCGCGGAAGCGGTCAGCAGCTGCGGACCCTGCGGAGTGACGACCACCGCTCCGTATACGACCCGGTCCTTGATCGCGGTGCGAGCGGCGGTCTCGTCGTCGTAGCGGTGAACGTCGAAGGCCCCTTCGCGCTCCTCGAGTCGCTGTTCGACCTGAGCGGCCGCGGCCGCCGGGCCCGCGACGCCGACCGGCAGTTCACGCGGCGCGGTTCGGGAGGCCGGCCAGGCGAAGGCCCACAGCGCCAGCGCCGCCAGAGCGGGGATCAGGACCATCACCGCGACCGTGCGGCGAGTGGGTGTGGCGGACATGGGGGCCCCTCGATTCAAAGAGAAGGATCGTTCGTTTTATCTCCTGGCGTCACTGTCCCTCCGAGGCTCGTCCTTGTCAAGAATGAATGTTCGTTTTAGTTTTCTTCCATGGCCCGCGTATCCCAGGAACACCTCGACGCACGCCGCCGGCAGATCCTCGACGGCGCCGCCCGCTGCTTCGCCCGCAACGGCTTCCACGCCACATCGATGCAGGACGTCCTGCGTGAGGCGGGCCTGTCGGCCGGCGCGGTCTACCGCTACTTCCGCAGCAAGGAAGAGCTGGTGTCGGCCATCGCGGAGGGGGCGTTCAGCGGGATCCGCGAGGCCTTCGACGACGCGGCCCGGACGACTCCGCCGCCGACTCCCGACGTACTGCTCGGCCGTGTCCTGCGCAGGGTGCTCGCGGAGCAATTGCCCGGCGGGGACGACAGGGCCTTCGCGCGGCTGGTCCTGCAGGTGTGGACCGAGACGCTGCGCAATGAGGAACTGCGCGCGATCCTCGACGAGGGCTACGGCGGGATGCGCCTGGCCTGGGCGAAGCTCGTGGACGCCTACCGCGACAACGGCCTGATGGGCGCGGACGACGTGGAGGCGGACCAGGTGGCGCGCACGCTCATCGCGGCGGTGCAGGGCTTCATCGCTCAGCAGGCGCTCTTCGGCGATGTGAGCGTCGAGGTCCTGGAGAACGGGCTCCGGGCGCTCATGTCGATGCAGTTGCCCGAGGCTCGTTAACGCAATGGAAAAACTCTCTTACTAACGTGACGCCTCCGGGGGCCGCGGAGATCATCCACGTCAACGGAATGTTGATCTCCGGAAGTGTCGCGCTCCGTCCGTGAGCGGTTACAACGAACGGTGAGGTGGGCGGGTTGCAACTCTCCCCGCACGAGCAGGAACGACTCCTGATCCATGTGGCGGCAGACGTGGCGGAGAAGCGCCGCGCGCGCGGACTGAGGCTGAACCATCCCGAGGCGGTAGCGCTGATCACCTCCCACATCCTCGAGGGCGCGAGGGACGGACGCACCGTCGCCGAGCTCATGGCGTCCGGCCGCAAGGTCCTCGACCGCGCCGATGTCATGGACGGCATCCCGGAGATGATCCACGACGTCCAGGTCGAGGCCACCTTCCCGGACGGCACCAAGCTCGTCACCGTCCATGACCCGATCGTCTGAGGGGGAGGGCCGCCGATGATTCCCGGAGAGATCCTGTTCGCCGATGAGCGCGTCCGCCTCAACGAGGGGCGGGAGGTCACCCGGCTGACCGTGCTCAACGCAGCCGACCGGCCCGTCCAGGTCGGCTCGCACTACCACTTTGCCGAGGCCAACCCCGGCCTGGACTTCGACCGCGCGGCGGCCCACGGCAAGCGGCTGCACATCGCTGCGGGCACGGCCGTGCGCTTCGAGCCCGGCATCCCCGTGGACGTCGAACTCGTCCCCTTCACCGGCCGGCGCGTCATCGCGGGCCTCCGTGGACAGACAGGGGGCGCGCTCGATGTGAGCGACGCACGCGAGGCCGCCGTGCCGCAGACGTCCGACGAGCCGCACGTGCGCCGAGCGGGCGGAGATGGGGGCACCTCCCAGGCGTCAGCTCTGGGGGAGAACGGAGTAGAAGGTGCCTGAGCTGCGTCGTGCCGTGTACGCCGATCTCTTCGGCCCCACCACCGGTGACCGGGTCCGGCTCGCCGACACCGATCTGCTCGTCGAGATCGAGGAGGACCGTTGTGGCGGGCCCGGACTCGCGGGCGACGAGGCCGTGTTCGGCGGCGGCAAGGTGATCCGCGAGTCGATGGGCCAGTCCCGTACGACGCGCGCCGAAGGCGCACCGGACACCGTCGTCACCGGCGCCCTGATCATCGACCACTGGGGCATCGTCAAGGCCGACATCGGGATCCGCGACGGCCGGATCACCGGCATCGGCAAGGCCGGCAACCCCGACACCATGGACGGCGTCCACCCCGATCTGGTCATCGGCCCCGAGACCGAAGTCATCTCCGGCAACGGAAAGATCGTCACCGCGGGCGCGATCGACGCGCATGTCCACTTCATCTCGCCGACCATCGTCGACCAGGCGCTCGCAACCGGCGTCACCACCCTCGTCGGCGGCGGCACCGGACCCGCCGAGGGGACCAAGGCCACCACCATCACGCCGGGCCCCTGGCACCTTGCCCGGATGTTCGAGGCGCTGGACTCCTTCCCGGTCAACATCGGCCTGCTCGGCAAGGGCAACACGATGTCCCGCGAGGCCATGCACTCCCAACTCCGCGGCGGGGCGCTCGGGTTCAAGATTCATGAGGACTGGGGTGCGACACCCGCAGTCATCGACGCCTGTCTGAGCGTCTGCGACGAGACCGGAGTCCAGCTCGCCCTCCACACGGACACCCTGAACGAGGCCGGCTTCGTCCAGGACACCCTCGCCGCCATCGCGGGCCGCACCATCCACGCGTACCACACCGAGGGTGCGGGCGGCGGGCACGCGCCGGACATCATCACCGTGGTCGGCGAGCCGCACATACTGCCCAGCTCGACCAACCCGACCCGGCCGCACACCGTCAACACCATCGAGGAACACCTCGACATGCTGATGGTCTGCCACCACCTGAACCCCGCCGTGCCCGAGGACCTCGCCTTCGCCGAGTCCCGGATCCGGCCCTCCACCATCGCGGCCGAGGACATCCTGCACGACCTCGGCGCGATCTCGATCATCTCCTCCGACTCGCAGGCCATGGGCCGCATCGGTGAAGTGATCATGCGCACCTGGCAGACGGCGCATGTGATGAAGAAGCGCCGCGGCGCACTGCCCGGAGACGGCCGCGCCGACAACCACCGTGCTCGTCGCTATGTCGCCAAATACACCATCAACCCGGCGGTCGCGCAGGGCCTCGACCAGGAGATCGGCTCGGTCGAGACCGGCAAGCTGGCGGATCTGGTGCTCTGGGACCCGGCCTTCTTCGGCGTCAAGCCGCAGCTCGTGATCAAGGGCGGTCAGATCGCCTATGCGCAGATGGGCGACGCCAACGCGTCCATCCCGACGCCGCAGCCGGTGATGCCGCGGCCGATGTTCGGCGCGATCGGCAAGGCCCCGGCGGCGAACTCGGTCAACTTCGTCGCCGAGGCGGCGATCGAGGACGATCTGCCCGAACGCCTCGGCCTGGGCAAGAAGTACGTGCCGATCACCAGCACGCGGCGGGTCACCAAGGCGGACATGCGGCAGAACGACGCGCTGCCGCGGGTGGAGGTCGACGCGGACACCTTCACGGTGTCGATCGACGGCGAACCGGTCGAACCGGCTCCCGCGGCCGAACTGCCCATGGCCCAGCGCTACTTCCTGTTCTGACCATGGACACCCGCACTGTCACCGGCGACAGCCGCCCCGGCCCGGCAGGGCGGGCCGCGCTGCTCGTTCTCGCCGACGGCCGGTTCCCCGCCGGCGGCCACGCACACTCCGGCGGCGCCGAACCGGCCGTCAAGGCGGGCCGGATCCGCAACGCCCGGGACCTGGAGGCCTTCTCCCGCGGCCGGCTGCACACCACCGGCCTGACCTCGGCGGCCCTGGCCGCAGCAGCCGCCGCCGGTATCGACCCGCTGCGTCTCGACGAAGCCGCCGACGCCCGCACCCCGTCGCCCGCACTGCGGGCCGCCGCCCGCCGGCTCGGCCGGCAGATGATGCGCGCAGCCCGCGCCACCTGGCCGAGCGCCGAGCTCGCCGCGCTCGCGGCGGCCCGTCCACGCGGTGCTCATCAGCCGGTCGTGCTCGGGCTCGCCGCCCGCTCCGCCGGACTGGGCCCCGAGGACGCCGCGCACTGCGTCGCGTACGAAACGGTCAGCGGCCCGGCCACCGCCGCCGTACGACTGCTCAGCCTGGACCCCTTCGAGGCCACCGCCGTCCTCGCCCGGCTCACACCCGACATGGACCGTGTCGCCGAGCAGGCCGCGGCGGCGGCGCACCAGGGAATCGGCGCGCTGCCCGCCGCGTCTGCGCCGCTGCTCGACATCACCGCCGAACAGCACGCGGCCTGGCCCGTACGCCTCTTCGCCTCGTAGGACATCAAGGAGCCGCACCATGCACCTCGACCACAGTCACGACTCTCCCGCCGCCCTCAGCGCCGACGCCGTGCGGCCCGACGGCACCCGGCGCGCCCTGCGGATCGGCCTCGGCGGACCGGTCGGCTCCGGCAAGACCGCGACCGTCGCCGCGCTCTGCCGAGAACTCCGCGACCAGCTGTCCATCGCCGTCGTCACCAATGACATCTACACCCGCGAGGACGCGGAGTTCCTGCTCAGGAACGCCGTACTGCCGCCCGAGCGCATCCAGGCCGTCGAGACCGGAGCCTGCCCGCACACCGCGATCCGCGACGACATCTCCGCCAACCTCGAAGCGGTCGAGGACCTGGAGGAGACCGTCGGCCCGCTCGATCTGATCCTCGTCGAGTCGGGTGGCGACAACCTCACCGCGACGTTCTCCAAGGGCCTGGTCGACGCCCAGATCTTTGTGATCGACGTCGCCGGCGGCGACGACATCCCGCGCAAGGGCGGACCCGGCGTCACAGCCGCCGATCTGCTCGTCATCAACAAGACCGACCTCGCGCCGCATGTCGGCTCGGACCTCGGCCGGATGGCCCGCGACGCCAAGGAGCAGCGCGGTGAACTCCCCGTCGCCTTCACCTCGCTGAAGAGCGCGGACGGCGTCGGTCCCGTCGTCGGCTGGGTGCGTACGCAGCTCGCCGCCTGGACCGCATGAGCATCCGGGCCACCGCGCGCATCGTCGCCACCCGGGACGGGCTGCCGGTGCTGGACGGCGACGGCCCGCTCGCGGTGCGCCGGACCCGGGCCGCCGGACCGTACCAGCGCGTCACTGTGGTCGGGGCGATGAGCGCGCCGCTCGGCGGTGACCGGCTCGCCATCGAGGCGGAGGTGCGCGATGGCGCCCGCCTCGACGTCGACTCCGCGGCCGCCACCATCGCGCTGCCCGGACGGACACGCGAACAGGCCCACTACGACGTGCGGTTGGCGGTCGGCGACGACGCCGAGCTGCGCTGGCTGCCCGAACAGCTCATCTCCGCCCGCGGCAGCGATCTGCGGATGCGCACACAGGTCGAACTCGCCGCCACGGCACGCCTGGTGCTGCGCGAGGAACAGATCCTCGGCCGGTACGGCGAAGAGCCCGGCACCCTGACCACGCGCCTCACCGTCCACCGCGCCGGCCGTCCGCTCCTCGACCAGGAGCTCGCTTACGGCCCCGGCGCATCCGGCGGCTGGGACGGCGGAGCGGTACTCGGCGGGCACCGGGCGGTGGGCCAACTCCTCATCGTCGACCCGGCGTTCACCGACAAACCGGCAGAACCGAGACTGATCGGCGAGACCGCCGCACTGACTCCGCTCGCCGGTCCGGCCGTGCTGCTCACCGCCGTCGCCCCCGACGCACGTCAACTGCGGCTGCTGCTGGACGAGGTACTCGAGGCCGAACTGCCCGTCTGAGCACGGCCGTCGGCCCGGCACATTCGCGTACCGCTCAGCGGGACTTCACGCACCGGTTATTGGTTCGGTAAAGAAACACCAGTACGCCCTGTCCCCGCCCGCCCCACAGACGAAAGGATCCCCCGGAGTACTCGACTACAGAAGGGGGAGTTCTACGTGAGACGTACCGCAGCGCTCGGCTCGGCCGGCGCTCTGATCGCGGGAACCCTCATAACGGGGGCGATTGCGGCTCCGGCGGCCAACGCCGAAAGCCGCCAGAGCGGTTGGTCCGAGGCGCGCGGCGCTCAGATCGCCGCCGAGCGGGCCGCCAAGAAGGGCATCGACTGGGCGGACTGTCCGGCGGACTGGGGCATCGCCAAGCCCATCCAGTGCGGCTGGGTGACCGTTCCGCTCGACTACGCGAGGCCGGGCGGCAAGCAGATCAAGCTCGCCGTCGACCGGATCGGCAACACCGGCACCCCGGCCGAGCGCCAGGGCGCGCTGATCTACAACCCGGGCGGCCCCGGCGGCTCGGGCCTGCGCTTCCCGACCCGCGTCACCAACAAGAACCCGCTGTGGGTCAACACGTCCAAGGCGTACGACTTCGTGGGCTTCGACCCGCGGGGCGTCGGGCACTCCAGCCCGATCTCCTGCATCGACCCGCAGGAGTTCGTCAAGGCGCCCAAGGCCGACCCGGTGCCCGACAGCGAGGCCGACAAGCGCGCACAGCGCAAGCTGGCCGCGGAGTACGCCGACGGCTGCGCCGAGCGCAGCGGCTGGATGCTGCCGCACATGACCACGCCGAACACCGCGCGCGACCTGGATGTCATCCGGGCCGCACTCGGCGAGAAGAAGCTCAACTTCCTGGGCGTCTCCTACGGCACCTACATCGGCGCCGTCTACGCGACCCTCTTCCCGGGCCATGTGCGCCGGATGATCGTCGACAGCGTGGTCAACCCGTCGCGCGAGAAGATCTGGTACGAGGCCAACCTCGACCAGGACGTGGCCTTCCAGATGCGCTGGGACGACTGGAAGGAGTGGGTCGCCAAGAACGACGCGACCTTCCACATCGGCAACACGCCGGAGAAGGTCGAGCAGCAGTGGCTCAAACTGCGCGCCACCGCCAAGAAGGCCCCGCTCGGCGGGGTCGTCGGCCCGGCCGAGCTGGTCAACTTCTTCCAGAGTGCGCCGTACTACGACTCCGCCTGGGTGCCCGTCGCCCAGATCCTGAGCAAGTACGTCGCCGGTGACACCCAGGCACTGGTCGACGCCGCGGCGCCCGACCCGTCCGACACCGCGGGCAACATCGCCTCGGAGAACGGCAACGCCGTCTACACGGCCGTCGAGTGCGCGGACGCCAAGTGGCCCACCAGCTGGAAGAAGTGGGACCGGGACAACACCCGGCTCCACGCGCAGTACCCCTTCATGACATGGGCGAACGCCTGGCTGAACCTGCCGTGCGCCACATGGCAGTCCAAGCAGCACACGCCGGTGAACGTGAAGACGGGCAGGGGCCTGCCGCCAGTGCTCATCGTGCAGGCGACGCGTGACGCCGCCACACCGTTCGAGGGCGCCGTCGAGCTGCACAAGCGGCTCAAGGGCTCGCGTCTGATCGTCGAGAAGGACGCCGGATCGCACGGTGTGACCGGCCTGGTCAACCCGTGCATCAACGAGCGGGTGGACGCCTACCTGCTCAGCGGCAAGCTGGACGGCAGCGATGTGACGTGCACTCCGCACGCCACGCCTAAGCCGTAAGGCACAGCGGTACGGGGGAGGGGCGGCCGGTCACGGCCGCCCCTCCTTCGCGTTGCGCACCAGGCGCTCGGGCCTTCAGCCGGCGATGTCCGCCGTACGGGGCTCGGCGATCGCGACATAGTCCGCCGTGCGCAGCGCCAGCGAACGGTCCAGCCGCGCCGCGTTGAAGAAGATCTCCTCATGGACCAACAGGCCCGGATCCACGACCAGTTCGAGCTCGGCGTCGAAGGAGAACGGCAGGATCGTGCCGCTCACACTGCGCGCCAGACGCTCCGCGACCTCCGCCGTGGCGAATCCCGCATAAGTGCCGCCCAGCAGCGTCTTCACCGCGCCGAGGTCCAGCCGGCGATCTCCCGGCACCACCGCCAGCACGTACCGCTTCTGCTTCTTGCCGATCTTCACCATCACCACGATGCACTTGGCCGCCTGCGCCAGTGTGTTGCCGCGCAGCGCGCTGACCGCCTCGGTCGCGCCCTGCTCCGCGTGCTCGATGACCCGGTAGCCGGCACCGCGTTCATCCAGCAGCCCGATCAACTTGGCGTAGGTGTCGTGCTGTTCGCTCACGTTGCTTCCCATCCCGCTGTCCACGTCTCGCTCTCAGCCTCTGCGCCACGGGAGCTTCTTCCGCGTCTTCGGCGCTTCCAGCTCCGCCTTGACCTCGGCGGCGTACCGGTCCACGTACTCCTGGCCGGACAGCTCCAGGATCGCGTACATGATCTCGTCGGTGATCGCGCGGATCGCCGCCTTCTCGTTCTCCATGCCCGCGTAGCGCGAGAACTCCATCGGCTCGCCGAACCGTACGGTGACCCGCTTGATCTTCGGCAGCACCTGCCCGGGCGGCTGGATCTCGAAGGTCCCCACCATCGCGCACGGCACCACCGGCGCCTGCGCCTTGAGCGCCATCACCGCGACGCCCACCTTGCCCTTGTAGAGCCGCCCGTCGTGCGACCGCGTGCCTTCCGGGTAGATGCCCAGCAACTCGCCCTTGCTCAGCACTCCGAGGCCCTCGCGGATCGCTGCCTGACCGGCCTCCTTGCCGGAGCGGTCGACGGGGATCTGGCCCGCGCTGTGGAAGAACGCCGCCGTCATCCGGCCCTTGAGGCCGGGACCCGTGAAGTACTCGGCCTTGGCCAGGAAGGTGATGCGCCGCTTGATGATGGCGGGCATCAGGAAGTGGTCCGAGAACGACAGGTGATTGCCGGCGACGATCGCTGCGCCCTCCGCCGGGATGTGCTCAAGTCCTTCGATCCTGGGCCGGAACAGCAACCGCAGCAGCGGCCCCAGAATGACGTATTTGAGCACGTAATAGAACACTTCAGGGTGCTCCTCACTCGGTCCTGATCGGGATCGGGGCTGCGTTGTGCCAGGTCAGTCGGCATCTTGGGGACGGTCAGTTTATGTGCCCGGATCGTCATCCGTAACCGTGCGCGCCGGGACTCGCGGTCTGCTCCGGTCGGGCGATGTGTTGCGGTTGTGACGGCCCGAGGCCACTCTGGTCAGTGACCCAGAAGCGACAGCAGCTCACTCTTCGCACTCGGGGGTCACAGCGAAAGATGGGCCTGGTCACGGTGAGGAGTCACGGTCATGCACGTTCAGGCCGCCTGCCGCTACACCTTGGAAGTGCAGGCATCCACAGAGCGGATCCCTCAGATCCGGCGGATTCTCGCAGCACATCTTCGCCACTGGAGCCTTGAGCAGCACATCACGCCCGTCTGCCGAGCCGTGGACGAACTCGTCGGCAACGTCGTCCAGCACGTCGAGGGCGACAAGACCTGTGTGGTGGAGCTGCGCTGGACCGGACGGCACCTGATCGCGTCCGTGTCGGACAACGACCGCAGCATGCCGCGGCTGACCAGTTCCTGCCCGTCCAAGGGCGGACTCGCCACCGTCGCGGTCCTCAGCGACAGCTGGGGGACCTGCGGCACCGCCACCGGCAAGGTGATCTGGTTCAGCCGCCGGGTGAAGCAGGCCGAGCGCCTCCTGCGGGCCGCTCCGTCGCCGCTGCCGCCCGTGCCCGAGTTCAAGCCGCTGCCCGCCTTGCGGCCCGTTCCGCAGGACAGCGACCGCGACATCGCGCGGACCCCGCGTCGGGAGCCGGTGGCCGTCGGCTGACGCTGGAGCGACGGCCCGGGGCCGGACGGGCGAACCAGCTCGCCCGTCCGCGCGACCGGGCCCGCGCGGTTCCTTGCCGTCGCCACGGCGGAACGGTGCTCTGGGCTCTCACGGGCCGACCGTGCGTCGGTCCCCGAGTACCTGGAGCACCGGATGCACCGCAGCGTCCCTCTTGTCGCCGCCGCCCTGATCTCCCTCGCCACGGCTCTTCCCGCCCACGCCGTGGCCGCCGAGCCCGCCCCGGCGAAGGGTCTTTTCCTGACCCTGTCCGGCGCCGAAGGCGCCTGGATGCGAGGAGTGCGGCTGAACTGCGCACCCCAGCCGGACGGGCCGCATCCGGAAGCGGCGGCCGCCTGTGAGGCGCTCGCCGCCGCCGGGGGCGACCCGGACAAGCTGCAGGGCGATCCGCATCCGTGCACCAAGCGGTTCGACCCGGTCACGGTCGGCGCCACGGGTTCGTACCAGGGCCGGGCGACGGCGTGGAACAAGACCTACGCCAACGCGTGCGAACTCGACGCGGCGACGGGTGCGGTCTTCCGTTTCTAGGCCCTGTCCGGCCGATCAGGTGTTGCCGCGCGAGGCGATCACCCCGATCGTCAGCAGACCGAGCACCACCCAGCCGAACCAGAGCCAGCCATTGCTGCCTAGTGCCGCCGTATAGGCAGTCACGACCACCAGGGTCGAGACGGTGAGCACTCCCATGGTCTTCGTGGAACCGGACATGTGCGCCCTCCTCCGGACGACCGCGGCCGCCAAGGCCATGGTCACCCGTGAGGAGGGCTTCGCGCTACTGCCCGTCTACGACCCCCTACCTTCCGCGTGCCTGGAGCGAGGCGAGATACGCGTTGTACGCCTCGAGCTCCTTGTCGCCGTCCCGGTCCGCGGCCCGGTCCAGGCGCTTCGCCTGCCGCTGCTCGGAGCGGTACCACTGGAAGACGAGAGCGACCAGCACGATCACCGACGGGATCTCGCTGAACGCCCAGGCGATGCCGCCCGCCGCGGTCTGGTCGGTCAGCGCGTCGATCCCCAGCGAGGCCGGCGGATTCTCGTACGCCTTGATCATCGGCTCGGTCGCCATCATCAGTGCGATGCCGAAGAAGGCGTGGAACGGCATGCCCGCGAAGAGCTCCAGCATCCGCATCACATAGCCGGGCCGGTGCGGGCCCGGGTCCACGCCCATGATCGGCCAGAAGAACACCAGGCCCACCGCGAGGAAGTGCACCATCATCGCCACATGCCCGGTCTTGGACCCCATCAGGAAGTCGAAGAGCGGCGTGAAGTAGAGCGCGTAGAGGCTCGCGATGAAGAGCGGGATGGTGAAGGCCGGATGCGTCACGATCTTCATGTAGCGGCTGTGCAGCAGCGCGAGCAGCAGCTCCCTGGGCCCCTTGCTGCCACGCCGCGCGGCGACCGGCAGCGCCCGCAGCGCCAGCGTCACGGGGGCGCCGAGCAGCAGCACGATCGGCGACAGCATGCTGATCACCATGTGCTGCACCATGTGCACGCTGAACATGACCATGCCGTAGTCGTTCAGCTTGGTGCACATCACCAGCGCCACGCTGAGCACGCCGAGCGTGAAGAAGACGATCCGGCTGACGGGCCAGCTGTCGCCGCGCCTGCGCAGCCGCACCACACCCCAGCCGTACAGGCCGAGCGACACCAGGCAGCCGACGAGGAAGAAGGGGTCCGGCGAGAGCTCCAGGCCCCGTCCCAGCGTGAACGGCGGCAGATCCATCGTCATGCCGTGCCCGCTGTGATCCATCTGTGTACTCCTGGAGCGTCCTGATTCGCGCTTGTTGTCCGGACCAGACTAGAACTGCCCCCGGCCGCTGCTGCGACCGGGGGCAGTTCGTTCAGTTATGCACCAATTCTCAGAGTACGCACTCGGCTTCCGCGTACCGCTCGGCCGGGACGGTCTTCAGCGTCTCCACGGCCTTCGCCAGCGGCACCATGGTGATGTCCGTGCCGCGCAGCGCGGTCATCATGCCGAACTCGCCGCGGTGCGCGGCCTCCACCGCGTGCCAGCCGAAGCGGGTCGCGAGGACACGGTCGTACGCGGTCGGTGTGCCACCGCGCTGGACATGTCCCAGGATCACCGGACGGGCCTCCTTGCCGAGGCGCTCCTCCAGCTCGATCGACAGCTGCCGGGCCACGCCCGCGAAACGCTGGTGGCCGTAGACGTCCTTGCCGCCCTCGTCCCACTCCATCGAGCCCTCACGCGGCTTGGCACCCTCGGCGACCACGACGATCGCGAACTTCTTGCCGGCCGAGAACCGCTCTCCGACGCGCTCGGTCAGCTCGCGGATGTCGAACGGCCGCTCCGGCACGACGATGGCGTGCGCACCGGCGGCCATGCCGGAGTGCAGCGCGATCCAGCCGGTGTGCCGGCCCATGACCTCGACGATCAGCACGCGCTGGTGCGACTCGGCGGTGGTCTTCAGACGGTCGAGCGCCTCGGTCGCGACGCCGACGGCGGTGTCGAAGCCGAAGGTCACATCGGTCGACGCGATGTCGTTGTCGATGGTCTTCGGCACGCCGACGATCGGCAGCCCGCCCTCGGAGAGCAGGTTGGCCGCCTTCAGCGTGCCCTCGCCGCCGATCGGGATGACCGCGTCCAGGCCGAGGTCGGCGACATGGCCCTTGGCCCGCTCCACGCCGTCGCGCAGATGCTCGGGCCGGACCCGGGAGGAGCCGAGGATGGTGCCGCCACGGGCCAGGATGCCGCCTACCGCGTCAAGATCGAGCTTGCGGTAGTCGCACTCCAGAAGGCCTTTCCAGCCGTCGTGGAAGCCGATGACCTCGTCGCCGTGGTCGACGACGGCGCGGTGCACGACCGAGCGGATGACGGCGTTCAGACCGGGGCAGTCGCCGCCGGAGGTGAGCACACCAATGCGCATTTGCCCGAGATACCTTTGCAACGTGGGCGGACTCCCGGACCACGTCGTCCGGTTGGAATCCCCGCCACCCTACCGGCGCAGGGCGGCGGGAACCGAACCGGGCGTCCGACTGATGGACATGTGTCAGGTTTCTGTCAGGTCCGGTCGGTGCGCTTCCGTCAGGCGGGCTGGGTCGCGGCCGCGATGCGCTCCGAGCGCAGCGCCTCGTACCACCGGTCGTCCGTCGGCGGCAGCGCGTTCACATCGAGGGCCAGCTTCAGCAGCAGATCCGCG
This sequence comes from Streptomyces sp. NPDC020681, assembly GCF_044334895.1. NCBI lineage: Bacteria > Bacillati > Actinomycetota > Actinomycetes > Kitasatosporales > Streptomycetaceae > Streptomyces > Streptomyces sp. NPDC020681. The sequence goes on along the minus strand of NZ_JBIRTX010000001.1, from coordinate 672,927 downwards.
ATCTGCGGATTGCGCGCCATGACCGGGCCGTGCATATAGGTGCCGAAGACGGTGTCGTTGTATGCGCCTTCGGTGCCGTCGCCCGTGCCGTTGCCCCGGCCGAGGATGGTGCGCGCGAACGGCCGGGCGCTCGGGCCGAGGTGCGTGATGCCCTGGTGGTTCTCGAAGCCGGTCAGCTGCGGCAGGCCCAACTGCGGGTCGATGTCGGCCAGTACGTCGCCCACGCACCGCTCGCCCTCGCCGCGCGTGGAGACCACGTCGATCAGGCCGAGGCCCTGCTCGCGCTCGCCGAGGTCGTTGATGAACTCGTGGCCGAGGATCTGGTACCCGGCGCAGACCGAGAAGATGATCGCGCCGTTGGAAGCGGCCCGGGAGAGTCCGCCGTCGCGGCGCAGCCGCTCGGCCGCCAGCCGCTGGGGCCGGTCCTCGCCGCCGCCGATCAGATAGATGTCGCCGGAGGTCGGCACCGGCTGGTCACTGCGCACGTCCATACGCAGCACGTCCAGGCGGCGCTGCCGGGCCCGGCGCTCCACGACGAGGGCGTTGCCCTGGTCGCCGTAGGTGGAGAGCAGGTCCGGGTAGACCCAGACCAGACGCAGGCTGTTGTCGCTCATGCTCATGTCCTTTTCGTCGGTCCCCTGGTCAGTTGCCGACGCGGCGGCGCAGGTCCTGGAAGGCGGTGTAGTTGGCGATCGCCTCGATCCGGCCGGGCGGAGCCAGTTGGACGGCCTCGTCGGCGGACTCGCACACCCGGAAGTCCAGGCCGGCCACTTCGAGGCGGACGGCGAGGTCCAGCTTGCGGTCGCCGATGACGAAGATCGGGTGGCCGGCGAGCCGGGTGTAGTCGACGTCCCAGAGCCAGGAGGTGTCCGTGCCGTCCGCGCCGCGGGCGTTGACGGAGAGGATGACCGGGGTCGGCGGCGGGTCGATCAGCGAGAACGTCTCCAGCCAGCCGGCCGGGTTCTTCGCCAGCAGCAGCCGAAGATCGCGGCCGAGGAAGCTGACCACGTCGTAGCGGCCGGCGACGGCCTGCACCTGGTACATGCGCTCCAGCGCGACCTGCGGCGGCACACCGAAGCAGGCGGCGACCGCGGCGGAGGTCGCGGCGTTCGCCTTGTTGGCGCGGCCGGGCAGCTGGAGATGGATCGGCCAGGCGGAACCGTGCGGGTCGAGCACATGGTCGCCGCTGAGCACCCAGCTCGGAGCGGGACGGCGGAAGCCGCACTCGCCGCAGAACCAGTCGTCGCCGGGGCGCTGCATCACACCGCCGCAGGACGGGCAGGACCAGGCGTCGTCCTTCCACTCCTGGCCCGCAGCCACCCAGACGACATTGGGGGAGGAGGAGGCGGCCCAGACGATCAAGGGGTCGTCGGCGTTGGCGATGACCATGGCCTTCGTACCGGCCAGGCCCTCGCGCCACTTCTCGGCCAGCATCCGCGTCTCGGCGGCGCGGTCCAGCTGGTCGCGCGAGAGATTGAGCAGCGCGATCGCCTTCGGCGTCACATCGCGCGCGACGCCGGCCAGGTACTTCTCGTCGACCTCGATCACACCGAACTTGGCGTCGGAGCCGCCGGCCAGCGCGGAGGTGATGCCCGCGGGCATGTTGGCGCCGAGCGCGTTGGAGACGACGGGGCCACTGGCCCGCAGAGCCTCGGCGATCAGCCGGGTCGTGGTGGTCTTGCCGTTCGTCGCCGACACGAGGATCACGTCCAGGTGCTGCGCCAGCCGCCCCAGCAGGTCGGGGTCGAGCTTGAGCGCGACCCGGCCGCCGATAACCGAACCGCTGCCGCGTCCGGCTGCGCGCGACACCGCGGCGGCGGCTTTGCCTGCCGTCACTGCGAGCTTGGCGCGCGGCGTCAGTGGCTCCGAGTTGCCTGACATCGTCCTTGATCCTCCTTGCATCGGTCCGGCCCAGCCTATCCAGGTCCGGGCGGACGGCCCTACCTCGGCACCGCCGGAACCCTCAGGTCACGGCTGAACGTAGGCTTGGCGCCATGCGAAACCGGCCGATCCCCGGCAGTTCCGGACTCGTGAGGCCGATGAGCCTGCTCGGAGATCCGGTACTGCACGCCCCCTGCGAGCCCGTCACCGACTTCGGCCCGCGGCTTCACGGGCTCATCGAGAACATGTTCGCGACGATGTACGCGGCGCAGGGCGTGGGGCTCGCGGCGAACCAGGTGGGCGTGGGGCTGCGGGTGTTCGTCTACGACTGCCCGGACGACGAGGACGTCCGCCATCTCGGACACATCGTCAATCCGCGTCTGGTGGAGGCGGACGGAGTCGTCGTGCGCGGCTCGGAGGGCTGTCTGTCGCTGCCGGGCCTGGAAGCGGGCACGGAGCGCCACGACCGCGCGGTGGTGGAGGGCGTGACGGCGGAGGGGGCGCCGGTGCGGGTCGAAGGCACGGGGTTCTTCGCCCGGTGCCTTCAGCACGAGTGCGATCACGTGGAAGGGCTTGTGTATACGGACCGGCTCACCGGCTGGCGCCGGGCGAAGACGCTCCGGGCCGCCCGGCGCGCGAGTTGGGCGTGACGGGTCAGAAGCCCGGGCTGCCCGCGCGGTCCGCCGCCGCCGCCAGGCGGCCCCAGAGCAGATCCGCCAGGCTGCGTACCAACTCCGCGCGCGAGCACGGACGTTCACCCAGCCACCAGTCGCCCGCCGCGTGCATCATGCCGACCATTCCGTGGCCCCACACCCGTGCCAGCTGCTCGCCGTCCGGGCCCAGGTCGACCCGGTCGTAGATCACCTTGGCCAGCTCCTCGCCGAGCCGGCGCAGCAGCGGCGCCGAGTGGCGGCCGACGTCGAAACCGCTCTCCGGCTGCTGGACGTCCTCGGCCGGATGCATCAGGAAGCGGTAGACCTGCGGCCGTGCCTCGATCGCGGCGAGATACGTGTCGAGCGTGGCCTCGACGCGTTCGCGGCGGTCGGCCGGTGCGTCGACCGCCACTCGCAGTGAGGCGAGCAGCGCGTCGGTGTGGCGCTTGGCGAGCGCGCGGTACAGACCGCCCTTGTCGCCGAAGTGCCGGTACAGGATGGGCTTGGTGATGCCCGCCTCGGCCGCGATGGCGTTCATCGAGGCCTGTGGACCGTCACGCAGCACCACCCGGTCCGCCGCCTCGAGCAGTTCCCGGCGCCGCTGGTCGGCGGACCGCTGCTGGTCGGCCGCCTGCTGTGTGGTCTCCATAGGTGTTCTCCCCGCCCTTGCGATTGCGTGACGCCTGCGCAAAGTAACACTCCGGCCGCCCGCGCAGGAGATCGGGCAGGAGTCGGTTGACATGGTCTACTTACCGGTAACAGACTGCAGTTACCGCAAGTAACACGCGTCTGGAAAATATCGCAGCGCTGGAGGGAACATGGCCGAGTTCACGCTCGAGCTCAACGACGACCAGAAGCAGGTCCGTGACTGGCTGAACGGCTTCGCCAGGGACGTGATGCGCCCGGCCGCCGCCGAGTGGGACGAGCGTGAGGAAACTCCCTGGCCGATCATCCAGGAGGCCGCCAAGGTCGGAATCTACTCCCTCGACTTCTATGCGCAGCAGTTCTTCGACCCGACCGGTCTCGGCATTCCGGTGGCGATGGAGGAGCTGTTCTGGGGCGACGCCGGCATCGGCCTCTCCATCGTCGGCACCGGCCTCGCCGCCGTCGGCGTGCTGGCGAACGGCACCGAGGAACAGATCGGCACCTGGATCCCGCAGATGTACGGCGATGTCGACGACATCAAGGTCGCCGCGTTCTGCTCCTCCGAGCCGGACGCGGGATCCGACGTCGGCTCGATGCGTACGCGCGCGGTGTACGACCAGGCCAAGGACGAATGGGTGCTCAACGGCACCAAGACCTGGGCGACCAACGGCGGCATCGCCAATGTCCATGTCGTCGTCGCCGTCGTCGACCCGGAGCTCGGTTCCAAGGGCCATGCCTCCTTCATCGTGCCGCCGAAGACTCCTGGCCTTTCCCAGGGCCAGAAGTTCAAGAAGCACGGCATCCGCGCTTCGCACACCGCCGAGGTGGTCCTCGAGGACGTCCGCGTCCCCGGATACTGCCTGCTCGGCGGGAAGGAGAAGCTGGACGAACGCCTCGCCCGGGCTCGGGAGAGCGCGAAGAAGAGCGGCGACCGCGTGAAGAACGCCGCGATGGCCACCTTCGAGGCGTCCCGCCCGGCGGTCGGCGCGATGGCGGTCGGCACCGCCCGTGCCGCGTACGAGGTGGCGCTGGACTACGCCAAGACGCGCAGCCAGTTCGGCCGCCCGATCATCGACAACCAGGGCATCGCGTTCCAGCTCGCCGACATGCGCACCCAGATCGACGCGGCCCGGCTGCTGGTGTGGCGTGCCTCCTGGATGGCGGTGACCGGCAAGCCGTTCACCTCGGCCGAGGGCTCGATGTCCAAGCTGTACGCGAGCGAGGTGGCCAAGAAGGTCACGGCCCAGGCCGTCCAGATCCTCGGCGGCAACGGCTACACCCGCGAGTACCCGGTCGAGCGGATGCACCGGGACGCGGCGATCTACACGATCTTCGAGGGCACCAGCGAGATCCAGCGCCTGGTGATCGCCAGGACGCTCTCGGGCATGCCGATCCGCTAGGGCCTTTCGCCTGATTCAGACGACAGGCCCTGGTTCTGCCGGAAATTGCCGGACGGGCCCGCCATCCATGGCGGGCCCGTCCGGCAGTTGAGGTCGCTCTAGGCCGTGACGAGCGCCTCGATCGCGGTGACCAGCTCGGTCGACTCCGGCTCCACGCCCGGCCGGAAGCGGGTGACCTCACCCTGCGGGGAGATCAAAAACTTCTCGAAGTTCCACTTCACATCTCCCGCCGCGCCCTCGGCGTCCGCGACCTGCGTCAGCTCCGCGTACAGCGGGTGCCGCGTCTCGCCGTTCACGTCCGTCTTCTCCAGCATGGGGAAGGTCACGCCGTACGTCGCCGAGCAGAAGGACTGGATCTCCTCCGCGCTGCCCGGCTCCTGGCCCGCGAACTGGTTGCACGGCACGCCGAGCACCGTGAAGCCACGCTCGCCGTACTGCTTCTGCAGCTGCTCGAGACCCGCGTACTGCGGCGTCAGACCGCACCTGGACGCGACGTTCACGACCAGCACCGCCTTGCCCTGGTAGTCGGCGAGGGACGTCGGCTCACCGGTGAGCGTGCGCAGCGGGATGTCGTACAGAGTCATCAAGTTCTCCTCGGTAGTTGTCTTCTGGGCTACAGGGGCCTGAACAGACCTTCCTGCACGACCGACACCAGCAGCCGGCCCTCCCGGTCGTAGATGCGGCCGCGGGCCAGCCCGCGGCCCCCCGTCGAGATCGGGGACTCCTGGTCGTACAGGAACCACTCGTCCGCACGGAACGGACGGTGGAACCACATCGCATGGTCCAGCGACGCCATGTCGAAGCCCCGCGGTCCCCACAGCGGCTCGACCGGGATGCGGACCGCGTCCAGCAGCGTCATGTCGCTGGCGTACGTCAGCGCGCAGGTGTGCACCAGCGGGTCGTCGCCCAGCGGGCCGACCGCGCGCATCCACACCGCGCTGCGCGGATCCGACTCCTTCTCCTTGATCTCCTCGGGTGTCCAGCGCAGCCGGTCGACATAGCGGATGTCGAACGGCTGGCGGCGGGCCATCCGCTCCAGCGCCTCGGGCAGCGCACCCAGGTGCTCGCGGATCTCCGTGGTGACCGTCGGGAGCGTCTCGGGGTCCGGGAACTCCAGCCGCGGCGGCAGCTGGTGCTCGATGCTGCCCTCCTCCGGCCGGTGGAAGGACGCCGTCAGATTGAAGATGGTCTTGCCCTGCTGGATCGCGGTGGTCCTGCGGGTGGTGAACGACCGGCCGTCCCGCACCCGTTCGACCTGGTAGACGATCGGCACGCCGGGAATGCCGGGCCGCAGGAAGTACGCGTGCAGCGAGTGCACCGGACGTTCGCCGTCGGTGGTGCGGCCGGCCGCGACCAGCGCCTGGCCCGCCACCTGCCCGCCGAAGACCCGTTGCAGGGACTCCTCGGGGCTGCGGCCGCGGAAGATATTGACCTCGATCTGCTCCAGATCGAGCAGATCCACCAGTCGCTCGGCGGGGTTGGTCATCGACACGGTCCTCTCACAGCTGGCCGACGGACGTGACGCGCACGACGGCCCGGCCTTCCTCGTCGGAGGCCGCCAGATCGACCTCCGCGCTGATACCCCAGTCATGGTCGCCGTTCGGGTCGGCGAAGATCTGCCGGACGCGCCACAGCCCGTGCGGCGCGTCCTCCTCGATCAGCAGCAGCTTGGGCCCGCGGGCGTCGGGCCCGGTGCCCAGCTCCTCGTACTCGTCCCAGTACGCGTCCATCGCATCGCCCCAGGCGTCCTCGTCCCAGCCGGACTCGGCGTCCAGCTCGCCGAGTTCGCCGACCCTGTCGAGCGCGGCGAGCTCCACCCGGCGGAACATCGCGTTGCGCACCAGCACCCGGAAGGCGCGTGCGTTCGCGGTGACCGGCTTGACCTGGTCGGCCTTCTCCTGGGCCTGCTCGGCGGTCTCGACCTCCGGGTTGGCCAGCTGCTCCCACTCGTCGAGCAGGCTGGAGTCGACCTGCCGCACCATCTCGCCGAGCCAGGCGATCAGGTCTTCGAGGTCCTCGGTCTTGAGGTCGTCGGGGATGGTGTGGTCGAGCGCCTTGTACGCGCTCGCGAGATAACGCAGCACGATGCCCTCGGTGCGGGCGAGTTCGTACCAGGAGGTGAACTCCGTGAAGGTGAGAGCCCGTTCGTACATGTCCCGGATGACGGACTTCGGCGAGACCGGGTGGTCACCGACCCACGGGTGCGACTTCTTGTAGACGTTGTACCCGTGCCACAGCAGCTCTTCCAGCGGCTTCGGGTACGAGATGTCCTGGAGCCGCTCCATGCGCTCCTCGTACTCGACGCCGTCCGCCTTCATCTGGCCGACCGCTTCACCGCGCGCCTTGTTCTGCATGGCGGCGAGGATCTGGCGGGGGTCGTCGAGCGTCGACTCGACGACGGAGACCATGTCCAGGGCGTACGACGGGGACTCCGGGTCCAGCAGATCGAAGGCGGCCAGGGCGAACGTCGACAGCGGCTGGTTCAGCGCGAAGTCCTGCTGGAGGTCGACGGTGAGCCGGATCGTGCGGCCCTCGGCGTCGGGTGTCTCCAACTGCTCCACCACGCCGCCGTCGAGCAGCGAGCGGTAGATGGCGATGGCCCGGCGGATGTGGCGCAGCTGCGCCTTGCGCGGCTCGTGGTTGTCCTCGAGCAGCCGGCGCATCGCCTCGAAGGCGTTCCCGGGCCGGGCGATCACCGACAGCAGCATGATGTTGGTGACCCGGAAACGGGAGGTCAGCGGCTCCGGCTCGGAGCCGATCAGCTTCTCGAACGTGGTGTCCGACCAGGCGACAAAGCCCTCGGGGGCCTTCTTCCTGACCACCTTGCGGCGCTTCTTCGGGTCGTCGCCCGCCTTCGCCAGCGCCTTCTCGTTCTCGATGACATGCTCGGGAGCCTGGGCGACCACAAAACCGGCGGTGTCGAATCCGGCCCGGCCGGCGCGGCCGGCGATCTGATGGAACTCGCGGGCGCGCAGCGTACGGACCCGGTTGCCGTCGTACTTGGTGAGAGCGGTGAACAGCACGGTGCGGATGGGGACGTTGACGCCGACGCCGAGCGTGTCCGTACCGCAGATCACCTTCAACAGGCCTGCCTGCGCCAGCTTTTCGACCAGTCGGCGGTACTTGGGCAGCATGCCCGCGTGGTGCACACCGATGCCGTGGCGTACATAACGGGACAGGTTCTGCCCGAACTTCGTGGTGAAGCGGAAGTTGCCGATCAGCTCGGCGATCTTGTCCTTCTCCTCGCGCGTGCACATGTTGATGCTCATCAGCGACTGCGCGCGCTCGACCGCCTGGGCCTGTGTGAAGTGCACGATGTAGACCGGTGCCTGCCTGGTTTCCAGCAGCTCGGTCAGGGTCTCCGTGATGGGCGTCGTGACGTACTCGTACGACAGCGGTACGGGCCGGGTCGCGGACCGTACGACCGACGTCTCGTGTCCGGTGCGACGGGTCAGGTCCTTCTCGAACATGGAGACGTCGCCGAGTGTCGCCGACATGAGGACGAACTGCGCCTGCGGCAGCTCGAGCAGCGGGATCTGCCAGGCCCAGCCGCGGTCCGGCTCGGCATAGAAGTGGAACTCGTCCATCACGACCTGGCCGATGTCGGCGTTCCTGCCGTCGCGCAGCGCGATCGAGGCCAGCACCTCGGCCGTGCAGCAGATCACCGGGGCGTCGGCGTTGACGGACGCGTCGCCGGTCAGCATGCCGACGTTCTCGGTGCCGAAGAGCTTGCAGAGATCGAAGAACTTCTCCGACACCAGCGCCTTGATCGGCGCGGTGTAGAAGGTGACCTGGTCGTTCGCCAGCGCCGTGAAGTGCGCACCCGCCGCGACCAGGCTCTTTCCGGAACCGGTCGGGGTGGAAAGGATCACATTTGCCCCGGAGACGACCTCGATCAGCGCCTCTTCCTGAGCCGGGTAGAGCGTGATGCCCCGCTCCTCGGCCCATGAGGAGAAGGCTTCGAAGAGGGCATCGGGGTCGGCATCCGGCGGCAGCTGATCGATAAGGGTCACGCCCCCATCTTGCCTGCCTTCCACCCGGATCAGGGAACCGGAGGGTGGAGGCAAGATCACGGGCGATACGCTGCCCTGTCAACTGGGCTTCACCACAAGAGCAATGGGGCGGGAACGCACATGATGGGACCGGCGCACTCTCTGTCCGGGGCGGCTGCCTGGCTGGGGGTGGGCGCGGCGACCGCTGCCGCCGGCCACCCGATGCCCTGGCCCGTTCTCGTCGTCGGAGCGCTGATCTGCGCGGGCGCGGCGCTGGCGCCCGACCTTGACCACAAGGCGGCGACGATCTCCCGGGCCTTCGGCCCGCTGTCGCGCGGACTGTGCGAGGTCGTCGACAAGCTGTCGTACGGGGTCTACAAGGCGACAAAGAAGCAGGGCGACAAGCGCAGGACAGGCGGCCACCGCACGCTCACCCACACCTGGCTGTGGGCGGTCCTGATCGGCGCGGGCACTTCGGCGCTGGCGATCACCGGCGGGCGCTGGGCGGTCCTGGTGATCCTCTTCATCCACCTGGTGCTGGCGGTGGAGGGCCTGCTGTGGCGGGCGGCGCGGGTCTCCAGCGACGTCCTGGTGTGGCTGCTCGGCGCGACGAGCGCATGGATCCTGGCGGGCGTCCTGGACAAGCCGGGCAACGGAGCGGACTGGCTCTTCACCGCCCCGGGCCAGGAATATCTGTGGCTCGGGCTGCCGATCGTGCTGGGCGCGCTGGTCCATGACATCGGCGACGCGCTGACGGTCTCCGGCTGCCCGATCCTGTGGCCGATCCCGCTGGGCAACAAGCGCTGGTACCCGATCGGTCCGCCGAAGGCGATGCGCTTCCGGGCCGGTAGCTGGGTGGAGCTGAAGGTGCTGATGCCGGTGTTCATGCTCCTGGGCGGAGTGGGCGCGGCGGGCGCGCTCAACTTCATATAGCTCGCGCGGCACCGCCGGACGGTCGGCGCGCGCTCACGCGCCGGACCGCCCGCCCGGCGCGTCGGCGACGTCAGCCGTCGAGCTCGGCCGAGGACCAGACGCTGCCGTCGTCGGCGACCAGCTCCACACGGTCGATGTCGCCGGCCGAGCCGTACGCGATCCATGTCGCGCGACCCGAGCCGGGCACCCACCAGGCGCCCGCATCCCGGACCGTGCCGTCATTGAGCACCAGGCGACAGGCGTAGTGCTCACCGGGCCGGCCGTCGGTGATCTGCATGACGACGACTTGTGCGCCACCGGCCCGGCTCGGCTCGATCGTCCCGACCGTGGAACCCTCGGGGGTGACGAGCCGTGCGCCGTTCTCGCTTGCCGTGACAGGGGCCGGGTCACGGTCGACCACGGAGGCCGTCACCACCGAGCCGACGCCGATCCCGACGACCGCCGCCGCTGCCGCGACCAGCACGGGCACCAGGCGCGCCCGGCGGCGCGGTGCCGGGCTCTTCACATCCAGCCGCTCGAGCACTCTGGCGTCGAAACCCGCCGGAGGAGCGACGACAGGCGCGGCGGGCAGCACGGCGTCCACGGCATCCGAGATCTCGTCGTACGCGGCCCGGCACGACTGGCACGCGCGCAGATGCTCAAGGAGTGCCGCCTGGTCGTCCGGAAGATCGCCGAGCGCCAGGGCGACCAGCTGTTCCTCGGCGGGGTGGCTCTCAGTCACGGCTCTCCTCCTCCTCCAGCACCTCGCGCAGCCGACGCAGACCCGTACGGATACGGCTCTTGGCGGTGCCGAGCGGAATGTTCTCGTGGCGAGCCACCTCGGCGGCGGTGCACCCGCCGATGACGGCGAGCACGACCGCCCGTCCCTGCTTGGTGGGGAGCGAGCGGATCCGTCCGACGGCGCGTCTGCTCTCGACGGCGAGCAGCGCGAGCTGTTCCGGTCCCTCGGCCTGGAGCGTCGCACCGATCAGCCGCTCCAGGGTGTCGGCCAGTACGGGAGTCGGCCGCCGGGCCCGCACGGCGTCGATGGCCGCGTTGCGGGTGATGGTCAGCAGCCAGGTGAGCACCGAGGCCCGCCGCGGATCGTAGCTCCCGGCGGCACGCCAGGCCCGTACGAACACCTCCTGGCTGATGTCCTCGGCCAGGCCCGGCTCACGCGCCACCGAGAGGGCGAGCCCGTACACGGCTGACTGGAAGCGGCGTACGAACGCGGTCGACGCCGCCTCGTCGCCTATGGCGAGCCCGGCGAGGAGAGAGGCGTCGTCGGCACGGTCCACCCGCGAGAACAGCTCCACATTGCATACATACGTCACCGCGCCGCAAAGGGATTGCATCACCGCGCAATCCGTCGCGGCTTCCCGTCCGTACAACCGGCGTGCGAACACAACCGGGGGCAAGGAAGGGATGGCACACCATGCGCAGAACCACCGTCGCGGCCGTCGCGCTCGTCTTCACCGCTTCGCTCGGACTCGCCGCCTGCGGTGACGACGGGGGCGGCAGCAGCGGATCGAGCGCCACCACGGCCACCGCCAAGGACACCTCCACCGTCAAGATCGCCGACTCCTCGCTCGGCGAGATCCTGGTCGACGGCAGCGGACGCACGCTCTATCTGTTCACCGAGGACGGCGTGAACACGAACTCGATGAACTGCGACGCGGCGTGCCTGAAGCTGTGGCCGCCGCTGGAAGGCAAGCCGAAGGCGGGCGAGGGCGTCGACGCGAGCCTGATCAACACCACCGACCTCGCCGGGAAGACCCAGGCGACGTTCGCCGGTCATCCGCTCTACTACTACGCGCCCGACACGGCGGCCGGAGACGTGAAGGGCCAGGGCATCGACAAGATCTGGTACGTCATCGACGCCAAGGGCAATGCGGTCACCATGGCGGCCGCACCCGCCGAGGAGAACAACAACGACGGCGGATACGGCTACTGACGGACCTTCAACGGGCGGGCACGAGCCCGGGTCGGCGGAGGAACCGCCCGAGGCTCACCCGTGCCAGGAGTGCCACAGCGCCGCGTACGCGCCGCCCGCCGACACCAGTTCGTCGTGGCTGCCCAGCTCGCTGATCCGGCCGTCCTCCACCACCGCGATCACATCGGCGTCGTGCGCCGTGTGCAGGCGGTGGGCGATCGCCACCACCGTGCGGCCGTCCAGGACGCGGGAGAGCGAGCGCTCCAGATGGCGGGCCGCACGCGGGTCGAGCAGCGACGTCGCCTCGTCCAGGACCAGAGTGTGCGGGTCCGCCAGGACCAGCCTGGCCAGCGCGATCTGCTGGGCCTGGGCCGGGGTGAGCCCGAGCCCGCCCGAGCCGACCTCGGTGTCCAGGCCCTCGTCGAGCGCCCGTGCCCAGACGTCCGCGTCGACCGCGCCGAGCGCCGCCCACAGCTCCGCGTCCGCCGCGCCCGTGCGGGCCAGCAGCAGGTTGTCGCGCAGCGAACCCACGAACACATGGTGTTCCTGGTTCACCAGCGCCACATGCTCGCGGACCCGCTCGGCGGGCATCGCGGCCAGCTCGGCGCCGCCGAGCGTGATCCGGCCGGCCCGCGGCGCGTAGATGCCCGCGAGCAGCCGGCCGAGCGTGGACTTGCCCGCGCCCGAAGGCCCGACCAGCGCGAGCCGGGTGCCCGGTTCGACGTTCAGCGTCACCTGGTGCAGCACGTCGACGCCTGCGCGGTAGCCGAAGTGCACCGAGTCCGCGTGCACCTTCCGGCCGTCCGGCACCACGCCCGCGTCGCCCGCGTCCGGCTCGATGTCGCGGACGCCGACGAGCCGGGCGATCGACACCTGGGCGACCTGGAGCTCGTCGTACCAGCGCAGGATCAGGTTGACCGGGTCGACCAGCATCTGCGCGAGCAGCGCGCCCGTCGTCAGCTGGCCGACGCTGATCCAGCCCTGCAGCACGAACGCGCCGCCGAGCAGCAGCACCGAGCAGAGGATCGTCACATGCGTGACGTTGATGACCGGGAACAGCACGGAACGCAGATAGAGCGTGTAGCGCTCCCAGGCCGTCCACTCCTTGATCCGCTGCTCGGACAGCGCCACCCGGCGGCCGCCGAGGCGGTGCGCCTCCACGGTCCGCCCGGCGTCCACGGTCTCGGCGAGCACGGCGGCGACAGCGGCATAGCCCGCCGCCTCCGAACGGTACGCGGACGGCGCCCGCTTGAAGTACCAGCGGCAGCCGATCACCAGCACCGGAACCGCGATGAGCACCGCGAGTGCCAGCGGCGGTGCGGTCACCGTGAGCGCGCCGATCAGCAGGCCCGCCCAGACCACGCCGATCGCCAGCTGCGGCACGGCTTCGCGCATCGCGTTGGCCAGCCGGTCGATGTCGGTGGTGATCCGGGAGAGCAGATCACCGGTACCGGCCCGCTCCAGCACGCCCGGCGGCAGCCCGACCGACCGCACGAGAAAGTCCTCGCGCAGATCGGCCAGCATCTCCTCGCCGAGCATCGCGCCGCGCAGCCGCATCAGCCGTACGAACACGGTCTGCACGACCAGCGCGAGGGCGAACAGGGCCGCGGTGCGCTCCAGATGGAGGTCACGCGCACCCTCCGCCAGGTCCTGGACAAGACCGCCCAGCAGATACGGGCCGACCATCGAGGCGATGACCGCGACGGCGTTGACCGAGACCAGCAGCACAAAGGCCCTGCGGTGCCGCCGCAGCAGTTCGCCGACGTACGCCCGCACCGTCGCCGGTGTGCCGACGGGCAGGGTGGTCGCGTCCTCCGGGGCCGCCGGGTCGTACGCCGGTGGCGCCACGCCGATCATGCCGACTCCTCGATCTCTTCCAGTGCTTCCAGCTCCGCCAGTTGGGAGAGCTGCTCGTCCTCGGTCTCGCGAGTGACGACCGCGCGGTACTCGGCGTCGGTGTGCAGCAGTTCGCGGTGCGCACCGACCGCCGTCACCTCGCCGTCGTGCACGAACACGACCCGGTCCGCGCGGTCCAGCAGCAGCGGCGACGAGGCGAACACCACGGTCGTACGGCCCGCCCGCAGCTTCTTGACGCCCTCGGCGATCCGCGCCTCCGTGTGCGAGTCGACGGCCGACGTCGGCTCGTCCAGAACGAGCACCTCCGGGTCGGTGACCAGCGAACGGGCCAGCGCGAGCCGCTGGCGCTGGCCGCCGGACAGCGACCTGCCGCGCTCGGTGATCCGGGTGCGCATCGGATCGGCCTCGTCTTCCGGCGAGGCCTGCGCGAGCGCGTCCAGCACGTCCTGGCACTGCGCGGCGGTCAGCGCCTCGTCGGCACTGACCTCGCCCGAGGCCGGTACGTCGAGCAACTCCTCCAGCGTCCCGGACAGCAGCACCGGGTCCTTGTCCTGGACGAGCACGCTCGCCCGCGCGGAGTCGAGCGGCAGGTCGTCCAGCGCCACCCCGCCGAGGAGCACCGAAGAACTCTGCTCCTCCTCGGCCGCATGGCCGCCCAGCCGCTCGGCCAGCAGCCCGGCCGCGTCCGGGTCGCCGCACACGACGGCGGTGAGCAGACCGGCCGGCGCGAGCATCCCGGTGGCCGGGTCGTACAGGTCTCCGGTCGGCAGCGCCGCGCCGTCCAGGCCGCCGCGCTCGCGCTCGTACGAGGTCCGCTCCAGCGACAGCACCCGCGCCGCCCGCTTCGCGGAGGGCCGCGAGAAGGAGTACGCCATGGCGATCTCCTCGAAGTGCCGCAGCGGATACATCAGCAGCGTCACCGCGCTGAACGCCGTGACCAGTTCGCCGACGCCGATCCGGCCGTCGCGGACCAGACCCGCGCCGTACCAGACCACCGCGATCAGCAGCAGGCCCGGCAGCAGCACCTGGATCGCCGAGATCAGCGACCACATGCGGGCGCTGCGCACCGCCGCCCTGCGGACCTCCTGGGAGGCCTGGCGGTAGCGCCCGAGGAACAGCTCCTCGCCGCCGATGCCGCGCAGCACCCGCAGACCGGCGACGGTGTCCGAGGCCAGCTCGGTGGCCCTGCCCGCCTTCTCGCGCTGGATGTCGGCGCGGCGCGTGGCCCGTGGCAGCAGCGGCAGCACGGCGAGCGCCAGTACGGGCACGCCCACCGCGACGACCACGCCGATCGCCGGTTCGTAGAAGACCAGCCCGACACAGACCAGGACCACCGTGATGGCGGCCGCGGCAAAGCGGGAGACGGCCTCGACGAACCAGCCGATCTTCTCGACGTCGCCCGTGGAGACCGCGACCACCTCTCCGGCGGCGACACGGCGGGTCAGGGCCGAGCCGAGCTCCGCGGTCTTGCGCGCCAGCAGCTGCTGGACACGCGCCGCGGCGGTGATCCAGTTGGTGACCGCGGTGCGGTGCAGCATCGTGTCGCCCAGCGTGATCGCCACACCGCAGAGGACGATCAGTACGCCCGAGAGCGCGAGCCCGCTGCCGGAGCGGTCCACGACCGCCTGGACGGCGCGGCCGACGCCGAGCGGCAGCCCGGCGACACCGCAGAAGTGCAGCAGGCCCCAGGACAGGGATTTGAGCTGGCCGCCGAGCTGATTCCGCCCCAGCCAGAGCAGAAAACGCGGCCCCGACCTGGCGTCGGCCACACCAGGGTCGGGATACGGAAGATCGCGAATCTGCATGATGTCCCAAGCTCGAAAGTGTGGCGGAAACCGTGCAAGGCTCGCCTTTTGGGGCCCGGTTGCGCAAACGATTTTTGCGTCTGACGAGGCATAATCCGCCAAGATCGCGCCGCTGCCTCTGGCGCGCCGGACCGGTCGCGCGCTTCACTCCTGACACATGAGATCACAGATCATGTCCATGCTCACCGGGCTGCTGCTGGCGGCCGGAACGGTGCTCGGCACGGGGCCCGCACAGGCCGCGGTGTCACCCGGGGATCCACCCGCGGAGTTCGGCAGCGACTGGCACGACCCGGTCACCGCAACCCCGCCCGTCACCCGCCCGGACACGACCTCCTGCCAAGTGACCGTCGCCGAGGCGCAGTTCCGCGACTTCACGCCGTACAAGGGCAGTTACGCACCGCCGGACGGCTGCGGTGACCGCTGGAGCAAGGTGGTGCTGCGCCTCGAAGGCAGCGTCAAGGGGCGGCAGTACGACCGGCTCGGCCACCTCGCCGTCGGCGGCGTGGAGATCCTGCGCACCTCGACTCCGCAGCCCTCGCCCGACGGCATAGCCTGGTCCATGGAGAAGGACGTCACGCATTACAGCGAAACCCTGCGCAGCGTGCAGCCGGTCGAGATGCTCATCGGCAACGTCGTCAACGAGACGTACACCGGCGTCATCGACGTCAAGGTCACGCTCACCTTCTACGCGGCCGAGGCCACTGCCAGGCCCGCGACCACACCCGACAAGGTGCTTGCCCTGAACGGGACGTCGCTCACCACGCCCCGCAACTCAGAGCGGCTCGTCGCCGAGGTGTACGCCACCGGATCGGGCGGCGGCTGCGAGGAGTACTGGTATCTGACGGTGCCGGACGCAGCTCCGTACTCCTGCAAGGCCGCGGACGGGCCGTACCGCGAAGTGCAGATCAAGGTCGACGGACAACTCGCGGGGATCGCCGCGCCGTTCCCGACGGTGTGGACGGGCGGCTGGTCCAACCCCTTCCTCTGGTATGTGATTCCGGGCCCGCGGGCCTTCGACATCAAGCCGGTCGAGTACGACCTCACGCCGTTCGCCGCCCGCCTCAACGATGGCAGGCCGCACCGGATCGAGGTGTCCGTCGCCGGAGTTCCCGCCGGTCAGACCGGTTGGAGCACGCCCACCAATCTCCTTGTCTGGCAGGACGAGGCGAGCGAGGTGGTCACCGGCGCGCTGACCCGGCACGAGGAGAGCAAGCCGGTCAACTCGGTGACCTACACGCCCGGTTCCGAGCACCGGCTCGACACCATGGGCAGCCACCGGCTCACCGTCTCGGGGCATCTCGACACCTCGCACGGGCGGGTCGCCACGAGGGTGAGCCGCGCGGTGGCGAACACCTCCGTGCACCGCTGGGGCGACGCCGAGAACCCGGACGCGCTCAAGGCCAGTTGGACCGACGACGAGACGGTGACCCGTGGCCGTCAGGTCACCGCCACGCACCGGACGTACACGATGGACGGTGTCACGACGCTGGGCGCGGGAGACCGGCTGCGCACCGTGCTCACGCTCGGGGACCGGTCGGACACGGTCGTGCTCGGCGGCGGGCGGCGGCTGAGCTGGACGCGCCTGGACGACGCGTACACCGGTGATGCGACCTACACCGCGAACGTGCCGCGCGACCAGCGGCACGCGGTGGGGACGACCTCCGAGCGCTACCGGGTCCACGGCTCCGGCGGCTGCTACGACCGGAGTCTGAAGACGGTCCAGGGGACGCTGACGGAGGACCGCCGGCGCTGCTGAGCGCCGCGGACGACAGTGGGGCCCGGTCCGTGCGGGCCGGGCCCCGCGAACCGCCAACGCCGGGCGGCGACCGCCGGTTTGACGGAGTCGACTCCCGGCCGGGACTTGGTCCACTCACCGCGCGTGAAGTCGGGGATCTGCTGCGGTGCGCCCTTCGCCCTGATCGACGCGTGGCTGAGCGGAACCGGAGCCGTCCAGGTCGCCGCGTCGTACACGTCGAAGTCCGGCACCAGGCCCAGCTGCATGCACTGCATCAGCCGGAAGACCATGATGTAGTCCATTCCGCCGTGGCCGCCGGGCGGGTTGGCGTGCTCCTTCCACAGCCAGTGGTCCCAGTCGGCGTACTGGCCGAAGTCCTTCCACTGGTCGTCGGTGTGGTCGGGCTCCAGGTAGATCCGTGCCGGGTAGTCCTCGAAGACACCGTTCGTGCCGCCAAGGCTGTTGATCCGGCTGTACGGGTGTGGCGTCGACACATCGTGCTCCAGCCGGATGACCCGTCCCTTCGCCGTCTGGACCATCGAGATCGTCCGGTCGCTCTCGATGTACGTCTCCTTCCAGCTCGGGTCGCCCGGCGGCATGTGCGCCTTGCGGTACTGGGCGAGGCCCAGGGCCGGGGTGCCGAAGCTGGAGATGCTCACCACGCGGTCACCGCGGTTGACGTCCATGTAGTTGGAGACCGGGCCGAAGCCGTGGTTCGGATACAGGTCACCGCGCAGCCGGGTGTGCCACAGCCGCCGCCAGGGGCCCTCGTAGTAGTCCGGGTCGAACATCAGGCCACGCAGATCGTGGTTGTACGCGCCCGCGCCGTGCAGCAGATCGCCGAACTTGCCGGCGTGCGCCATCCGCAGCACCCGCATCTCGTTCTTGCCGTAACAGCAGTTCTCCAGCTGCATGCAGTGGCGTCTGGTGCGCTCGGAGAGGTCGACCAGCTGCCACAGCTCGTCCAGACGCATCGCGATCGGACACTCCACGCCGACATGCTTGCCGTTGAGCATGGCGGACTTCGCCATCTCGAAGTGGGCGTCCCAGGGCGTGGCCACATAGACGAAGTCGATGTCGCCGCGCTTGCAGAGGTTGGCGTAGTCGTCCTCGCCGTTGGTGTAGACGGCGGGCGCCGGCTGACCTGCGGCCACCACCTTGGCGGCGGCACTCTCAGTCTTGGTCTTCACCGGGTCGCACAGGGCGACGACCTGGACCCCGGGGAGCGCGAGAAAGAGGTCGATCATGCTGCCGCCGCGGTTGCCGAGGCCGATGATCCCGACCCGAACCGTCGTACGCCGCTCGAAGGGCACACCGGCCATCGTCCGGCCCTGGCGCGGAGGTGCGGCCGCCTCCGTCACTTCCGCCGCTTCTGTCGCCTCGGCCGCTGCCGCCGTGCCCGTGCCGAGCGCCCCGAGTGCGAGGCCTGCTCCGGCGGCCCCTGCCGTGGTCTTCAGCACGGAACGACGGCTCACCGAACCGCCGTTGCCGTCCGAGGGTTCCACCATGCCGTGGTGCTGCTGTGCTGCGTCGTTCACCGAGCCTCCAGGAGAGCTGACGTGCATCGCCTGTGCATGAACCTCGGCTAGGACCTTGGTAGTTGGTGCCCCTGATGCGCAAGGGCATGGTTTGGACTCTTGAGTCGAGCCCATGGACTCTTGGATTCAGCGGCCGGATCGGGTGGCCGGAGCGGCTGGATTGCGCGGCTGGATTCAGCAGCGCGGCGGCGGGCCGTCGACGAGCGTGGACAGCAGACCGCCGAACACCTCGCGCTGCTCGGCGGTGAGCGGAGCGAGGATGTCCTCGGCGGCAGCACGGCGCGCGTCCCGCAGCGCCCGGAGTGTCGCCCGGCCGGTGTCGGTGAGCTCGATGCGGATCACCCGGCGGTTGCTCGGGTCCGGCGCTCGGCGGACGCAGTCGCCGGCCTCCAGGCCGTCCACCAGACTGGTGACGGCGCGCGGCACCACCTCGAGCCGGGCGGCGAGATCGGCCATGCGCGGCGGCTCCTCGTAGTGCGCGAGCGTGCGCAGGAGACGGGACTGCGCAGGGGTGATCGCGATGTCGGCCGACTCGAGCTGCCGCTTCTGGCTGCGGTGGAGCCGTCGGGTCAGCCGCAGCAGCTGCTCGGCGAGCAGGCCGTCGGCGTCGGGTGGCCCGGGAGTTGAGTGCTGCATGCGGGAACAATATCAGGACACAGCTCATTGTGAATATAGGTAACAGTGAGCTATGCTCTCAAAATCTTTGCCACTCTCACTCCTCGAAGGAGCCCATGAAGCCCGAACCCATCCCGTGGACACCACCGGTCAAGGGGCCGGACCAGCCGCCCGCCCAGGTGCGGCGGATCCTCCGCCTCTTCCGTCCCTACCGCGGCCGGCTCGCCGTCGTCGGCCTGCTCGTCGGCGCCGCGTCACTCGTCTCGGTCGCCTCGCCCTTCCTGCTCCGCGAGATCCTCGACACCGCGATCCCGCAGGGCCGCACCGGACTGCTCAGCCTGCTCGCGCTCGGCATGATCCTCACCGCGGTGATGAACAGCGTCTTCGGAGTGCTCCAGACGCTGATCTCCACCACCGTCGGCCAGCGCGTCATGCACGACCTGCGCACCGCGGTCTACGCCCAGCTGCAGCGCATGCCGCTCGCCTTCTTCACCAGGACCCGCACCGGAGAGGTCCAGTCGCGCATCGCCAACGACATCGGCGGTATGCAGGCGACCGTGACCTCCACCGCCACGTCGCTGGTCTCCAATCTCACGGCCGTGGTCGCCACGATCGTCGCGATGCTCGCGCTGGACTGGCGGCTCACGGCCGTTTCCTTGCTGCTGCTGCCGGTGTTCGTCTGGATCAGCCGCCGGGTCGGCCGCGAGCGCAAGAAGATCACCACGCAGCGCCAGAAGCAGATGGCGGCCATGGCCGCGACCGTCACCGAGTCGCTGTCGGTCAGCGGCATCCTGCTCGGCCGCACCATGGGCCGGGCCGACTCGCTCACCACCTCGTTCGCGGAGGAGTCCGAGCGGCTCGTCGACCTCGAAGTGCGCTCCAGCATGGCCGGCCGGTGGCGGATGTCCACCATAGGGATCGTCATGGCCGCCATGCCCGCGCTGATCTACTGGGCCGCCGGCCTCGCGCTGCAGAACGGCGGACCGGCGATCTCCATCGGCACGCTCGTCGCCTTCGTCTCGCTCCAGCAGGGCCTGTTCCGTCCCGCCGTCAGCCTGCTCTCCACCGGCGTGCAGATGCAGACCTCCCTCGCGCTCTTCCAGCGCATCTTCGAGTATCTGGATCTGCCGGTGGAGATAACCGAGTCCGAGAAGCCGGTCCGGCTGGACAAGGTCCGCGGCGAAGTCCGGTTCGAGGACGTCGACTTCGCCTACGAGGAGAATCAGATCCGGCCCACCCTGGACGCCGTCGATGTCACCGTGCCGGCCGGCAGCAGCCTCGCCGTCGTCGGCCCCACCGGCTCCGGCAAGTCCACGCTCAGCTATCTGGTGCCGAGGCTGTACGACGTCACCGGCGGCAGGGTCACGCTCGACGGAGTCGACGTGCGCGACCTGGACTTCGACACACTCGCGCGGGCCGTGGGAGTCGTCTCGCAGGAGACCTATCTCTTCCACGCCTCCGTGGCCGAGAATCTGCGCTTCGCCAAGCCGGACGCCACCGACGCCGAGATCGAGGCGGCCGCACGCGCCGCACAGATCCACGACCACATCGCGTCGCTGCCCGACGGCTACGACACCCTGGTCGGCGAGCGTGGTTACCGCTTCTCCGGCGGTGAGAAGCAGCGCCTGGCCATCGCGCGCACCATCCTGCGGGACCCGCCCGTCCTCATCCTCGACGAGGCCACCAGCGCGCTGGACACCCGCACCGAGCATGCCGTGCAGCAGGCCATCGACGCGCTCTCGGCGGGCCGCACGACCATCACGATCGCCCACCGCCTCTCCACCGTGCGGGACGCCGACGAGATCGTGGTCCTGGACTCGGGCCGCATCGCCGAGCGCGGCAGCCATGATCAGCTGCTCGACCGGGACGGCCGCTATGCCGCGCTGGTGCGCAGGGACGCCAAGGTGGCTGCTCCGGTAGCGCCCTGACGGGCCGACGGTCGCGCGCGTACGGCATGATGCCCGCCCATGAGAGCTCTCCTTGGGGTGGAACTGCCCGGCTACAGACCCGTCGACCAGGACGTCTGGGCCAATGACGAAGGCGATGTGCTGTCCCTGCACTTCTTCGGCCTGGCGCCGGACCTGCCCGCGTCGCTCGACGACGGTCCGGCCCTGCGCGCCGCGCTCACCCGCATCACCGCCGAGGCGGGCGGCGGCCTGGTCGAGGCCTCAGTGAAGTCGCTCGGACAACTGCCGGCGCTGAAGCAGATATTGAAGCTGCCGCTACCGGGACAGCCCAACGGCCAGGTGTTCATCGGCAGCTTCACCGTGCCCCGTGCGACCTGCAGCACCGTAGTGAAGATCCAGGCGCCCGAGCGCGGAATGACGGGGATGCGCGAGGCGATGGTGATGGCCCAGGTCGGCCACGACAACTACTTCCGGCCCCACCCGTACGCGCCCGAGGTGCGAGGCGGACTTCCCTTCCACGCGGCCGACCACGCGAAGTGGGACGAGCAGTTCCCGGACCACCCGCTCACCCGCGTCCGGCGCACGCTCGATGGGCTGGCCGCGTCGGTGCAGGCGGTGCCCGAGTTCGCCGCGCTGCCGCCGTTCGCTCCCTGAGCCCGGCCCGCGTCCGGGCGCCCGCCGCTCCCCGGAGCGGCGGGTCGCCCCGGCCCGGGTGCCGGGCTCGCCGGCAGGCCCGGGTTAGCGTGCCCGTATGAAGAACGAGCCCTCACTGCCGCGGGCCGGGCGCAGGCGCCGTCCGACCCGTCGTGGCCTGGTCGTCCTCATCGTGACCGCGGTCCTCGTGGTGGCGGCCGCGATTGTGGTGCCGCTGCTGCTCAAGGAGACGAAAGAGGAAGAAAGGTCTCTGCTGGTCCCCGAGGGCTGGCGCGCCTCCCAGGTCTACGCGGCGGTCGACAAGGCCCTGGGCGAGCCGCCCGGCACCACCCGCAAGGCCGCCGCCACAGCACGGCTGAAGCTGCCGGCCGACGCCAAGGGCAATCCCGAGGGGTACCTCTTCCCGGCCACGTATCCGATCGACGACACGACCACCCCGGCGAGCCTGCTCGGTTACATGGTCGACACCGCCAACGAGCGGTTCGGCGCCGACAGCATCACCAGCGGCGCTCATCGCAGCGGCGTGACGGTCTATCAGACGGTGAACATCGCCAGCATCGTGCAGGCCGAGGCCGATACGCCCCAGGACATGGGCAAGGTCGCCCGCGTCATCTACAACCGGCTGGCCCAGCGCATGCCGCTCCAGATGGACTCGACACTGAACTACGCGCTCAACCGCAGCACGGTGGACACCACGGCCGACGACACCAGGATCGACAGCCCGTACAACAGCTACCAGCGGCAGGGGCTGCCGCCGACGCCGATCGACAACCCCGGCGAGCAGGCGATGAACGCCGCGATCAATCCCACGCCCGGAAACTGGCTCTACTTCGTCACCGTGGCGCCCGGGGACACCCGGTTCACGGCGAGCTACCAGGAGCACCAGCGCAACGTGGACGACTTCAACGCCAACCGTAGAAAGGCGACTTCGGGCTAACCGTCCGCGGTGGCTGCGGTGACCATGGTGGCTGCGATCGAGGTCGCGATCACGCCACGGCCGCTTCGTGCTCCAGCAGTTGCCTGATCTCGCGGACCGCTGCCCGGCCCGCCCGGTTCGCGCCGATCGTCGAGGCCGAAGGCCCGTACCCGACCAGGTGAATGCGGGCGTCTTTCACCGCGCGCGTGCCCTCCACCTGGATGCCGCCACCCGGCTCGCGCAGCTTCAGCGGCGCGAGATGGTCGATCGCCGCTCGGAAACCGGTGGCCCAGAGGATCACATCCGCGTCCACCGTCCGCCCGTCGTCCCAGGCAACCCCGGTCGGCGTGATCCGGTCGAACATCGGCAGCCGTTCCAGCACGCCCGTCTCGCGAGCGTGCCGCACGGCGTCATTGAGCGGCAGGCCCGTCACCGAGACGACGCTCAGCGGCGGAAGTCCCTGGCGTACGCGCTCCTCGACCATGGCCACCGCCTCGCGGCCGAACTCCTCGTTGAACGGGCCCTCGCGGAAGACGGGCGGCCGGCGCGTCACCCAGGTCGTGTCCGCCGCGAACTCCGCGATCTCCATCAGATGCTGGGTGCCCGAGGCCCCGCCGCCCACCACGATCACCCGTTGCCCGGCGAACTCCTCGGGGCCGGGGTAGTTGGCGGTGTGCAACTGCCGTCCCCGGAAGGTCTCCTGGCCGCGATAGCGCGGCCAGAACGGGCGGTCCCAGGTGCCGGTCGCGTTGATCAGCGCCCGCGTCGACCAGACGCCAGCCGAGGTCTCGACGCGCAGCCGGCCGCCGTCGCCCTCGCGCACGGCCAGGACGTCGACGGGCCGGTGGACGCGGAGACCGAAGCGTTCCTCGTACTCCGTGAAGTACTCGCCGATCACCTGCGACGAGGGCCGCGCGTCGTCCGCGCCGGTCAGCTCCATGCCCGGCAGTGCATGCATGCCGTGCACCTTGCCGTACGTCAGTGACGGCCAGCGGAACTGCCAGGCGCCACCCGGCCTCGGGGCGTGGTCGAGGACCACGAAGTCGCGGTCCGGCGCCAGTCCGGTGCGCCGCAGATGATAGGCGCCGGACAGTCCCGCCTGTCCGGCGCCGATGACGACCACGTCCACGTCATACGCCCCGAAGTTGTTCACGCTTCTACCAACCGTGCCGGGGCCGTGGATCTTCCCGCACCTGACAGCTCCCGGTGGCAGCTGTAGGTGACGGCTCAGCGAGACCTACCTAAAGAGGCCTACAGAAAGTTCACTCCCTGGGCCAGCGGCAGACTGTCCGAGTAGTTCACCGTGTTGGTGGCCCGGCGCATATACGCGCGCCAGGCGTCCGAACCGGACTCGCGTCCGCCGCCCGTCTCCTTCTCGCCGCCGAACGCCCCGCCGATCTCCGCGCCCGACGTGCCGATGTTGACATTGGCGATGCCGCAGTCGGAGCCGTCGACGGCCAGGAAGCGTTCCGCCTCCCGCTGGTCCCGCGTGAAGATGCTGGAGGACAGCCCCTGCGGGACGCCGTTCTGCAGCGCGACCGCCTCGTCCAGGGTCCGGTACGTGAGCACGTACAGAATCGGCGCGAAAGTCTCATGGCGTACGACGGCGGTCTGCGCGGGCATCCGTACGACCGCGGGCCGCACATACACCGCGTCCGGAGCATCCTCCGCCGGCTGCCGGTCGCCGCCCGTGAGGATCTTGCCGCCGTCGGCCTCCGCCGTCGCCAGCGCCTCGGCCATTGCCGCGTGCGCGGTGGGCGAAATGAGCGGCCCGACCAGGGTGCCCGCGTCGAACGGGTCGCCGATCGGCAGCTGCCCGTACGCATGGACGATCTTCTCCACCAGCTGGTCGGCGATGTCCTCGTGGACGATCAGCCTGCGCAGCGTGGTGCAGCGCTGGCCCGCGGTGCCCGCCGCGGAGAAGACGATTCCGCGTACGGCGAGATCGAGATCGGCGGACGGAGCGACGATCGCGGCGTTGTTGCCGCCCAGTTCGAGCAGACAGCGGCCGAAGCGGGCGGCGACCCGCGGCGCGACCTCGCGGCCCATCCGGACCGAGCCGGTCGCGCTGACCAGCGCCACGCGAGGATCGTCCACCAGCCGTTCGCCGAGCTCCCGGGCGCCGAGCACCAGCCGGTGCACTCCGTCGGGTGCTCCGGTGTCGACGGCCGCGCGGGCGAGCAGCGCGTCGCAGGCGAGCGCGGCCAGCGGAGTGAGCTCGGAGGGCTTCCAGACGACGGTGTCACCGCAGACCAGGGCGATGGCGGTGTTCCACGACCAGACGGCGACCGGGAAGTTGAAGGCCGAGATCACGCCGACGACACCGAGCGGGTGCCAGCTCTCCGAGAGCCGGTGGCCGGGCCGCTCCGACGCCATCGTCCGGCCGTACAGCTGCCGGGACAGACCGACCGCGAAATCGCAGATGTCGATCATTTCCTGTACTTCGCCGAGCGCCTCGGAGCGGATCTTCCCGGCCTCGATGGTGACGAGGTCCGCCAGTTGCTCCTTGTGCTCGGCGAGCAGTTCACCGAGCCGCTTGACCAGCGCTCCGCGCTGCGGCGCGGGCACCGTGCGCCAGACGCGGAACGCCTCGTCGGCCGCGGCGATCGCCGCGTCGGCCTGCTCGGCTGTGGTGACGGGCAGGGTGAACAGGGTGGCCCCGGTCAGCGGCGAGCGGGCGACGACATCGCCGCCGCCCTCGGGCATCCGGGCGCCGCATGCCTGCAGACTCTCGCTCGCCAGCGAGCGCAGGGAGTCGTTTTCGGGAAGCGGAATGCTGGTGCTGGTGCTGGTCAAGGCGTGTCCTTGGGGAGTCCGAGGTCCTGACGGGCCTGCCGTAGTGAACTGTCCTGCTGAGCGGCGTAGAGGTCGAAGGGGTCGTGGACCGGGCGCTCGAGTACGTCCGAGAGCCACTGCTGGTCGTAGTGCGTGCCGGTGGCCGTCGTGTCCCGGGTGCCTTCGTCGGTGAGGTTCGACTGGAAGATCCCGGCGGCGGACTTCGGCAGGAAGTCCTCGTAGACGATGGGACCGGCGCGCAGCCATCCGCCGTCGAGGAGCCCGGCGAGATCCGCGGGCGGGCGCAGACCGTCGCGCGGCCGCTCTGCCGGCGCTTCATAGCGGAAGAATGCCTGCTCCTGGACGGCCAGTTGGCGTTCCGTACGAGGGAACCGCCCGGCCCAGACATCGTCGGGCTCGCCGATCAGCTCGTCGTAGAGCGCGCGGCCCGAACGCGTCAGCGCGATGCCGCGCGCCTCGACCTCGCCGAACCGCACCCGCAGCGCGCCTTCGCCGACGGCGCCGTCCGGCTCGCGGAAGCGTCGCGGCTCGGACAGCGCACGGAACGAGGTCTGCCGCAGCAGCACATCCGGACCGTCCCAGCGCGGCGGCCCCTGGATCCGGTCGATCATCGTGATCCCGCGCTCGCCCATGCGCCGGTAGAGCTCGTCGATGTCCAGCACACGCGGCGTGAGGTGGTTGACATGGGTGCTGGCGACCCCGCCGATGTCGGCGGCGACGGCCGAGATCCGCTCCAACTCGGCGTACCAGGCGCGGTCCACCGGCTCTGGCGACAGCTCGAACGCCGCCACGGCCAAGGTGAGAAAGCGCTCGGCCGCTTCCTCGTCGAGGCCCTCCTCCCGCTCGGCGCGCGCCGCCAGTTCCAGCAAGTCCGGCGGGAAGAGTTCGCGCCGGCCGAGGAAGGACTCCAGCCGGGACTGCAGACCGGCGTCGAAGAACCGCCGGTCGGCGGTGGTGAGCATGGAGGTGAAGACCCGGAACGGGTTGCGCTCCAACTCCTCGGCCTCGATGGGCCTGAAGGCGGTGGAGACGACCGGGACGGAGCTGGCAGCCGCCTCCCGCAGATCGTAGAAACCCACCGGCCGCATGCCGAGCGCGGCGAAGATCTGCGCGGCCTGCCGCATTTCGAGCGCGGTGCCGACGCGGATCGCGCCATGCCGCTCCGCCGTGACCCGCTCGATGCCGCCGAGCCGTCCCGCGTCGCCGTGCTTGCCGATCACCTCGTCGTTGACCTGGGCCGACACCTCCAGCAGCGTGGTGTACGCGGGGACTTCGGCGCCGTACATGTCGGACAGCCGGCGGGCGAACGCGGCCCGCAGCCGCCAGGTCGGGATCATGCGGTCCTCCTTCTGACTCAGGTTCGGACTCATGGACTCGCGGTCTCAGCGATGGTGGGGTCAGATGATGTGAGCCTCGGGGCGGACGGCCGCACCACTGCCTTCGAAGCGGGCCGCGGAGAGCGGTCCGACATCGATGAACGGCGTCCGGTCCAGATACAGGTCGCGGATGATCTCGCCGACCGCTGGCGCCTGCAGAAAGCCGTGCCCGGAGAAGCCGGTCGCATACAGAAAGCCTTCCACCGACGCGGCCCGGCCGATCAGCGCATTGCGGTCCGGCGTCATCTCGTACAGCCCCGCCCAGCCGCTCCGGGCCGGAAGGCCGGCGAGCGCAGGCGCCCGCCGCAGCGCGGCCTCTTGGAACGGCTCCAGCCACTCGCGGCTGAACTCCCGTCCGAAACCCGGCTCCTGACGTGCGTCGGAGAGACCGAGGACGAGCCCGCCCGCGCGGTCGTTGTGGAAGTACATGGTCGAGGCGAAGTCGAGGGTGAACGGGATCCGCGGCGGCGCGGGGCTCAGCGGCCCGGTCAGGGCGATCTGCCGGCGCAGCGGCGTGACCGGCAGATCCACTCCGGCCATCGCGCCGAGCGCCGCCGACCACGCGCCCGCCGCACACACCACCGTCCCGGTCCGCACCGTGCCGGAGTCCGTGCGCACCGCCCGCACCCGGCCGCCCTCGGTGTCGAAGCCGGTGACCGCGCAGCGCGTACGGACCGTCGCGCCGAGCCTCCGTGCCGCGCGCAGATAGCCGTGGACCGCGGCCCCGGGCAGCGCGAAGCCGTCGGCGGGGGAGAAGGCGGCGGCCGCAATGGACCGCGGATCCAGATAGGGGCACAGCTCGTGCGCCTCGCGCGGCGTGATGATCCTGCTCGGCACCCCGAGCTCGTTCTGCACGACGACGGCCTGCCGGAACGTCTCCACTTCCTCCTCGTCGCCGAGGAGGAAGAGATAACCGACGCTGTCGATCCCGATGTCCGCCCCGGGCCGGTCGGCGAACGTCCGCCACGCCTCCAGGCTGCGCTGTCCGAGACCGATGTTGAGCGGATCCGAGAACTGGGCGCGGATCCCGCCGATCGGTTTTCCGGACGAACCCGACGCCGGCTCGTCGCGCTCCAGCACCAGCACGTCCCTCACCCCGGCCTCGGCCAGGTGGAAGGCGACGCTCGCGCCGATGACGCCGCCGCCGACGATCACGACCTCGGCGGAGGAGGGGAGAGGAGCGGAGTCCGGATCAGGTGCGCTGTGAGCCATGAAGGACCGTCCCGTCTGCTCGGTGACAGCCATGGTGGTCGCCCTCGACTCTTCCCGTCCATTGACAGTTTCAGCAGTCGATCTTTTAGATCCTCTCCATGGAACTCGGTGGAGTGCATCTGCGCGCGCTGGTCGAGCTGGCGCGCCGCGGCACCATGACCGCCGCGGCCGCGGCGCTCGGCTACACCCCGGGCGCGATCTCGCAGCAGATCGCCCAGCTGGAGCGGACCGCGGGCGCGGAGCTGATCCGGGGGGTCGGACGGCGCGTCGAGCTCACCGACGCCGGACACACGCTGGTCGACCACGCGGGACGCATCCTGCGGGCCCAGGCCGACGCCGCGGCGGCCATCGAAGGCACCCACACCCGGATCGCGGCCCGGCTGCGGCTCGGCGTGTTCGGTACGGCGGCCGCCGCGTTCCTGCCGCCCGCTCTGCGCTGGCTCGGCGAGCATCATCCGGGCGTGCGGGTGGTGAGCCAGGAGGTCGACGTCGACCAGACGCACGCGGAGGTGTCGGCCGGGCGCGTCGATCTGGCCCTCGGCCTCGACTACCCGGACGCCCCGCTCGCCCGGGACGACGCGTCCGAGCTGGTCCGGCTCCACTCCGAGCGGTTCACGATCGCCGTACGCGCCACGGACGAACCGCCCGCCGGAACGTCCTGGCGGCTGACCGAGCTCGCCGACCGCGACTGGATACTGCCCGCGCCGCAGACGTACTACGGACGCGCGATACGCACGGCCTGCCGCCGGGCCGGATTCGAACCCCGTGTCGTCCATGAGGTCACCGACACCGCGACCTCGCTCGCCATGGTCGGCGAGGGGCTCGGCGTGGCGCCGCTGACCGGGCTGATGCTGGCTCTGCGCTCCGAGGGGCTTGCCGCGGTGCCGCTGGCCGACCATGTCGAGCGTCATGTGGTGGTGGCGGTGCGCGCCGCATCACGCGGGCGGCCGTCGGTCGAGGTGTTGATCGAGGCGCTGCGGCAGGCGGCGACGGCCTGACACGCTGCGGGAGGGCCGGTGCTCGGCGGGCCGCGCGCGCGTCGTCTGCGTGTCCCGGGAACGCGTACGAAGATGGACCCATGCCCGGACCCTTCAGCTCCACGACGCTGCGCATCACCACCGGCGCGGACGAGACCGTGACCGATCTGACCCGCGCCTGCGAACAGTTCCTCCAGCAGAATGCGGGCGGCCGGGACGGCCTCTTCAATGTCTTTGTGCCACATGCGACGGCCGGCATCGCCGTCATCGAGACCGGCGCGGGCAGCGACGACGATCTGCTCGCCGCGCTGCACACCCTGCTCCCGGCCGACGACCGCTGGCAGCACCGCCACGGCAGCCCCGGGCATGGCAGGGATCATGTGCTTCCCGCGCTCGTGCCGCCGCATGCGACGCTGCCGGTGATCGGCGGCAGGCTGGAGCTCGGTACGTGGCAGTCCATCTGCCTCGTCGATACGAACCAGGACAACGTGGAGCGCCAGGTGCGGCTGAGTTTCCTGGCGTGAAGGCCTTCCGCACCCTGCACGCCCGCCCGGCCGACCGGATCGAAAAGGACAAGGCCCGCATGCCGGCACTGCCGCCGGTCGACCCACCCGCCTGCCATCGGCCGCAGCATCGGCGTTCCCTCACTGTCCGCATTCACCGCGCGATCCGCTGGTGTGGGCGAAGCGACCCCCGGTGTTATTCAATGAGGTGTGCGGTCAGGGATCTCGGGGCCCCCGTCGCACGGGTCCGAGTACGGCCCCGGCGCTGCGCCGGGGACTGCTGAGAGAGCCGCATGGACTCCACACCCTCTCCCTCGTCTTCCTCGGCGTTCGACATGGTCAGTAGCGCCCTGGGGCGCTACATCCCGCGCGTCGGAGCGGCAGCGGCCCCCGATCCCGCCGACGCGCAGGGCGACCGCACCACCCGCCCTCGCGTACCCGACAATCCGGCAGCCAGCCGTCAGGATCAGATTCTCGGCGCGGTCAACCTGGACAAGGATCTGAGAATCACCCGCTGCAATCTGGACGCCCCTGTATTCGCGGGTTTGGACGTCGTGGCCGGGAGTCCCTTCGTCGACTCCCTGCCCCCCGGGGACGTACCGACGGTCACACGGCGGTTGCGGCAGGTCCTGGAGACCGGTGAGGCGCACGTCGCCCGGATCCAGCGCCTGCGGCGCGGCGACGGGTCGGAGCTGGTGGTCTCGATGAGCATCCTGCCTGCCGCGCTGCCTCACGAGGGCCTGACCGTCTCCTTGATCGCCATGGCCAGGAGGCTGCACCTGTACGCCGCCGAGACCGCGATCGGCACCTCGCTGGACATCGGCGAGACCGCGCAGTCGCTGGCGCAGTCCCTGCTGGCTTGGGGAGACGTGGCCGCCGTCGACCTCGACTTCGCCGTGTGGACGGGCGAGGGAGTCACCAGGCAGGGGCAGGGGCAGGGGCACATCCGGCTACGGCGGGCGGCTTTGGTGCCGGACCGGGCGTGGCCCGAGGGCTACGTGACTCCGGGCGACGATCTCCCCAGCGATGCGAGTCGCCTGCTGGCGCAGGCTGTCCTGCGGGACGACGCCGCGCAGGCCATCGTCATACCCGACCGGGAGGCGGTCGAGCGGGTACTCGGCAGTCCGCGAGTGATGCGTGCCCTGGTGCCCGGCGACCGGTCGGCGGGTGTGGCGTGCATACCGCTGGTCTTGGACGGCCCGCCGTCCGTCGTGCTGGGTGTTGCGGAGGTCTGGCGGCGGGCGGACCGTCCCTTCCGCGACAGCGAGCTGCTCGACCTGCAGGAACTGGTTGCCAGGACCGCGCATCACGTCGACCTGGCCCGTCAGCACCAGCGCGAGCACACGCAGGTGCTGGCGTTGCAGCGGCGGCTGCTTCCCCGGACCGGCGGCGACACCATTGAGATCGCCAGCGTCTACCAGCCCACCACGCCCGACAGCGCGGGCGTCGGCGGCGACTGGGTGAACAGCTTTCCGCTGCCGGACGGCCGTACCGCGCTGGTGGTCGGTGATGTCGTCGGGCACGGCCTGGGCGCTGCGGCAACCATGGGGCAACTGAGCATGGAGGCCCGCGCGCTGCTGTCCGCGGGGCTCGCGCCCGACGAGGTACTGGAGCACCTGGACAAGACCGTGACGCTGCTGGACGACGCGGAGTCCGGCCTGGCGGCCGGCTACAGCGCCCTCGGGTCGACTTGCTGCATCGCCCTCTACGACCCGGTCAGCCACCATTTGGCGCTGTCCAGCGCCGGCCACCTTCCCCCGGTCCTGGTCTCCCCGGACGGGCACGCGCGCCTGCTCGCGGTCCGCCCTCACCCCGGCCTGGGCGCCGAGTTCGCGCTGCGGGAGCCGTTCGACGTGCACACGTTCGGCGCACCCCCGGGATCCCTGCTCGCTCTCTTCACCGACGGCCTGGTGGAGGATCCGGCCGTGTCGATCGACGAGGGCATCGTCAGGCTGGCGGACGCCGTGTCCAGGGTGCACCCCTGGGATTCCCTGCAGCAGGCCGCACGGCACGTCGTCTCCGAGCTGGCACCTGCGCGCCAGCGCGACGATGTGACCCTGTTGCTCGCGCGGATGATCGGCTACCGCAAGGGGGACACCGCGACCTGGCGACTGCCCGCCCGCGACGACGCCCCCGCCCGTGCCCGCTCGCAGGTGTCCGCGCTGCTGCAAAAATGGCGCACCAGGGACGACACCCGGGACAACGTGCTGCTGCTGGTCAGCGAGCTGGTCACGAACGCGGTGCGCTTCGCCGCCGGTCCCATCACGGTACGGCTGATCAGGGCCGGTCACGGCCTGCTGTGCGAGGTGGGTGACACCGGCAACGGCAGGCCATGTCTGAGCCGGGGCAGCCTCCTCGACGACGGCGGCCGTGGCCTGCAAGTCGTGCACAGGCTCACCACCCGGTGGGGGGTCCGGTGGACGGACTCCGGCAAGGTGGTCTGGGCGGAAGTCGAGAGGTGACGCGGCTGCGGCGCGGGGCTCGGCCGGCGTATGGGAGTGCGGCGAAGGTACGGTCGGCGTGCGTCAGCCGACCCTACCGACCCTACGGGCGGTGCCCTCGGCGGTACCGGTGTCGTGACCGGTGATGCGGGCGCCCGTTTGCTGGTGCATGGCGTGGGATCGCACTACAGCCACTCGCCTTCCAGGGCGGTGGCGGTGAGGCCCGGTGCCGCCGCGTACAGGACGGCGCGATTGCCTGACTTCTGCCCGGCGTCGTGCGCGCGCCGCATGATGTCGAACACGGCGGCGCCTCCGCGGTTGCCGCTGGTGTAGCTGTCCCGGCTGTAGTCCAGCAGCCCCGACGGCCACGCGTCGGGCATCGTCTGCTCCATGTACTCCAGCACCCGGGTCCCGCCGGGGTGCGCGAGCAGCACGTCGGGGTGCCAGGAGTCGGGGTTGTCCTGGTAACGGACGCGCAGCCACTCCCACATCGCGGTGACCGTCTCCTGAACGGCGCGCGGCCCGCGCCGGTCCATCACGAAGTGGTTGCCGTCCGACCGCGTATCCAGGCGGTGCAGATTTTGGGTGCCGGGCAGGGTGTGGTGCCAGGCGGCGTCCAGCCGCAGTACCGACTCGCCCCTCGGGCGGCCCGTGACCACCATGGCGACCGCGGTGTCCGCAAACAGCAACCGGACGATCAGGGATTCGAGAGTGTCGTCCGCAGGCTGGTAGGTCGTGCTCAGCGCCTCCGCGATCACGACCAGGACCACCCTGTCGGGGTCCGCGGCCACGAGATCCGCCGCCAGTGCCAGGGAGCGGGTCCCCGCGATACAGGCCCACTGCGTGGTCGGCAGTAGCATCACGTCGTTGCGGAGCGCAAGCTTGTTGGCCAGGGCGATGTCCAGACCCGGCAGCGCCGGGGTCGTGGAGTGACTGGTGATCAGGCAGTCGATGTCTGCGGCGTCCAGCCCGGCGATCTGCAGGGCCCCCCGCGCCGCACGCTCCCCGTAGGACTGCACGGCCTCCCAAGCCGGCGCGGTGCGCTCCTGGACGGTCTGTGGTGCGGGTATCGCCTCAAGTGCGGCGATCACGCGGTCCACGTCCTGCTGGGTGAACCCGTCGAGCGCCAACGCCTCTTGGGCCGCCCCGATGCCGACAGCCCCTAGACTGCCGCCGTTGCCAGGCGCGACGGCGGTCTCCAGCGGCAGCATCCACCCGCGGGTCTCAATGCCCGTGCTGGCCGCGATGCTGTCGATCCGCGTCGCCCACGCCGCGTGCGGATGCCGGCCGCGCACTTCCGCCACGATCTGGCTGGTCTTGACGTCGTGCTCGCCGTGTATCACGGCAGGAGGACAGAGGTAAGCGGCCATAATGGTGCACCTTCCATGAGAACAAGCAGGAATGTCACGAGTGCTGTGTCATGGGTCACTTTGGGATTCCGCGCCCAAGACGTTGCCGATGGACTCCACTTCGGGAGTCGGTAACCGACTCGAGCATGGACGATAAAAGGACATTTCCGCTGTGATGTAGACAACTTGGCCAGCCCTGAAATACGTGACACGGCACACACCGCTGAAACAGGGGCGCTCAGTGCGGTTCCGCAAGCCTTACTTGACCTACCGTCAACCGGGACGGCTGCCTGGCCACAGCCGCGGAGCGGGGCGCCACCCTGGCGGCACGGGCCGCAACGCACGGGCTCCCGTGCGTTGAGGGAAGTGTGCGTCGTCTCAACCCATCGGCACAGGAGCATCGTTGGTTTTTTGTCCTGCCGCACCAGAGCGCTCTGGTCGGGGTGGTGTACCTGCCCGGCACGACAAACTCGCGCATATCGCGGCCGGCTTCGGCATCTCCGTCTGCACCGCACACACCTGCACGACCGCGGTGATCGGCCTGCTCACCGACCGCGAGCCCGGCCTGCTGCTCTTGCGTGGCGGTCGCGGTCAGTTGCGGCCCCGGATTCGCGAACGTGCAGGTCCTCGGCCGCGTCACTCTGAGCGGCCCAGCGAGTAACCGTTGGGAGAACTCCGGCCAGGATCTCCTCTCCCAGATTTCTGAAGAAGCCGTGGGCCGTGTCTCGCCCGCCCGGTTGGTCTGTGGCTCTCTCGCCGGGCCAGTGCGCGTCCATGCTGAGGGTTGCCCTGACGGAGTCTCGCGGATGCCAACCAGGACAACGTGGAGCGTCAGGTGCGCTGAGTTTCCTGGGTTGATCAAGATCGGGTGCACTGCCGCAACACGGCGGGCTTCGGCACCGGCAGGGATGTAACTGACCCCCGCTTCAAACACCCTGACGGGCTGTCAGGCGCGAGGCATCCGACAGTCCGTCAGCGTCGCCCCCGGGTCAGTCAGGCGGTGGGACGAGATCACCGCGCAGCCGCCGAGCGCGAAGCACCAGCTCCAGTTCGAAGCGGCGGTCCGGGTCGTCCAGGTCCTCGCCCCACAACTCACGGAGCTGTCTCAGCCGGTAGCGCACGGTCTGCGGGTGGACTCCGAGCCGGGCGGCCACCTCCGGCGTGCCACCCCGCGTTTCCAGCCAGGCCAGCA
Source organism: Streptomyces sp. NPDC020681 (assembly GCF_044334895.1). NCBI lineage: Bacteria > Bacillati > Actinomycetota > Actinomycetes > Kitasatosporales > Streptomycetaceae > Streptomyces > Streptomyces sp. NPDC020681. The sequence continues at coordinate 638,638 of NZ_JBIRTX010000001.1, read as the reverse complement.
GGGTCTCGGCGAGACGGTGGGCGTGCGCCGGGCCGCCGGACTCGTCCAACTGGGTGAGCCGCCGCCGCGCCAGCTCGTCGATCAACTCCCCTGCGGGCAGCAGCACCAGGGCTTCGACATGCTCGCCGCAGTGCAGGAGCCGCCCTTGCGGCAGCAGGCCCTGCTCGATCATCCCGACGGCGGTCTCCGCCCAGCGCAGCGACGTGGCGGCCTCCGTCAGGGGAACCGACGGGCCGATCGCGCCGGACCAGTTGGCCATCGCCCGGTGCAGCAACTCCGCGCGCCCGGGGGCCTCCGGGTCCGGCACCACCATGCGCGGGTGCTCGCCCTCCATGTCGAGCAGCACCTCGACGCCCACGGCGGGGGCGACGGCCTCTTGGGCGGGGCGGAGCAGCACGGCCACCGCCACCTTTTCGGGCAGTTGCCAGCCGATGCCGGCCGCGCGGTCGGCGAGGAAGGCGGACGGATCCGTGCGGTGCTCGGCGAGCAGGAGCTCGACGAGTTGTCGTTGCAGGCGCAGCCGCTCCCCGGCCTGGCGGGCGACGGCCTCGGCGTAGCCGCGTACCGACTGCGCCACCATGACGTCGAGGTACTCGAACGCGGACTCGGCGAGTTCGTACATGGCTGCGGGCGGGATGTCGACCTGCTGGCCGATCTCCGCCATACGCCGCCAGGAAAGGCGTACGCCCAGCCGGTAGATGCCCTGCAAGGAGTCCAGGCTGCGCCCCTGCGTGACTTCACCGCGCCCGAAGTCCTGGAACATCTCCGGAAGGGCGCGCGGCCGGTCCGACCCCGTGGTCATCTGCTCCACGAAGAGCTCCAGCGCGTGCCGGATCGCCACCAGGGCCTTCGGCTCTCCGGACTCGTCGGCGATGAACGCCAGACCCGGATATTCCCGTCGGATCTCGGCGAGGATGTCCTGTGCAAGCTCGGGGACCTGCTCCAAGGCTCGGTCGGCGAACCGCTGAATCTGTTCTCGTGGCACGTCGTGCCACGCTGACGACGCTGCCACAGCAGCACCTTCTCCCGGACGTCCGGTCCGCACGCCGCTCGATCAGCGGGCCTGGATCTTCACAACCTAGCCCGCGCTCGGGCTCGGTGTGCTGGACGTCCCGTTGGCGGGAGGGTCGGGGAACGTGACGAGCGGCACATTCTGCTGCTCGGGCGTGACATTGAGGGCGGCGACGATTCCGAAGGCGGCGACTGTGGCCAGGACGGCGGAGGCGACGCAGGTCAGGAAGGCGGCGAGCAGTCTGGGCATGAGGGTGATTGGCCTCTCTATCGATGAGGTTGTCACCCAGCGCGCCGGCCCGGTCCGGCGCGATCAGTATGCGAGTCGCATTGACAGGTGGTCAAGCTCCGCCTAATTTCGCCGGTCACAGCGCTGTTACTCCCGGGTACGCCACTCCTCGGCCCGGACAGGCTGAGATCCGTGCGTGTGACCCCTTCCCGCACGGTCCGTGAAACGCCCCGCATATCCCGCCCGCATTGGAGTACCCGCATGCGCCGTTCAACGTCGCGTTTGTCCCTGATTCTGCTGGGTACTGGCGTTTTTCTGCTGGTACTCACTCAGCTGCTCGCCTGGTACGTGGAGCCGCGTGCCAAGCGCACGCCCACCGACGTGAACTCCACGACGGTCTTCACTGGTGAGGGTAGTTATTTCGACACCGGATCCGTCTCCACGGTGGACGGCCAGACGATAACGATCACCCGCCGGGTGCTGGGCGACGTCGCCGGCAGCGAGCGCAGCGGAAACGCGATCTGGGACGTGTCGACACAGATCGACACCCCGAAGACGCTGCCGCTGGCCGACCCGCGGAAATCCCTGCAATGGACCACCGAACGCTGGGTCACCGACCGCCGCACGAACCTGCCGGTGCGCTGCTGCGAGGAGAAGCCCAAGTTCGAGGGCGAGGCCTACCTGAAGTTCCCGTTCGATGTCGAGAAGCGCGCTTACACCTGGTGGGACAGCACCCTGGGTGCCACCGTGCCGCTGGAGTTCAAGGGCACCACCAAGATCCACGGCCACCGGGGCTACGTCTTCGTCGGCACCGTCGCGGCCACCCGCACCGGCGGCCGTCAGGTGCCCGGCGTGCTGGTGGGCCGCCCGCAGGGCCAGGTCCTCGCCGAGGAGTGGTACTCCAACGCGGGGATTGAGCTGACGGTGGACCAGCGCACGGGCCGGATCATGAACGCGGTGATCGCGCCGACGAAGACGCTCCGGGCCCCGGGTTCGAAGAAGGACGCGGTCACCCTGCTGTCCAGCAAGCGGCTGGAGTTCACCGAGGCGACCCGGCGCGAGCAGGTGACGCTGGCCGCGGACGACGGCAATCGGCTGAAGCTGCTCGGCGAGACTGTGCCCGTTGCGGGCGGGATCGCGGGCGGTCTGCTCGCCGCCGCCGGCGTGCTGATGCTGATACGTGGCCGTCGGCAGACAGAACACTCAAGCGAGTGATGAAAGTGGGCCGCCGGCCGGCCCAAACTTGTCACCCGCGTGAGTAGTGGAACGAATGACTCGAACGAACACTTGGGTTACCCCGCAGTAGGAACCAGTGATTCCGGTAGGTGCCAGGCTCTCACCCTCAGGAGTCCGCCACCGGCCGGATGCTCAACGGTGCCGACCGCACATGCCGGTCGGCACGGTCCCGGCAGTACCGGCCGGTACCCCGCACACCGAGCCAGCCCAGCGCTTCACCCCCGGAAGCCCGGCAATCCCTCACCCGCCTGCCCCCGCAGCAGTCGAGTTGGAGCACCACTATGCCCCAGCACGCGTCCGCTCTGGCCTCCGGCCAGGAGGACTCCGTCCCCGCTCAAGCCCGCACCGGCAGCGCAGTCACCAACTCGCTCGCCGATGACCCGCACATCGCACCCGTCGCGGAACCTCTGCCGCGCCGGATCACCTTCCTCGCCCGCCGTGACCTGGGCAACCAGGCCGCCGGCGGCTCGGAATTGCTCATCGACCGGATAGCCGGCGGTCTGACCGCCGGCGGCCACGAGGTCACGCTCGTGTGTGGCGGCCCAGCCGCAGAACGCGAGTACCGCGTGGTCTCTGCGGGCGGTGACGCAGGACACTTCCTGCGCGCCAGGAAGACCGTCGCCCGCGAGGTCGGCGACTGCGACCTGCTGGTCGAGGTGTGCAACGGCATGCCGTACCTGGCGCCGCTGTGGCACCGCGGACCGACGTTGTGCCTGGTCAACCATGTGCACACCGATCTTTGGCAGATGCGTTACCCGGGCCCGGCGGCCCGGCTCGGCCGCAGGCTGGAGCACTGGGCGCTGGCAGGCACCCACCGCGCAAACCTGATGGTGGCCGTTTCCGAGTCGACCGCCGCCGAGCTGCGCGGCATCGGCGTGGCCGCGGACCGCATCCGGATCGTCAACAACGGTGTCGAAGACCCCGGCGCGCTGCTGCCCGAGGCGAAGGAACCGCTGTTCCTGGCCGTCGGCCGGCTGGTGGAGTACAAGCGCATCGATCTGCTCCTGCGGCTGTGGGAGCGGGTCCGTCCGGTCACCGGCGGTCGGCTCGTCATCGTCGGTGACGGCCCCGAACGCGAGCGGCTGGAAGCCATGGCCGGCCCCGGTGTGACGTTCGCCGGCCGGGTGTCGGAGGCCGAGAAGCACCGGCTGATGTGCGAGGCCTGGCTGCTGTTGCATCCCTCCCTCGTCGAGGGCTGGGGGCTGGTCGTCACCGAGGCCGCCGCCCGGGCCACTCCCGCAGTCGGTTTCGACATACCGGGCCTGTGCGACTCCATCGAGGACGGGGAGACCGGGGTGCTGGCCCGGGGTGAGAGTTCGTTCGCCGCCGCGTGGTGCGCTCTGTCGCTCAGTGCCCACCGGCGCGCAGCCATGGGACGTGCCGCCGCGCGTCGCGCCGAGCGCTTCCGCTGGAGATCGACGGTCCGTCAGTTCCAGGCGGTCGCAGCCGAGGCCGCAGCGCTCGCCGCCGCGCCGGGACGCGGGAGGTGAGCGGCCATTTTCGATGTCACCGAACGCGCGTTCAAGGATCCGTCGTTGCGGCGATCGGCCACCCTCTTCCGGGCGTTCATGCGCGAACAGAGCGACCCCGAGCGGTGCTACACCCTGCTGGCCCGTGACTCGGTCGCACAAGTGGCACGTCACATCGACCTGCCCGGCAAGATCGTCGTCGACATCGGCGGCGGCAGCGGCCACTTCACCGAGGAGTTCCGCCGCCGCGGCGCGCGAAGCTACCTCTTCGAGCCCGACCTGCGGGAGCTGAGCGCACGCGGCCCGGTGACCGAGGACGCGGTGCTCGCCGACGGCTATCTGCTGCCGCTCGCCGAAGGCGCGGCGGACGTGTGCTTCTCGTCCAATGTGCTGGAGCACGTGTCGGACCCGCAGACGTTCATCAGCGAGATGGTGCGGGTCACCCGCCCCGGCGGACTGATCTACCTGTCGTTCACCAACTGGCTCTCCCCGTGGGGAGGTCACGAGACAGCGCCGTGGCACTACCTCGGGGCCGACCGGGCCCGTAAACGCTACGAACGGCGCACCGGACGCGAGGCGAAGCACACGGTCGGCGAAAACCTGTTCCCCGTCCACATCGGTCCCACCCTGCGGCACGTCCGCGGCCGCGACGACGTGCAAGTCGTCACGGCGCGGTCCCGTTACTGGCCGTTCTTCGCGAGCACGATCACCCGGGTGCCGGGACTCCGCGAGATCGCCACCTGGAATCTGCTGCTGATTCTCAGGCGAAGCCCATGAGCAAGCGAAGCGAGGAACGGTCATGACCACTACGGTCCAGGCGCCCACCCGGGCGCCGCAGCCCGGCCCGACGCCGTCCGAGGCGTCCGGGGCGTCCGGGGCGCCGCGCGGACGACGTCTGCTTTTCGGCTTCTGGGCCGTCGTGCTGGTGTCCTTCCTCGCGGTGTCACCGGGGAAGATGACGTTCGAGACCAAGCTCGGCGTCGCCCTCGACCCCTGGCGCTTCCTCGGCGACCTCGGTTCGCTGTGGAACGGCAACGTGGGCCTCGGCGGCATGGCCAACCAGTACATCGGCTACGCCTTCCCGGCGCTCCCTTACTACGGGTTCATGGACCTGCTGCAGGTGCCGGTGTGGCTGGCCGAGCGGCTCTGGCTGTCGATCATCGTGACCGCCGCCTTCTGGGGTGCGCTCAGGCTCGCCGAACGGCTGCGCGTGGGCACGCCCGCGACACGGCTGCTCGGTGCGGTGGTGTACGCGCTGTGGCCCACCTTCACGATCGTCATCGGCTCGACCTCCGCCGCCGCGCTGCCCGGTGCCCTGCTGCCCTGGGTGCTGCTGCCGCTGACCTCCGCGGCGCTGAGCCCCCGTATGGCCGCCGCACGTTCGGCCATGCTGATCCCCTTCATGGGTGGTGTGAACGCCGCCTCGACGCTGGCCTCGCTGCTGCCCGTGGGTCTGTACCTGCTCAGCCGCCCGGCCGGCCGGCGCCGGCGCGCGCTGCTGGGCTGGTGGATACCGGGCGTCGTGCTGGCCACCGTGTGGTGGGTGGTGCCGCTGCTCCTGCTCGCCGTCCACGGCGAGAACTTCATGCCGTACGTCGAGCAGGCCGACACCACCACCGCCACCATGTCCGCGACCGAGCTGCTGCGCGGCGCCGGCAACTGGGTGGCGTATCTCAACTTCGGTGAGGCATGGCTGCCGGCCGGCTGGACCGTCGCGGCGTCCGTCATCACCGTCCTGGGTTCGGCGTTCGCCGCGGCACTGGGGCTGGCGGGCCTGGCCCGCCGGGACCTGCCGGAGCGCCGCTGGCTGCTGCTGACCGTCCTGGCCGTCGTCCTGATCACGCTGGCCGGGTACGGCGGCGCCTTCGGCGGTCCGTTCCACGGTGTCGTGCAGGAGTGGTTGAACGGGTCGCTGAAGCCCTTCCGCAACATCTACAAGTTCCAGCCGGGACTGGCCCTCGCGCTCGCCCTCGGCCTGGCCCACCTGACGGCTGTGCTCTCCGTGAGCACAAGTGCTCGCGCACTTCCCGGTCGCCGCTGGGCGCCCGCGGTGGTGGCGGTGCTGGTACTGCCCGGCCTGGCCCTGCCGTACCTCAATGGCTCGATCCTGCAGCCCGGCGCCTTCACCAAGCTGCCCACCCACTGGGAGAAGGCTGCCGGCTGGCTCAAGGACAACGCCCCGAACAGCCGGGCCATGGTCGTACCGGCGACGGCGCACGGCATCTACACCTGGGGTTCGCCCATCGACCAGCCGTTCGACGTGCTGGCCGAAACGCCCTGGGCGCAGCGTGACTTCGTGCCCTTCGGTACACCCGGCTCACGCCGGGCGACGGACGCCGTCGAGCAGGCGCTGCTGTCCGGCACCGAGGTTCCGGGCCTTCAGGCATACCTGGCACGGGCCGGCATGCACGAAGTGGTCGTGCGCAATGATCTCGACCCCGACCAGATCGGTTATGTCCCGCCGCAGACGGTGAAGCGGACCCTGGAATCGTCCGGCTACAAGAAGGTCGCCGGGTTCGGCCCGCTCGTGACCGGCGGGCGCATCGCCGCCGACACCCCGCTACAGGTGCAGGGGCTGTATCCGCGGCTCCAGTCCGTGGAGATCTATCAGCCGCAGGACCGCGACAGGCGTCCCGACAGGGTCGGTGTGTCGGCCGCGGCCGACACGGCCGTGGTCAGTGGCGGACCCGAGTCGCTGCTCCAGCTGTCGGCCGATCCCTCGATGGCCGACCGGCCGGCCGTACTGGCCGGGGACAGTCTTCCCCAGGGCGTCACCGCACCGGTGAAGGCCGTCGCGGACGGGCTGCGCCGAGCCGACACCCGGTTCGGCCTGGTCAACAACAACACCTCGTACACGTACACCGCGGACGAGCGCAATCACTCCGGCAGCCTGCAGAACCCGGGCGAGAAGCCCAAGCAGATCCTGCCGTCGGAGGGCACCGATCACCAGACGACGGCCGACCTGCGCGGCGCGACGTCCGTGACGGCCTCCAGCAGTGGCAACTGGCTGTTCCACCTGCCGCAGTACGACCCGGTGAACGCCTTCGACGGCAACCCGGACACCGCGTGGGCCGAGGGCAGCCCGGGCAAGCCGGCCGGTCAGTGGCTCAAGGTGGACTTCTCCGGGCCGACCGACATCCCGGCCTCCATCCAGCTGAGGCCCCTCCCGGGCGACAGCATGCGCGCCGCGCCCACGCGGGTGCGGATCGAGACCGACCGCGGTTCGGCCGAAAGCCCGCTGCAGACGAATGGCCAGCCGCAGAGCGTCAAGGCGCCCGTCGGCGAGGCCTCCTGGATGAAGATCACCGTCCTTGCCGCGCAGCAGGCGCGGCCGGGGCTGTCCGGGGCCGGCTTCTCCGAGGTGTCGATCCCGGATGTGCAGGTGACGCGCATGCTGGCGCTGCCCGCCGACGCGAAGCGCACCGACGCGGCGTCGACCGTCTACTCCCTGCACCGCGGCACCGACGCGGGCGGCCTGTCGCCCGTATCGGCCGAGGTGGGACTGCACCGGCAGTTCAGCACCCAGGAAGCGGGCGAGTACAAGGTGTCGGCGCGAGCCGTCGCCGTGCCCGGCGGCCCGTTGGACGAACTGCTGGACCGTTCGGCTCCGGGACCGAAGAACCGGGTGACGGCCTCCGCGGACTCCACCAGCCGCAACGGCATGTCACTCAGCGCCCGCAACCTGGTCGACGGTGATCTGACGACCGCCTGGATCGCAGGCGACCGGCCGGTCGTCCACCTGAGCTGGCCCAAGAAGGAGAAGGTCGACGAGATCATCCTCGCGCCGGCGGGCGGGGTGTCCACCCGGCCCGAGCAGGTGCTGATCAGCTCGCCGCACGGCTCCGCCACGGCTGATGTGGACGAGAACGGGCGGGTGCGCTTCCCGGAGATCGAGACGAACCGGCTCGACATCACCGTCAGCAGGGTCGCCCCGCTCACCGTCCACAATCCGGTGGCGGACGCGCAGTTGCAGCTGCCGGTCGGGCTCAGTGAGGTCCACGTTCCCGCGCTGGCCGACCTGCGGGTGCCGCCTCCGAAGCCGTCCGCGCGCTTCTCGCTGCCGTGCGGTGAGGGCCCGGACCTTGCCATCGGCGGTGTCCTGCACAAGACGAAGGCCTCCGGATCCGTCCGGGACCTCACCGAGCGGCGTCCCGTCACCGTCGAACTCTGCGCGGGAGAGGAAAAGGACGGCACCCTGGACCTTCCGGCCGGAGAGCACGAGGTGGAGGCGGGCGACGCGGGTCCGCTGGCGATCACCGACGTCACTCTGACCCAGGGCACCCCGCAGGAGATCGCGGGAGCCGCGGGCCGCGAGGCCACCGTCACCAAGTGGACCGACGACAGCCGGACCGTGTCGGTGTCGGCCGGCTCCGGCGAGGCCACGTACCTGCAGACCTACGAGAACGCCAACGACGGCTGGAAGGCCACCCTGGACGGCACGGAGCTGGAGTCGGTGCGGCTCGACGGCTGGCAGCAGGCCTGGGTGGTCCCGGCCGGGGCGTCCGGCACGGTGAACCTGGAGTTCGAGCCCTCCAAGCCGTACCGGGCCGCCCTGATCGGCGGTGTGATCGCGCTCGTCGCGCTGACCGCACTGGCCTTCGTGGGCCGCAGGCGCGCTGATGAAACCGACGAGGAGCTGCCCGAACCGGCGGCCCCCGGGATGCTGCTCGGGACGCTGGCGCTGACCGCCGTCGTCGCGGTGGCGGCGGGTCCGCTGGCTCTGGTGGTGCCCGTACTCGCCGTGGCGGCCCGGTTCAGGCCGGCCGTCCTGGTGCCGACCGCCGCGGTGGCGATGACCGGAGCGGGCATCGCCGCGGCCGTCGGAGCCGGGGAGCCGGCTGCCGCCGGGCAAGGCGCGTTCAGCGCCTTCGCCCAGGTACTGGCACTGGTGGCCCTGTCCGCCGCCTTGGTGACGGCGGTAAGCCCGGCGTCCGCGGCCGCCGGTCGGAACTGCGACGGCGGTGCCGACGCGCCGGAAAGCGACGGCGGTGACGACGCGCCCGTAGCCGGACCGGTGGTCACGGCCCGGCAGGGAAGCACGAGCGCCGGGGACGACCGGACTGAGCCGCTCCCTCGGCATCCAGGAGGCGGTGGCCCGTCATGACCTCGTCGCGGACCGCCGCCGGACGGGGGACCTCAACCCCTCCCGGCGGGGTCCGGATTCCCTTTCCGACCATCGATGAGGTGTCGCGGCACTGCCTCAGTGACGACGAGCCGGAGACCGTACACATCGAGGTCCATCTGCCCGGACGGCTGGACCCGGCACGGTTGCGGACCGCGTTCCGGCGGGCGCTGCTGACGCACCCCCGGGTGCTGATGCGGGAAGTGCCCGGCCGCCGGCACCGGCAGTCCTTCGCGTGGGAGCTGACCGGCGAACCGGACAGCGACCCGGTGAGCTTCGCGCGGCCGGGACCCGACGCGTTGGACCGCGCCCGCGCGCGAGCCCTGACGGAATGTCCGTCGCTGGCCCTGTCGCCGCCGATGCGCCTGGAAGTCATCGAGGTGGACGAGGGAACGACCGCCGGTGAGCCGCCGGAGGCGGGCGTGCCGGAGGCGACCCGGACCGTGCTGCTGCTGACGATGCATCACACGGCCCTCGACGCAGGGTCCGGGCTGCGGGTGCTCGCCACGACCGCGGAACGGTACGGCGGCTCGGCCGCTCTCCCTGTCCCCGGGCCGGTTCGGCCGGACCCCTCGGGGCCGGCCCCGGCCGCGACCGACGGAACGGCCCGCGCGGTCTGCGCGCGGCCCGTGCGAGTCGCGCCGGACTCCCGCCCCGAGCCGGTGCGCGCCCGCGCTGCGGGCAACGGCATGCTGCAGGCGGAGCTGCCCGTTCCGCCGCGTGTGGGTCGGACCGGCGGGCCCGCGCCGTGGACCGTCAATGACCAACTGCTGGTCGCGGCGTCACTGATGGTGGGCCGCTGGAACGTCTCGCAGGGCAGGCCGGCCGGTCCGGTGCGGATCACCATGCCCGTCGACGACCGTCCGCGCGGCAGAGAGATGCCGATGGGGAACGGAACCCGGATCGTCGAGGTGGCCATGACCTCCGAGGACCCGCGCGACACGGACCTGCTGCTCGGTGAGCGGCCGGACCTGGCGGCCGTGGCCCGGTTGCTGGGCACCACCGCTCGGCGCACCCGCGCGCTGAAGTCGGCCCAGGGTGCGCCGCTGGGTTCCGGGGCGAGCCTGTTGACCGCGCGGCTGCTGCCGGTCGGAATCCGGGGCGCGCTCACCCGTGGCGCGCGGCGGGCGGCCGCGCCCTGGACGTCGACGGCGCTGGTCACGAATATCGGGCGCGTTCCGTACTCGCTGGACTTCGGTGACGCCGGCCGGGCGAGAGCCGTGTGGTTCTCCGCACCGGCGCGGATGCCGCGCGGGCTGAGCGTGGCGGCGGCTTCCACCGACGGGCGACTGCATGTGACGCTGCGCTGGTCGCGGGCGCTGCTCGGTGACGCGGCGGGCGCGCACCTGGCGGGCTTGTTCGAGCAGTCGCTTTCGACGACGTCACAGGTGACCAGGGCCGGGTCGGACGCTTGGGGTGTGGGGCCGGAAGCCGACATTCCGGAGGCGGACGCCACCGCTCCGGACCCCGGGACGCCCGGAGTTCGGGACAAGGCATGCCGACCCGGCGGGCCGTACGACCGCGACGCATTGCGTCCGGACCCGACACCGGGTGGAGCCTGCTCCGCCCGGGAGAACCGTGGGAAGGCGTCATGACCCCCTCATCCAACGGCTCCGCCGCCGGGAACTCGCCCGAGGCACCGGTGCATTCGCCGACCCGGCCCGTCCCCGGGCTGCGGGATTTCTACGAGGACCCCACCGTCCCCGTCGCCTCCGGCGAGGCCCGTAGTCTGCGCCAGGCCCAGATGCTGGCCGATGCGCTCGGGCCCGCCGGGCCCGGCCGCCCGGCCGCGACCGTGCTCGACGTGGGCTGCGGTGACGGCTCGGCGGCCGCGACCGCGGCCCGCGTACTGAAGGGGCACCGCATCGTCGGAGTCGACTGGTCGCAGGACGCGCTGCGCCGGGCGGCGCCGCGTCTGAGCCAGGTCGTCCGCGGCGAGCTGACCGGCGGTGGGCTGCCGTTCGCCTCCGGCAGCGCCGATGCCGTGCTGTTCAGCGAGGTCGTCGAGCACCTCGTCGACCCCGACAGCGCCCTCGACGAACTGCACCGGGTGCTGCGACCCGGGGGGCATCTGATGCTCTCCACGCCGAACCTTGCCGCCTGGTACAACCGCGGGCTGCTGCTCGCCGGAGTCCAACCGGTGTTCTCCGAGGTGAGTCTGCGCCGCATCCACGGCAGGCCTGGCAGCCAGGTGGTGGGCCATCTGCGGCTCTACACGGCGCGCGCGCTGCGCGAGTTCGTGGCGGCGTCCGGGTTCGAGGTGGTGACGGTCGCCGGTGCGCCGTTCCACGGAGTGCCGCGCCCGCTCCGCCCGCTGGACCGCTTGGCCTGCCGACTGCCGTCCCTCTCCTCCATCCTCCTGGTGCACGCGAGGAAGGTGTAGCCCGTGGTGTGGGGAGTGGCCGCCGCACTGGCGGCGAACGTCCTGTACAGCACCGGCTTCGTCCTGGAGAAGCGGGCTCTGGCCGGCATGCCGCCGCTCAGCGCCGCACAGCCGGGCCGGGCCCTGCTCCTGCTGGCCGGCAGGCCCTTGTGGATCTGCGGCGCCGCGGCGCTCGCCCTGGGATTCGCCGCCCAACTGGCCGTCTACCGCACACTGCCGATCGCCGCCGCCCAGGGTCTGTTCCTGTCCGGGCTGGTTCTCCTGCTGGTGCTCTCGTCGGTGGTGCTCGGTGAGCGCCCCTCCGGCCGTGAGCGGCGCGCGGTGGCCGTCATCGGGCTGGCACTGGTCATGGTGGTGTCCTCGCTGTACGAGAGCAGCGAGGAGATCAGCCGCAGCGCGCCCGCGGGTCTCCTGCTGGCACTGTGCTTGCCGACACTCGCGGCCGGACTGCTGCTGTACGCGGCCGCGGAACGGCGAGCCCGCCGGCGTCACCGGCAGCCGACCACCGGAGTGGCCTACGCGGTGGCGGTCGGTCTGCTGTACGGGGTCAGCTCGCTCGCCATCAAGGGCATCTCCGGGCACTTGGGCACCTCGGACCTCCAAGGCTCCGTGCCGGCCTTGCTCGCCTCTCCCTACCCGTACCTTCTGCTGTTCACCGGGATCAGCGGACTGGTGCTGTCCCAGACCGCCCTGCAGCGCTGCCGCGCGTCGCTGATCGTCCCGGTCTGCTCGACGGTGACCTGCGTGTTCACCATCGTCAGCGGCACGATCGCGTTCGACGAGCCACTGCCCGAGGACCCGCTGCGGCTGCTGCTGCGCCTCGGCGGCACCGCGTTGGCCCTAACGGTCCTGCTCACCATGCCGCGACACGACGCGGACACCTCCACCTCCGAAGGAACCCGGCCATGAAGCCTGACAACCCGCTGCTGAAGATCCTCGCCTGCCCGCTCGACAAGGGTCCGCTGATCCTCGACGAGACCAGGGGCGCTCTTTACAACCCGCGCCTGCGCCGCCGCTATCCGATCGTCGACGGCATCCCGCAACTGCTCCCCTCCTCCGGCGAGCCCGCCGTCGAGCAGGAACACGACGCACTGCCCGCCGAACTGCCCGACTCTGGCAGTTCGTGACGGCTGCTGCGCCTTGACTTTGCTTGGGCAGCGGTCGCGAGCGCGACCGTACCCCTTCGCCTGCTGGTGGCCCGGTACGCGGCCTGTCGCCCGATCGCGACCGGCCGGCCAAGGTGATTCCCTCGGTTTGCGCACGGCAGACAAGAACGCCACTTGGTGGGGCCGGGGATGCCGGCGGCCGGCGGATACCGGCCCTCACGTCCTTCGGGTGTGCGAGACGGCCCCCGGCTGAGGGCTGGAGCCAAGATCAGGCCTGCACCAGCAGGCGTGCAGCGGCCCACTGAGCTCAGAGCCCGGTGACTTTGGCGCTCGCCGACAGCTCGTAGACCAGGGTGACCGTGCGGCGGCCGCCGGGCGGGAGGGTGACGTCCCAGCGGGCGATGCCCTCGGCGTCGACCACGTCGGGCGCCGGGGAGCAGGAATCCTTGTGCAGGCGTATCTCCACCGCCGAGACCTCGGAGACCGGCATCCGCTCCCGAAGGACGACCACCCGCTCGCCGTGCTCCCCGGGGGCGGAGAACCGGGACAGGTGCAGCCGGACCGTGCGGGTGACCACGGTCCGCTGGGTGATTCCGGCGGAGTCGCGGGACTCCTCGGCATGCCGGACCACCCGGTAGTCGTCGCAGCTGCCGAAGGCCAGCTCAACGGGGGCGCCGGGGGCAGTGAAGTCCAGCGTGCCGCGGCCGCTGAATCCGCTGCCGCGGACCAGGTCCACGGGCCCGGCGAGCAGCGCGTGGCCGGACAGGTTGTCGAACCGCACCACCTGGGTGACCAGGGAGGACAACTCCGGTGAGCACGCGTACTCACTGGGCGCGGCCGTGGTGAATGCGGAGAGCAGCACTCGGTGGGCGCGGCCGTCACCGGGCACCGAGACCGGCGCGGGGGATCTCAACACCCGCGCCTCGCCGCCGTCGTCCACCCCCGGCAGACCGAGCACCGGGGCCGGGCCGAGGTCCCCGATCTCCTCCTCGCGCAGCTCGACGTCGACCGTGCGGCGCTCCGCCGCGGAGCGGTCCTTGAGCGTCAGCCGGTCCTCGCCCAGCCGTGGCGGATCGGTGGCCAGCGCCGAGCGGGCCGTCGACAAGGTCAGCCGTACGTCCGACCAGTCCTCACCGGTGCGCTGCCAGACCACCGCGTCGGTCTTCAGCGTCAGGGAGTCCCCGTCGAGCACGGCCCGGTAGGCGGGCCGCCACAGCGCACACGGGGTGAGGTGGCTCAGGCGCAGCCCGACCGGCCCGGCGACCGCGGCCTCGACGGTCAACTCGATATGGCCGACCAGCTCGGCGGGCTCCTGCTCGGAGAGGTGCATGGCCCGCTGAGCTTCCCCGAGTTCGGCAGCGAGGGCGGCCAGCCGGGCCTCCACGGTGCGGAGTTGCTCGCCGTGCGCGTCGCGTTCGTCGTCCACCCGGTCCAGTTCGCGGGCCCAACGGAGCCGTTCGGTCTCCCCGGAGCCGGCGCCTTCGCCGATCTCCCGCAGCAGATCGGCGGCGAGGCGGCCGAGCAGGTCAAGGCGGGCCTGCAGCCGGTCGCGTCGCTGCCCCAGGGCCAGCCGCTCCTCTTCGAGGGTGTGTACGCGGTTGCGCAGGGCGGAGTCGCCGTCGGCGGACGGCAGCGGCCCGCGCGGCGTCCAGCTGCGGACGATCCGCACGTCGAGCACGGTCGCGAGGTGATCGGCGGTCAGCTCGGCATGGAGGGTCCGGTCGACGGCCAGCGCACTGACCGGCCCGAGACGCAGCCGCTGGACCCCGGCCTCCAGGTCGAGCACGACGGCGCGCTCGATGTGGGCGCGATCCTCGAGGCACGTGACGGCGGTGACGGGGAGGGCGATCGGCTTCGGGGCCGTGGACATGGCGTCAGCTCCTGCGGTTGCCGCCGACCAGGGCCTTGCCGGTCGGGATGCGGATCTCGTAGCCGCCGTCGAGGGCGGCAGTGGCGCCCGCGGGCAGGTCCAGTCGCCAGACGCGGGTGCCCGGCGCATGGCGATCGGGCCCCGTGCCGTCCTCGGGTGCCGTCCAGTCGGCCCGCTCCTCGATCCGGACGTCCGGTTCGGAGGTGACCGGCACCCGCTCGCGGACTTCAACGGTGACGGGCCTCGCGAGCCGGTTGGCCAGCTCCACGTGGACGCGGTGGTCGAGCACGGTGGTGTTGTTGCGCAGGCCCGAGGTCGACTCGTGCACGTTGGTACGGCGGGTGACCCGGATGCCCTCGGCCGGCCCGAGCCCCACCCGGCGGACACCGCCGGGGGCAAGCGTGGGCAGTGCGGCGGTCAGCAGGAAGTCGTCGTCGACGGTGACCTCCACCGGGCCGGCCAGCAGTGCCTGGTCGGTGGCGTTGGAGAGCACCAACGTCGCGTACACGGTCTGCTCCACGGACGGCACGCAGAGGTACTCGGTACGCAGGCCGACCGGGATCTCGCCGACGGTGACGGTGTGCCAGGTGCCGTCCGACGGAATGTCGGCGCGGGCGGTGGCATCGAAGCGGTGGTCGAAGGAACCCGCCGACTCGCGGGGCCGCACGGCCTGTCCGGGCAGCGGCAGCGCGGCCACCGCTTCGGCGCGGCGGCGGTACTCGGCCGCCACCGGGTCGAACGGAGAGTCGGGAAACAGCCGGCCTCTGCGACCGCCCTGCTCGTCGGGGCCGCACAGGACAAGGGCGGCATAGTCGAGTTCGGCGCCGCTCGGCTGCGGCGGACCGGATACCGGTGCCGGAGGGGGCGGCGGCGCGACCGCGCCAGGAGCGGCGGGTGCCATGGCGGCTGGGGCACCTGCGGAGGACCTGCCGCCGGTACGCGACCTGGCGCCCGGTCGAGCCCCAACCGGCTGCGCGAGGGCGGGCATTGCGCTGCGGAAGTCCTCCGGGGGAGCGCCGTAAACACCGCCGGGCATCGGGGGAGCGCCGTAGCCCTGCGGTGCGGGCGGTGGGGGCGGCGGTGGCGGAACGGGACCGGTGGCGGCACCTGCCCCGACAGCCGCGGGTGCGGCGGCCGTGGCAGGGCGGGGGCCTGCCGCGTCGTAGCCGGAGAACAGGTCGACGAGCCCGGCCGGGGGCTCGCGCCAGCCAGAAGGCGCGGGGGCGGGCTGACTGCGTCCGATCCGGATCGAGCGGAGCCTCGGCAGGTCGGTGCGGCGCCGAAGATCGGCGGTGGCCAGGGCGATGCGTACGCCGGTCCAGTCCTCGCCGGTCCGCTGGGCGACCGATGCGCGCAGCACCAGACGGCCGCTGCCGTCGCCCTGACGGTGAGTGAGACGGTAGGCCGGCACCCAGACGGCGCCCGGCACCCCGTATTCCAGCTCCAGTTCCACCTCCTCCGCATCACCGGTGCCGTCGAGGGTCAGGACCGCGCAGACCGTGGTCTCCACGTGCGCTGACGGCGCGTCGGTGGAGGCGCGGGCGAGCCTGTCGGCGGCGACGGTGAGCTCGTGCTCGGCGTTGCGCAGTGCCTCCTCCAGCTCGAAGAGGCGGGTGTGCAGTCCCGTCAGCCGCTCGTGGACGAATTCGGCGAGCTCCAGCCACGCGTCGACCGGGGTGCGGCGGTGCGGGTCCTCGCGCTTGCGGGCAGGCGGGACCGGGTGGAGAGCGCTGACCTCTTCGATCAGGCTCAGCTGTCGGTCCCGGCGTCCCTGCGCCGCCGCGTACTCGTCGCTCAGCCGCTCGACCTCGCGCCGCAACTCGTCGGGCGTGCCGGTGCCGAGCGGCTCGGCCTCGACTTCCACCCGGGCCTCGGTGACGCGCACTCCGGAGGCGCCCAGGACACGGGCCCGCAGCGAGCCCGGGTCCAGCGAACGGGGCAGTCCCGTCACCCGCACCCGGCCGTCGGGCGGCACGCTGCCCCGGGCCAGGCGTCGGCAGACCGCGCCCTGCGCGTACACCACGACCGAATCGAGGGTCGACCCCAACCTCTGCGTTGACCCAGCCGTCATGTGCTCCGCCCCCCGCCGCGTCCATGCTGAGCGAAGCCTACGCCCGGGCGGTCTGCGCGTCCGCGTCGGATCAGGAGGTTGGCGTCCAGGACCACAGGCCCTGGCCCGGACCGGGAGCTACGCAGCCGTCGAGCGGAACAGCCAGTCGTAGGCGGCCCGCGCCGTGAACTCGCTCTGGCCGCCCGCGAAGAGCAGGTCCGCCGACCGGAACGCGGCATCGCCCGCCGTCGCGGCGACATAGGGCACGGCGATGCAGCGCATGCCCGCCGCCTGCGCCGCGGTCGCGCCCGGCGCCGCGTCCTCCAGCACCACGCAGTCGGCGGGGCCGACGCCCAGCCGGCGCGCTGTCTCGAGGAAGACATCGGGCTCCGGCTTTCCCTTCGCGACCTCCTCGGCCGAGACGACCGTCGGGATGAAGGCGTCCAGACCGGTCCCACTGAGTACGGCCTCGATGGCGGCCCGGGACGAGCCGGATGCCACGGCCATCTCGACGCCGTCCGTGTGCAGCAGCTCGACGAACTTCCGCATCTGCGGGAACACTTCGGTCGAGGCCCGCGCCAGCTGAAGATAGTGCCGGTTCTTGCCGGCCAGCAGTTCGTCGATCGGCGCGTCGATCCCGTACTCCGCGCTCAGTGCCTCAAGCGTCTCCCGCGTTCCGATGCCGATGAAGTCGGTGTGGCGCTGCCAGTTGAAGTCCGTCACGCCGTACTCGGCGAGGAGCCTGCGTCCCGCCTCGTAGTAATTCGGCTCGCTGTCCACAAGTGTGCCGTCGAGATCGAAGATGACCGAAGCGGTGCGGGAAGTGCTCATGTGCTCCAGCATGCCAAGCCACGGCTCACCGTGACGCGTCGGTCCTCCGGCCCACCGACTCGACCAGCGGCAGCAGCCGGTGCGGCACCCGCTCCCGCAGCGCCATCTCCGTGCGCGTGCGCACCACGCCGGGCAGCTGGATCAGCCGCTGGATGACGTCCTCGAGATGTCCGTTGTCCCGGGCCGCGACCCGGGTCAGCAGATCCCCGCCGCCGGTGATCGAGAACGCCTCGATGATCTCGGGCACGGCCGCGAGCGCGTCGCCGACCTCGTCCAGGTGTCCCTGAGTGACCTCGATATGGACGAAGGCGAGCACCGGGTGGCCGAGCGCGGCGGGGGAGAGGTGGGGCCCGGTGCCGGTGATCACGCCGTCGCGCTCCAGGCGGTCGATCCGGGCCTGGAGCGTGCCGCGGGCGACGCCGAGGATCCTGGCGTACTCCCGCACGCTGGTGCGCGGCTGCTCGATCATCAGCCGCAGGATGCGGGTGTCGAGTGTGTCCACCGCCATAGTCCGTTGGCCTCCTGCTGGTCCCTCGCTTCTGGCATCGACTGTACCAATGGCACACCCCACGGCCGCCGAGTTGAGCCATCAGCCACCGGGATGCTTTCCTCTGGGGAGAGACGGCGCCGCGCAGCGCCGGTCCGGCGAAGACGCCGTACCGGACCCGCGGCGCCTTTGCCATGTCCGAAAAGGGTGCTGAGCAGCAAGGGGGCGGGACGGCCGCGTGAAGAAGGTGACCGGCGTGAAGAGGATGTTCACCGCCCCGGATCCGGGACGGGTGCGGCTGCGTGTCTCCACGCGCGCCGTGCTCGGCGTCGCTCTCGCCGTCATGGCCGCCGAACTGGCCGGGCTCTCCCTCGTCGCCTCGATCACCGGCGGCCTCGCCGCGATGCTCGCACTGTTCACCGTCGCCGACACGAGTGTGCGCCGCCAGGTGGCCACCACCGCCCTGCTGCCCGTCGTCGGCTTCCCCGTACTGGCCCTCGCGACCACGCTGCACGGACAGCCGCTGCTGCGCGCCGCAGCCTGGCTCGGCGTGGTCTTCCTCGGCGTCTACGCCAGGCGCTGGGGCCCGCGCGGCCATGCGCTGGGCATCTTCGCGTTCATGATGTTCTTCGTCACGCAGTTCCTGCACGCCGTCCCGGCCCAACTGCCGGAGCTGTACGGAGCGGTGGCGCTGGCGCTCGCCGCCTCGGCGAGCGTCCGCTTCGGCCTGTGGTGCATCGAGCGGCGTACGCCGCCGCCCGCCGCCCCGGCACCGCTGCCCGGCCGCGGACTCGCTCGGCCCACCACCCGCCAGGCGTTCCAGGCGACCTTCGCCTGCGCCATCGCGCTCGCCGCGGGCGAGCTGATCTCGCCGGACCGCTGGTACTGGGCCGTGGGCACCGCCTGGTGGATCTTCGTCAACACCGCCTCGCGCGGCGAGACCCTGGTCCGCGGCTTCCGCCGGGTCCTCGGCACCGTCGCCGGCATCGCCGCTGGACTGCTGATCGCGATCCCCATCGCCGGATCGCCCGCGCCCACCGCCGCGCTGGTCGCCGTCTGCGTCTTCGGCATCTTCTACACGGCCGCACCTTCGTACAGCTGGATGATGTTCTTCGTCACCGTCATGGCCGGTCTGCTGTACGGGCTGCTCGGCGTCCTGCACCCGGGCCTGCTGCTGCTCCGTTTCGAGGAGACGGCGGTCGGCGCGCTCGGCGCGGCACTCGGTGTCGCACTGATCCTTCCCGTCACCACGCACGGCGCGACCGACGCCTGGATCCGGCGGGCTCTGACCTGCGTCCACGGCTGCACCGCCGCGGCCGCTCGCCGACTGGCCGGCGACGAGCAGGCCGACCCCGCGCCGCTCGCCGCCGAACTGGAGCTGCTGCTCGGCCGCGTACGGCTCTCGCTCGCCCCGCTCGTCCACCCGCTCAGCCCGCTGCGCGCCCGCAAGGCGCGGGCCCGCCAGGTGATCGCGCTGCTCGACGACTGCGCACGCGAGGTGCGCGGGCTCACGGCCGTCGCCGCCGAACCGGACGCCCCCGCCGGTTCGCCGGACCGCACCCGCACGCATGACGCCCGGCTGGCCGCCGCCTGCCTGCGAGTTGAGGCCGCCGTGCACGCGCTCGTGCCGCCCGCGACCGGCCGGACAAAGGTTCCCGCCGACTTCGTACCGGTTTCGCGGCACCACTCGGGAGCCGATGCGGCACTCACGCATCTCCAGGCACTGGAGCAGGCGCTCGAGGAGCTCGCCACGCCTCTGAGTACCTCTCCGCGCGCCCCCCTCGTGCCTGCCTGACCTGCGGAATAGACGCAACGCCCTTGATTGAGGCATGTGCACTCGGCACGCACAGGGTAGATCAGTGTGTTCGAGGGGTAACCACAGCGGCATCCACGTAGGTCCCTTCAGGAGCCCGGGAGTTCGCACCATGCGGCCGTCACTGTTCAGATCCCTGCGCAAGTCCTACGGACGGGAGGTCCGGCAGGAACCGGCGGCCGGGACGGGAGCAGGCTGCCCGGTCGCCCACGAGAGACCGGCCCCGCCGCCCGACGGCGGTGAACTGCGCGATGAAGCCGAGGACTTCATCCGGCTGCATCATCGTGAGGAGCCCGGGGCCGGCGACCCGGCGGCCAGAATCGCCGCCGTGCACGCGGAGATCGACAGCACCGGCACCTACCGTCACACCGCCGCCGAACTCGCCTACGGCGCACGCGTGGCCTGGCGCAACAGCAACCGCTGCATCGGCCGGCTCTACTGGCGCTCACTGCGCATCCGCGACTGCCGCCATATCGCCGACGCCGACGCCGTGGCCCGCGAGTCGGCCGTCCACCTGCGTGATGCCACCAACGGCGGCCGCATACGCCCGCTGATCACCGTCTTCGCCCCGGACGCGCCGGACCGCCCCGGCCCGCGGATCTGGAACGAGCAGCTCGTACGGTACGCGGGCTACCGCGACGTCCAAGGAACAGTCGTCGGTGACCCGCGGAACGCCGGACTCACCGACCTGGCACTCGCCCTCGGCTGGCAGGGCGGCCCCGGCACCCCGTTCGACCTGCTCCCGCTGGTCGTCGAGGACGCGGACGGCAAACCGCGGTTCTTCGAACTGCCGCGGGACGCCGTGCTGGAGGTTGAGCTGCACCACCCGGAGGACGGCTGGTACACGGACCTGGGACTGCGCTGGCACGCCGTGCCCGCGATCGCCAACATGTGCCTGGAGATCGGCGGCATCTGCTACCCGGCGGCTCCCTTCAACGGCTGGTACATGGGCACCGAGATAGGCGCCCGCAACCTCGCCGACACCGACCGCTACGACCTGCTGCCCCGCGTCGCCGAGCGGCTGGGCCTCGACACCACCAGCGACCGCTCGCTGTGGAAGGACCGCGCGCTGGTCGAGCTGAACCGCGCCGTACTGCACTCCTTCGACCGGGCGGGCGTCACGGTCACCGACCACCACACCGAGTCCCGCCGCTTCCTCACCCATATCGACCGGGAGGAGAGCCAGGGACGGGGCGTCGGCGCCGACTGGTCGTGGATCGTGCCGCCGATCTCCGGATCCGCCACTCCCGTCTTCCACCGGACATACGACGCCACCCAGTGGCGGCCCGCGTATGTGCACCACCCGGAGGCTCAGGTACGCGCCCGGGGCGAATGGACCTGAGGGCAGCACCCGGCGAAGGGAGTTGGGGACAGGGCGCGGTGCGGGGACCCGGGGACACTTGGTCTAGACCGCTGCTACCGTCGGCCCGGACACAAAGTGATCAGCGGCCGCAGAGAGGGCACACCGTGGGCGACAAGGGCAGCGGACGGGCATACATCGGGTCGTTCACCTCGGCGGGCGGTCGCGGGATCATCGCCGCCGATGTGGACGCGGCTACCGGAGCGCTGACCGAGACGGGAGCCAGCGACATCGTCGCCGACCCCTCCTACCTCGCGCTCGCGATAGCCTCCGGCGGGCCGGTCCTCTACGCCGTCTCCGAGACCCCGGAAGGAGCGGTCGCGGCCTTCGACGTGCGAGGAGCCGCGCCCGAGCCGATCGGCGCGCAGGTGGCGGTGTGCGGTGCGGGCCCGACCCATCTCGCCTTCGCCGCCGGTCATCTGCTCACCGCCAACTACGGCTCCGGCAGCGTCAGCGTGCTCCCCATAAGGAACGGCGGAGAGCCGGCCGCCGCCAGCGGCGTGCTGCAGCACGAGGGCGCGGGCCCGGATCCGGAGCGGCAGCGCGGCCCGCACGCCCACCAGGTGCTGCCCGATCCCAGCGGCCGCTGGGTGCTCGGTGTCGACCTCGGCACCGACTCCGTACGGATCTGCTCACTGGACGGCGAGACCGGAGAGCTGGCCCAGCACGGTGAGACCGCGCTGCGTCCCGGCACGGGACCGCGCCATCTCGCGTTCCACCCCGCGGGCGGCCACGCCTATGTGCTGGGCGAGCTGGAGCCGACGGTCACCGTCTGCCGCTGGGACGCGGCCACGGGTGTGCTCGAACCGGTCGGCGAGACGTCCGTGGTGCCGGACGGCACGGACGGGCCCGCCTATCCGTCGGAGCTGGTCGTCTCGCACGACGGCCGCCATCTGTGGGCCGCCAACCGCGGGCCCGACCACATTGCCGTCCTCGCGCTCGACGAGACCGGCGAACGGGCGGAGCTGATCACGACGGTGCCGTGTGGCGGTCACTGGCCGCGGGATCTTGCGCTGGACCCGACGGGCCGCAGGCTCTACGCCGCCAATGAGCGCTCCGGGGACGTCACCTGGTTCGACATCGACCCGGAGACCGGTGTGCCGCGCAGAGCGGGCTCCCTGACCGCCCCGGCGGCCGCGTGCGTGATCTTTGCGTAGCCGGGGCTCGGCCCCGGGCTCCGCGCCTCACGCGACGCCTCAGTGCGTCGCCGACTGCTGCGTGCTGATTCCCAGCGCCGACGTGTACTGCGACAGCACCAGCTTGCCGATGGCCGGGTACGCGCCGAGCGCCTCGGAAGCGGCGCAGCCGGCCTCCTTGACCGCGGCGTCGAGCAGGCCTTCCGGCAGCTCGGGACCGATCAGGTACGGGGCGAGCGCGAGCTGCATCGAGCCGGAGCCGCGCAGCTGCTCGGCGATCGCGCCGACCGCGCCTTCCTGGTCGAGCGCCGCGGCCATCACCGGCACCGCGAGACGCGCGGCCAGCAGCATGCCGGTGATCCCGGCGGCCTGAACGGCCTCGTCGCCGCCGACCGTGGCCAGGATGATGCCGTCGGCCGCGGTGGCCACGGTGAACAGCCGGGCGCGGTCGGCGCGCGCCAGACCGGCCTCCGAGAGCCGTACGTGCATGGCCTCGGCGAGCAGCGGGTGCGGGCCGAGGACGTCGGTCAGCTCGGCGGCGGCGCGGCTGTCCATGACCGCCTGGCGGATCCGGCGCATCAGGGCGTTGTCCGGCCCGGCGAGGAGCGGCACCACGACGGCGGCGGGCCCCTCGGGCGCGGCCACCTCGCGGCCGGCGGCCCTCGCGATCTCGTACCGCTCGGTGCGCCGGGCGGCGGTATGGGCGAGGACGCTCCCGAGCGTGGGGTACTCGGCGTCGTCACCCTCGAGGTAGCCGATGGCGACGTCGAGGCCGGGCAGCTCGGAACGAGCGATGCTTATGACCTCTTCGGCGAGGCTGCGCGTGGCGGGCGCGGGAGCGCCGGGTACGGCGAGCACCAGCGCGGGCGCGCCCTCAGGAGCGGCCACCGGTTCCGGGCGGCGGTGCCGACCGGACTGGCGGGGTCGCGGCATTCGTACAGGCAGGCCGGAGGCGGGCCCAGTGGGGGAGCTCATGGCGTCGCATGCTACTGGCTTTGCAGGCCGGAGGGTTCGGGGAGGGGGCGCTCAAGCGTTTTCTGCCCGTATTTATCCGATGAGTTTGTTGCGTCTCATCTGTCATGTTCTGTTGGCACATACAGCAATGTCGGATGCAGCGGCAGACGCAGCGAACCCGTCGCGAGCGCGGACGCGAGAAGCAGCGAACCGGCGAGCGGATCGCCCGCCGCGGGCACCGGCCGTGCGTGCGGCAGCTGTCCGGCGAGCTCGGCCCGCAGCGGTACGAGAAGGGGGTCGCCCATCTTGAACAGGCCACCCGTCAGGGCGACTTGGCGTTCCTCGTCCGTATCGGCCGCGGGCGGGCACACGGCCGCGGCGGCCTCCGCGATATGGCGTGCGCCAGCGGCGAGGATGGCGAGCGACACCTCGTCGCCGGCCGCCGCGCAGCGCGCGACCTCCGGTGCGAACGAGCCGAGCACCGCGGGCCGGTCGGGTCGCGGATACAACTGGCCCGGCAGGGCCTGCGCCGGACCGAACTCCAACTCCATCCGGGCCAGCAGCGCCGCCGATCCACCGCGCCGTCCGTCGTGCGCGCGCAGCGCAGCTTCGAGACCCGCCCGGCCGATCCAGGCTCCGCCGCCGCAGTCGCCCAGCAGATGGCCCCAGCCGTCGGCCCGGTGCCAGTTGGACAGATCCGTGCCCATCGCGATCATGCCGGTGCCGGCAGCCACCACGGCACCCGGGCGCTGGCCCAGCGCGCCCGCATAGGCGGTGACCGCGTCCGCGGCGAGCGCGAGGCTCCGTACGCCCAGCGCCTCGGCCAGCGCGGCCGGGAGTTCCGCGCGCAGCCGTCCGCCGAGCGTCGCCATGCCGGCGGCGCCGATCGCGACCGCGGACACCGAGCTGCCGCCGGCCTTGTCCAGCAATGCGTGTGCCATCGGCAGCAGTTGGTCCAGCAGATGCCGGGCGTCGATGCCGCCGTCGCCGGTGCGTACCGGCTCCCGGGACTCAAGGGTGTCGGCGCGCGCGGGATCGGACGCGGGCGCAAGCGCCGCACGCAGCCCCGAGCCTCCGGAGTCCACGCCGAGCACCCAGGTCACGCTCACGGAAGCCGCCAGTCGACCGGCTGCGCTCCTTGGCGTTCGAGAAGTTCATTGCTCCGGCTGAACGGGCGGGAGCCGAAGAAGCCCCGGTCCGCGGACATGGGAGAAGGATGCGAGGACTCGATCGCCGGAAGGTCGCCGAGCAGTGGTCGCAGATTGCGTGCATCGCGTCCCCACAGCACCGACACCAGCGGCTTGCCGCGTGCGGCGAGCGCCCGGATGGCCTGTTCGGTCACCTCCTCCCAGCCCTTGCCGGGGTGCGCGGCCGGTTTGCGGGGAGCTGTGGTGAGCGCTCTGTTGAGCAGCAGCACGCCCTGCCGGGTCCACGGCGTGAGATCGCCGTTGGCCGGGCGGTGATGGCCCAGGTCCGCGTGCATCTCCCGGAAGATGTTGTCCAGACTGCCCGGCACCGGCTGCACCTCGGGCGCCACCGAGAAGCTGAGCCCCACGGCATGCCCGGGCGTGGGATACGGATCCTGACCGACGATCAGGACGCGTACCTCGTCGAAGGGCTGCTGAAAGGCGCGCAGGACATTCGGTCCGGCCGGCAGATAGGTGCGTCCCGCGGCGATCTCCGCGCGCAGGAAGTCGCCCATCCCGGCGATGCGTTCGGCCACGGGCTCAAGAGCTTTCGCCCAGCCCGGCTCGACGATTTCGTTCAACGGTCGTGCTGCCACGGAGCGTCACTCTACTGGTGTCACGACACGGCCTGTCACCTCATGGCCGCCGCCCGCACACAGAGCACGTCCGGCAGATGCGAGGCGAGCAGCTGCCAGCTGTCGCCGTCGTCCGCGCTCGCGTACACCTCGCCGTTGCGGTTTCCGAAGTACACACCGGCCGGATCAGCGTCGTCAGTGCACAGCGCGTCCCGCAGCACCGTGCCGAAGTGGTCGCCCTCCGGCAGCCCCGCCGACAGCGCCTCCCAGCTCGAACCCGCGTCACTCGTACGGTAGACACGGCAGCGACGCCCGGCGGGCACCCGGTCCGCGTCGGCGGTGATCGGGAAGACATAGGCGGTGTCGGGGCGGTGCGGATGCGCGGCGACCGCGAAGCCGAAGTCCGACGGCAGGCCCTCGCCGATGTCCGTCCACTTGGCGCCCGCGTCGTCGCTGCGGTACACGCCCCAGTGGTTCTGCAGATACAGCCGGTCCAGGTCGCCCGAGTCCTGCGCGATCTTGTGGACGCACTGGCCGAACTCCGGGTTCGGATCGGGCAGGAAGACCGCCGACACGCCCTGGTTGGACGGCGCCCAGCTCTCGCCGCCGTCGCGGGACCGGAACACCCCGGCCGTCGACACCGCGACCGTCACCGCCTGCGGGTCTCGGCGGTCGGTGACCACCGTGTGCACCGCTTCACCGCCGCCGCCCGGCACCCACTTCGAGCGGGTCGGGTGCTCCCAGAGCGGCCGTACGAGCTCGAAGGTCTCTCCGCCGTCCTCGGAGCGGAACAGCGCGGCCGGTTCCGTCCCCGCGTACACCACGTCCGGCGCGGCGGGACCGGCCGGATGGAGCTGCCAGACGCGCTCCAGGGACGCACCGGTGTCCTTCGGGAACTTCACCGCCGGCTTCGGCGGTTCGACCCAGCTCTTGCCGAAGTCGTCGGAGTGGAACACCGAGGGGCCCCAGTGCGCGCTGTCGCCGCCGACGAGCAGTCGCGGCACGGACCTGCGGGTGTCGATCCCGATCGAGTACACGGCCTGCGCATTGAAGTGCGGGCCGTCCCACTCCCATGAACCGCCGCTCCTGCGGCCGATGAAGAGCCCTTTGCGTGTGCCCACGGTCAGAAGTACATCGGTCATCGTCTTTATCCTCCGGACGCCGTTGTCTGGGATGAGGGCCAGTCTGCACCCACCCACTGACAGTGGCCCGTGGGCGGGAGTCGTCGCAGCTCAGCCGGGTTGGAAGGGCTGGGGACGGTTCAGTCGACGACGGTGCCGCAGGTGATGTTGAGCGCCGTCGCCGTCATGGAACGGGCCATGTCGGACGCGGCGAACGCCGCCACGTTGCCGACGTCCGCCAGCGATGCGGCCCGCCCGAGCATGGTGAGTTCCTCGATGCTCTCGACGATGGCCTTGGCCCCCGCCACGCCTTCCGGAAGGGACTCCGGCACGCCGGCTGTCTGGATCGTGAGGACGCGGACGCCGTACGGGCCGAGTTCGGCGGCCAGATTCCGGCGCAGCGACTCCATGGCGCCGAAGGCCACCTGGAACCCGCCCAGCCGGTACTCGTGCGGCGGATCCCCGTAGCCGCCGAACGCGAGGATCACGCCGGACCGCTGCTTGACCATGTGCCGCGCGGCGGCCCTGGAGGTCAGGAACATCGAGCGCACGGCGTTGTGCACCGGCCGCTCGAAGTCCGCCAGCGGCATGTCGACGAGCGGAGTCCCGAAGACTTCGCCGTACGAGATGAGATTGAAGGCGATGTCGACGCTGCCTGCCCGCGCGGCCACGTCGTCGGTGAACCGGTCCACCGCGGCCTCGTCGAGCGCGTCGACCTCCTCGGTCTCGACCTCGCCCCCGTCGGCCCTGATCGACTCTGCCGCCTTCTCCAGGGTCTGCCGGGTGCGGCCGGCGAGATACACGCGCGCGCCCTCCCGGGCGAAGGCGCGCGCGACCGCTGCGCCGATCGCGCCGCCCCCTCCGTAGATGACGGCGTTCTTGTTGTGGAGCAGCACGATGTGCCTCCTCAGTACGTACGTACTCAAGGAGACCGGGTCCGTGCCCGAAACTCATCGGTCCCGCGGCACCCGACCGATGCGGGAGCGGTCAGACGGACCGGTGGTACTGCTGCGGCACGCGGATCTCGGCACCGAGCTCACGCGCGGCGGACCGGGCCCAGGACGGGTTGCGCAGCAGCTCGCGCCCGAGCAGCACCGCGTCGGCCTCCTCGTTCGCCACGATCTTCTCGGCCTGCTCCGCCTCGGTGATCAGGCCGACCGCGGCGACCGGCAGGCCCGTCTCGGCCTTCACCCGAGCCGCGAACGGCACCTGGTAGCCGGGACCGGTCGGGATGCGGACCCGCGCGGCATTGCCGCCGGACGAGACGTCCAGCAGATCGACGCCGTGCTCCTTGAGCAGCGCCGCGAACCGCACGGTGTCGTCGGCGGTCCAGCCCGCGTCGTCCAGCCAGTCGGTGGCGGAGATCCGGAAGAAGAGCGGCAGTTCCTCGGGCCAGACGGCGCGCACCGCCTCCACGACCTCGAGCGGGAAGCGGGCGCGGTTCTCGAACGAGCCGCCGTACTCGTCCTCGCGGTGGTTGCTGTGCGGGGAGAGGAACTCACCGATCAGATAGCCGTGCGCACCGTGGATCTCGGCGATCTCGAACCCGGCGTCCAGTGCACGCAGGGCTGCGTCTGTGAACTGCCCGACGATGTCCCGTATCTGAGCTGTCGTCAGCTCGTCGGGAACGGGGTGGCCGGTGTCGAAGGCGACCGGGCTGGGCCCGAGCGGCTGCCAGCCGTGGTCGTCGGCACCGACCGGTGCACCGCCCTTCCAGGGCCGGTCGGTCGACGCCTTCCGCCCGGCATGCGCCAGCTGGATCCCGGGGACGGTGTCCTGGTCCTTGAGGAAGCGGGTGATCCGGCGGAACGCCTCGACCTGTGTGTCGTTCCAGATGCCGAGGTCGGCGGGGCTGATCCGGCCCTCCGGGCTGATCGCGGTCGCCTCGACCAGGATCAGGCCCGTGCCGCCGGTGGCGCGGGCGGCGTAGTGCGTGAAGTGCCAGTCATTGGCGACGCCGGCGTTCGGGCCGAACACCTCAGCCGAGTACTGGCACATCGGCGCCATCCAGGCGCGATTCGGGATGGTCAGCGATCGCAGGGTGTAGGGCTGGAACAGCGCGCTCACGGCGGACTCCATTCGGGCGGGGCCGGTGTACGACTCGTACGATACCCATCGTAGTACGTGAATAGTCAAACTACGATGAGTCTCGTACAATGAAACGAACCCCGACGGAGTGGAGTCGCCGTGACCACCGAGACAAGCCCCCGCGAGCTGGCTCATCCTCCGCGCGACGCGATCCGCCTCGAAGGCGTGCTGCACGCACTCTCGGACCCGATGCGGCTGCGCGTCGTGTGCGAGCTGGCCACGGCGCAGGACGACCTGTCGTGCTCGTACTTCGATCTGCCGGTCACCAAGTCGACCACCACGCACCACTTCCGCGTGCTGCGGGAGAGCGGTGTGATCCGCCAGGTCTACCGCGGTACGGCGAAGATGAACGGGCTGCGCCGGGGCGATCTCGACGCCCAGTTCCCCGGGCTGCTGGACAGCGTGCTCGCCGCGGCCGCGCATCAGGAGCAGCGCGACCGCTAGGGCCTGATCCAATCGAAAGGCCCTAGGACCCTCGCTACTGCATTGCCGCGCCCAACAACCCCTGCCAGTCAGGGATTTTGACGGACCGCCGCCCGAGCGAGAGGCCCAGTGCCGACTCCGCCTCCTCGATCGACAGCCACCCCGGCCACAGCACCGGCCGGTGCCCCGACTCCCGCAGTGCCGCCAGCGGATCCGCCGCGACCGAGCGCGCCGCCAGCGCCGCCGCGTCCTCGAGCAGCGAGGCCACCGTCTCCTTGGCGCACGGCCGGTTGGTGCCGATCACGCCGGTCGGGCCGCGCTTGATCCAGCCCGCCACATACTCTCCGGGCGACGGCACCCCGTCCCGCAGCACCCGGCCCGCCGCGTGCGGCACCGTTCCGTGCCGCTCGTCGAACGGCAGCCCGGGCAGCGGCACACCGCGGTAGCCGACCGCCCGCAGCACCAGCTGCGCCTCGATGTCCTCGTACGTGCCGGTGCCCCGGACACCGCCGTCGCCGTCCGGGACGGTGCGCTCGAACCGTACGCCCGCGACCCGCCCGCCCTGCTCCAGCAGCTCCACCGGGCGCAGGAAGAACCGCAGATGGATCAGGCGGTCCCGGCCCTGCACGGGCTCGGCGGCCCACTTCCGTACGACATCGAGGTTGCGGCGGTTGACCGCGGGCAGCGCCGCAGCGGCCGCGGCGTCCGTGTAGGCCGGGTCCAGCTCCAGGTCGGCGGGGTCGACCGCCACCCCCGCCGTCGGCAGCGCGCCGAGCTCCCGGAGCTCCTTGGTGGTGAACTTGGCCTGCGCGGGACCGCGCCGGCCGACCATGTGCACATCGCGCACCTGGCTGAGCGCGAGCGCGCCGAGCGCACTCTCGGGCACATCGGTGGGACGCAGCTCGTCCGCCGCCCGGGCGAGGATGCGGGCCACATCGACGGCCACGTTGCCGACGCCGATCACCACGGCCGAACGGGCACCGAGCGCAAAGCCGTTGCCGGCCGCGTCGGGGTGCGCGCTGTACCAGGAGACGAAGTCGGTGGCCGAGCGGCTGCCGGGCAGCTCCTCGCCCGGGATGCCGAGCCGGCGGTCCCTGGCGGCGCCCACGCAGTAGACGACCGCGTGGTACAGCTCCAGCAGGCGCTCGGGACCGAGGCCGTGTGTGCCCACCTCGACATTGCCGACGAAGTCGATCCGCTCGTGCTCCAGCACGGTCCGCAGATTGTTCTGCAGGGACTTGATCTTCTCGTGGTCGGGCGCGACCCCGTAGCGCACGAGTCCGTAGGGGCAGGGGAGTCTGTCCAGTACGTGCACCCGCACGTCCGGGACCAGGCTCTGCTGGACGAGATCCTGCGCGGCATAGACCCCGCTGGGTCCCGATCCGACGACGGCGACGCGAAGCACAGCTGCGCTCCTTCCCGCAGGGGGATTACAGCATCGCACCAGGGTGCGGGGCTGGGGAGGTGGCCTGACGGGGTGCCTTGCGGCGGAGTGATCAGCGCGCCGCCGCAGATAGTCATGATTTGACTGGTTACGTGCTAATTGTGCAAGAAACTACGTTTCTTAACGCTAATGATCTGTATGACCTGGGCGGATGGCTGCCCTGCCCGCCTGTGTGGGAGGTGCAGAGCCGCGGCACGGTGACCGTGGAGCCTTCTCCCGCGTACGAGATCTCCTCATCCTGGTTCGACGTCCGGCTGACCTTCGCCGACGGGGCCAGGGTCGACGTCCTCGCCGTTGTCGAGGGCGGCCGGATCGCGATCGAGGACCTGCGTGCCGACCCGCCGCTGCCGCTCGAGGGGTTCACGGTGCTCGCCGACCGGATCGAGGACCCGCTGGAAGACGCCTGCCTGAAGGAGGGGCAGGCCGAGCCCGTCGTCGCGGCCCAGGCGGAGGCGGAGGCCGAGGACGAGGCGCCGCGGCCGGGCCACCGCCGGGCCCGTGCCGTCGTGCCGCGCGGCCGGGCGGGTCGCCGGATCGCGGCCGACGCCTACCGGGCCGCACAGCAGAGCGGCCTCGACCCCGTGCTCGCCGTGATGAACGCGACCGGGCGCAGCCGCCGCAAGTCGCTCCGGCTCATCGCCGGCGCCCGCGACGACGGGTATCTCGCGCCGCGCCACAACCGCCGCCGGTCCTGGAGCGCGCGGGTGCCCGTCACATGGAGCGCATCCGGCTGATCTCGATGGTCTGCTGCGCGACCACGTCGTTCGCCATCTCCTCGACCACCACGTTGTTGCCCTCCGAGAGGACCTCCGTGGCCATGGTGATCGCTCCCTGGTGGTGGGTGATCATCAGTTTCAGGAAGAGCTCGTCGAAGGCCTTGCCCTTCGCGCCGCGCAGCTGTGTCAGCTGGGCCTGGGTCGCCATTCCCGGCATGGACGCATCGCTGTGGTCGTGACCGTCCTTGTCCTTGTCCTTTGCGCCGTTGATTTTCAGCCAGCCTTCCATGGCGCCGATCTCCGGCTTCTGGGACGCGGATATCCGCTCCGCCAGCCGCTTGACCTGCGTCGACTCCGCGCGGTCCGGCACGAGTGCGGTTATCTGCAGTGCCTGGCCGTGGTGCTTGATCATCATGTGCGCGTAGTTGAAGTCGGCGGAGTTGGGCGAGTCGTCCGGAAGAGCCTTCGCGGCGTCCTCGGCGGAGAGCGTCTTCGCCGGCTCGCCCGGTTTGCCCGGAGCCACCACCGACGGTCCGGTATCCCCCTTGGCCTTGGCGGGAGCGTCGGAGCCCGACTCGCAGGCGCCCAGGGCGAGTACGGCGGCCATGACCGCTGCCGCAAGGACCGGCCTGCGGACACCTGCGGTCCAACGGCGGTTCAACACGGAGACCTCCTGAGGCACTTGGGGTGTTTGATGACTGTTCCTAGCACGCTTGCGTACGCCGTTGATCAAAAACTTTCATTACGTCTGTGTTGCCATCTGTTGAGATGTGCATGCAAAGGAAGATACTGCCGGGGTCCGTGAACCGTTCAACTAGGAACGGCTACAAGGGAGGACGCAGTGACCCTGTTGCACACCACCCGAGTGCGGCGCAGACGTCTGGGCGTGGCGACAGCCGCGGCCGGGCTACTCGCCACGCTGCTGGCGGCCGGACCCGCGGTCGCCACACCCGACCCCGGCGACACACCCGCCCAAAAGAGGGTGTCCTCGGGTCAGGCGGCCGAGGACAGGTCCGCCATCGAGAGCGGCGAGATACCCGGCGTGGACGAGATCGTCCACAGCGACAACATCGAGCATCTCGCCAACATCCCCAAGGACGCGCTCAAGGGAACCAACTCGGACCTTGCGTTCCAGGGGAAGTACGCCTTCGCGGGCAACTACGACGGCTTCCGGATCTTCGACATCAGCAACCCGAAGGCTCCCAAGACCGTGGCCCAGGTGCTCTGCCCGGGCAGCCAGAACGACATCTCGGTCTCCGGAAACCTGGTCTTCCTCTCCACCGACTCCTCGCGCAGCGACAACTCGTGCAACAGCACGTCGCAGCCCGCCACGGAGAAGTCGTCCTGGGAGGGCATGAAGATCTTCGACATCAGCGACATCCGCAACCCGAAGTACGTCGCCGCTGTCGAGACCGCATGCGGCTCGCACACCCACACGCTGGTGCCGGAGCGTCGCAACGTCTATGTCTACGTCTCCTCGTACTCGCCGAACGCCACCTTCCCCGACTGCCAGCCGCCGCACGACGGCATCTCGGTCATCAAGGTGCCGCGCAAGGCCCCTGAGCAGTCCCGGATCGTGAACTTCCCGGTGCTCTTCCCGGGTGAGGGACCGGACGGCGGCGGCAACCCCGGTTCGCCCACCAACCCGGGCGTCTCCAAGACCACGGGCTGCCACGACATCACTGTGCTCCCCTCGAAGGACCTGGCCGCCGGCGCCTGCATGGGCGACGGCATCCTGTTCTCCATCGAGGACCCTGAGCGCCCGAGGGTCATCGACCGTGTCCAGGACAACGTGAACTTCGCGTTCTGGCACTCGGCGACGTTCAACCAGAAGGCCAACAAGGTCGTCTTCACCGACGAGCTGGGCGGCGGCGGCGCGGCCACCTGCAACGCCGAGATCGGCCCGAACCGCGGCGCCGACGGCATCTACGACATCGTCGGCAAGGGCGACCGTCGCAAGCTGGTCTTCCGCAGCTACTTCAAGATCGAGCGTCACCAGGCCGATGTCGAGGTCTGCGTGGCCCACAACGGTTCGATCATCCCGGTGAAGGGCCGTGACCTCATGGTCCAGGCCTGGTACCAGGGCGGTGTCTCGGTCTGGGACTTCACCGACTCGGCCAGGCCCAAGGAGATCGGGTTCTTCGAGCGCGGTCCCGTCAACCTCGACCAGGTCACCACGGCCGGCCCCTGGTCGGCGTACTACTACAACGGCTATGTCTACTCCAACGACATCGCCAAGGGCCTGGACGTCCTGAAGATCAACGACAGGCGTACAGACCCGGCGAAGTGGGTGCGGCTGCCCGAACTCAACGTGCAGACCCAGCCCGACTACTTCGACCGCGACTGATCCAGGACACCCCTGGCGTCGTAACTCGTTCCGCCGGGCGGCTTCTCGCCCGGCGGAACACCCAACTCCCAGGCCAGCCCGTACCGCTGGAACAGCTCCGCACGCAGCCGCGGCAGCGGCATCGGGGCGCCCGGCAGCAGAATCGCGAAAACCGCGCCCATCAGCAGCGCCCGCAGCAGCGGATAGTCGACGTCGGCCTTCTGCGATCCGTACCGCTCGACGGTGTCGCGCAGCAGCGCGGCCAGCCGTTGCTGTTCCGGACACTGCACAAAACCCTCGGCCTGCAGGACGCCGGACATGTGCGTCCGCATCAGCACCGGATGGTCGACGGCGAGCCCGAGGACGGCGTCGATGGCCCGCGCAAGCCGCTCCTCCCCGTCCTCCGTACGCGGCTCGCGCTCCAAGGCCGCCTCCAGCGTCATGTGCATCAGGCGATGCACTGCGGACTGCAGGAGCTGCCGTTTTCCCGGGAAG
The DNA here is from genome assembly GCF_044334895.1 of Streptomyces sp. NPDC020681. NCBI lineage: Bacteria > Bacillati > Actinomycetota > Actinomycetes > Kitasatosporales > Streptomycetaceae > Streptomyces > Streptomyces sp. NPDC020681. Next base: position 605,206 of record NZ_JBIRTX010000001.1, on the reverse strand, counting down.
TAGTACGAGATCAGACCGCGCGCCGAGCCCGCCCTGTCGGCGATGTCGCCCAGCGTCGTGGCCTCGTATCCGCGCTCCCCGACAAGGTCCACCGTCGCCTGCAGGAGCCGCTCGCGGGAACGCCGACGGAGCTCTTCATTGACCGATGCGCTCCGCGGGGACATGCTTGACTCCTGCGTTGACTGGCTACGAGCCAATATACTCAGGGCGTCCCGCTGCGAGACCTTCAGGGCCTGGTCAGCGGGGGTACTGCTGCCCGGACCGGGCGACGCGGGGGATCGTCCGGTCCGGGTAGTTCTGCGCTGCCTCCGGCTTCCTCCCGGCATTCGGGGCAGGGCCCCTGCGCCCGTCTCAGTCGATGAGATCCAGCACCGGCCGCAGCCCGTCCGGACGCTCGTCGGCCGGCAGATGGTCCACGAAGTGGACCGCACACCCGAGATCCGCGGCGCCGCCGTCCGCGCCCGGATGGTCGCCGACCATCAGGACGTCGCGGGGATCGAGGCCGAGCGCCTCGCACGCCGTCCGGAAGAGCCGCACATCGGGTTTCTGCACTCCGTGCTCGTACGACAGCACATAGGCGTCCACCAGCGCGTCCAGGCCGTGGATGCGGAAGACGGGCCGCAGATCCCAGCCGATGTTGCTCACCACGCCGATCCGCACGCCCCGCTCCCGCAGCGCCCCGAGCACCTCGGCGGCGTCGGGATACGGCCGCCAGGCCGCCGGCGTCATATGGCGCTCGTACAGCGCGTCGTACAGACCCTCGTCCGGCAGCTCCACCCGCCGGGCCAGACCGGTGTACGCGGCCCGGTGCCGGTCCGTCGCCACGTCGCGGGTCGCCCACAGTTCCGCGAGATGCGCCGGCACCGTGCCCGGCGACGAACCGCCCGGCAGAGCTCCGGCGGCCGCCAACTCCTGGGCCAGACGGGAGAATTCGTCCTCAGCAAGCTCGGTGCCGCGCGCGTCCAGCGCCGCGCGCAGCCAACTGTCCACCGACTCGATGCGGAAGAGCGTTCCGGAGAAGTCGAAGAGCACACCCTTGATCGCCATGCCCGCGATCCTTCCCGGGTCAGCGCTTTCGGTTCAAGACCACACGCTCGTACGCGATGATCGAGACGGCTGCCCAGCACGCGCCGATCAGCGTGCCGCCGACCACGTCCGACAGCCAGTGCACGCCGAGGAAGAGCCGGGTGAAGCCCACTCCGACGACGGAGACAACGGCGGCCGCCAGACCCCAGCGCCACCACCGACCCTCGGCCAGGTGCCGTCCGAGCAGCCACAGCAGCAGGATCAGGCTGACGGTGGCCGTCATCGAATGGCCGGAGGGGAAGGCCGCGTAGTGGGCGGAGTCCACCGGATCCGGCCACTGCGGCCGCTCCCGTCCCACCGCCGCCTTCAGCCCCTGCTGCACGAACGTGCCGACCGCGCTCGTCACCGCGACCCACGTGGCGAGCAACCACTCCCGCCGGACCAGCAGCCACACGACCGCCACCGCGAGCAGCGCACGCATCGTCCACGGGTCCCAGACCCAGTCGGTGAGCAGCCTGTTCAGCCGCACCAGCCCCGGCTCGTCCACCGCCCAGTCGTGCAGCCCGTTCGCCACCGTCCGGTCGAGGGACATCAGCGGTGACCAGGAGACCGCGACCAGCACCAGCAGAACGGCCGAAAGCACGGCCAGGGCCGCGCACGTACGGACAGGTGTGAGGCGGCGGGCCGGGGGAGTGCCGGGCGCCGGGCGCGGGGAGTGCATGGTGGAGATCTTCGCGGCTGACCCGCGCATCCGGCTATCCCAGCGCGCGAAGCCCCGGCACGAAGGCCACCAGCAGCGGGACCACCGGCACGAGCGCGGCGGCCGCCGTCAGCCGCAGCCGGCGGCCCGCGGTGAGCCGCGGCACGGGTGCCAGCAGCCGGTTCACCCGCTGCGGCAGCTGGGCGTCCGGGGTGGGGCAGGGGCCGAACACCCCGCGGTCCTCGTTCAGTTCGACCAGCGCGAGCGCGATCGTGATCCGGCCGAAGCGCCGGGACGCGACATCGTCGGCGGCCAGTTCGACCAGCCGGTGCATCTCGTCGCGGAACGCGGCGAACACCGGAATCTGCGGAAAGCCGTTGGCCAGCGCGGAGGAACAGTGCAGCAGCCAGTCGTGCCGCGCCCGAGCATGGCCCTGTTCGTGCGCCAGCACGGCATCGAGCTGACGGCCCTTCAGCCTGCGCAGCGCGGCCGTGGTGATGACCAGTTGGGGTGCCGCGCCGGGCAGCCACCAGGCGTCCGGCCGCTCGCCCTCCAGGACGACGAGGCGCTCGCTGCCCGGCTCCTCGCCCGGCAGCCGCGGAGAGCGCACCAGCAGCTCCGTACGCCGCTTCCTGCGCCGCAGCCGCGCCCGGCGGATCTCCCGGGTGAGCATCGCCGCCGTCCACAGTCCGCCGCAGGCCAGCACGACGGCGAGAACGGCGGGCCACGGTTCGCCCGCGCCCAGGGCGTACGCCTCCACGACACCATGCGGTGCGGTTGCGAAGACATGGCCTCGTACGAACTGCCAGGCGGCCGCCGCGCTGAACGTCATGGAGAGCGCGAACGACAGCAGCACGGCCGCCACCACGCACTGCCACACCCACAGCGCCACCACCGGCTCGCGCTCCGGCCACTCGGCACGCGACACCAGCCGCGGAGCCACGACGGCGGCCAGTGCGCCGAGCAGCAGCAGCACGAGGGAGACCAACATGCCGTCAGCCTATGAGCGCGGTGCTACTTGCGGGTATGGCCTCGCGCGGCAAGTGATGTACGACACGGCTTCACGGCCGCGCAGCGGAAGATCGTCCGGGCGGGCCGCTCAGAGCGTGAGCAGCATTGCCAGCATGCCGATGCCCATCGCAAGCCTGCAGGCCGGAGCCAGCTCGGGCTGCCGGGCGACGGTGGCAGGCGTGCCGGCGACGGCGGCCTGCGGCAGCAGCCGGGCGCCCGAGCGCAGCACATAGGCGCCGTAGTACACCAGCAGCGCGCCGGTCAGCAGGGGCACCCCGGCCGCCGCGTGCCCGCCTTGGCCACCGCCGGATGTCATCGCCACGGCCATGTAGACCATCGCGAGCGAGCCGACGAGATGGTGCCGGTGGTGGCTGCTGCGGACGGCGCCCCGCAGAGCGAACAGCGCCGCGGCGCCGAAGACCACGGCGTAACCGAGCCACGCCCACCGCGGCAGCGCGAGCACGGCGGCGGGCACCGCCATCGCCGCCATGCCCAGACCCATCAGGGCCTCGCCGCCTGCCGTACTGCGGGCCTCGCCGGAGCAACTGCGCGTCCTTGCAAGGCAGTACGCGCCGGTGGCCCCGCACAGCGCCACGAGCAGCCAGCCGGACATCGCGGGTCCGTGCACGGCGCACCTCCCCTTCGACGGTGTCGAGAGGTCGATGCCCGGCCCGCGCGGGGCGTAGGCGAGCGCACTGGGGTGCAGGGGGAGCGCGGCCGCGGCGGCGGGCCCGCCCCTCGGCCGCCCCCGACGGCTCAGGGCCGGTAACGCAGCGGATGGTCGGCCGGCACCTCGACGAGAGCGATCCGGTGGCCGTCCGGATCCGCGATCCACATCTCGATCAGCCCCCACGGCTCCTGCTGGGGCGGCTGCAGCACCTCGACGTTCCGTTCCGACAACTCGGCGTGGACCGCGGCCACGTCCTCGACCTGGAGCCACAGCTTGATGTCGGTCGAAGCGGGTGCGTACGCGCGCCCGGAGACCTCGAGAAAGCCGCCGCCGAGGAAGTAGACCGTGCCGCGCTCCAGGCCGGTGCCGAACTCGCGGTAGACCGGCAGGCCCAGCACCTGTCCGTAGAACCGGCGGGAGCGCTCCGGGTCGGTCGGTCGAAGGAGGATCCGGCTGCTCAGCACATGCACCATGGCCAAAACCGTAGTGCCCGGGGCCCGAGGTAGCCTCGGGACACCCGCGCGCCGGCGAGAAGATTCCGGTCCGCGGAGCCTCCGGACAAGACCGTCGAGAGAGAAGAGAGAGCCGCCCCATGGACAGCGCACCGCCCCGCGACTCCGCCGAGCTCACCTACCGCGACGCCGTCCAGTCGGACGTACCAGTGCTGGTCGGGCTGATCGAATCCGCGTATCGCGGTGACAAGAGCCGCGCCGGGTGGACCACCGAGGCGGACATCCTGGACGGACAGCGCACCGATCCGAAAGGCGTCCGCGAGGTCATAGACGCGCCGAGCAGCCGTCTTCTGCTCGTGGAGCGCGACGGCGAGACAATCGCCTGCTGCCAGCTCGAACACCGGGGCGAGGCGGCCTACTTCGGCATGTTCGCGGTCCGTCCCGAGCTTCAGGGCGAGGGCCTCGGCCGCCGGATCATCGCCGAGGCGGAGCGCAGCGCACGCGAGACCTGGGGCGTGCGCGAGATGCACATGACGGTGATCTCGGTGCGGGACGAGCTGATCGCCTGGTACGAGCGCCGCGGCTACCGCCGTACGGGAAAGCTGACCCCTTTCCCGTACGGCGACGAGCGCTTCGGGATCCCGCAGCGCGCCGATCTGGCTTTCGAGCTGCTGGTGAAGGAGCTGGGCGAGCCCGCCCCTGTCCGGCCGGACGGTTCCTAGGCCGTGAAGCGGCCGGTGAGCCGGATCTCCGGGAAGTCGGTGGTCGCTCCGTCGAGTTCGAGCGCGCGCACCAGACGCAGATGCTCCAGCGTGTTCACCACCCAGCCGATCACCTGAAGGTTCTCGCCGTGCGCGTGTTCCACGGTCTCCAGGGTCAGTCTGCGGATGTTCAGCGCGAGCGAGGTCGCGCCGACGGCCTTGGCCCGGTCCACGATGTCGGCGCCCCAGCGGCTCGCGATGAGCACCGTCCGTACGCCCGGCACCAGTGAGGCGATCTCGGCGACCGCGTCGTCGTGGAAGGACGAGACCGTGACCCGGTGGACGAGATCGCGGCGCAGCATCACGTCGGCGAGCGCCTGCGCGGCGGCCACGTCCTTGATCTCCGCCTGCAGCGGCGCCTGGACGGCGTCGAGCACCTCGTCGAAGACCGGCACGCGCTCGCCGGCGCCCGCGTCGAGCTCCCGCAGCTCGGCCAGGGTCTTCTCGGCGATCGGACCCTTGCCGTCGGTCGTGCGGTCCACGTCGGCGTCGTGCATGACGGCGAGCGCGCCGTCCTTGGTGAGATGGAGATCCAGTTCGATGGCGTCCATGCCGGCCCGTTCGGCGCGGACGAAGGAGCGCAGGGTGTTCTCCGGCTCGACGCCCATGACCCCGCGATGACCGATGGTGAGGAAAGTCAAGATTCTCTCGCTTCCGTCGACGGCGGCTCCCGCGCGGCGCGTCCCGGCAACCACACGGCAAGCTCGCAGCCTAGTGGCCGGGCCCCGAGTTGGAACCGCTCTCGCACCCGCACGTGGGCGCGTCCTCCGCGGCTTGACGAACGGTCCCAGGGCCCGTCGGCAGGGGCCTGACACGGCCTTGACGTGCGGTCAGCTGTGCGCGATCGGCTGCGGGACGCCGAGCGCCGACGGGATCATGGCGCTCGAACACCGATTCCGTACTGGAGGGGGAGCCCGCATGACCGGCTGGACCGACCGGCTGACGCCCGAGGTGAGGGAGTACGTCGACGTGATGACCGCCGTCTTCCCGGATGTCGGGAGGACGGTCACGGACCCGGTGGAGGCACGGCGGATTCTCGACGCCACGCTGATGCCCTTCGGCCGTGGACGTGTGGGGTCGGTGGCCGATCGCACGATCCCCGGCCCGGTGGACGCCCCCGAGCTCCGCGTACGGATCTACCGCCCGCGCGCCGACGACGCCGAGGACGCCGGCGAGCCGTGTCCGACGGTGGTCTTCTTCCACGGCGGCGGCTGGGTGCTCGGCGGCCTGGACAGTCATGACCGCATCTGCCGCCAGCTCTGCCGTGACGGGGACGCCGTCGTCGTCGCCGTCGACTACCGGCTCGCGCCCGAGGTGCGCTTCCCGGCGCCCATCCATGACGCGTACGCCGCCGTCTGCTGGGCGGCGGACCACATCGAGGAGCTGGGCGGCGATCCGGGCGCGCTGGTGGTGGCCGGGGACAGCGCGGGCGGCAATCTCGCGACCGCGGCGGCCCTGATGGCGCGGGATCGCGGCGGCCCGGAGCTCGCGCTGCAGGTGCTGGTCTATCCGGCCACCGACGCGGGCCTGGACCAGCCGTCGCACCGGGAGTACGCGGACGGCTACTACCTCACGGCCGCCCACGTCCGCTGGTTCCGCGAGCAGTACCTCGGGCCTGATGGTGACGAAGACCACCCGCTGGCCTCACCGCTGCGCGCGGACCTCTCCGGGTTGCCGCCCGCGCATGTGGTCACGGCCGGCTGCGACCCGGTGTGCGACGAGGGACGGGCGTACGCCGCGAAGCTCGCCGCGGCCGGAGTCCCGGTCACCGAGGCGCACTTCCCGCGGATGTTCCACGGTTTTCTGGCGCTGAGCGGCACGGTGGACGAGGCGAAGCAGGCGATGGCGGGGGTCGTGGAAGCGATCACTCGGACCGTCGGAAACCGCAAGACTTCCGGTGATCATGGCGGCGGAGCAAAATAATTCCTTCAGCGTTCACTTGTACAGGAGAACCGGGCATAGATACGGTGTCTTGACGCGAGGTTCTCCCGTGGAGGAAGTGACATGACGGAAATTCTTGTGCAGGACATTGCCGCAGGGGCAATAACTTCCAGCGCCCGGGTGGTCGAGCACCCGGCCTGGCCGAGGCTCAGGGATGCCGTCGAGGAGATCCGCCCCTGGCAGTCGAAGGACGGTTCGATCGACTTCGACGCCGACGGGGCGCCCGCCCGTGTCGCCGTCCAGGCCGTTCTCGACCGCGTGCTGGACGCCGTGGACGATCTCTCCCCGCTCCTCCCGCACGACGCCGCGTACCACCGCGCGCTCGTCGCCGACCTGCACAAGTGGGCCGACGGCGGCTTCGGCGTCCCGGACTTCCTGGACTCGCTGCTCGCGTTCCACCCCGCGGCCGGACGGGCCGACGGACTGCAGCACCTGGTCGTCTTCCCGATGTACACGCAGAACGGCAACCCGGACCGCAACCTCGAAGCGGTCGTACTGCGCATGGTCTGGCCCGAGTGGCTCGCCGAGCTGGAGCGCACGCGCTACGACAACCCGCTCTTCTGCGGCATCACGTTCGAGGGCTTCACCGCCGGATACGACACCAACTCCGCGGTGCTCTTCCCGGAGACGATCGCCGTGCGCGAGGCCCCCGAGCGCTTCACCTGGGGCGGCATCTTCTGCGACCGCGAGGCCGCCCGCTTCCGTACCGTCACGAGCGAGGCCGTACGCATCCTCGGCCTGGAGCTGCCCGACGACATCCGGGAGATGATCGGCGACCAGGAGCGCTGCCAGCAGGCCTTCGTGCTCTGGGACATGGTCCACGACCGCACCCACAGCCATGGCGACCTGCCCTTCGACCCCTTCATGATCAAGCAGCGCCAGCCGTTCTGGATGTACGGCCTGGAGGAGCTGCGCTGCGACCTCACCGCCTTCAAGGAGGCCGTGAAGCTGGAGGCCGAGGGCAACCGGCACGGCCGTGATGTGCAGTTCGCGGTGCTGTTCGACCGGATGTTCCGCTTCCCGGTCACTGGCGAGCGGGTGCGCAACTACGACGGACTCGGCGGCCAGCTGCTCTTCGCCTACCTCCACAAGCACGATGTGGTGCGCTGGACGGACAACACTCTGAAGATCGACTGGAAGCGCGCTCCGCAGGTCACCAACGAGCTCTGCGCCGAGATCGAGAAGCTCTACCGCGACGGCATCGACCGTCCCAAGCTCGTCCACTGGTTCGCCGCGTACGACCTGGTCTCCACCTATCTCGCGCCGCACCCCGGCTCCCGCTGGGCCAAGGGCCCCGACGCCCTCGATCTGACGCAGCCGCCGCGGAAACTCGTCGATGACGTGCTTCCCGACGAGTTTCCGCTCAGCATGTTCTATGAGGCGCTCTCCAAGAAGCTGAAGGCCGTGATCGCCTCCACCAAGGGGATCACCGCGGAGAAGGCCCTGGGAGCAGCCGCGTGAGCACTCGCGAGGAGGAGGCTACGAGCATGAACTCAAACGCCAGCGGGGTGCTGGACGGCGCCGTGATCGCGGTTGCCGGTGCGGCGGGTCCGGCGGGCCGGGCCACGCTGCTGCGGCTCGCCGAGGCCGGAGCGATCGTCGTGGCCTCGGACGCGGACACCGAGCGCCTGGCCGAGGCGGTGGACGCCGCCCGGTACGCGCACGGCGGTGCGACGGTCACCGGGGACACGGTCGACCTTCTGGACCTCGACGCGGCCCGTGAGTGGGCGAACCAGACCGAGAAGGAGTTCGGCCGGATCGACGGTCTTGTCCATCTCGTCGGCGGCTGGCGCGGCAGCGCCACCTTCCCCGAGACGGATCTCGCCGACTGGGAACTGCTGGAGAAGCTGCTGATCCGTACCGTGCAGCACACCTCACTGGCCTTCCACGACGGGCTGCTGCGCAGCGACCGCGGACGCTATGTGCTGGTCAGCGCGGCCGGAGCGAGCAAGCCGACCGCGGGCAACGCGGCGTACGCGGCGTCCAAGGCCGCCGCCGAGGCCTGGACGCTCGCGCTCGCCGACGCCTTCCGCAAGGCGGGGGGCGAGGAGGGGCCGAAGGCCGCGGCTGCGATCCTGGTCATCAAGGCACTGGTGCACGACGCGATGCGCGCCGAGCGCCCGAATGCGAAGTTCGCGGGCTTCACCGACGTGACGGAACTGGCCGAGGCCATCGCCGGAGTCTGGGACCGGCCCGCGCAGGAAGCGAATGGACAGCGTCTGTGGCTGACCCCCAAACCGTGAAGACCGACGCCCGGCGTCATCACGACCCCGAGGTGCGCGGCTTCGCCAGCGACAACTACGCGGGCGCGCACCCCGAGGTCCTGGCCGCGCTCGCGCTCGCCAACGGCGGTCACCAGATCGCCTACGGCGAGGACGTGTACACCGAGCACCTCCAGCGGATTATCCACAGCCACTTCGGCCCGACCGCCGAGGCCTTCCCGGTCTTCAACGGCACCGGTGGCAATGTCACCGCGCTTCAGGCGCTGACCGACCGCTGGGGTGCGGTGATCTGCGCCGAGTCCGCGCACATCAACGTCGACGAGGGCGGCGCGCCGGAGCGGATGGGCGGGCTGAAGCTGCTGACCGTGCCGACGCCGGACGGCAAGCTCACGCCCGAGCTCATCGACCGGCAGGCCTTCGGCTGGGACGACGAGCACCGTGCCATGCCGCAGGTCGTCTCGATCACCCAGAACACCGAACTGGGCACGGTCTACACGGTCGACGAGATCCGCGCGATCGTCGACCACGCGCACGGCCTCGGCATGAAGGTGCACCTCGACGGGGCCCGGATAGCCAACGCGGCGGCGTCGCTGAACGTCCCGATGCGGGCCTTCACCAACGCCGTCGGCGTCGATGTGCTCACCTTCGGCGGCACGAAGAACGGCATGCTGTTCGGCGAAGCCGTCGTCGTCCTGAACCCGGACGCCGTCAGCCACATGAAGCACCTGCGCAAGCTGTCGATGCAGCTCGCCTCCAAGATGCGCTTTGTGTCAGTGCAGTTGGAGGCGCTGCTGGCGCGTGACCTGTGGCTGCGCAACGCCCAGCACTCCAACGCCATGGCACAGCGCCTGGCGGCCGGCGTGCGCGCCGTCGACGGTGTGGAGATCCTCCATCCCGTGCAGGCCAACGCGGTCTTCGCGCGCCTTCCGCACGATGCGGGGGCGCGGCTGCAGAAGCGCTTCCGCTTCTACTTCTGGGACGAGGCGGCCGGAGTGGTCCGCTGGATGTGCTCCTTCGACACCACGGAGGAAGACGTCGACTCCTTCGTCCAGGCGCTCAAGGAAGAGATGGCCAAGTAGCCGCCTCACCGCACGCTCTGCATCTGCATAGGTATGTGGCCGATCGGAAATTGATTGACTCCGATCGGCCACATCCATAAGGTCGTCCGGCATGGAGCTGATCCAGCAGGCGCCTGAACTGGCCGCGTATCTGGCCGCCGACGAGACCATCAACCACGAGCACCCGACCGTACGGGAGACCGCTGCGGGCCTGCGAGTCGAAGGTGGCGATGCATACGCATACGCCAAGGCCGCTTTCGAGTTCGTCCGCGACGGCATTCCGCACTCGTATGACGCCGGCGATCCGCGCGTCACCTGGCGCGCCTCGGACGTGATCGAGCAGCGGACCGGCATCTGTTACGCCAAGTCCCACGCCCTGGCCGCTCTGCTGCGTGCGGCGGGCATCCCGGCCGCGCTGTGCTACCAGCGGCTGGACGTGGTCCACGGGCTGGTCGCGGTCAGACTGCCGGGGCGGGAGAAGTGGGCGCGGCAGGATCCGCGGGGCAACAAGCCCGGCGTGGACGCGCAGTTCTCGCTCGAGCATGAGCGACTGGCGTTTCCGGTTCAGCCCGGGTCTAGCGAGATGGACTATCCGGTACTCTATGCTGTACCGCATCCGGCGGTGCTCGGCGCGCTCCGGGCCGCACCCGACCGGGAGTCCCTCTGGACCCGGCTCCCCACCGAACTGTGAGGCACCCCTCCATGACGCTCTCGCTCACCGTCTCCGACGAGGTCGGCGCCCTCGCCCCCGGCTTCGCCCATCTCGCCGTCGAGGCGCACGGCCTGGTCAACGGCCCCAGCAACGCGGACAGTTCGGCCCTGCTGGACGACGCCGCCCGCAGGCTCGCCGAGCGGCTCGCCGGAAGCGCCCCGCACGAGGACCCGCACATGGCCGCCTGGCGCGAGGCGTACACCGCCTTCGGCGCGAAGCCGTCCCGCACTCGGAACTCCGCCGAGGCGCTCGCCCGGCGCGCGCTCGCGGACGGCGGACTGCCGCGCATCAACGTGCTGGTCGACCTCTACAACGCGATCAGCGTGGCGCATCTCGTCCCGGTCGGCGGCGAGGACACCGACCACATCACGGGCGGCATGCGGCTGATCAGGGCGACCGGGGCGGAGCCGTTCGTCACCGTCGCGGGCGGCGAGGAGACCGTCGAGCATCCGGAAGCGGGCGAAGTCGTCTGGTGCGACGACGAAGGCGTCACCTGCCGCCGCTGGAACTGGCGTCAGGGCGTGCGCACCCGGCTCACCGAGGAGTCCGTGAACGCGCTCTTCCTGCTGGAGGGCATGGCCCCCATGACAAACGGCGAGCTCGAGGCCGCAGCCGCCGAACTCGCCGAATCTCTGGAGAAGTTGAGCCCCGGGGCGCGGATCACTGTCCACGAACCCCGAGGCCGGGCGTGACGTTTCAGCCGAACTCGCGGACCTCGGCCGGAGTGGGTGCCGTACCGCCGAGGTGCGCCGGCACCCACCACGTGTCACTGGCGTCCTTGGGGCGTACGGGATAGGCGCGCTGAGCGGCCTCGAGCAGCTCCTGCACCCGCTCGCGCAGCCGCCGGGTGATCGCGCCCGCGTACTGGTCGGCCGGCGCCTCGACCGGCTCGCCGACCCGTATGGTCACCGGGATGTGGCTGCGCTTGAAGTTGCGCGGGCGGCCCTTGGTCCACAGTCGCTGGGTGCCCCACAGCGCCATCGGGATCAGCGGCACGCCGGCCTCCTGGGCCAGGCGGGCCGCGCCGGACTTGAACGACTTGAGCGTGAACGACTGCGAGATCGTGGCCTCGGGAAAGACGCCGATGATCTCGCCGGAGCGCAGCGAGTCCAGCGCGTGCGCATAAGCCTGCTCGCCCTGCGTACGGTCCACCGGAATGTGCTTCATTCCGCGCATCAGCGGGCCGGAGATCTTGTGCCGGAACACCGAGTCCTTGGCCATGAAGCGCACCAGGCGCTTCTGCGGCAGCGCCGCGAGCCCGGTGAAGATGAAGTCCAGATAGCTGATGTGGTTGCTGACCAGCACAGCGCCGCCGGAGCGCGGGATGTTCTCCGAGCCCTGAGTGTCGATCTTCAGGTCCAGCGCCTTGAACAGGGTGAGAGCGGCGCCGATGACCGGCCGATAGACGAGCTCTGCCATCTGGGGAGGACCCTTCTGTTGTACCCGGGGAGGGTTCTCCCGGCGGAAGTTACGCAGCCGTAGGTTTTCGGCATTGGGCCGATCGTGCCCCATACAGGGCGTGCTGGCCAGTCCTGGCGGCCGTGCCGGGCGAGATTCTTGTCACGTCCTTTTCGTCACATCATCGTCGTGCGGCCGTAACCCGGCGTACGAGCAGGTACATCTCGCAGCCCAGGCAGTAGCCGAAAGCGGCGTTGAGGAACGCGGCGGCGAGGGCGCAGGCGGTCGCGGCGACACCCAGCCACTCGGGCCCGGCGAAGTAGCCGATCAGACCGAGCGCGGCGAAGCCGAGCCCGACGGCCTGCGCGAACTGCGGTGGCTGTGGCGACTCCAGCTCGGTTGCCGGTCCGATCCTGGGCCGTACCGCGGTGCGGAAGAGCCATCCGTACGGAGAGCGCTGCACGCCCAGTGCGGCTCCGGCGGCAAAGGCCAGCGCCTGCCAGGCGAGCAGCGCGCCGCTGCCCGTGACGAGAACGACGGCGAGTACGACCGTGGTGACGGCGGCCCCGAAACGAGGCCCCCTGACGTCGATGTCCATTCCCTCAGCATCACGCAGCCCGCCCGCCGTGTGACCTCGGGAATCTTTGCAGTCCTGTGAACGCTGCAGCTTGGGATGAGCGGACTCTTGGTGGTTGCGGTGGTGCTCGCGGCGGCGAGCGTGTTCGGGCTGTGGCAGCGGAAGAACGGCGGGAGGCTGAAGGTGCGCGGTCGTGATGCGGGGAGGCAACTCGGCGCGGGCGAGATCGGGGCGGAGCTCGGCGAGCGGGCGACGCTCGTGCAGTTCTCCAGCGCCTTCTGCCAGCCGTGCCGCGCGACACGCCGCACGCTCACGGATGTCGCGGAGATGGTCGCCGGCGTCGTCCATGTCGAGATCGACGCGGAGGAGCGGCTGGAGCTCGTGCGGGAGCTCGGCATTCTCAAGACGCCCACCGTTCTCGTGCTGGACGCGGGCGGACGCATCGTCACCAGGGCGTCCGGCCAGCCGCGCAAGGCGGACGTGATCGCCGCGCTCGGCCAGGCGGTGTGACGGCCCGTGACGCGTGTCGCACATCGCCGGACCCGCTTGACTGCACCCGCCATGCATCTGCACTCTGACGCTGTGTCCGAAGAACTCCTTCTCCACGGGCGGGTTCATGCCGACCTGGCCCGCACCGCGAGCGCACGCTGTCCGGCTGTCTGAGCAGTCCCGGCCGCCCCGTTCGCACCTCCCGCAGAAGGACGACTCCATGACGGCTTCGCCCGAACTCGGCACTCCTCAGCTGGCCTCTCCCGACCTGCTGCGCTCCGTCTTCCGCCAGCACGCCGCGGGCGTCGCCGTGATCACCGCCCAGGGTGAGCGGCCCGTCGGATTCACCGCCACCTCGCTCACCTCGGTGGCTGCCGAACCTCCGCTGATCTCCTTCGGAGTCGGTACCTCGTCGTCCAGCTGGCCGGTCATCGCCCGGGCTGACCACATCGGCGTGCACGTACTCGGCGAGCACCAGCAGGAACTCGCCGCCACCTTCGCCCGCAGCGGCGCCGACCGCTTCGCGCCGCCCACCGATTGGCGCACCGGCCCCGAAGGAGTCCCGCTGCTCGACGGCGTACTGGCGTGGCTGGTGTGCCGCGTTGTCGCCCGGGTTCCCGCGGCCGACCACCGCCTCGTGATCGCCGAAGCCGTCGTCGGCGATCCGGCCGGAGCCGGCCGCCCGCTCGTCTATCACCAGGGTCGCTTCAACGGGCTGAGAGACTGACCCCGGGGACTGAGAGTCCCTGATTACACAGCGTTGCCAACGTCACAGTTCAAAGCGCTTGCTCAGCGGGAATGCTTTGGGTGTACTGACGAGTAATATTTCGTTCGGAGCGCCGGTCGCCCCGACCGGAAACCCCGCCTTCAGGCGCCTATGCTGCCTGCAAAGGCAGCTCAAATGACGATGCAGTAGGAGAGCCGGCGTGAGCTTGAGGATCGTTGTCTGTGTGAAGTACGTGCCCGACGCCACCGGCGACCGGCACTTCGCCGATGACCTGACCGTCGACCGGGACGACGTGGACGGACTGCTGTCCGAGCTCGACGAGTACGCGGTCGAGCAGGCGCTGCAGATCGCCGACGAGGCGGACGACGCGGAGATCACCGTGCTCACCGTCGGCCCCGAGGACGCCAAGGACGCGCTGCGCAAGGCGCTGTCCATGGGCGCCGACAAGGCCGTCCACGTCGAGGACGACGATCTGCACGGCACCGACGTCATCGGCACCTCGCTGGTGCTCGCCAAGGCCATCGAGAAGACCGGCTACGACCTGGTCATCTGCGGCATGGCGTCGACCGACGGCACCATGGGCGTGCTGCCGGCGATCCTCGCCGAGCGCCTGGGCGTCCCGCAGGTCACGCTGCTCTCCGAGGTCTCCGTCGAGGACGGCACCGTCAAGGGCCGCCGTGACGGCGACACCGCGTCCGAGCAGCTCGAGGCGTCCCTGCCGGCCGTCGTGTCCGTGACGGACCAGTCGGGCGAGGCCCGCTACCCGTCCTTCAAGGGCATCATGGCCGCCAAGAAGAAGCCGGTTGAGTCCCTGGACCTGGAGGACCTCGAGATCGACGCCGACGAGGTCGGCCTCGAGGGCGCCTGGACCGCGGTGGACTCGGCGGCCGAGCGTCCGGCCCGTACCGCGGGCACGATCGTCAAGGACGAGGGCGAGGGCGGCAAGCAGCTCGCGGAGTTCCTCGCGAGCCAGAAGTTCATCTAAGGCTCACTGCCCCCAACTGCCCCCAGATACTTCGCATTCGCAGGAGAGCAATCCCATGGCTGAAGTTCTCGTCTATGTCGACCACGTGGACGGCGCCGTCCGCAAGCCCACCCTCGAGCTGCTGACCCTGGCCCGCCGAATCGGCGAGCCGGTCGCCGTCGCGCTGGGCTCCGGCGCCGAGGCCACCGCTCCGGCGCTCGCCGAGCACGGCGCGGTGAAGGTACTGACCGCCGACGCCCCCGAGTTCGCCGACTACCTCGTCGTACCGAAGGTGGACGCGCTCCAGGCCGCGTACGAGGCCGTCTCGCCGGCCGCCGTGCTCGTGCCGTCCTCCGCCGAGGGCAAGGAGATCGCGGCCCGCCTCGCGGTCCGCATCGGCTCCGGCATCATCACCGACGCCGTCGACCTCGAGGCCGGCGACGAGGGCCCGGTGGCCACGCAGTCCGCGTTCGCCGCCTCCTTCACCACCAAGTCCCGTATCTCCAAGGGCACCCCGGTCATCACGGTCAAGCCGAACTCGGCCGCCGTGGAGGCCTCTCCGGCCGCCGGCGCGGTCGAGGCCCTCGCGGTCTCCTTCTCGGAGCAGGCCACCGGCACCAAGGTCGTCGCCCGCACCCCGCGCGAGTCGACCGGCCGTCCGGAGCTGACCGAGGCCGCGATCGTGGTCTCCGGCGGCCGTGGCGTCAACGGTGCCGAGAACTTCGCGATCATCGAGGCGCTCGCCGACTCCCTCGGCGCGGCCGTCGGCGCTTCCCGCGCCGCCGTGGACGCCGGCTGGTACCCGCACTCCAACCAGGTCGGCCAGACCGGAAAGTCGGTCTCCCCGCAGCTGTACATCGCCTCCGGCATCTCCGGCGCGATCCAGCACCGGGCCGGCATGCAGACCTCGAAGACCATCGTGGCCATCAACAAGGACGCCGAGGCCCCGATCTTCGACCTCGTCGACTACGGCGTCGTCGGCGACCTCTTCGACGTCGTCCCGCAGCTGACCCAGGAGGTCCAGACCCGCAAGGGCTGAGCTGCACGGTTCGATACGGCCGGGGGGGGGGGGGGGGGGGGGGGGGGGGGGGGGCGGCGCCCGGGGGGGGGGGGGGCGCGGCCCCCCCCCCCCCCCCCCCCCCCCCCCCCCCCGCCGTCATTCGGGCGACCATTGACGCAGGTCGTAGCTGCCTATTAACTTCGCTCTACGGATTGTTGATTCCGTGAAGCGGAAAACAGGAGGGTGCAGGGATGGGTCAGCAGGAGAAGGCGGCAACGAGCCTCGCCGGTGCGGTCAGCGACGGGATCAGCGCCTCCCTCGCGCCGGTGGACGCCGAACTCGCCCGCCGCTACCCCGGAGACCCCGGCACCCGCCAGCCCGTCCACACCGTCTACGTACCCGGCGACATGTTCGCCGCCGAAACCATCCGCTCCTGGGGCGACCAGGCGCTGGCCGCGCTCGACGAGCACGCTCCGGACGCCGCCTCTCTCGCCGCCGTACTCGGGCTGTCCGACGAGCTCGCGGCCCCGGTGTACGACCGCGTACGGGCCAAGCTGGAACGCGAGCCCATCGAGGATCTGCGGGTCGACTTCGAGGACGGCTACGGCGGCCGCGGCGACGCCGACGAGGACGCGCACGCCGTACGCGCGGCACGCCTGATCTCCGAGGCGTACGCGAACGGCACGGCCGCGCCGTACATGGGCATCCGGATGAAGTGCATGGAGGCCGCCGTACGCGACCGCGGCATCCGCACCCTGGACGTCTTCCTCACCGGCCTCCTGGAGCACGGCAGCCTCCCGGACGGACTCGTGCTGACGCTGCCCAAGGTCACCTACGCCGAGCAGGTCACCGCGATGGTCCGGCTGCTGGAGGAGTTCGAGAAGGCGCGCGGCCTGGAAGCCGGCCGGATCGGTTTCGAGATCCAGATCGAGACCAGCCAGTCCATCCTCGCCGCCGACGGCACCGCCACGGTCGCCCGGATGATCGGGGCCGCCGAGGGCCGCGCCACCGGACTGCACTACGGCACCTTCGACTACAGCGCCTGTCTCGGCGTCAGCGCCGCCTACCAGGCCAGCGACCACCCAGCCGCCGACCACGCCAAGGCGATCATGCAGGTGGCGGCCGCCGGTACCGGCGTACGGGTCTCCGACGGCTCCACCAACGTCCTCCCGGTCGGCACGACCGAGAAGGTCCACGACGCATGGCGGCTGCACTACGGTCTCACCCGCCGCGCACTCGCCCGCGCCTACTACCAGGGCTGGGACATGCACCCGGGCCATCTTCCGACGCGCTACGCCGCCGTATTCTCCTTCTACCGCGAGGGGTTCGAGCAGGCCGCAGCGCGGCTCGCCGCGTACGCCAACCACGCGGGCGGCGACGTGATGGACGAGCCCGCCACCGCCAAGGCGCTCAGCGGCTATCTGCTGCGCGGCATCGACTGCGGCGCACTCGACACCGACGAGGTCGCGCGGCTGACCGGTCTGACCCGTGCCGATCTGGACGGGTTCGCGTCGCCGCGCCGCGGAGACCTCACCGCCACAGCGAAGTAACAGTCATCGGCCCCGTCACCGCTGCCCCTTAGTCTGTTACGCGTCCACAGTCGCAACAAGGGATCGGGGCAGCGTGACTTCGGGGGAGAGCGAACGGCTGGCCGGCCGTTACCGGGTGATCGAACAGCTGGGCCGCGGCGGCATGGGCGTCGTCTGGCGCGCCGTCGACGAGGTGCTCGGCCGCGAAGTCGCCGTGAAGGAACTGCGGACGTACTCCGACTCGTCAGGGCCCGAACTGGCCGATCTGCGCGTGCGGATGCAGCGCGAGGCGCGCGCCGCCGCCCGGGTACGCCATC
This sequence comes from Streptomyces sp. NPDC020681, assembly GCF_044334895.1. Lineage (NCBI taxonomy): Bacteria > Bacillati > Actinomycetota > Actinomycetes > Kitasatosporales > Streptomycetaceae > Streptomyces > Streptomyces sp. NPDC020681. The sequence goes on along the minus strand of NZ_JBIRTX010000001.1, from coordinate 587,652 downwards.
CCTCGGTCATCGCCGTGCACGACGTCACCGAGCACCAGGGCCGCCCGGTCATCGTGATGGAGCTCATCGACGGCCCCTCGCTGGACGATGTGCTCGGCGAGCGCGGCACGTTGGACCCCCGCGAGGCCGCCTCGATCGGATCCAAGGTGATGGAGGCGCTCGGCGCCGCCCACCGCGTCGGAGTCCTGCACCGCGACGTCAAGCCCGGCAATGTGCTGCTCGACCGCGGCGGACGCGTCGTTCTCACCGACTTCGGCATCGCCGCGATGGACGACCCCGGCGACGGCTCCACCACACATCTGACCCGCAGCGGCGAACTGGTCGGCTCGCTGGACTACTTGGCGCCGGAACGCGCCCAGGGCCAGGAGCCCGGGCCCGCATCCGACATCTGGGCGCTCGGCGCCACGCTGTACGCCGCGGTCGAGGGTGCCGCGCCGTTCCGCCGTACCTCCACCTGGTCGACGCTGAACGCGATCGTCGTGGAGCCGCTGCCCGAGCCCCGGTTGGCCGGCCCGCTCGCACCGGTACTGCAACTGCTGATGCACAAGGACCCGGCGCAGCGTCCCGACGCGGACACCGCGGCCAGGCTGCTCGCGACCGTGGCCGCGGGCGAGGACACGGGCACCGTGCCGCTCGGTCCGGTCCAGCCGGCCCAGACGCCCCAGCCGCCCGCGCCGGATCCGGCGACCCGGGTGCCGACGGTACTGAACGCCGCACCGCACCGGCCCGAGGGCTTCGGTCCCGCGGTGCCGCACAACCCGGTGCCTGAGCCGATGGCTTCGCAGGCGCCGGCTCACGTTCCCGTTCCAACTCCCGCTGCGGCGTCCGGCGGACGTGGCAGCGGCCGGATGCTGATCGCGGCGGCCGTCGCAGCCGTGCTGATCGCCGGCGGCGGTGTCACCTACCTCCTCGTCGACCGCGGCCCGTCGTCGAACACGGGGCTGGCGGGCGACGAGGCCAACAGCCCGGCGGCGAAATCGAGCGCCACGAAGGAGCCGGGCGCGAGCCTGTCGGGCGGCAAGCAGAGCCCGAGCACCAAGCCCAGCGGGAAGGACGCCACCAAGTCGCCTCCGCCGGTGTCCGAACCGCCCGCGAACGGCGCGGGCACCGGCGGTTCTGACACCGGCGGCAGCACGGGCGAAAGCTCGACGGGCGGCGGCTCCACGACCACCACCGGCGGCGGCTCGACCGGCGGCTCCAGCACCACGGGCGGTTCCACCACTACAGGTGGCGGCTCCACCAACACCACCGGCGGCGGCTCGGATCCGGTCCCTGAGCCCGTGTGCCACGCGATCGGCGGCGGAAAGTACAACTGCACGGTCTGGAAGACCGCCAACTCCTACACCGCGTCCGGCACACAGGTCGGTGTGCTCAACGCGGGCACCAATTACTTCTACTGCCAGTCGAACCTCGGCCGCCGCGAGACCTCCGGTCAGTGGACCAACGTCTGGTGGGCCAAGACCGACGACGACAGCGGCAACACCAATGTCTGGTTCAGCGACGTGTACATCAAGGGCGGCGACAACGACCAGCCGGTGCCCGGACTACCGGTCTGCTGACGGCGGCAGTTCGCCCGAGCCGCGCGGGATCAGCGTCGTCTTCAGCGCCACCTGCGCGGGCTCGTCGTCCGCTCCGTCGAGGCGGCGGAACAGCCGCTCGGCCGCGGTCCGCCCGAGTGTCGCGGCGTCCTGAGCTATGACCGTGATGCCGAGCAGGTCGGCGAGTTCGATGTCGTCGAAGCCGACCAGCGCCACCTGCCGCTCGTGCTCCGCAAGGACCCGTACGGCCGTCACCGTCACGCGGTTGTTGCCCGCGAACAGCGCCGTGATCGGCTCCGGCCGCGCCAGCATCTCGACGACGGCGGCCCGCACCCGCTCGGGTGCGGTCGAGCCGAGCGACACCCAGGAGTCGTCGACGTCGAGCCCGGCGTCCTCCATGGCGGCGCGGTAGCCGCGCAGTCGCTCGACGGCCGTGTGGATCCGCGGCTGGTCGCCGATGAAGCCGATACGGCGGTGGCCGTGCGCGATCAGATGGGCCACGCCCGCGCGGGCACCGCCGAAGCTGTCCGAGAGCACCACGTCCGCTTCGATCTGGCCGGCCGGACGGTCCACGAACACCGTGGCGATGCCGGCCTTGATCTCCGGCTCCAGATAGCGGTGGTCGTGACCGGCCGGGATCACGATCAGACCGTCGACCCGGCGGGCGCACAGCGCAAGGGCCAGCTCCTGCTCGCGCTCCGGGTCCTCGGCGCTCGAACCGTTGATGAGCAGTGCGCCGTGGGCGCGGGCGACCTCCTCCACGGCACGGCTCAGCGGGCCGTAGAAGGGGTCGGCGAGATCCTCGAGCACCAGCCCGATGGAGGCCGTACGTCCCTTGCGCAGCACCCGCGCGCTGTCGTTGCGCCGGAAGCCCAGGTGTTCGATGGCCTCCTGCACCCGGCGCTCGGTGTCGGGTGTGACTCCGGCCTCGCCGTTGACCACGCGGGAGACGGTCTTGAGGCCCACTCCTGCCCGCGCTGCGACGTCTTTCATGGTGGGCCGATTGCCGTAGCGGGGCTCGGGGCGGCGGGGGCGCCCGGGCGACTGCGAGGGGCGGTCGGTTTCGGCCACAGTGCGGTGTCCTGTCGTCGTACGGTGTATGCGAAGCTTCAGCCTTGAGCATAGGGCCTGGACAACGTTGTCAGGGGAATGGAGACTAGTACCGAATCCGCAGGTCCGAACAGTCCCCGGGGGAACCCACACCGATGCATACCGACCTCGTCGCCGCGCTCGACATCGGCGGCACCAAGATCGCCGGCGCGTTGGTGGACGGCAGCGGCAGAATTCTGCAGCGGGCCCAGCGTCCCACACCCGCCAAGGAGGACGCCGAGACGGTGATGGCCGCCGTCGACGCCGTCCTCGCCGAGCTGGCGCTCTCTCCGCTCTGGTCACGCGCGGCGGCCGTCGGCATCGGCAGCGCGGGTCCCGTGGACGCCTCCGCCGGCACGGTCAGCCCGGTGAACGTGCCCGGATGGCGTGCCTTCCCGCTGGTCTCCCGGGTCCGCCGGTCGGCCGGCGGGCTGCCCGTCGAGCTGGTCGGCGACGGTGTCGCGATGACGGCCGCCGAGCACTGGCAGGGCGCGGCCCGCGGCTATGACAACGCGCTGTGCATGGTCGTCTCGACCGGTGTCGGCGGCGGGCTCGTACTCGGCGGCAAGCTCCATCCCGGACCGACCGGCAACGCCGGGCACATCGGCCACATCAGCGTCGACCTGGACGGCGACCTCTGCCCCTGCGGCGCGCGCGGCTGTGTCGAGCGGATCGCCAGCGGCCCGAACATCGCGCGGCGGGCGCTGGAGGGCGGCTGGCAGCCGGGCCCCGACGGCGACACCTCGGCCGCGGCCGTGTCCGCGGCGGCCCGCGCGGGAGATCCGGTCGCCGTCGCCTCCTTCGAGCGGGCCGCGCAGGCCCTCGCCGCTGGGATCGCGGCGACCGCGACGCTCGTCGAGATCGAGATAGCCGTGATCGGCGGGGGAGTCGCGGGCGCCGGCGAGGTGCTGTTCGCGCCGCTGCGGCGCTCGCTCAAGGACTACGCGACGCTCTCTTTCGTCCAGCGGCTGACGGTCGCTCCCGCGCTCACGGGCACGGACGCGGGTCTGCTGGGAGCGGCGGCGGCCGCCGCCCCGCTCGTGGAGCCGAGCGGGACGGTGCTGCCGGTCAGCCGTTGAGCAGGCCGGTCCCTGCTCAAGTGCCCGGGCAGGCCCCGGCCGCTGGGGGGCCGGGGCCTGCCCGGCGAGCATCAGGTGCCGCAGCTGAGCTTGATGTCCGCCCAGTCGCCGTGGTCGGAGGTGACCCCGTCACCGCCGTCCGTGACCACCAGCCGGACCACCTGCGCCCCCGTCACATCCGCCGAGACCGCCTGCGCGGCACCGGCGTTGGTGAGCGTGCCGGTGGAGGCAGCCTTCTTGGCGTCGGCCCAGATCTCGAAGGCGACCGATCCCTCCGCGCCTTCTTCGTCGTCCACGCCGACCTGCGCCGTGACGGCCGTGCACCGGCCGCCCGCGTAGTACTCGACCGTGCTGTCCGCGTGGACGCCGAGTCCCTTCGCGAACACGGTCCCGTTGATGGTGAGCGGATTGCCGTCGCCCGCCCGGCTCTCACCGTTGCTGGTGTCCTTCTCCACCGGGCCCCAGCCGTTGCTCGCCGACAGCCAGGTCAGATCGCTGGCGTACGAGACCCCGGCCGGCGGCGCCACCGCGACGCGCGCCTGGAACGGCAGAGCGGAGTCGGCCCGCGTGCCCTGGGGTGCTCGGTGGGCCGTCCTGAGCGTGAGGTCGTGCGCGCCGGGCGGGGTTCCGGCGGGCGCGGCCACCGACCAGACGGTGGACAGGGAACGGCCCGGCGGCAGCACGAGAGCCTTCGTCGGAGAGGTGGCCTTCACCGTCCAGCCGGCCGGTCCGGTCAGCGCCGCGGAGACCGCGATCGCCGGCGTACGGCCGAGGTTGGTCACCTTGGTCGTCAGCTTGCCGGTCTGTCCGGCCTCGGTGAACAGGCCGCCCTCCAGGCCGAGTTCGACGGCGGGCGGGTGCAGGGGCCAGTTGTGGTCCGCCGTGATGCGCAGCAGCACGGTGCCGTGCGCCGGGACGGTTGCCGAGACGGTGCCCGCCGTGTTGTAGGACCTGTGCTGCCACAGGTCGCGCTGGGTGTACGCGTCGGCCTTCGGCAGGCCGACGGCCTCTGCGGTCGTGGAGATCCGCTGCGGACTGCCGCTCTCGTTGAACAGCGCGACCGCGCGGCTGCCGTCCGCCATCTCCTTGGCGACCACCCAGCGGCCGGCCTCGGAGCTGACCACCGTGCCCTGCTTGCCCAGCGGGTCCTGGTCGACGGCGATGACCTCGCGGTTGCCGAGGATCTCGAAGGCCGACGGGGGCGCCTTGCGCAGGTCCGAGCCGATCAGCAGCGGGGCCGCCATGATCGACCACATGGAGAAGTGGGTGCGGTACTCCGTGTCCGTCATCCCGCCGTTGCCGACCTCCAGCATGTCGGGGTCGTTCCAGCGGCCCGGGCCGGCGTGCTGGGCGAGCGGCAGGTTCCGCTTCATGATCGACACCATGGAGCCCCAGTTGTCGCTGATGTCTCCCGTCGTACGCCACAGATGGCCGACGTCCGCGGCCCACTCCCACGGCTTGTTCTGGCCCCATTCGCAGATGCTGTAGACGATGGGCCGGCCGGTCGCCCGGAGCGCGTCACGCATGGTGTTGTAGCGGAGCTTGGCGTCCACGCCCTGGTTGTTGCAGTTGTCGTACTTGAGGTAGTCGACGCCCCAGTCCGCGAACTGCCGCGCGTCGCTGTACTCATGGCCCAGACCGCCGGGGAAGCCCGCGCTGTCGCAGGTCTTGGTTCCGGCGCTGGTGTAGATGCCGAACTTCAGCCCCTTGGAGTGGATATAGTCGGCAACGGCCTTGATGCCGTTCGGGAAGCGCACCGGGTCGGGCACCAGCTTGCCGTCGGCGTCGCGCTGCGGAAGGGCCCAGCAGTCGTCGAGGTTGACGTAGCGGTATCCGGCGTCCTTGAGGCCTCGTTCGACGAAGATGTCGGCGATTCCCTTGACCATCGCCTCGTTGAACTCGGCTCTGCAATGGGTGGTGTTCCAGTTGTTGAACCCCATGGGCGGGGTGAGTGCGAGTCCGTCGTCGAGCTGTGGAGCGGCCGATGCGGGTTCGGTCGCTCCGGACGGCTCGCCGGCGGCGAAGGCCGGAGCTCCGAGCCCGAAGGCACAGAGCAGCGCGGCGGTCAGCGCTCCGACGACTCTTCGGCGGGTATTGCGGGTGGGAAGGTGACGCATCGTAACGTTCCTCCATACTCGCGCCTATTTTGTACGACGTCATGTACGCGTCAGTGACGAGCGTTTACGGTAGGCCGTGTTGGAGTCTGTTGGAAGAGATGCGGTAACGGTTGTTCGATGTCTCGCCAAAACCCTTGACGGCACCCCTTTCTGGCGGTGAGATCCAATCCTCGCGTTGGGTTATGTTGGGTTGCACCTCGGAGGAGGGGACATGGCGCAGTCATCGTTCAACGGTTCTGCAGCGCCCGGGAGCGTGGCAGGACATCGGATGTCCCGGCGAAATCTGCTGCGCGGCGCGGCGGCGGGTGCGGGTGCGATCGCGCTTCCCTCGCTGCTCGCGGCCTGCGGCAGCGGCCCCGGCGGGGACGGCAAGACCATCACGATGGGCTCCAACTCGTCCGACCCGGTGCCGAAGAAGGCGTTCGCCGACGCGTTCGCCGCGTACGAGAAGCAGTCCAAGGACGGCCGGAAGGTCAAGGTCAACACCGTTGACCACAACACCTTCCAGGAGAACATCAACCGGTATCTGCAGGGCAAGCCGGACGATGTCTTCATGTGGTTCGCGGGCTACCGCATGCAGTTCTTCGCGAAGAAGGGCCTGCTGCACGACGTCAGCGACAACTGGCAGGGCTACCAGGGCTTCTCCGCCGCGCTGAAGGCCCAGTCGACCGGTGAGGACGGCAAGCAGTACCTCACGCCGTATTACTACTACCCGTGGGCCGTCTTCCACCGGAAGAGCGTCTTCCAGCAGTTCGGCTACCAGGCGCCGAAGACGCTCGACGAGTACATAGCCCTCGCCAAGCAGATGCAGAAGGACAAGCTCGTCCCGATCGCGTTCTGCGACAAGGACGGCTGGCCCGCGATGGGCACCTTCGACTACATCAACATGCGGACGAACGGCTACGAGTTCCACAAGAACCTCATGGCCGGCCAGGAGGCCTGGACCGACAAGCGCGTCAAGGACGTCTTCGACACCTGGCGCAGCCTTCTCCCGTACTGCCAGCCCGGGGCCAACGGCCGCACCTGGCAGGAGGCCGCGACCAGCCTGCAGAAGAAGCAGGCCGGCATGGCGGTCTTCGGACTCCCGCACCCCGGCGCCCAGTTCCCCAAGGGCGAGCAGGCCGACATCGATTTCTTCCCGTTCCCGGAGATCAACCCGGAGCACGGCCAGGACGCCGTCGAAGCGCCCATCGACGGCTTCCTGCTGGCGAAGAAGTCGAAGTCCCTGAAGCAGGACGCGAACATGGAGAGCGCCAAGGACCTGCTCAAGTGGCTCGCCACGGGCAAGGCCGAGGACATCTATCTGGCCAGCGACCCCAACAACATCGCCGTCAGCGACCAGGCCGACACCTCGAAGTACACCGAACTGCAGAAGAAGGCCGTCGAACTCGTCTCCGGCGCCAAGCAGATCTCGCAGTTCCTCGACCGTGACACCAGGCCCGACTTCTCGTCGACGGTGATGATCCCGGCCATTCAGACCTTCATCAACAAGCCGAAGGACGTGGACGGATTGGTCAACAGCATCGAGAGGCAGAAGAAGACCATCTTCGCCTCCGAAGGCTGAACCGACCTCGTACGACATCGACTTGGAGCCACCAGCCGTGCCGCTGCTGCAATCTCCCGGGGGACAACCCCCGGACCCCGGGCCAAAGCCGAAGGCCGCCGCCCGGGGCACCGTGAACGACTCCGGGGGGCGATCGAAAGTGGGCATCCCGCGGCGCGCCGCACGGCGAGGTCCACGGCGGTTCACCCGCCGCGACCTCGCCGTCATCGGCGTGTTTCTCGGCATACCGATCCTGCTCGACATATTCATCGTGTGGGGACCGACCCTCGCCTCCGTCGTGCTCTCCTTCACCAGTTGGGACGGCATCGGAGACATTTCCTGGGTCGGCACGGAGAACTACAAGAACCTCTTCACGAATTACCCGACGTTCTGGCCCGCCGCCCGCCACAACCTGCTCTGGCTGGCCTTCCTCGGTCTGGTCGCCACACCGTTCGGGCTGCTGCTGGCCGTACTGATCGACCGGGGCGTGCGGTTCAGCCGCTTCTACCAGTCCACGCTGTACATGCCGGTCGTGCTCTCGCTCGCGGTCGTCGGCTTCATCGCGCAGCTGATCTTCTCCCGCGACCAGGGCGCGCTCAACGCGATCCTCGGCAACACCGACAACCCCACCGACTGGCTCGGCGACCCCGATCTGAACCTCTGGATGATCCTGCTGGCCGCGGCCTGGCGGCACACCGGCTATGTGATGATCCTCTACTTGGCCGGGCTCAAGGCCGTCGACACCTCGCTGAAGGAAGCCGCGGCCATCGACGGGGCGAGCGAGGCGCAGACGTTCTTCCGCGTCGTCTTCCCGACCCTGCGGCCGGTCAATGTCATCGTCGGCGTGATCACCGTGATCGAGGCGCTGCGCGCCTTCGACATCGTCTACGCCGTCAACAAGGGCAGAAACGGCCTGGAGCTGCTCTCGGTACTCGTCACCGACAACATCATCGGCGAGGCCAGCCGGATCGGATTCGGCTCGGCCATCGCCGTGGTCCTGCTCGCCGTCTCCATGGGATTCGTCGTGACGTATCTGGTCCAGGAGATCCGTGGGGAGAAGAACCGATGACGCTCGACACCGCGCCCCCGCCCAGCGTTGCTCCGCCGGCGCCCGCGCCGCCCCGCAAGCGCCGTGTCCGCCCCGGACGGCTCGGCGTCCACGCCTTCCTGATGACCGTCTCGCTGGCCTTCCTCGCCCCGCTGCTGCTCGCGGTGTACGCCTCGCTCAGGCCGTACGACGAGACCTCCGAGCACGGGTACTTCTCGCTGCCGCGGAATCTCTCCTTCGACTACTACCGGCAGGCCTTCACCGACTCGGGCATGACGAAGTACTTCGTCAACACGATGATCATCGCCGTTCCCGGGGTGCTGATCACGCTCTTCTTCGCCTCGTTCGTGGCCTTCGCCGTGGCGCGGCTGAAGATGCGCGGCTCGATCCTGCTGCTGATGCTGTTCACGGCCGGCAATCTGCTGCCTCAGCAGGTGATCGTCACTCCGCTGTACGTCCTGTTCAACCGCATCCCGCTGCCGTACTGGATGTCCGACTCGATGACGATGTTCGACTCGTTCTGGGCCGTCATCTCCGTGCAGGTCGGCTTCCAGATCGGCTTCTGCGTCTTCGTGCTCGCCAACTTCATGCGCACGCTGCCGGTGGAGATCCTCGAGGCGGCGATCGTGGACGGCGCGGGCGTGTGGACGCAGTACTGGCGGATCACGCTGCCGTTGTGCCGGCCGGCTCTCGCGGCGCTCGGCACGCTCCAGTTCACCTGGATGTACAACGACTTCCTCTGGGCCCTGGTCTTCATCTCCGACGGCGACAAACTCCCGGTCACCTCGGCGCTGAACAATCTGCGCGGTCAGTTCTTCACCGACTACAACCTGCTGGCCGCCGGCTCGGTGATCGTGGCGCTGCCGACGCTGATCGTCTTCCTGCTGCTGCAGCGGCACTTCATCGCGGGCCTCACGCTCGGCTCCACCAAGGGCTGAGCCACCGGGCCCGCCCGTGCCCGTGCGTCGTGCACGAAACGTCGTGCCCGATCCGTCGTGCCCCGTCCCGCCCGGGACGGGGCACGAGCGCGGTCAACCGACCGCGTCCACCGTCCGCAGCGACACGACGACCAGGAACGCGTCCGACTCGAGGTCCATCACGACCTCCGCTGCCAGACCCTCGTCGCGGCGCGCCCGCGCGAACTCCTCGGCAGGCCAGCTGCCGCGCGGGCCCCCGGCGGGAAACCTCTCCAAAACCGTACGGCGCATCCCGCACCCCCTCATGTCTTTCGAGCTCCAACGACGCTCCGCCCACGGGTGTCACGGCTCGGGCGGAGCGGCCGGTACGTACGGTGAGACGCCGCGCGCCGACACGTGGTGGCCGCGAACCGGCAACAGCACGGACACAGTTGAGTCCGCGACCGGCTCCGCGATCAATCGGCCGGTTGCCGTCACGGGTTTCCGTGGCAGGGTGTTGCGGGCAATCCACTGAGGGCTACGGAAGAGGGGGAACCGTGATCGTCTGGATCAACGGTGCGTTCGGAGCGGGCAAGACAACCACCGCGCGCGAACTGATCGATCTGATCCCGAACTGCACGCTGTACGACCCCGAACTCATCGGTGGCGAACTGCGCCGCCTGCTGCCGCCCAAGCGGCTCGCCGAGGTCACCGACTACCAGGATCTGCCGATCTGGCGACGGCTCGTGGTGGACACGGCGGCGGCACTGCTCGCCGAACTCGGCGGGGTGCTGGTGGTCCCCATGACCTTGCTGCGCCAGGAGTACCGCGACGAGATCTTCGGTGGTCTCGCCGCCCGCCGGATTCCCGTACGGCATGTGCTGCTTCGCCCGGACGAAACGATCCTGCGCGAGCGAATAGCCGCCCGCGGGGAGCCGGAGACATCCGATGCCGACCAGCGCGCCCGGCAGTGGGCGTCCGACCACTTCGATCCGTACCTCGCGGCGCTGGACTGGCTCACCACGGACGCGCATGTCGTCGACACCAGCCGGATCGACCCCCTGGAGGCGGCGCGGCGGATCGCCGCGGCGGTGCGGACAGGCGAGGCCACCGTCTGCGAGATCGTGCAGACCCCCGAGCCGACCGCCGAGACCCTGGCCGCGGGAGTGCTGCTCTTCGACGAGGAAGACCGGGTGCTGCTCGTCGACCCGACCTACAAGCCGGGCTGGGAGTTCCCCGGCGGGGTGGTGGAGCGCGGCGAGCCTCCGGCGCGGGCCGGGATGCGCGAGGTCGCGGAGGAACTCGGCCTGGAGCTCGACCAGGTGCCGAGGCTGCTGGTCGTCGACTGGGAGCCGCCACTGCCGCCGAGATTCGGCGGCCTGCGACTGCTCTTCGACGGCGGCCGCCTGCACAGCCGCGAGGCCGGCCGCGTGCAGCTGCCGGGCCCGGAACTGCGGGCCTGGCGTTTCGTCGCCGAGGAGGAGGCGGCGGAACTGCTGCCGCCGGTGCGGTACGAGCGCCTGCGGTGGGCGCTTCGGGCGCGGGAGCGGGGAGCGGTGCTCAATCTGGAGGCGGGCGTCCCGGTCTGAGGACCGTGTGCCTCGGCCGGGCGTGCCAGGGTGCCGACATGGCGCGGGTACAGCGGACAGGAAGCGGACTGGAAAGGGCCCTCGCCGTCCGGCGAGGGCCCTCAGCGCGGGCGAACGAGGATCAGCTCGCGGCGTAGTTCCGCAGGAACAGCGCCTCCGCGACCGACAGCCGTTCCAGTTCCTCGGGCGAGACCGACTCGTTCACCGCGTGGATCTGTGCCTCGGGCTCACTCAGGCCGATCAGCAGGATCTCCGCGTCGGGGTAGAGCGCCGCGAGCGTGTTGCACAGCGGGATCGAGCCGCCCATGCCGGACGCCTGCATCTCCTCGCCCGGGTAGGCGAGACGCATCGCCTCGGCCATCGAGGTGTACGCGGGGCTGGTGATGTCCGCCTTGAAGGGCTGGCCCTGGCCGACCTGCTCCAGGGTGACCCGGGCGTTCCACGGAGTGTGCTTCTCGATGTGCGCGAACAGCAGCTTCGTCGCCTCGGCCGCGTCCTGGCCCGGCGGCACCCGCAGGCTGATCTGCGCCCGGGCGCTCGCCGGGATGGACGGAGTCGCTCCCGCCACCGGGTGGCAGTCGATGCCGACGACGGTGACGGAGGGGCGCGCCCAGATCCGGTCGGCCACCGTGCCGTTGCCGGTCAGGCCGACACCCGTGAGCACCTTGGCGTCCTTGCGGAAGTCGTCCTCCGGGTACTGCAGACCGTCCCACTGCGCCTGCGTCGGGAGCCCGTCGATCACCGTCGAGCCGTCCTCGGCGCGCAGCGAGTCGAGTACGCGGATGAGCGCGGCCAGCGCGTCGGGTGCGGCGCCGCCGAACTGGCCCGAGTGGAGATTGCCCTCGAGGGTGTCGACCTGGACGCGGATCATGGTCATGCCGCGCAGGGTTGCGGTCACCGTCGGCAGGCCCACGCGGAAGTTCCCGGTGTCGCCGATCACGATCGCGTCGGCAGTCAGCAGCTCCGGGTGCGCCTCGGCGTACTGCTCGAGACCGCCCGTGCCCTGCTCCTCGGAGCCCTCGACGATCACCTTCACGGAGACGGGGACGCCGCCGTTCGCCTTGAGGGCGCGCAGAGCCAGCAGATGCATGATGAAGCCGCCCTTGCAGTCGGCCGCACCGCGCCCGTACCAGCGGCCGTCCCGCTCGGTCAGCTCGAACGGCGGGCTGATCCACGCGGACTCGTCCAGCTTCGGCTGCACGTCGTAGTGCGCGTACAGCAGGACGGTCCGCGCACCTTCAGGGCCGGGCAGCAGGCCGTACACCGACTGGGAACCGTCCGGGGTGTCCAGCAGCGCGACATCCTCGAATCCCTCGGCGCGCAGGGCGTCGGCCACCCAGTTCGCCGCGGCCTCGCACTCGCTCCTCGGTGCCACCGCCTCGTCCGCGACCGACTGGAAGGCCACCAGTTCCGCCAGCTCCGCCTGGGCGCGGGGCATCAGGGAACCAATGGTCTCGGTGATCGGACGGGCGGTCATGGGCACGCTCCTTGTGGGTGCGACGTTGTGCATTGTGTGCACGGCGAATGTGCGGTTGATCCTGCCACGGGCAGGAAGTGACCGCGCCGTAGGATGCCGTCGAGAGCATGGGTCACGCGTCAAATCGGGAGCAGAAGCACATCGTGAGCAGCGAGAACGCAGACGCCGTAGGTGAGCACGGCGAGCCGGTGTGGGACGTCGTCGTGGTCGGCGCCGGGCCCGCGGGAGCCTCGGCGGCCTATGCGGCGGCGGTGGCGGGCCGTCAGGTGCTGCTGCTGGAGAAGGCCGAACTGCCGCGCTACAAAACCTGTGGCGGAGGCATCATCGGGCCCTCGCGCGACAGCCTTCCACCGGGCTTCGAGCTGCCGCTGCGCGACCGGGTGCACGCGGTCACCTTCTCGCTGAACGGAAAGCTGGCGCGTACGCGCCGCTCCAAGCGGATGCTCTTCGGGCTGATCAACCGGCCGGAGTTCGACGCCGGACTGGTCGAGCAGGCGCAGAAGGCCGGCGCCGTGCTGCGTACCGGCGTGACCGTCTCCCGGGTGGAGCAGCACGGACCCGCCGTGCCGGACCGGCGCACGGTCGCCGTGGTGCTGGCCGACGGCGAGACCGTGCTGGCCCGTGCCGTCGTCGGCGCGGACGGCAGCGCGAGCCGGATAGGGGCACATGTCGGCGTGAAGCTCGACCAGGTGGATCTCGGTCTCGAGGCCGAGATCCCGGTGCCGGAAACGGTGGCGGAGGACTGGGCGGGCCGGGTGCTCATCGACTGGGGCCCGATGCCGGGCAGTTACGGCTGGGTCTTCCCCAAGGGGCAGACGCTGACGGTCGGAGTGATCTCGGCGCGCGGCGAGGGGGCCGCGACCAAGCGGTATCTGGAGGACTTCATCGCGCGCCTCGGGCTCGCCGGGTTCGAGCCGGCGATCTCGTCGGGGCATCTGACCCGGTGCCGCAGCGACGACTCACCGCTGTCGCGCGGCCGGGTCCTGGTGTGCGGGGACGCGGCCGGGCTCCTGGAGCCGTGGACCCGGGAGGGGATCTCCTTCGCCCTGCGCTCGGGCCGGCTGGCGGGGGAGTGGGCGGTCCGGATCTCGGAGGCCCACGACGCCGTGGACGCGCGCCGTCAGGCGCTGAACTACGCGTTCGCGATCAAGGCGGGGCTGGGCGTCGAGATGGGCGTCGGGCGGCGGATGCTCGCCATCTTCGAGCGCCGTCCGGGGCTGCTCCACGCGGCGATCACCGGTTTCAGGCCCGCGTGGAAGGCGTTCGCCGACATCGCCCGCGGTTCGACGACGCTGGCGGGGCTGGTGCGGACGCACGGTATGGCGCGGCGCGCGCTGGAGGCGATGGACCGGCGCGCCTGAGCGGACCGGACCGGGGCGGGCTGAGGCCGGGGCCTGCGCGCAGCCGGGTCGAGCGGGCCGAGCGTGCCGTGGCCTGTGCGCGCCTGGCCTGGACGGGTGGCCCGGCCCGGACTTCGGCGGGTGGACCGGCCCGGTCTTGCGGGCCCGCGGCTCACTTGACGGTGATGCGGAAGACCGGGTGCTTGTGCGCCGCGGCGAGCAGCTCCTCGTCCGTGGACTTGGCGTTGACGTCGCCGAAGAACCGTCCGACCTCCCAGCCCCAGCGCTCGAGGTAGGTGCGCAGCACTACGGGCTTCTCCGCGTCCGTCAGCTCGACTGCGGTGAACTCCTTGGTCTTGCGGCCGACTTGGAGCCGTCCGCCGCCGGCGGCGCGCATATTGCGGACCCACTGGGAGTGGCCGCGGGCGGAGACCAGATACGGGCCGCCCTCGTACGGGAGCGGATTGACGGGGAGGCGCCGCCATTCGCCGCTGGTGCGGCCGCGGACGGACAGCTCGGCCGTGCCCATCAGGCTGATGCCGTGCCGGGCCAGCCAGGCGACGGTGCCGTTGACGATGTTGTCGAAGCGGCCGGGCTTGACGTAATGCGCCTGCGACATGGTGATCTCCACTGGTTGAGAGAGCAGTGCTCTCGCTTATGAGCAGTGTGCACCGGATTGGTGATCCAAAGCAAGAGCACCGCTCTCGTTATTGGTCAGTGCTCCGAAACGTGGAAGACTGCGCTCCATGACCAAGCTCCGTGGGGCCAGGGAACGGGCCCGTATCGAAGTCACCGCAGCCATCAAGGACGAGGCTCGACAACAGCTCGCGGCCGAAGGCGCCGCCAAGCTCTCGCTGCGCGCTGTCGCCCGCGAGCTCGGCATGGTCTCCTCCGCCCTCTACCGCTATTTCCCCAGCCGCGACGATCTGCTGACTGCGCTGATCGTCGACGCCTACGACGCCGTCGGCGCCGCCGCCGAGTCCGCACTCGCCGCGGCCCCCGACCCCGATGACCATCCGGCCCGCTGGACCGCGATCTGCTCGGCCGTGCGCGCGTGGGCCCTCGCCCACCCGCACGAGTACGCCCTTATCTTCGGCTCCCCGGTCCCCGGCTACACCGCGCCGATGGACACTGTCGAGCCCGCCTCCCGGGTCGGCCGGGCGCTGATCTCCGTCGCGCGTGACGCCCACCGCGCCCATGGCATCGCGCTTCCGCCGCTCGCCGAGGAGCTTCGCCCGGAGGCCCACCGGCTCACCGCCGACGTCGCACCCGATCTGCCTCCTGCCGTGGTCGTCGCGCTGGTGGCCGCCTGGTCGCAGCTCTTCGGCCTGATCTCGTTCGAGCTCTTCGGCCAGTTCAACCGGATCGTGGAGGAGCGGGACCTGTTCTTCGCGCAGGCCGCGGCCCGCCTCGCGCATGAGGTCGGACTGTGTGGCCCGCATGCCGCAGACCCGGATGCCGCAGGCACGCATCCCGGCACCAGGGCCGGTTCCTGACGCAGCCCCCGTTCCACAGCGGCACGCCGCGCACGAAGGCCCCGGCCTCCGGTCCCGTACTGCACAGGGAGTACGTGTGATCGCCACGCCCGGCGGACGCCCGGGCCGCCCCGCCCGGTCTAGCGTGGCCGTATGGATGAGCAGCACACCCGCTTCTGCGGTGGTCCCCCCTGGTCACGGGCCGGCGGACCACCGCCGCCGTTGCGTCTTTGGGAGGCACGGCGCAGCGCCGGCAGGGTGCCGTGGCCGTCGACGATCGCGGTGGCCGTGTTCGTGATGGTGGGCTCGCGCTTCGCTGCCGAAGGCCAGCCGGAACGCGAGGCGCTCGATGCCTTCGCACGGGTGCTGCTGGTCATCGGCCCGGCCTTTCTGCTGCTGCGCAACAGGTGGCCGGTGGTCTCCGTCTTCGGCGTCTGCGCGACGGCGCTCGTCTACTTCGGCGCGGGCTATCCGTACGGGCCGATCTTCCTCACCGTCGCCGTGGGCGCGTTCGCCGCGGTCGTCTCCGGGCACCGGTTCGCCGCCTGGTGGGCCGTCGGCGGGCTGTGGGCCGGCCATCTGCTGATCGCACACTGGCTGTACGCACATCTGCCACCGGGCGGCGACGATGCCGCACCCTGGGGGCAGGAACTGGTCATCGCCGCCTGGGTGGTGGCCATCCTTGCGGCCTCCGAGCTCGTCCGCACGCGGCGCGAGGTGTGGGCCCGCGAGCGCATGGAGCGAGCCGCCGCCGAGAAGCGCCGCGCCGACGAGGAGCGGCTGCGGATCGCCCGCGAACTCCACGACGTACTCGCGCACTCCATCTCCGTCATCAACGTCCAGGCGGGCGTGGGCCTCGCGCTCCTCGACAGCAACCCGGAGCAGGCCCGCACCGCGCTCACCACCATCAAGGCGGCGAGCAAGGAGGCGCTTGGCGAGGTGCGCCAAGTCCTCGACACGCTCCGTGCGCCCGGCGACGCGCCGCGCGCGCCGGCCCCGGGCCTCGACCGGCTGCCGGAACTCGTCGAGCAGGCCGCGAGCGCCGGTCTGCGCGTCGAGATCGAGACGGACGGCGAGCGCCGCGCGCTGCCGCCCGGCACCGACCTCGCTGCCTTCCGGATCGTCCAGGAGGCCCTCACGAATGTGGTGCGGCACTCGGGTTCGCGCACCGCTCAGGTGCGGATCGCCTACCGGCCCGGCCGGCTCGATCTGCGGATCGACGACGAAGGACCGGCCACCGGCTCGGACGCCGGCGGCAGCGGCAACGGCCTTGCCGGGATGCGGGAGCGGGCCGCCGCCCTGGGTGGCACGATCGAGGCGGGCCCACGGCCGGACGGTGGTTTCCGGGTCCGCGCCGACCTTCCCGTGCAGCCGAAGGAGACGATGTGATCCGCGTAGTGCTCGCCGATGACCAGCTGCTGGTGCGAGCGGGCTTCCGGGCTCTGCTCGACGCCCAGCAGGACATCGAGGTCGCGGGCGAGGCCGCCGACGGTGAGGAGGCGGTGCGGCTGGTGGGTGAACTCCGTCCCGACGTCGTGCTGATGGACATCCGGATGCCGCTGCTCGACGGGCTGGCCGCCACGCGCAGGATCACCGGTGACGAGCGGCTCGGCGAGGTGAAGGTGGTCATGCTGACGACCTTCGAGCTGGACGAGTACGTCTTCGAGGCCATCCGCTCCGGCGCGTCCGGCTTCCTGGTGAAGGACACCGAGCCGGAGGAACTGCTGCGCGCGGTACGGGCGGTGGTGGAAGGTGACGCGCTGCTGTCGCCGGGCGTGACGCGCCGGCTGATCGCCGAGTTCGCGGCCCGCTCCAAGGCCCCGGCCGACGCCGAAGGGCTCGGCGAACTCACCGAACGCGAGCGCGAGGTGATGGCCCTGGTCGGGATCGGCCTGTCGAACGAGGAGATCGCCCGCCGGCTGGTCGTCAGCCCGCTCACCGCCAAGACGCATGTGAGCCGCACGATGGTGAAACTGGGGGCCCGCGACCGGGCCCAACTGGTGGTCCTGGCCTACGAGTCGGGCCTGGTCCGCCCGGGCTGGCTCGGCTGAGGGGCGGTACGCGCAAAGCGCCACAGCACGGTGATCAGGCGCAGTACAAAGACGACCACGGCCGCCACGCCGCCCGCGACGAGGAGCCCGCGCTCGACGGCGTACGGCATGGTGAACATCAGCTTGGGCCCGGCGATCACTCCGAAGACCACCGCGGCGACCAGCACCGCGCTGAGCAGTGCGTATCCGATCTCGACCGTGATCGCGTCCCGCTCCGCCTGTGTTCGTCGCCCCATGTCCGAAGTGTCACAGGGCGGGGGGGGGGGGGGGGGGGGCCGCCGCGGCCCCCCCCCCCCCCCCCCCCCCCCCCCCCCCCGCCCCCTTGAGCACGGTTCCGGTCAGTCGCCGACCGTCACCCGCTCCGGCTCCTTCTCCGGCACGGACTTCGCCACCAGCACGCTCTTCCGGCCGGGGCGGGTACGAAGCCCGGTCAGCGTGATGAGCAGTCCGACGGCCGCGATCGCGGTCACCACCACCAGGCCCGGCCGGAAGCTGTCCAGCACCTCCTGCGGTGTGCCGCCCTCGCCGCCGCCCGCGGTGATCACCGCGGTCACCACGGCGAGGAAGATGGCGCCGCCGACCTGGATCGAGGTGTTCAGCAGGCCGGAGACCATGCCCTGCTCGTGGTCCTCGACGCCGTTGGTGGCCTGGATGTTGAGCGACGGGAAGACCAGCGCGCACGCCGCGCCGAGCAGCAGCATCGACGGCAGGATCACCGCCGCGTAGCTCGGCGCGAGGTCGATCTGGAGGAAGAGTGCGTACGCGATCACCAGCAGGCCGAAGCCGACGGCGATGACCCGCGGCGTGCCGAACCGGTCGACGATCGAGCCGACCTTCGTCGAGGAGAGCGCCACCAGCGCGCCCGCCGGAAGGAAGGCCAGCGCCGTCTGCAGCGCCGACCAGCCGAGCAGGGACTGCATGTACTGCGTGACGAGGAACTGGAAGCCGATGTACGAGCCGAAGAAGAAGGCCGCGCCGAGGTTGGCCCGGATCTGGCTGCCGGAGCGCAGTACGCCGAGCCGGATCAGCGGATGCGAGCTGCGCAGCTCGATGGTGACAAAGGCGGCGAGCAGCACGGCGACGGCGAGGAACGACAGCAGCGTACGGGCGGAGGCCCAGCCCACCTCGGGAGCCTGCACGACGGTGAAGACGAGCAGCAGCATCGAGGCCGTGCCGGTGACGGCGCCGGGCAGGTCGTATCCCTTGCCGGAGTCCTCCCGGCTGCTCCGCGGGATCAGCCTGATGCCGGCGATCAGCGCGATCAGTGCGATGGGCGCGGGCAGCAGCATCGTCAGCCGCCAGCTGACCTCGGTGAGCAGACCGGAGAGCACCAGGCCCATCGAGAAGCCGGTGGCGGCGCAGGTGGTGTAGATGGCCAGCGCGCGATTGCGCTGCGGTCCTTCCTTGAACGTCGTGGTGATGATGGAGAGTCCGGCCGGGGCGGTGAACGCGGCGCTCAGCCCCTTGATGAAGCGGCTGGCTATCAGGAGCGGTCCGGAGTCGACGAGTCCGCCGAGGAGCGAGGCGATCGCGAAGACGGCGAGCGCGATCAGAAAGACCCGGCGCCGGCCGAGCAGGTCGGCGGCGCGGCCGCCGAGGAGCAGCAGGCCGCCGTAGCCGAGGATGTAGCCGCTGACGATCCACTGCAGGGTCGAGGTGGACAGATCGAGATCGGTGGCGATCGAGGGCAGCGCGACGCCGACCATCGAGACATCGAGGGCGTCGAGGAACATCGCGGCGCAGAGCACGAGCAGCGTGCCCCACAGGCGAGGGCTCCAGCGCTCCAGGGCCACGGGGACGTTGGGCGGAGTGGTCATGCGGAGCACAGTACATGCACGTGCATTGAATGCAAGCGCATTTAATTCCGATGCAACAAAGTGCGGCTTTTCTGCTAACGTGCCGTCATGGCAGCGAAGAAGTCCGAGCGTGCGCTCGTGGAGGAGTGGCGGGACGTCCTCGCGCTGCACGCCCGTACGATCTGCGAGCTCGACCGCGAGCTCCATCAGCACGGGCTCGGCGCCAGTGACTTCGAGGTCCTCGATGTACTCGCCGAGGAGCGCGCCGCCGACGGCGCGGCGTCCTTCCGCGTGCAGGAGCTGGCGTCCCGCGTGCATCTCAGCCAGAGCGCCCTGTCACGACTCGTCGCCCGGCTGGAGAAGGACGGACTGGTCATGCGCTGCATGTGTCCCGAGGACCGGCGCGGTGTCCGGGTGGCCCTGACCGACGAGGGCAGGGCCAGGCACGCCGAGGTGCAGCCGTTGCAGCGTGCGGTGCTCTCCCGGATGCTGCCGGGCACGACGATCTGAGCCGGCGCATCCGGCGGGCTGTCTACGACCAGGTGACCGGTGACCTGTCGCGCCAGAGCCTGGCGACGTCCGCGTCACCGGTGACGGAGACCGCGCTCAGCGGGAGCCTGTTCCACAGGGCCAGATAGAGCTGCTCCGCCGTACCGCTCAACTCGCAGTCCGCGGGGCCCTCGTCGCTCGGTTCCGTGCGCGGCGCGTCCGTCGAGAACCAGACGGTCCACACGTCGTCCGTGTCCAGCGGCCGTACGCGCAGGGAGAGCGGCGCCTCCGAGCGCACCCGGCTCCGCGACCGGCCGTGGAAACCGGTCAGCAGCTCGGCGATGCCGTCCGCGGCGAATGCCGCGGCCACAGGTCCCGGCTTGCCGCCCAGCGCCGACTCGGCGTCCGCGCGGTGGATCGCGGTCTCGTGCGCCTGCCGCCTCGTCCAGAACGCGAGCGGAGAGGGTGCCGGGAGGAAGGTCCAGCACTGCACGTCGGGGGGCGCCTCGCTGAGCGCGGCCACCAGCAGCCCGTGCCCCTCGCGGAACCATTCGACCAGCTCGTCCCCGTCGAGCCCGGTCTCCGGCTCGGCCG
This sequence comes from Streptomyces sp. NPDC020681, assembly GCF_044334895.1. Classification (NCBI taxonomy): domain Bacteria; kingdom Bacillati; phylum Actinomycetota; class Actinomycetes; order Kitasatosporales; family Streptomycetaceae; genus Streptomyces; species Streptomyces sp. NPDC020681. Next base: position 567,531 of record NZ_JBIRTX010000001.1, on the reverse strand, counting down.
GGTGGTAGCCGGTGTACCCCTCCGTGACGAACGCGGTCGCCCAGCGGTGCACCATGCTGATGTGCCGCAGCAGGTCGCGGACCTGCCAGTCGGGACAGGTCGGCACGGGCGCGCCTGGGCCCGCTTCGACGGCGGCCGCGGCCAGCAACTGTCCGTCCCGGACCAGGGATTTGATCAGCTCAGCGGTCTCCATGCCGCCGATTGTCCCACCGGGATCAAGCCCCCTGGGGGTGCGCGGAACGAGGACGTCCGCGCAGCAGGCGGCCGAACCATCCGAGGGCGGCTGACTGGATCAGCACCGACAGCACCAAGGCGGTGTAGACGAACCACGAGGCCCCGGAGACCGCGTCGCCGAACAGGTCGCCGAGGAGCAGGAAGACGAAGACGGTCGGAGCGGTGAGTGCGAACAGCCAGACGCCCGCGAACGAGGCGTCCTCGTGGTGGACGAAGATCGCGTCGACTGCGACATAGACCGCCGCAACGGCGACCAGTGCCAGATACACCTGGGAGACGCGACTGCCGAAAGTGAGCCGGGTCAGCGCGCCGAGCCGCTCGGACCGTTCAGAGTTCATGGCGTTCTCCCCACATCGACGGCCGCATGGACGTATCCCCGCATGGTCAGCGGTGACTTCCATGGTGCGTCCGGGGCGGCCGATCCGCCTGAGTACGCCTACTCACCCGGCCTGGGGCGCCGACGCATGCCGGGCCGAGTACCCGGTCACCGCCGCGGCCGCCGCGAGCGCCGCGACCGTGGTCAGCGCCACGGGCAGCGAGAACCAGTCGGCGACGAAGCCGATCGCGGGCGGGCCCAGCAGCATGCCGCCGTAGCCGAGCGTGGACGCCGCGGCGACGCCGCCGGGTCCCGCCACGGCGCCCGCTCTGGCCACCGCCACCGGGAAGATGTTGGCCAGGCCGAGTCCGGCCACGCCGAAGCCCAGCAGCGCGAGCCACACGCTCGGCGCGAGCGCGCCGAGCAGCATTCCGGCGGCGGCCGTCGTGCCGCCCGCGACCAGCGTGCGGGTCTGGCCGAGCCGCTCCAGCAGTGCCGTGCCGGAGAGCCGGCCCGCCGTCATGGCGAGCGCGAACAGCGAGTATCCGGCGGCAGCGACGCCGGGGTGGGCGTCGAGGTCCTGCTCCAGATGGAGCGCGCCCCAGTCGGCCATCGCGCCCTCTCCGTACGCCGTGCAGAGCGCGATGACACCGAACAGCACGACGATCCGGCGGGTGCGGCCCCTGAGCCTGGTGGGGGCGGGCTCCTTGCTCAACTGCTCCGTGACGGGTGCCGGATGGCGCAGGAGTACGGGGCCCGTGACGGCGGTGACCAGCAGGCCCACGGCCGTGAGCGTGAGCAGATGGGCGGTGGGGGAGAGGCCGCCGGCGACCAGTCCGCCGAGGCCCGCGCCGATCATTCCGCCGAGGCTGAACGCCGCGTGGAAGCTCGGCATCACCGGCCGGCGCAGCGCCGCCACCAGATCGACGGCCGCGCTGTTCATGGCGACATTGATCCCGCCGTACGCGGCTCCGAAGACCAGCAGCACCAGTCCCAGCGTGAACGCGGAGTGGGTCAGCGGCGGCAGCGCGATGCTCAGCGACATCAGCACGGCGCTGACCACCGTCAGCGGATGGCTGCCGAAGCGGCGGCAGAGCCGGCCGGTGAGCGTCATCGTCACCACCGCTCCCGCCGAGACCCCCAGCAGCGCGAGGCCGAGGTCGCTCGCCGACGCCCCGGCCTGCTCCTTGATCGCGGGAATGCGGACGACCCAGCCGGCGAAGAGAAAGCCGTCCAGGGCGAAGAACAGGGTCAGAGCGGTGCGGAGGCGGGACAGGGAGGGTGGGGCGATGTCTTTGCCAGGTCCCCCCGGTACGGCGGTCCGCAGTTTGTTTAGGTGCGGCACAAACTCAGCATAGGGGCCCGGACCCGATCCGTACAAGACGGCTGCACACCCTCCGGATCATGGGAGACTCGCCTCCATGAACGGCAAGGCGACGAGCATCAAACCAAGGCTGGAGAGGGGCCGCAGTGCGCTCGGCCCCGCGCTGGAGCTGGTACACACCGGCCGCGCGCCCACCCGCGCCGTGCTCACCGCCGAGCTGGGCGTCACCCGCGCCACCGCGGGAGCCGTGGCCGCCGAACTGGAGGCACTCGGGCTGATCCGTGTCGACTCCCGGCCCGGTGCGGCAGCCGGCTCCCAGGGCAGGCCCTCGCACCGTCTCTCCGTCGACGACACGGGCCCCGTCGTCCTCGCCGCCCAGGTGCACGCCGACGGATTCCGCGCCGCGCTCGTCGGCCTCGGCGGCAGCACCGTCGCCACCGCTCCGGGCTGTGTCACGGTCTCCGAGGACCCGGCGCAGGTGCTCGGCGAGGTCGTCGACGCGGGCGCCGCCCTGCTGCGCGAGAGCGGCCGGCGGTGCGTGGGCGCGGGCCTGGCCGTGCCGTCCGCGGTCGCCGAACCGGAAGGCACCGCGCTCAACCCGCTGCATCTGGCCTGGCCGGCCGGGGCGCCCGTACGCGGCATCTTCGCCGACTGCGTGCGCGCGGCGGGCATCCCGGGGCCCGCTTTCACCGGCAACGATGTCAACCTCGCCGCGCTCGCCGAACACCGGCACGGCGCGGGCCGCGGCGCCCAGCATCTGCTCTGCGTGGCCACCGGCCACCGCGGCGTCGGCGGCGCGCTCGTCCTCGACGGCCGTCTGCACACCGGCAGTTCGGGCCTCGCGCTCGAGGTCGGCCATCTCACGGTCAACCCCGAGGGCCGGCCCTGCCACTGCGGCAGCCGCGGCTGCCTCGACGTCGAGGCGGACCCGCTGGCCTTCCTCACCGCGGCCGGCCGCGTCCCCGGTCCCGAGGTCTCGCTGCTCGAGCAGTCCAGAGAGCTACTGCGCTCGGAGTACGACGATCCGTCCGTACGGGCCGCGGGCGAGGAGCTGATCGACCGCCTCGGCCTCGGGCTCGCCGGTCTTGTCAACATCCTCAACCCCGACCGGATCATCCTCGGCGGGCTGCACAAGGAACTCCTCGAGGCCGACCCGGAGCGGCTGCGCGCCGTCGTCGCGGACCGCAGCCTGTGGGGGCGCAGCGGGGGAGTGCCGATCCTCGCGTGCTCGCTCGACCACAACAGCCTGGTGGGAGCGGCGGAGTTGGCCTGGCAGCCGGTCCTCGACGATCCGCTGGGCGCGCTCGTCTGACGGCCCGGGCGGGCCCCGGCGGCATATCCGCTCGTATCGGGCACGGCGGGCGGCGACACCCGTCCGGGGGCACAATGGACTCTTCGCCTCGTACTTTCGGGTAGTCGACGAGCTATGACCCACAAGCCCCCCGGCGCGCCGTCACCTGCGCACCGGCTCCAGCGCCTGCAGAGCAGGATTCTCGCGTCCCCCGTCGGCCTCGCCTGGGAACGGGGCCGCGAGATGGAGCTGATGCACCGCGCCATGGGCTTCGCCGCACTCGGCTTTCTGACACTGGTCCCGCTGCTGATCGTCGTCGCGGCTGCCGACCCGGCGAGCGGTCAGGGCTTCGCCCGCTGGCTGGGCCAGGCACTGGGCGTCTCGGAGGCGTCGCTGGACGAGGTGGAGCGGCTGTTCGGCCCGACAGGGGTCGCCCTGCAGCGCACCACCGCCTTCGGTCTCGCCGCGCTCACCGTGTTCGGTCTGACCTTCGGCTCGGCCGTGCAGACCGGTTACGAGAAGGTCTGGGACCTGCCGACGGCCCGCTGGCACACGATGTGGCGGCATGTCGTCTGGCTCGCGCTGCTGATCTTCTCGCTCGTGGTCTTTGTGAATGTGCCCGTGCCCACCGATTCGGCCTGGCGGGCGCTGCTGGGCGGATTCGGCGATCTGGTCGGCACGTTCCTCTTCTTCTGGATCTCCCAGCGGCTGCTGCTCGGCGGCCGGGTCCGCTGGCGGGCCCTGCTGCCGGGGGCCGTGACGACAGCCCTGTCCTTGCTCGGTCTACGGGTGTTCTCGCAGCTCGTCTTCTCACCGCTGATCGCCTCGAACGCGGTGACGTACGGCCCGTTCGGCACGGTGCTGGTGATCCAGTCGTGGCTGGTCGGGGTCGGCTTCGTCGTCTACGGGGGCGCACTGGTGGGACGGCTCATCCACGAGGGGCGGGTACGGCGCCGGCTGGAGGAGGAGAACGGGATCTGACCCCGGCGCACGGCACCGGCGGCAGCCGGGGCGGTGACCCCGGGCGGGACCGCCGCGGCAGTCGCGGCGCAGCTCCGACCGCACGGGAGCAGCGCCAAAAGCCCTGCGTACTCCCGGAGTGGTACGCGCACTGCCGCTGGCCGTACGACGACTTCGACCCCCTGCCGGCGGGAGCCTCGGAAGCGACAAGGAACCACGCAACACCATCGCTACCGAGGAGCTGAACCGAGATGAACACCCTGGCGCACGACGGGCCCGGCCCGTGGATTCTCTTCTTCCCGCTGATCTGGGCGGCCGTCGTCGTCGGCGTCGTCACCGTCCTGCGCCGTACCGGCATCTGGCGAGGCCGTCGTGGCCCCTGGCAGGGACCCCGCGCGGCCTACGGCGACAGGGGCTACGGCGACAAGGGCCATGGCGAGAACTCGCCGATCGCGATGCTCGGCCGCCGCTTCGCCGCCGGTGAGATCGACGAGGACGAGTACTGGCGCCGGCTGTCCGTCCTGGACGAGCAGTTCGGCCGCGTGGACAAGGGCGGTGCGGCATGACCGTCACCACCACCGCGACCCGCACCGCGGCCCGGGTCGTCGACGCCGTGAAGGTCTACGGCACGGGCGACACCGAAGTGAGGGCCCTGGACGGGGTGAGCGTCGACTTCCCGGCCGGCCGCTTCACCGCGATCATGGGGCCCTCGGGCTCCGGCAAGTCGACGCTGATGCACTGCGCGGCCGGACTCGACACGCTCACCTCGGGATCCGCCTTCATCGGCGACACCGACCTCAGCGCGCTCGACGACCGCAGGCTCACCCTGCTGCGCCGCGAGCGCATCGGCTTCGTCTTCCAGGCGTTCAACCTCATCCCCACCCTGACCGTCGCCGAGAACATCACGCTGCCGATGGACCTGGCCGCGGAGAAGCCGGACCGCGAGTGGCTGGAGGCCCTCGTCGACACCGTTGGCCTGGGCGACCGGCTGCACCACCGGCCGAGTGAGCTCTCCGGCGGCCAGCAGCAGCGGGTCGCCGTGGCCCGCGCCTTCGCCGGCCGGCCCGATGTCGTCTTCGCCGACGAGCCCACCGGCAACCTCGACTCCCGCTCCGGCGAAGAGGTGCTGCGGCTGCTCGGCCGCGCGGTCCGGCAGACGGACCGTACGGTCGTCATGGTCACCCATGACCCGGTCGCCGCCGCCCACGCCGACGAGGTCGTCTTCCTCGCGGACGGACGGCTCGTCGACCGGATGGAGGCGCCCACTGCCGAGCGCGTGCTCGACCGCCTGAAAGCCTTCGACAGCAAGGGGGCGGCGACATGAGCGGCAGCCGTGCCTCACTGCGGATCAGCCTCAGTTCGCTGCGCGCGCACAAGCGGCGCTTCGCCGGGACGTTCACCGCCGTACTGCTCGGCGTGGCCTTCCTGACCGGCACGCTCGTCATGGGCGACACGCTGCGCGGCAGCTTCGACACCATGTTCGCCAGCGCCAACGGCGGCACCGACGCGGTCGTCCGCAGCTCCCATGTCGTCACCGTGCCCGGCGAGAGCCAGGGCACCCGGCAGCCCGTGCGGACGGACCTCGTCGCCCGGATCGAGAAGACGCCGGGCGTCGCAGCGGCCGTGCCCAACATCCAGGGCGCGGGACAGCTGGTCGGCTCCAACGGCAAGCCGATCGGCGGACAGGGCCCGCCCACCGTGGCCGGCAACTGGATCGACGACACCGCGCTCAACCCGTACCAGCTGGCCGAAGGCCGGCCACCCGCCAAGACCGGCGAAGTCGTGGTCAATCGCGGCGCGGCCGACAAGGGCGGGCTGAAGATCGGCGACCGGACCGTGCTGCGCACGCCCGACCCGGTGCGCGTCACCATCGTCGGCCTGGCCACCTTCGGCGGCGAGGACGGCATGGCCCAGGTGACCTTCACCGGCATGACGCGGGCCGACGCCGAGAAGTACCTCACGCCGAAGCCCGGCGAGGCGTCGTCCATCCAGGTGCGGGCCGGACCCGGCACCAGCCAGCAGGAGCTGGTGGACGCGCTGACTCCGGTACTGCCGGGCGGCGTCGAGGCGATCACCGGCCAGGAGTCGACCGCAGAGAACCAGGACATGATCTCCAGTCAGTTCCTGAACCTGTTCACCACGCTGCTTCTGGTCTTCTCCGGCATCGTGCTGCTGGTCGCGACCTTCTCCATCTACAACACCTTCGCGATCGTCATCACCCAGCGGACCCGCGAGAACGCGCTGCTGCGTGCGCTCGGCGCCTCCCGCCGCCAGGTCGTCGGCGCCACGCTCGTCGAGGCCGCCGTCGTCGCGTTCGTCGCGTCCGCGGCAGGACTGCTGGGCGGCATCGGCATCGCCGCCGGACTGCAGGCGCTCTTCCCGGTCATCGGCTTCCCCTTCCCGGAGGGCGCACTGGTCATCAGCGGCATCTCGATGCTGCTGCCACTGGCGGTCGGCGTGATCGTGTGTCTCGGGTCCGCGCTGCTGCCCGCCGTACGGGCCGGACGCACCGCGCCGCTGGCCGCGCTCCGCGAGACGGCGGTCGACCACTCCGCGGCGTCAAAGAAGCGCGCCTACGTCGGAGCCGGCGTCGCGCTGGCCGGCATCGGCACCATCCTGGTCGGCGTGCCGGCCGGTGGGTCGATCTGGCTCGCCGCGTTCGGCGCGGTGCTGGCACTGGCCGCCTTCGTGGTGCTCGGTCCGGTGGCTTCGTCGTACGCCGTACGGATCCTGGGCGGTCCGCTGGACCGGCTGCGCGGCGTCTCCGGCAGCCTGGCCAAGCGCAACGCCCTGCGCAGCCCCAAGCGCACCGCCGCCACCGCCACCGCGCTGATGATCGGCGTCGCCGTCGTATCGCTGTTCACCGTCTTCGGCGCATCACTGAAGGCGACCATGGACCAGACGGTCTCCCGGTCCTTCGCCGGCGATGTCGCGGTCAGCGTGCCGGCGTTCGGCGCGGGCGGCAGCGGCCTCAGCCCCAGGCTCGCGCCGGCCATCGCGGCGCAGCCCGAGGTGGCGTCCGCGGTCGGTCTCGGCCAGGGCGTCGCGGAGGTCGACGGCTCGGGCCGCCAGCTGACCGTCACCGACCCGGTCGCGCTGGGCAAGTCCTTCGACCTGGGCACCGTGCAGGGCTCGCTGGACGGGCTCGGCCGCGACGGCGTGGCCGTGGCGGACACGGAGGCCGACAAGAAGGGCTGGAAGCCCGGCTCCACCGCCGAACTCACCTTCACGGACGGCACAAAGGAGACCTTCACGGTCCGCGCCGTCTTCGAGCAGTCGGAGCTCGCCGGAGACTACGTGATCACCCGCGAGGCATGGGCGCCGCACCGCGCCCAGGACTCCGACACGCTGATCGCCGTCAGCTTCAAGGACGGCGTGTCCACCGCGGACGGCACGGCGGCGGTGGAGAAGACCGCGTCGGCGTACGGCAATCCCGAGGTGCAGACCCGCGACGAGTACGCACAGAGCGCGGCCGGAGCCATCGACATGATGCTCACTCTCGTCTACGCCCTGCTGGCGCTGGCCGTGCTGATCGCACTGCTCGGCATCGCCAACACGCTCACTCTCGCGATCCACGAACGCACCAGGGAACTGGGCCTGTTGCGGGCCGTCGGCCAGACCAGGAACCAGCTGCGCTCCATGGTGCGCTACGAATCCGTGCTGGTCGCCGCCTTCGGCACGGCCGGCGGACTGGCACTGGGCGGGCTGCTCGGCTGGGTGCTCGTCAAGGCGTCCGAAGGCGCGGGCGACACCGCGTTCGCCTTCGCCGTCCCGCCGGTGCAGCTGCTGGTGGTCGCGCTGGTCGGCCTCGTCGCCGGAGCGGTCGCGGGCTGGCGGCCGGCCCGGCGCGCGGCACGGCTGGACGTACTGCGGGCGATCGCGACCGAGTAGCCGGTGCCCGGGGCTCCGCCCCGGACCTGGCTCCTCAAACGCCGTAGGGCACGGCGCTTTGTCTCAAACGCCGGACGGGCGCTGTGCTCTCTGTCCTCAAACGCCGGACGGGCGCTGTGCTCTGTCCTCAAACGCCGGACGGGCGCTGTGCTCTGTCCTCAAACGCCGGACGGGCTGACCTTCAGCCCGTCCGTCGTCGCGTACGCCACTGGACGCGGTGGCAACTCGACGGTCGGCGAAGGCGTGCTGAGGGTGAACCAGACGGCCTTGCCCGTGTCGCCCTGGGGCTGCACACCCCAGCTCTCGCTCACCGCGGCTATCAGTTCGAGCCCGCGGCCCGAGGTGGCGAAGGGATCGTTGTCGCGTACGGTCGGAAGACGTGGATCGTGGTCATGGACAGAGACCGTGAGCCGGTCGAGGAGCAGCTCGATCTCGACGGTGCACGACTTGTCCGGCTCGGCGTGCCGATGGACATTGGTCAGCAATTCTGTGACGCCGAGCGCTGCCTGGTCGATCAGAGGATCGAGATGCCAGTAGCGCAGCTGCGCCGAGATGATTCTGCGGACCTGACCGATCCGCGACGGCAGGGCCTGGAGCTCCACCGTGCAGTGCCTGCTTGGCTGGCTGATCACGGCTGCGACTCCCCGAATGAGGTCCGGAAGAAGACGAAGGATCGGATCCAGCAGTTGGCCGGCTGCTGTTTTGTCCGGCGGGCTGGATCGCAGCGTCACCGCCGGTGCACCCTGAGTGATGTGAGACAAGCGTGAACCAATGGCCACAATCCCGCAACTCGCAGCACCCGGGCGGGCACTCTCAGTGCCTGGAGCCTCCGGCGCCGCGCACCGCGTCCAGGAAGCGTCCGGCCAGGGCCCGGCCGTCCAGCCGCTTGCCCCGCTGGCCCATCGTCAGCCGGTACCGCTTTCCGTTGACCGTCGCCACCGTGCTCGCGTCATCGGCGAACCAGGGCTTTCCGGCCCGTACGGCCCGGACGGGCGCGCTGTCGATCACCCTGCCGTAGCTGGTGAGCAGCGCGAGCTTGCCGTCCTTGATCAGCACCTGTCCCGCATTGGTGAGCGAGCGGGGCCACCGTTCGATCCGTACGCCCGTGGCCCGGAATTCGGGCTCTGCCATCCCCATCGAGTTCCGCCCCCTTCAACCGTCGTCTGCTGGGAAGTCTGCACAACTCCGGCCCAGCGCACCAGTACGTGCGGCCCCAACGGGGCGAGTACCGGCCCACAAGTATCCCCTATGGATGCCCAAAGTGAACGTTTGCGCAGGTGAGGGGCTTACTGTGGCAAGAGGGAAACAGAGTCGGTCAAATCGAGGGACGGCGCACATGAGCACGAGTGAGAAGCCTGTGGCGGGCGAGGCGATGGTGACCGTCGATGTGGACCGGAGCGATCCGGAGTTCCGGACGTGGCTGAAGGAGGCGGTCCGCAGGGTCCAGGCGGACGCCAACCGCTCGGCCGACACGCATTTGCTGAGATTTCCGCTGCCCGAGCAGTGGGGCATCGATCTCTATCTCAAAGACGAGTCGACCCATCCGACCGGGAGCCTCAAGCACCGCCTCGCGCGGTCGCTGTTCCTGTACGCGCTCTGCAATGGCTGGATCCGGCCGGGCAGGCCGGTCATCGAGGCGTCCAGCGGGTCGACCGCCGTCTCCGAGGCGTACTTCGCCAAGCTGATCGGCGTCCCGTTCATCGCCGTGATGCCGCGCACCACCAGCCCCGAGAAGTGCCGTCTGATCGAATTCCACGGTGGACAGTGCCACTTCGTGGACGACTCCCGGAAGATCTACGAGGAGTCGGCGGCGCTCGCCGAGCGGACCAGTGGCCACTACATGGACCAGTTCACCTATGCGGAACGGGCCACCGACTGGCGCGGCAACAACAACATCGCCGAATCGATCTACGAGCAGCTGAGGCTGGAGCGGTATCCGGAGCCTGCCTGGATCGTCGCGACCGCGGGCACCGGCGGCACCTCCGCGACCATCGCGCGGTATGTGCACTACATGCAGCACGACACCCGCATCTGTGTGCCCGACCCGGAGAACTCCTGTTTCTTCGACGGCTGGACCCACAACAACCCGCTGGCGAGCAGCGATTGCGGCTCGCGCATCGAAGGCATCGGCCGGCCGCGGATGGAGCCGAGCTTCGTGCCGGGCGCCATCGACCGGATGATGAAGGTGCCGGACGCGGCGAGCGTGGCCGCCGTCCGCGCGCTGGACGCGGCCATCGGGCGCAAGGCGGGCGGCTCCACCGGCACCGGCCTGTGGAGCGCGTTGAAGATCATCGCCGAGATGGTGGCGGACGGACGGAGGGGCAGTGTGGTGACGCTGCTCTGCGACCCGGGCGACCGCTATCTCGACAAGTACTACTCCGACGCCTGGCTCGAGGAGCAGGGCCTGGACATCGTCCCGTACACCGCGTCGATCGAGCGGTTCCTGGCGACCGGCGTCTGGCCCGTCTGAACCGTCTGGCCCGTCTGAACCGGCTGAACCGTCCGCCGTGGTGTCACCGGGACTCGGTGAGCCTGCGGTCGAGATGGCGCATCGCGCTCCGGAAGGAAGCACCGGGGCCGGATTTGCCCAGCCGCATCAGCGCCCGCACCGGCGCGGGCGCGTCCGCCGCGAAGGTCCACTGCACCCGCGTGCCGTTCCCCGCGGGCGTGAGCCGCCACTCCTCCAACAGCGCATGCAGACCTGGGGCGTTGGTCCGGTCCACGCGGTACGCATAGCGCTCGTCGGGATCCGTGGCCAGTATCGTCTCGCCGAAGAACACGCCGCCCTTGAGCCGGACATCACGGCCCGCGCCGCCATGCGTCGGCGTGGCCTCGCTGACGGCGGTGAACCAGGTGCGCCAGCCGCTCACATCGTCGGCCAGCGCCTCGTACACGGCCTTGGGAGCGGCCGACAGCTCGGCCGCGAAGACCAGTTGGAGCGGAGCGGTGTCGAGGAAGTCGAGTTCGACGGGTCGCAGTCGGCGTGCCATGGTCCGTACCTCCGCTGGAGAGGGCTCAGGGGGTGCACACCCTAACTGACGGGCAGTCAGCAGTCTGCACCGGGCCCGCATTTCATGCGCCAGGCCCGGTACCCGCAAGAAGTCCGTCCAGCGCGCGGCCGAACACCCGCCGGCCGACCCGGACCACCAGCGGATCCAGCAGCCGCGGCAGCAGCCGGACACCAAGCTCCTCCCGCCAGACCACCACCGAGCCTGGACCCTCCGGACGCACCTCGATCTCCGCCCAGCCCGTGATCACCCGGCCGTGCTTCTCCAGCCTGCAGTGGCCCGGCTCACCGTCCGCGGGCGGCTCCCAGTGGACGACCTCCATCGGATCGTCGAAACCGAGCGGCCCGAGACCGGACCGTACGACAAAGACCGTGCCCATCCCGGTCGGCGACCCGGTCACCGAGGCGAGCGACGTCAGCGGCACTTGAGCCGCGTGCGCCCGCCAGTCGGTGACCCGAAGCCAGGCCTCGTCAGCCGTGAGAGCCACGGCCCGGATGAGCCGGAACGCGGGCACCCGGCGTCAGCCTTCCTGTCCGTTCTCGCTCTCGGGACCGCCCGCCACCACCAGGCCCGGCAGGTGCTCGGCGATCTCCTCGCGCGCCGCGGCCGACAGGCCCGCGTCCGTCACCAGCGTGTCCACGTCGGTCAGCCGGGCGAAGGAACTCAGCCCCACCGTGCCCCACTTGGTGTGGTCTGCGACCACCACCACACGGCGCGCGGCCTGCACGAAACGGCGGTTCGTCTCGGCCTCCGCGAGATTCGGCGTGGACAGTCCGGCCTCCACCGAGATCCCGTGCACACCGAGGAACAGCACATCGAAGTGGAGCGAGCGGATCGCCTGATCCGCCACCGGCCCCACCAGCGAGTCCGACGGCGTCCGCACGCCTCCCGTGAGGACCACCGTGGCGGCGCCCGCCCGCTGCCCGCCGGCCGCGCCCGCCCGCTGCGCGGCGTGGAACACATCCGCGACCCGCACCGAGTTGGTGACCACCGTCAGATCCGGCACGTCCAGCAGATGGTGCGCCAGCGCATACGTCGTCGTCCCGCCGGACAGCGCGATCGCGCTGCCGGGCACGGCCATCTTCGCGGCCGCCCGCGCGATGTCCTCCTTGGCGCTCAGCTCCAGCGCCGACTTGGCCTCGAACCCGGGCTCGTGCGTACTCGCCTCGACCACCGGCACCGCGCCGCCGTGGACCTTCTCGATGACCCCCTGCCGGGACAGCGCGTCAAGATCCCGGCGCACTGTCATGTCGGAGACATTGAGCTTGCGGGTGAGCTCGTTGACCCGCACCCCACCGCGCCTGCGCACCTCGTCGAGGATCAGGGCGCGCCGCTGCTCCGCGAGCAGGTTCTGGTTGTCGGTCACTGCCGGGGCCGGTCCTTCCATGTCGTCGTCCCAAGTCGCCGTAACGCCGTTTGCGGTCAAGGAGCCTCATCCTCGCACGCGCCGCGCGACACGGGCTCGCGGAGATTCGGTGAGAGGCGTGCGTTGAACTGCCATGATCCGCGATTCTTGGGCATGCACGCAGAGCAGCCGCGCGCTCACCGATCCTCCCATCGAGCGCCCTTAGCCCAGAGAGCGAGTCACAGAAGTGTCCTCTGCCAGTCCGGTCCCGCAGAACGGAGGGCCCGCGCTCGAACTGCTGGTCCACGGCGTCGGCGGAGCCACCCCGCAGGACATGCTCGGCGATCCCCGTACGCTGCGGATATCCGGCGACGAGAAGGCCGCCGTGTTCCGGCGCACCGACGACGAGAAGGCGGAGAGCCACCCCGAGAAGTACCAGGACCGGCCCATTCCCGAGGCGTACTGCTGGTCCAACCTCACCTCGGGCAACAGCGCGCGAGCCCTGTGGCTGCTGCTGCTCCCCTTCATGGTGGCCAACCTGGCGCACTGGATGCGCCCGCGCGCCAAGGGCCGCACGAGGACGACCAGGCTGTACGGAGTGCTGGTGCGGCTGATCGCCCTCAGCCTCACCGTGCTGCTGACGGCCGCCGCCTGCGAGGTCGCGCTCGACCTGCTGGCCTGGCAGTGCGCCGGCTCGCCCGAGTGCACCGAGGACAGCTCCTGGCTCGGCTTCATGTCCAGTGCGAACGGCGGCTGGTGGTCGCAGCCCGGCCGGCGTCTGGCGCTCGCCTCGCTCGTGCCGGCCGCGCTGGTCGGCCTTCTCTGGTACCTCTCCAACCGCACCTGGAGCGCGTACGAGTCCCAGCGGCCGCCAACCGGTGAGGACATCAGCGAGGGTGAGGAGGACATCGACGAGTCCTCCGTGGACACAACTGATCCGCAGCAGCCCGTCCTACGGCCCGCGCTCGGCCGTCCCGGCTTCTGGTACGGCCGCCGGCTCGTCGCCCGTCTCCGTGCCGCGCACACCGCGGCCGGCTTCCTCACCGTCGCCGCAGCCGTCGCCGGAGCAGCCGCCCGCCACGACCGCGGCGGCGACGACACGCTGCTCGAAGTCTGCGGCTGGCTGCTGGAAGCGGCCCTCGTCGTCGGCCTGTTGGCGGTGCTGTGGGTGGTCGTGCGCAGGGGACGCAGCGAACGGCGGATCGACGCGCGAATCGACCGCGCGGCCGTGCGGGCCCTGCCCGGCGCGGCGCTCGCGGTGCTGGCGCTCTCGCTGCTGTACGCCGCCTGGTCACGGCCCGGCTGGGCCTCCACTGCCACGCTGCCCGGCGATGTGACCTTCCGCGTCATCGCGCTCGCCCAGGGCGCGCTGGTCGTCGCCCTGGCCGTGGCCGCCTGGGTGCTCCACCGGCAGGTGCATCACGCGCGTACCGCGCTGGGCGGCCTCGGCGGACCGGCCGTCGCGATGCTCGCCTGCGCACTGGGCGGGGTGATGACCGGCGGCGTCGCCCAGCGCGTCGCCGACTGGCTGGACGGACCCGGCACACCCGGCATGAACGGCGAAGGGTTCATCCCCGGGCCGCCGGTGCTGCTCAGCTGGCAGGCCTCCGTCATTCCCGTCCTGCTGATCGTGCTGCTCGTCCCGGTCCTCGTCCTCGTCGTACGGACCTGGCTCACCGCCCGCGGCCTGGCGAGCACGGTCGAGACGGACTACGCCGTGACCCGCTCCGACGCCGTACGCACCCGGCGGATAGCCGGCACCCGGGCCCGGGCCGCGCTCACCGACGTCGCGCCGTGGATCGTCGGCCTCGTCGCCGGCGCCACTCTGCTCCTCGGCGCCGGCGCGGTGGTCGGTGCGTGGGTGAGCGGTGAAGTGCCGGGCAAGGCCTTCGGCGACGACGGCGGCTTCGTCGAATCCGCCGCGGAGACCGCGCAGTCGATGGGCTCCTGGCTGATCGGCTTCGGCTTCATACTGTTCGTCACCTGGGGCCGGCGCGCATACCGCGACGCGTCGACGCGTCGCACCATCGGCGTCCTGTGGGACGTCGGCACCTTCTGGCCGCGCGCGGCGCACCCCTTCGCACCGCCGTGCTACGCGGAACGCGCCGTGCCAGACCTCACCTGGCGGATGTGCACCTGGACCGCGCGCAACAACGGCGGCCGGCTCGTCATCTCCGGCCATTCCCAGGGCAGCGTGCTGGCTGCCGCGGCCGTCTGGCAGCTGCCTGCCGCCACCCGCCGCCGGGTGGCGCTGCTGACCTACGGATCACCGCTGGAGCGGCTGTACGGACGTTGGTTCCCGGCGTACTTCGGGCCGGTCGCGCTGGCCGAGCTGAGCGGCCAGGTGCACACCTGGCGCAACCTGTGGCGGATCACCGACCCGATCGGCGGGCCCGTACTCGTACCGGCCGACGGAACTCGGCCCGGAGTCGACTGCGAGGCGTTCAAGGACCCGCTGGTCTACGGGCGTTCGGAAAAGCATCCGCTGCCGGAGCCGATCCTCGGGCACTCCGAGTACCAGGCCGATCCGGCCTTCGAGACCGAGCGGCGGGTGCTGCTCGACCGGATCGGACCGGCCGTTCCCCGGCAGGCTCAGGGCAGTTCGGGCAGATCGTCCGGGTAGAGCAGGGTCAGGTCGTCGGTGTTCACCTCGGTGAGCTCGGCGACCCGGCCCGCGTGCCGCTCCACCATCGACTCGAAGGTCTGCCGAGCGGTGCGGCCGTTGCCGAAGGCAGGCCCCTTCGGCAGCGCCGTGAAGTACTTCAGCAGCGCCTCGCCGGTGCCGTCGGCCAGTCGGTACTCATGGTCGTCGGCCTGCTGCTCCACGATCCGCAGCAGCTCGTCCGGTACATAGTCCTGGAAGGTGATGGTCCGTGAGAACCGGGACGCCACACCGGGGTTGACCGACAGGAACCGCTCCATCTCCGCGGTGTAACCGGCGACGATCACCACCACGGCGTCACGGTGGTCCTCCATCAGCTTCACCAGCGTGTCGATGGCCTCCTTGCCGAAGTCCCGTCCGGAGTCCTCGGGAGAGAGGGCGTACGCCTCGTCGATGAAGAGCACACCGCCGCGCGCCCGGTCGAACGCCTCCTGGGTGCGGATCGCGGTCGAGCCGATGTGCTCGCCGACCAGATCCACCCGGGACACCTCGACGAGATGGCCGCGCTCCAGCACACCGAGCGCGGCCAGGATCTCGCCGTACAGCCGCGCCACCGTCGTCTTGCCGGTACCGGGGGAGCCGGTGAAGACCAGATGCCTGCGGACGGACGCTGCTTTCAGGCCCGCCTCCTGGCGGCGCCTGCCCACCTCGATCATGTTCGTGAGCGTGCGGACCTCGCGCTTGACGCTCTCCAGGCCGACCAGCGTGTCCAGTTCACCGAGCACGGCGCCGGAGGTGCGTACCGGCTCGACGGGCGCTGCCGCGGGCGAGGGCTGCGCGGGGACCGCCGTGAGCAGCCCGGGGGACTGGGCCTGGGTCAGCGCGGCCGTGACCGGCTCGGCCCCGGCCAGCACCGCGCTCTCGTCGCTGGTGCAGTCCTCGACGACCTGGCCGTCCCGCTGCGCGAACTCGTAACCACCGCGCGCGCAGCGCTCGGTGCGGCACTTGCTCAGCGTCGTCCGGCAGCCGTCCATCACATGGAAGCCGTAGCCGCCGCTGCCGGTGACCCGGCAGCCGCGGAAGGTGCCGCGGCCCTCCGCGGAGACATAGAACCCGGCTTCGGCGGGAGAGGTGATCGTGCAGCGCTCGATCACCGGATCCGCGCCCTTGGTGACGATCACGCCGGTCTGCGCGCCGTCGATGGTGCAGCCGTTCAGCGTGCCTCCGCTGCCGTGGTCGCGGAACCAGGCTCCGGTGGACGCCTCGCGGATCCGGCAGTCGTCGAGCTGCGCGGTCGCGCCGTCGCTCACCGACACCGCCGTGTTGCGCACCTGCGAGATGTCGCTGTCGACGACATCGGCGCGCGAACCGCGGTCCAGCACGAACAGCGCGTCCGGCACGTCCCGGACGCGGCACGAGTCGAGGACGGCGGTCGCGCCGTCACTGACCCAGACGGCCGGATAGTCGCCCGTACTGTCGTGGATCTCGCACTGGTTGGCGTCCACTCGGGTGCCCGGATCCCACACCGAAAGGCCGTTGCGCCCGAAGCGGCGGACCGTGGACCGGGTGAGCGTCAGCACCGACCGGGAACGCAGATCGATCGCGTTCTCCGGGATGTCGTGTATGTCGCAGTCGGAGAGGGTGAGCACGGCGTCGGTGTCGAGCGTGACGCCGTCGGCCGAAGTGCGGTGCACGCTGGAGTCGGTGAGATGCGCCGAGGCACGTGCGGCGATCTGCACGCCGGTGCCCTTGATCTCGTACACCTCGCAGCCGATGGCCTCCAAGCCGGTGCCCTCGCCGGTGACGGTCAGGCCCGCGCCCGAGGCGTGATGCACCCGGCAGCGCTCGAGGCGCGGGTGCGCGCCGCCGCGCACCGAGATGCCCGACTGGCCGGCCGAGACCACCTCGCAGTCCTCGAACACGCCGCCCGCGCCCTCCAGTACGGCGATTCCGACGCCCGCCGGATTGTCGACGGTGCAGCCGCGGACGGTGGGGCGGGCCGCGCCCCGCACCTCGAGGCCGGCCGCGGAACGGGTGACGATCCGGACGCCGACCAGCTCGGGCGTGCCGTCCTCCACCAGCAGCGCGGGGGCGGACGTGTCCTGGCCCTCCACATGCAGGTCCTGGACGGTGGCGGAGGCCCGCACGGTCAGCGGAACACCGTCGGCGGGCGCGATGCGCACCGAGCCGACCGCGCCTTCGGGGCCGCGCAGCGTGACCGCACGCTGGACCACGAGATTCTCGCGGTACGTGCCCGGGGCGACGGTGAGTATGTCGCCGTCTCCCGCGGCCTCCAGGGCAGCGGCGAGAGAGACATACTCACCCGTGCGGCGACGCCACCGCGATGTACCGGTGTGCGTCACCTGGACCGTGCCCTGTGCCATCGTGCTGCTCTGCCCCCACCTCGTGATTCAGCTCCGCAGCGCCTCTGAGGGGGGCGCTCCCCGACCCCTGCGCGGGGTCGCACCACCGTAGCGCGCGCGAGGCGCGGGAGTTGACGAGACGTGAGCGGTCAGCTGCCCGCGCCGGTGCGGCCCCAGTCGGGCCCCGCGGCTGCCCACGCCCGGTCCCAGCGTGCGTATCTGCGCCGGACGAGCCGCCAAACGATCAGTCTTCTGGCGCCTTCGAAGATCCCCGCGGAGGCGAACGCGGCGCCTATCCCCGCGAGCACCGCGTGCACCTGGGCGGTCGCGGCATCCATGGGGCGGCCGACGACGCGGCCCGCGGCGTCGGTCCACACGGTGAAGGTGTCGCCGGGGCGCACGGTGCGCAGCTCGGTGGAGACCGCGCCGGTGTGCCTGCTGCCGTCCGGCGCCCGCCACTTGGCGACCACCGCCCGCCGGCGCTCGCGGGTGGCCGAGGACTCGGGGTCGTACGCACCGGGTCTGGGCTTCGGAGCCGGTTTCAGCACCGTCGCGGTGACCGGATGACGCTGCTGGCGCTGGACGCGGACCGACTGCCGCAAGGACTCGTCGGTGAGACTGCCGGCGATCCAGCCGATGGCCGGTGCCGCGGTGACCAGAAGCAGCGCCGCGACCAGCGCCACCCATGCCTCGGCGAGATCGGTCGCGCGGCGCAGGGGATTGCGGCGCCAGCGCCAGACGCCTGCGGCGGTTCGCACAGTCCTGCACCCCCTTCTGCGTCCGTGATAGCCCCGTACGGCGCGGCACAAGCGCGCGTCGCCCGAAGAGAGAGGAACGTCACCCGCTCGTCCAACGAGCCTGCCGCCGCTGGATGTTCCCGTTGGCGGAGATCAGCCACGGGGCCGTCGGGATCAGTCCTGGGGATCAGCCGTCGGGATCAGCCCGTCGGGTCAGTCGAGCACACGCACCGGGTCGCCGATGCGGATGACGCCGGTCCGCTCGGGTACGACGCACTGACCGAACACCACCCGGTCCGCCAAGCGGCGATGGCGCGCCAGCGTGCGCAGCGGTTCCTTGCCGCGCTCGGCGGTCCGCTGGTCGGTCGTCGCGATCACACAGCGGCCGCAGGGCTTGGCCACCCGGAAGGTGACCTCGCCGATCGCGATCCGCTTCCATTCGTCCTCGGCCCAGGGAGCCGTGCCGTCCACCACCACGTTCGGCCGGAATCGGTTCATGGGCAGCGGGCCCTCGTCCGGATGATCACCCTGCGCGATCAGGGAGTTGAGGGCATCGAGCGAGGCGAATGTGGTGACGAGCAGCGGAGACGAGTCGCCGAAATGGACCGTCTCGCCCGGGAGCGCGTAGTCCGGGCTGAAGGGGCGCCGGGTGGCCGGGTCGTCGAGATGGACGAGCCGCACCTCTGCGCCGAGATAACCACTGAACCAGTCGTCCACGGGCCCCTCGACGGGCACCGCCTCGACCTTGTCCCCGAACACGTCGACCGGGATCGTGCCGACCGGCTCCGGAACGGCGACGGTCAGCGCCTCACGGTCGGGCGCGGTCAGCCGGATCCCGCCGTCCGGCAATGCCTCGGCACGGGCCAACGCCAGCCGTGGCTGCTGGCGTTGGGTGACCACCTTCGCCGAGGCGTCGATCAGCGTCCACCGACGGTCGCCGGCGAGTCCCCACGGCTCTACGGCCGCCTCGCCGGGCGCGTACCCCGCCACCGATTTGACCGGGTGGACATGGAGGGAACGGAGAACTGGATTGGCCATACGGCCATGGTGCCAGTCACCGCTGACATCCTGCCGGTCAGTACCCCTGGCCCTGGTACTGGCCCTGGTACGGACGGTTGTACTGGTCCTGGTAGCCGTTCGGCGCAGGGGCGGGCGCGGGGCGGGCCGCCGCCGGGCGCATCGCCTCGTAGCCGGTGCCCGCGGGCCGCTGCTGCTGTTGCGGATGGGGCTGGGGGCCCGGGTAGCCGCGAGGCACCGAGGGCTGCTGCGGAATGTACGGAGCGGCCGCCTGCTGCAGGGGCATCGGCTGCTGCGCCTGCTGGGGGTAGCCGTAAGAGGGGCGGGCCGGCTGCGGGTACCCGTAACCAGGCGCCTGATGTGCGGAGGGGGCCGCCGGGAGGGCGGGCAGAGCCGCGGGGAGCGCCGGCAGGTAGCTGCCGGTGGACTCGTACGCGGAAGGCACTCGGATCGGGGCGATCTGAGGCGTGCCCCGCTCGGCGACAAGGGAGTCGTAGATCGGGGTGTCGGGGAACGACGGAGCGGAGTAGTAGCCGCCGCCGTAGGTGGAGCGGGGGGAGGTCATGGAACATAAGTTAAGCCCACGATGTGCTGGTTGGGGAGCCCGATAAGAGGGTTGTTTCTGGAGATGCGAGTGGCTCAGGATCCCCAATGCGAGCGAAACTGGGGAAAACGGTCGCCGGACTTCGTTCGGATCGTGTAAAGGGCAAGCTGAGAGCGGGTTACTCCCGGTTGGCAGGGGCGTCGCAGGCGCTCTGAGGAATAGGTTGGCGGGCAGATGAACTGTCGGGACTTCGTGACGCGCGTTGGGGGCGAGCATGTCCATGCTTAAGGGAGCCAATACACCGGTGCAGGCGCAGCAAGTACGCGTCGAGTTGGGCTGGCGTGCAGGCTCTTCAGTGCCCGATGTCGACGCCTCGGCCCTGCTCATCGCCGCGGACTCGGGCAAGGTCCGCTCGGACGCGGACTTCGTCTTCTACAACCAGCCGTCGCACGCCTCCGGATCCGTACGCCACGAAGGCAAGAAGTCCGAGGGCGACGGCGTGACGGATCTGGTGTGGGTCGACCTCGGGCGTGTGGAGCCCGCGATCGAGAAGGTCGTGCTCGCGGCATCGGCCGACGCCGGCAGCTTCGGCCAGGTGCCCGGGCTGTACATCAAGGTCATGGACGCGGCGTCCGGGGCCGAGATCGCCCGGTACGACAGCGAGGGCGCGAGTGTCGAGACCGCCTTTGTGCTCGGCGAGCTCTACCGGCGGCAGGGCGCGTGGAAGTTCCGGGCCGTGGGGCAGGGCTACAGCACCGGACTCGAGGGCTTGGCGACGGACTTCGGCATCACGGTCGACGAGCCCCAGCAGGCAGCCCCGGCCCCGGCCACCGCACCCGCGCCCCCGGCACCCGTCGCGGCCGCCCCTGTGACACCGCCGCCCGCCGCCCCTCCGGCTCCTCCGTCGGCTCCGCCGTCCGCGCCCGTACGCCTGACCAAGGTGACGCTGACGAAGGACACGCCGTCCGTCTCGCTCACCAAGCAGGGCGGCACGTCCGGCGCGATGCGGGTCAACCTGAGCTGGCAGGTGCGCAAGCAGTTCCAGGGCTGGGGCGCGAAGCTCGGCCGGGCCGTCGCCATGCACGGCGACCTCGACCTCGACCTGTGCGCGCTCTTTGAACTCACCGACGGCCAGAAGGGCGTCGTCCAGGCGCTCGGCAACGCCTTCGGATCGCTCAACCAGCCGCCGTACATCCATCTCGACGGCGACGACCGCACCGGCGGCACCTCCGGCGAGAACCTCACCATCAATCTCGACCACATGGACCGGCTCCGCCGAGTCGTGATCTTCGTGACCATCTACCAGGGCGCACGCAGCTTCGCCGATCTCGACGCCACGGTCACCCTCCAGCCGCAGCACGGCGCCGCCATCGACTTCTCGCTCGGCGAGTGCACCGTGCCGTCCACCGTCTGCGCCCTGGCGCTGATCACCAACACCGGCTCGGACCTCGTCGTCCAGCGCGAGGCCCGCTTCCTCGTTCCGGAGCGAGGAGTCAGCCCGCAGCGCACCATCGACTACGCCTATGGCTGGGGCATGAACTGGACGCCCGGCAGGAAGTAGCGCCTCACCGGTCGGGAGCCGCCTCGGGACGTGCGTACGTACGTCCCTTCCAGGCGGCTCCCCGGCCGCGATAGTGCTGTACGGCCGAGTCGACCGTCATCAGCAGGTACAGCAGCGCGGTGAACGGCAGCACGGGCGCGAGCAGCAGCGGCTGGCGGTAGTAGCGCAGCATCGGCAGATACGTCGCCGTCATCACCGCCCACGCCAGGCCTCCGGCCCAGCCGGCGACCGTGTCGTGCCCGAACACCCCGACGCACAGCGCGACGGGCGGCGCGAGATAGATGACCGCGAGGCCCACCACCGTCCCGGCCAGCAGGAAAGGGCTGTGCAGAAGTTGGGCGTACGCGCTGCGCGACACCATCCGCCACAGGTCCGCAAGGCGCGGATAGGGCCGCACGCTGTCCACCCGGTCGGCCAGCCCCAGCCAGATGCGGCCGCCGGAGCGCTGCACGGCCCGCGCCAGCGACACATCGTCGATCACCGCCTGCCTGATCGACTCCGGCACGCGCGCCCGCTCGGCGGTCTCCGTACGCAGCAGAACGCAGCCGCCCGCGGCGGCCGCTGTCCGCGCCGCCGGCCGGTTGACCCACCGGAAGGGGTAGAGCTGCGAGAAGAAGTACACAAACGCCGGTACCACCAGGCGCTCCCAGCCGCTCGCCACCCGAAGACGAGCCATCTGCGAGACGAGATCGAGGCCACCGGTGCGGGCGGCGGACACCAACTCGCGCAGGCTGTCAGGGCTGTGCGCGATATCGGCGTCGGTCAGCAGCAGATACTCGGGCGCTCGCTCCCGGGCCAGCGCGATCCCGTGCCGCAGCGCCCAGAGCTTTCCGGTCCAGCCGGGCTCGGGCTCGCCGGGAGAGACCACTCGCAGCGGCAGCCCGCCGTGGCGTGCGGACAGTGCGCGCGCCAGCTCTCCGGTGCCGTCCGTGCTGCCGTCGTCGACCAGCACGATCTCGGCCCGGCCGGGATAGTCCTGCGCGAGGAGTGACGGCAGGCTCAGCGGCAGCACCTCGGCCTCGTCGCGCGCGGGCACGACGACGGCGACATCCGGCCAGGAGGCGGGGGCTTCGCGGCGAGGCAGCCTCTGATCCGTACGCCAGAAGAAGCCCTGCCCCAGCAGGAGCCACCCCCATGCGGCCAGCGATCCGACGGCGATCCAGGCAATGGCGCTCATTCGCCGCAGTCTGCCCCACCGCACCGGTGGCGCAAGGGCGGTCGACTATGGTGACCGGGTGAAGATCGCCCTCATGGACTCCGGAATCGGCCTCCTTGCGGCGGCAGCGGCGGTACGCCGGCTGCGGCCCGACGCCGATCTTGTGCTCTCCTCCGACCCCGGCGGCATGCCGTGGGGGCCGCGTACGCCGGACGGCGTCACGGAGCGCGCGCTCGCCGTGGCCAGGGCCGCCGTCGGCCACCGTCCCGACGCGCTGATCGTCGCGTGCAACACCGCCTCGGTGCACGCACTGCCCACGCTCCGGGCCGAGTTGGAGCCGGCGATCCCGGTGATCGGCACGGTGCCCGCGATCAAGCCGGCGTCGGCAGGCGGCGGCCCGATCGCCATCTGGGCCACGCCGGCCACCACCGGCAGCCCCTACCAGCGCGGACTGATCCGCGACTTCGCCGACTCCGTCGACGTCACCGAAGTGCCGTGCCCCGGTCTCGCGGACGCCGTCGAGCAGGCCGACGAGAGCGCCATCGACCAGGCGGTGGCAGCAGCGGCCGCGCTCACGCCGCGCGATGTAAGGGCCGTTGTCCTGGGCTGCACCCACTACGAGCTGGTTGCCGAGCGCATCCGTGCCGCGGTCGGCGAGCCCGTGGAACTGCACGGCTCGGCCGGGGCTGTCGCCGCGCAGGCGCTGCGCCGTATCGGCGAACTGCCCGTTCCCGACGCCGAGCCCGTCGGCCGCCTTCGGGTGCTGCTCAGCGGCCGCGAGTCCGTGCTTCCCCAGCAGGCGATGCACTACGCCGAGGGCCGGATGCTGCAGACAGTGAGCCCCGCGCACTGACGGTCACCGGCTCGGGCCTTGCTCCAGGCCGCCGTTGGCCCGTGAATTACTCCACGTGATCCAGATTGCCGACCCCATGCTGACCCGTCGGAAGCTCGGTACTCTGCTTGGCATGACGGACCGCTCACACGACACGAACCCCGCCGCGGAGCACAAGCCCGCGGTCTGGACCGGCCGTGCGACCAACCGTATGCAGTGGCTCCTCGCCCTGGCGGGAGCGGCCTGCATGGCGCTCGGCATCGAGCTGGCCGTCGACTCGGCCTGGACCTCGGGCATCGCTCC
The DNA here is from genome assembly GCF_044334895.1 of Streptomyces sp. NPDC020681. Taxonomy (NCBI): domain Bacteria; kingdom Bacillati; phylum Actinomycetota; class Actinomycetes; order Kitasatosporales; family Streptomycetaceae; genus Streptomyces; species Streptomyces sp. NPDC020681. The sequence continues at coordinate 544,047 of NZ_JBIRTX010000001.1, read as the reverse complement.
GCTGCTGATGTCCGTGATCGGCTGCGTCGCGGCAGGACTGTTCATCCTTTACGGCACGCTTGCCTTCGTCCATGTGGCGGTGAAGGTGGACAGCGACTGCGTCGAGGTCCGCTGCGGCCACATCGGCCTGCCGCGCCGCCGGATCCCGCTGGAGCATGTCGTGGGCGCGGAGTTCGCGCCGCAGGTCACTCCGCGGCAGTGGGGCGGCTGGGGCTATCGCTGGCGTCCGGAGCAGGGCACGGCCGTCGTCGTGCGCCGCGGCGAGGGCATCATCGTCACACTCGGTGACGGCAGGACCTTCACGGTGACGGTCGACGACGCGGAAGCGGCGGTGCGGGCGATCCGGGACGGGCTGCGTCCGGCCGGGACGAGCAAGCCCGCCGAAGCCTGAGCCACCGAAGGGCCCTCACCGCGCGGGTATGTCCTCGGCGGTCGACAGCGTGTGATCACCCGATTCCGAAGACCCGCCGCTCGCGACGCGCGCCGTCGCAAGACCGGCCAGCAATCCGGCGCCCGCCGTCACCGGCGCGAAACTCAGTGCGTTCCCCAGATTCGCCAGCACCGCGAGCGCGGTGAGCGCCGCGCCCGCACTCAGTACCACCGCAGTGGAGCGCGGCGAGCGCCACAGCCCGTACAGCATCCAGCAGAACGCGGCCCCCAACAGCGCAACGCCCACCACACCCTGATCGGCCGCCTGTTGCAGCGAGGCCGAGTGCGGCTTGCCGTCGGAGCCCAGCGACTGCTGCGCGGTGGTGCTCAACTGGCCGAAGCGGTCCGGGCCCACGCCGCGTACCGGTTCGTCCTTCGCCAGCGCGAGCGCGTCCTGCCACAGCGCCACCCGGTTCTGGGTCAGCTGCCCCTCCAGCGAGACAGTGAGCCCGTCCGGCAGAGCGTCCTCGGCAATGCCCCACGAGGTCGCCACCACAAGGCCGGTCGCGACGGCCAGACCGCCGAGCGCCACGGACCGCCGGTCCATCCGGATCGCCGCGAGCGAGCAGAGCAGCACGCCGAGCGCGGCTGCGAAAGCCGGGACGGATCCGAGCGCCAGCGCGGTGCAGGCCACGGCGAGAGCCAGCATCCGCAGGCCGAGTCGTAGCCCGGCGGGCCGGGCCGCCGCGGCGGCGCAACAGGCGGCGCCCGCGGCGAGCACCAGCAGCGCGGCGGCGGCGCCGGTGTGCCCGGGCTGTTCGGGTGCGCCCGCGTTCGCGCCCGGAACGCCCTGGCGTGAGGCGATCGCGAGACCGAGGGCGGCGAGTGCCGCGGCCGAGGCGGCGGCGACCGGAAGCAGCGTGCCGCTGATCCTGCCGACGGCGTACCCGGCGGCGACGGCGAACACGGCCAGCAGCACACCTTCGGGCCTGGCCTCCCGCCCGACCGCGCTGATCAGCGACCACACGGCGCACCCGCCGAGGACGACAACGCCGGCGACGTCGGTGGCGCTGCCGCGCTCCCGTGCCGCCGACCGGCCGTCCGGTGCAGCCATCCCGTCGACCCCCCGAGCTGTGACGGGCCCTGCCGCGGCAGCCGACCAGCGTCGGGCGGCAAGGCTGGCGCACACGGTAACGGCAGTGACACGGGTTTGTGGACAGATTGCGCAGGAACGATCCGCCGACCCACCGGTCGCAGAGCGGCCACCACCGCCCGCCGAGTGCCGGCAGCGCCCTACCGGGCTCCCGGTGGCACAGGTCACCGCCGTAGACTCCGGCAGGTGAGCGCCACCATCACCTCCGTCGACGCCCCACCGCCCGCCCCCGCCGCAGGCCGGCCGATGCTGGGACGGCTCGTGCGGCCCGGGGCCGCAGCGCTGGCCGGGGTGATGCTGTATCTGAGCTTCCCTCCCCGCCCGCTGTGGTGGCTGGCGCTGCCCGCCTTCGGCCTGCTCGGCTGGACCCTGTACGGACGCCGGCTCCGGCCCGCGCTCGGGCTCGGCTATCTCACCGGCGTCGGTTTTCTGCTGCCGCTGCTCGTCTGGACCGGCGAGGAGGTCGGCGCGCTGCCCTGGGTGGCACTGGCCGCCGTGGAGGCGCTGTTCGTCGCCTTCGCCTGCATGGGCGTCGCCGCCGTCAGCCGGCTTCCGGTGTGGCCGGTGTGGGGCGCGGCCGTGTGGATCGTCGGTGAGGCGGTCCGCGCGAGGATGCCGTTCGGCGGCTTCCCCTGGGGCAAGATCGCCTTCGGGCAGGCGGAAGGCTTCTTCCTGCCGCTCGCGGCGCTGGGCGGCACTTCGCTGCTCGGCTTCGCGGTCGTGGTGTGCGGATTCGGCCTGTACGAGACGGTGCGCCGGGTCCTCGCGTACCGGCGCGCCGGTGAGCTGCCGCGCGGCCCGATGGCAGCAGCGCTGCTCTCCGTTCTCGTGCCGGTCACGGCCGGTTTCGCCGCGCTGCCGCTCGTCGACGACTCCGCCGAGGACGGCACCGCGACCGTCGCCGCGGTGCAGGGCAACGTGCCGCGCCTCGGCCTCGACTTCAACTCGCAGCGGCGCGCGGTCCTCGACAACCACGTGCGCCGCACCGAAGAACTCGCGGCCGATGTGAAGGCGGGGAAGGTGGCGCAGCCGGACTTCGTGCTGTGGCCGGAGAACTCCTCGGACCTCGATCCCTACCGCAACGCGGACGCCAGGCTGCGCATCGAGGAGGCCGTGAAGGCGATCGGCGTGCCGACCGTCGTCGGCGCCGTCCTCACTCCCGACACGGGCAAGCTGCGCAACACCCTCATCGAGTGGGATCCCGAGCGCGGTCCCGTCGACACGTACGACAAGCGCCATGTGCAGCCGTTCGGCGAGTACATCCCGATGCGCTCGGTCGTACGGCTCTTCAGCGCCGACGTCGACCGGGTCCGGCGCGACTTCGGCCCCGGCGACAAGGTGGGCGTCTTCGATCTGGCCGGCACCAAGGTCGGTCTTGTCACCTGCTTCGAGGCGGCGTTCGACGACGCGGCACGGGACACCGTCACGCACGGCGCGCAGCTCATCTCCGTACCGAGCAACAACGCCACCTTCGGCCGCAGTGAAATGACGTATCAGCAGCTGGCGATGTCGCAGGTGCGGGCCGTCGAACACGGGCGGTCCGTGGTCGTGCCCGTCACCAGCGGTGTCAGTGCGGTGATCATGCCGGACGGGAAGATCGTCCAGAAGACGGGGATGTTCACTCCGGACGCGCTGGTCGCGGAGGTGCCGCTGCGCTCCTCGCTCACTCCGGCGACGCGGCTCGGCACATGGCCGGAGATCGTGCTGATTCTGGTCGCGGCGGGCGGCGTGGGCTGGGCCGTGGCCCGGGTCGTACGGACGCGGCGGCAGGCGACGGCTCAGGGCGGCGAGGGGACGGCCGCGGGCGTCACGGGCGACGGCGCGGCCGTGGGCGAGAGCATTGGCGCGGGCACGGCTGAAAGCACCGGGGCGGGCACGGCCGAGGCGACGAGCGAAGTACCGGTCGAAGGGGCGCGGGGACCGGCGGATGCCGGATAGCCAGCGGGCGTTCCCGACTGGCGGTTAGGGTCGAAGCCATGGCCATCCCTGACTTCATCCGTGAGATCCGCGCCGGCGCCGGCCATCAGCTGCTGCTTCTGCCGGGCGTCAGCGCGATTGTCTTCGACGACGACGGGCGGGTCCTGCTGGGGCGGCGCGCCGACACTGGCAAGTGGTCGATCATCGGCGGGATTCCGGAACCTGGCGAGGAACCGGCGGCCACCGCCGTGCGGGAGGTGTACGAGGAGACGGCGGTGCGCTGTGTCGCCGAGCGTGTCGTACTCGTCCAGGGGTTGCCGAGGCCGGTGACGTATCCGAACGGCGACCTCTGCCAGTACATGGACATCACCTTCCGCTGCAGGGCGGTCGGCGGCGAGGCGCGGGTCAACGACGACGAGTCGCTGGAAGTGGCGTGGTTTCCGGTGGATGCGCTGCCGGAGTTGACGGAGCTCGCGCTCTTCCGGATCAAGCAGGCGCTGAATGAGGGACCGGCATGGTTCCAGCCCACTGCGGAGCAATGAAGTATGGGTGCTGACCACATCGGTCGGCGGATGATCGCTGCCTAGGGTTCCAAGCATGACCTCGCCCTCCACACCGCCCTCCGCCCCCGGTGTTGTTCCTGTCTCTCCCACGGTCGAGCTCGATCTCGGCGGCCGTACGGCACTCGTGACCGGGGCGGCCGGCGGCATCGGCCGTGCCTGTGCGCTGCGGCTCGCGGCCGCCGGAGCGAAGGTCAGGGCCGTCGACCGGGACGCGGAGGGGCTCGAGGACCTCGCCGCGCTCAGTGCGGGCACGGCCGGTGCCGTGGAGCCGCAGGTCCTGGACCTCACCGATCTCGACGCGGCGGAGGCGGCGGCGGCCGGTGCGGACATCCTGGTCAACAACGCCGGGCTGCAACTGGTCCGGCCCATCGAGGAGTTCCCGCCGGACGTCTTCCACACCGTGCTGACCGTGATGCTGGAAGCGCCGTTCCGGTTGATCAGAGGCGCGCTGCCGCACATGTACGCCCAGGGGTGGGGCCGGATCGTCAATATCTCGTCCGTGCACGGGCTGCGCGCATCGGCCTTCAAGTCCGCGTATGTGGCCGCCAAACACGGCCTCGAGGGACTCTCGAAGACCGCGGCACTCGAGGGCGCCCCGCACGGAGTGACCTCGGTCTGCGTCAATCCCGGCTATGTGCGCACCCCGTTGGTCGAGAAGCAGATCGCCGACCAGGCCGCGGCCCATTCCGTGGCCGAGGAGCGGGTCCTCGCGGACGTACTGCTCAAGGACTCCGCGATCAAGCGGCTCGTCGAGCCGGAGGAGGTCGCGGAAGCGGTGCTGTATCTGTGCAGCCCGCAGGCATCGTTCATCACCGGCACCTCGCTCGCCATGGACGGCGGCTGGACCGCGCACTGACGGCCGGGCCGCTCGGGTTGTTCGGGCCGCGCTCGGGCCGGGTTGTTCGGGCCGCACGCCGGGTGACGCGGTTGTCCACATCGGCTCCGTCGTCCACAGGGCTGTGCCACGACCCGTCCGGCAGGTAATCCTGTGTCCATGTCCCACGATCAAGCCTCCTACCTGGAGCTCCTCGCACGCGGTGCCGCCGCGGAGGCGTACGACCGGCCGGTGCTGCTCGCCCGCGCGAGCGGCGCCGGGCCCGACGCGCTCGCCGGCCTCGAGCACGCCAAGCAGCTCGCGCTGCGGGTGCGCGCCGAGCTGGAGGGCCGGCGCAGACGCGAGGCGGAGCTCTCCGCGCTCTTCGAGACCGCGCACGATCTGGCAGGACTGCGGGACCTCGACGCCGTGCTCCGGGCGATAGTGCAGCGGGCCCGGTCGCTGCTCGGCACCGAGGTCGCGTATCTGAGCCTGAACGACTCGTCGGCGGGCGACACCTATATGCGGGTCACCGAGGGATCCGTGTCCGCGCGCTTCCAGCAGTTGCGTCTCGGCATGGGGGAGGGGCTCGGCGGGCTGGTGGCGCAGACCGCGCGTCCCTATGTCACCGACAGCTACTTCGACGACCCACGCTTCGAGCACACCCGGGCCATCGACACGGCGGTGGGCGAGGAGGGGCTTGTCGCGATCCTCGGCGTGCCGCTGATGCTCGGCAGCCAGGTCATCGGCGTGCTGTTCGCGGCAGATCGCCGGGAGCGGGTGTTCGAGCGGGAGCAGGTCGCGCTGCTCGCCTCCTTCGCCGCTCATGCCGCCGTCGCCATCGACACCGCGAACCTGCTGGCGGAGACCCGCTCCGCGCTCGCCGAGCTGGAGCGCGCCAATGAGATCATCCGGGACCACAGCGGCGTCATAGAGCGCGCCTCCGAGGTCCACGACCGGCTCACCGAGGTCGTGCTGCGCGGCGGCGGCGTCCACGATGTGGCGGCCGCGCTGTCCGAAGTCCTGGACGGCACCGTCGAGTTCACGGACGACGACCCCGACGCGACCGGCGCGGACGGCCGGGCCGTACGGCAGGGGGACGGCTGGGTGGCGGCGGTCTCGGCCGGCGGCGAGCTGCTGGGCGCGCTGGTGCTCCGCGGCCATCCGGACCTCGACCCGGTCGACCGGCGCACCCTGGAGCGCGGCGCGATGGTCACCTCGCTGCTGCTGCTCGCCCGCCGCTCCGCGCACGACGCCGAACAGCGTGTTCGGGGCGAGCTGCTCGACGATCTCCTCGACGCACCGGACCGCGACCCCCGGCTGCTCCGGGAGCGGGCGGCCCGGCTCGGAGCCGACCTCGACGTTCCTCATGTCGTGCTGGCCGCCCGAATAGACGGACCGGGCGCGGGCGCGCCGGACCGGGACACCGGCGACGGTGCGTCCGCCGCACGGGAGACCGCGGACCGTCAGCGGCTGCTGGCCGCCGCCTCGCATCTGGCCGCGACCCGGTCGGGACTGGCCGCGGCCCGCGACGGCGGAGCCGTGCTGCTGCTGCCGCTGGGCCCCGGCGACAGCGCTTCCGATCTGGCCCGCCAGACCGCGCGACAACTGGGCGGCACACTCCGGGAGTCGGTCACCGTGGGCGCGTCCTCTCCCGTCGCCGCGCCTGCCGGCGATCCGGGCCCGATAGCCGGCGCGTACGAGCAGGCGCGGCGCTGCCTGGACGCGCTGCGGCTGCTCGGCAGGTCAGGTCAGGGTGCGGCGGCGCAGGACCTGGGATTCCTCGGTCTGCTGCTCGCCGACCCCGGCGACATCGACGGGTTCGTGCAGCGCACCATGGGCCAGGTCGTCGAGTACGACCGGCGGCGCGGCACCGATCTGGTCCGCACGCTCGACGCGTACTTCGCGAGCGGCATGAGCCCGGCCCGTACGAAGGAGGACCTGCATGTCCATGTGAACACGGTGGCTCAGCGGCTGGAACGGATCGGCCGGCTGCTCGGTCCCGACTGGCAGTCACCCGCCAGGGCGCTCGAGATTCAACTGGCGCTGCGGCTGCATGCGATGTCGGCGGCCGTGGCCCGCTGAACGCGCCACCGCGCGGACTCCTCCAGGAGCCCGCGCGGTCCATACGGCCTTGGGTGTCTTTCGTTTCAGACGGTTCGCGCATCCGCCGGAGCCGGTGCGGGGGCGTCCTGCGGAACCTCGGTGTCGACCGCGTTCAGATCCCGGTGCCGGGTTTCCTGGGCGCAGGCGATGGCCACCACCGTGATGAGTGCGGCGGCGATGACATACAGGGCGATCGGCGTCGACGAGTCGTAGTCCTTGAGCAGTGCGGTCGCGATCAGCGGCGCGGGTGCTCCGGCGGCGACCGAGGAGAACTGCGCGCCGATGGACGCCCCGGAGTAGCGCATGCGCGTCGCGAACATCTCGGAGAAGAAGGCCGCCTGGGGCGCGTACATGGCCCCGTGCAGCACCAGCCCGACCGTGACGGCGAGCAGCAGACTGCCGAAGCTGCCGGTGTCGATGAGCGCGAAGAACGGGAACATCCAGGCCCCGACGCCGATGGCGCCGATGAGATACACGGGCCGCCGGCCGATGCGGTCCGACAGCGCGCCCCAGGCCGGGATCACGGCGAAGTGCACGGCCGAGGCGATGAGTACAGCATTCAGTGCGGTCTGCTTGCTCAGGTCAACGGCGGTCGTGGCGTACACCAGGATGAAGGCGGTGATGACGTAGTAGCTGATGTTCTCCGCCATGCGCGCGCCCATCGCGACCAGCACATCGCGCCAGTGATGTCGCAGGACGGCCACGAGCGGCATCTTCTCGACCTGCTCGGTGGCAGCCTTGCGCTGCTCGGCCTGTGCCAGCGCCGCCTTGAAGACCGGAGATTCATCGACAGAGAGACGAATCCACAAGCCGACGATCACCAGCACGCCGGAAAGGAGGAACGGTATACGCCAGCCCCATGAGGCGAAGGCCGCGTCCGACAGCAGGGCCGTCAAGGCGGAGAGCACGCCGGTTGCCAGCAACTGCCCAGCGGGCGCGCCGGTCTGCGGCCAGGACGCCCAGAAGCCACGGCGCTTGGCATCCCCGTGCTCCGACACCAGCAGCACGGCCCCGCCCCACTCGCCGCCGAGAGCGAAGCCCTGCACCAGCCGCAACACGGTGAGCAGCACCGGCGCGGCGCTGCCGATGGTGGCATGCGTCGGCAGCAGCCCGATCGCGAAGGTCGCCCCGCCCATCAGCAGCAGGCTGAGCACCAGCAGCTTCTTGCGGCCGAGCCGGTCGCCGTAGTGCCCGAAGACCAGCGCGCCGATCGGCCGGGCGGCGAAGCCCACCGCGTAGGTGAGGAAGGAGAGCAGGGTGCCGACGAGCGGATCGGAGCCCGGGAAGAACAACTCGTTGAAGACCAGGGCGGCGGCCGCCCCGTAGAGGAAGAAGTCGTACCACTCGATGGTGGTGCCGATGAGGCTGGCGGCGACGATGCGCTTGAGGTTGCTCGGCGTCGGTGGAGCGGATGCTGCGGAGGCCATGTGCGCCACTTCCTCGTGTGCGGTGGGGACGGGTATGTTTCGGCACACCGTAGAAACACGCAGGTCAGGCGCACATGTGGCGGGACAACATAGTTCGGAGCCAGGCTATCCGTCCGGCCTCCATGCTGGCTCGCCAAGGACGTGCTTCAGGGGTTCGACGGGTTGGAACGAGGAGTGTCTGTGATGCGCTGTTAGGGGGTGATTTGACGGTGGCGTACTGATTCCGGCGAGTCGCAGCGGAACTCGCCCGTACCGAAGTCCGTTGACGTAGCGCAGACGCACAGAATCCGTGAACCACTGGGGGTGTCATGTCCCACCGTCCGTCCCGACGAGCCGCATTACGCGGCCTCGCCGTCGCAGGAGCCGCCGTCATCGGCTTCGACCCCTTCACCCGGAGCTGGGCGGCGTCCGCCTCCGATTCCGACGCGTCCGGACTCGCGGGCGTACCCGACCTCGACGGAACGCTCCTCACGGATACGGCGTCCCGCGCCGCCGCCGCCGATGACTACGGCCACATCGTGCACCGCACCCCGGCCGCGGTGCTCAGACCGGGCTCCGTGGCGGACGTCGTCGCCATGGTCAGGTTCTGCAACAAGCACGGCATCCAGGTCGCCGCACGCGGCCAGGGCCACGCCACGCTGGGGCAGGCCCAGGTCGACGGCGGTCTGGTCGTCGAGACCGCGCCGCTCGCCGCCATCGGCACAGTGGACACCGGCAGTTCAACGGTCACCGTCGGCGCTGGCGCCACATGGAGCGACGTAGCCAAGGCCACCCTCGCCCACGGCCTGACGCCACCCGTCTTCACCGACTACCTCGAACTCTCGGTCGGTGGCACGCTGTCCGTCGGCGGCATCGGCGGCCAGTCGCACCGGCACGGCGCACAGGTCGACAACGTCGTCGTGCTCGAAGTCGTCACCGGGGCAGGGGAGTTGCTGCGCTGCTCCGCGAAGACGCGCCCCGACCTGTTCCAGGCGGTGCGCGCCGGGCTCGGGCAGTGCGCGATCATCGTGGGCGCCACGCTGCGGCTGGTGGCGGCGCCGGAGTCCGTACGTCACTACCTCCTGCCGTACGACGACTTGCGGACCTACCTGGACGACCAGCGCCTCCTCGCCGAGGACGAACGCTTCGACTACGTCGAGGGCCAGGTCACCGCCGACGACTCCGGCCTCTTCCGCAACGGCGTCATCGAGGCCGTCGCCTACGGCCCGCCCGTCGGCGGCGCTCCCGACGACGCAGTCCTCCTGCGTGGGCTTCGGCACGACGCGCAGGGCGCGCAGATCACCGACCTGCCGTACTACGACTTCCTCGACCGCCTCGCGCCCGTCGTCGCGGACCTGAAGGAGTCGGGCCTCTGGTACTGGGCGCACCCCTGGGTCAACCTCCTGCTCCCCGGCGCCAGAACGGCCGACGTCACCCGCGAGATCCTCGCTTCCCTCACCCCCGACGACGTCGGCCCAGGCCTCGTCCTCCTCTACCCGTTGCGTCGCGAACGGTTCACCGCTCCCCTTCTCCGCATGCCGGACGGGCCCGTCCCTTACCTCTTCGCCATCCTGCGCGCGACGCCGCCCGACGACCCGACGACGATCGACCGCCTCCTCGAGGCCAACCGCTCGGCATACGACATCGCCCGCGCGGCAGGCGGCCACCGCTACCCGGTCGGCTCCATCCCCTTCACCAAGCCGGACTGGCGCCGCCACTTCGGCCCCACCTGGCCCACCCTCGCGGCGGCCCGCCGGCGGTACGACCCGCGGGGTGTGCTGGGCCCGGGCCAGGGAATCTTCTAGCGACAGCTCCGCGTGCCACTCCCGAATCGGCCCGGACAGGGTGCCACTGGGTGGTCGGGAACAGGGCGCGGGTGCGGTCGGGGACGGGCGAGACGAAGACACCCTCCGCGGTGACCGCGATGGCCGACGGATCTGCCTCAGCGCTGATCGGGCCGTCCACGAAGATCTTGCGGCTCTCGGTGCCCGTGACCCGGGCGTAGACCCGCAGGGAGTCTCCAGTGGGACTGGGTCGGTGGTGGCGCACCTGCAAGGAGACCGTCATGCCGGGCACTCCGGCTGCGGCGCAGGCCCAGCCCATCAGTTCGTCCAACTGCATGGGGTTCATGCCCCCGTGCCCGCGATCGCCCGCTGAGGGGCACTTCCGGCGCGTTCCCCAGGTGACTGCCACCCCGTGCCGCACAGCCCGGCCGTTGCCGTTCGTTGGCTTTTCCTGTGCCTTGACAGGGCTCCGGACCCGCCCTCAGACTCGTTGCGTAAGTTGAAGCTAGTTTCTCTATGTGCAACGAGGTGTCATGATGATTCCCGTGTGTCGTCTCGTGGATCTGCCGCGGGGTGAGGCCTTCCGGCTCGACGTCGATCCGCCGGTTTCGGTGTTCCATACCGATGGCGGCGAGGTCTACGCCATCGACGACACCTGCACCCACCAGGACGCCTCGCTCGCCGACGGCTGGCTGGAGGGTCGTGAGGTGGAATGCCCGCTGCACTCCTCGAAGTTCGACCTGCGGACCGGGGCCGTGGACGCCCCGCCGGCCAAGCGCCCGGTGCGCACCCATCAGGTGTTCGTCGAGGACGGCATGGTCTACGTCCAGCTGTCCACCGACGCTCCCAACCTGCCGCCGTGCATCGCGGCCCGGCTGGCCGGAGGTCTTGCGTGAGGACCGTGGCCGTAGTGGGCGCCTCGCTCGCTGCGCGTGCAGGGTCGCGACGAACGCAGCTCTCCACCACCGTGGCCCCGGTCGGTGTCGCATGACCGGCGTGGCCCGGCCGAGTCATGGGGCTCCCACTCCGTGGTGTCCGTCCTCGCCGCCGTGCAGGGCGTCTGGTGTGTTCGCGTACACGACGTGGCCTCGACGGTCGACGCGGTGCGGGTGACCGCCCGCTGGGGTCTCGCAGCCACGGCCCCGGTCCCGCAGACTGCCCTGATTTGAGCGGCAACATCCTTGACCGCCGCTCGCCCCTCCATGATGCTTTGTTGCGGTACGTGAGATACGTACCGCAATGAGAAACGATCGACTTGAGTCTCGTACCAGCTGAGGAGTAGCCATGGCTCACCATGTCCGTGCTGTTGTCGCGCGGGGGAAGGGTGCCCCCGTCAGCCTGGAAACGATCATCGTCCCCGACCCGGGTCCGGGTGAGGCGCTGGTCAAGATCGAGGCGTGCGGGGTCTGCCACACCGATCTGCACTACCGCGAGGGCGGCATCAACGACGACTTCCCCTTCCTGCTGGGTCACGAGGCCGCGGGTGTCGTGGAGTCGGTGGGGGACGGTGTCACCGACGTTGCTCCGGGTGACTTCGTCATCCTCAACTGGCGTGCCGTCTGCGGGCAGTGCCGGGCCTGTCGGCGGGGACGGCCGCAGTACTGCTTCAACACCCACAACGCGAAGCAGCGGATGACCCTGACCGACGGCACCGAGCTGTCTCCTGCTCTGGGTATCGGCGCGTTCGCGGAGAAGACTCTGGTGGCGGCGGGGCAGTGCACCAAGGTCGACCCGGCGGCATCGGCGGCCGCTGCCGGCCTGCTCGGATGCGGAGTGATGGCGGGTATCGGTGCTGCCATCAATACGGGCAACGTCGGACGCGGTGACAGTGTGGCCGTCATCGGCTGCGGCGGGGTGGGAAACGCGGCGATCGCCGGTGCCCGGCTCGCCGGAGCCGCCAAGATCATCGCTGTCGACATCGACGACCGGAAACTCGACACCGCGATGAAGCTCGGAGCGACCCACACGGTCAACTCCAGGCAGGGCGATCCCGTGGCGGCGGTACGCGAGCTGACCGGCGGCTTCGGCGCCGATGTGGTGATCGAGGCGGTCGGGCGTCCGGAAACGTACAAACAGGCCTTCTATGCCCGCGACCTGGCCGGCACAGTCGTCCTCGTCGGCGTGCCGACGCCGGAGATGAAGCTCGAACTCCCGCTGCTGGACGTCTTCGGGCGGGGCGGCGCACTGAAGTCCTCCTGGTACGGCGACTGCCTGCCCTCCCGTGACTTCCCGATGCTCATCGGCCTGTATCTGCAGGGCCGACTGGACCTGGACGCGTTCGTGACGGAGACCATCGCCCTCGACGGCGTCGAGAAGGCCTTCGAGCGGATGCACAGCGGCGACGTGCTGCGTTCGGTGGTGGTCTTCTGATGGCAGGCACCCGCATCGAACACCTTGTCACCTCAGGCACGTTCTCCCTGGACGGTGGCACCTGGGACGTCGACAACAACGTGTGGATCATCGGTGACGACACCGAGGCCGTCGTCATTGATGCCGCACACGACGCCGAGGCGATCGCCGAAGTGCTCGGCGGACGCACCCTGCGGGCCATCGTGTGCACACACGCCCACAACGACCACATCGACGCCGCGCCCGAACTCTCCGTACGCACCGGTGCTCCGATCCTGCTCCATGCGGACGACCTGCCGCTGTGGAAGCAGACCCACCCCGAGCGGGCGCCCGACGGTGCACTGGCCGACGGGCAGGTCGTCACGGTGGCGGGTGTCGAGCTGACCGTGCTGCACACACCCGGCCACGCCCCCGGGGCGGTCTGCCTGTATGCGCCGGCCCTGAAGGCGCTCTTCAGCGGTGACACGCTCTTCGCGGGTGGGCCGGGGGCCACGGGGAGGTCGTACAGCGACTTCGGCGCCATCGTCGACTCGATCCGGGACCGGCTCCTGACTCTGCCCGGCGACACGGTCGTCCATACCGGCCACGGAGAGACGACCACCATCGCCGCCGAGGCCCCGCATCTCCAGGAGTGGATCGACCGCGGGTTCTGACCGCGGCGCGAGGTCTCCTCGTGCCCGTGAGTCCCTCACGCATCGGCCTGCGCACGCCTTGAGCAGGTCGAATGAACACTGATCGCCGCCGCGGACTCCCTGGCGCGATGCGTTGCTTGTCATGCGTGAGGTTTCGCTCTGGGCAACGCCGCGTTACGGGGCGGCCCGTCCTCTGGATGTCTTGACAGGGTTCGGAGCCGCCCTCAAACTGGCGTTGCGTTCACCGCAATCCGTTCCGTTATACGCACCGAGGTGTCATGATGATTCCCGTGTGTCGTCTCGTGGATCTGCCGCGGGGTGAGGCCTTCCGGCTCGACATCGATCCGCCGGTTTCGGTGTTCCATACCGATGGCGGCGAGGTCTACGCCATCGACGACACCTGCACCCACCAGGACGCCTCGCTCGCCGACGGCTGGCTGGAGGGTCGTGAGGTGGAATGCCCGCTGCACTCCTCGAAGTTCGACCTGCGGACCGGGGCCGTGGACGCTCCGCCGGCCAAGCGCCCGGTGCGCACCCATCAGGTGTTCGTCGAGGACGGCATGGTCTACGTCCAGCTGTCCACCGACGCTCCCAACCTGCCGCCGTGCATCGCGGCCCGGCTCGCCGGAGGTCTTGCGTGAGGACCGTGGCCGTGGTGGGCGCCTCGCTCGCCGGACTGTCCGCCGCCCGCTCGCTGCGCGGGCAGGGCTACGACGGACGCCTCGTCATCATCGGCGACGAGTCCCATCGCCCCTACGACAGGCCGCCGTTGTCCAAGGAGTACCTCACCGGCGGCATGGGTGAAGCCGACCTCGCGTTGGAGTCGGACGACGAGGATCTGCAGGCGGAGTGGCTGCTCGGCGCCCGCGCCGCTGGGCTCGACAGCGCTCACCGCGCCGTGCGGCTCGCCGACGGCCGCGAGGTCCGGGCCGACGGCATCGTCATCGCGACCGGCGCGACCGCGCGCACGCTGCCGGGCACGGACGGTCTGGCCGGTGTGCACACCCTGCGCACACTGGACGACGCCCGCGCACTGCGGAACGAACTGGCCCTGGGCGGACGGCTGGTCGTGATCGGCGGCGGATTCATCGGCGCCGAGGTCGCCTCCACCGCCTGCGCTCTCGGCCTCGACGTGACGGTCGTCGAGGCCGCGCCGACGCCGCTGGCCGGACCGCTCGGCGAGACCATGGGCGGCATCGTCTCCGCCCTCCACGCAGACCACGGCGTACGCCTGTTGTGCGGCGTGGGCGTCAAGGGACTGAGCGGCGAGCGCCGGGTCGACGCCGTCCTGCTGGAGGACGGCCGCACCGTCCCCGCGGACATCGTCGTCGTGGGCGTCGGCGCACGCCCGTGCGTCGACTGGCTGGAGGGATCCGGCGTCGCGCTCGACAACGGCGTCACATGCGGTGCGGACGGCCGCACCAGCCTGGCGGGCGTGGTAGCGGTCGGTGACTGCGCCAACTGGTACGACCCCCGTGCCGGTGCTCATCGCCGCGTCGAGCACTGGACGGGTGCGCGCGAGCGGCCCGATGCGGCTGTGGCCGTGCTGCTGTCGTCGGGTTCGGCGGAACCGGGCGTGCCCCGTCCGCCGTACTTCTGGTCGGACCAGTACGGGGTGAAGATCCAGTTCGTCGGTCACGCGGCCGGCGCCGACAGCGTGACGATCGAGGAAGGCGCCCCGGACGACCGCAACGTCCTGGCCGTCTACCGGCGTGCCGGGCACCCGGTCGCCGCGCTCGGGATGAACCAGCCACGGCTGTTCACGCGTTGGCGCAAGCAGCTCGCAACCGCGGCATTCTGACGCTGACCGCACGGCATCTCCTGCTGCCGTTGCGTATGGCGTTCAGCCCTGCTCCAGGCAAGACGACGTCCGGTGCCGCTCTTCCCGGCGTGTGAATGACCCGATCCATGACGCACCCCGAGGAGTGCACTGTGACCTCGACCGACCTGCCGGACAGCCTGATCGCCACCCTCCCCGGCTCCTCCTACACGGATCCCGGAATCTTCTCCCAGGAGCAGGAGCGCATCTTCGAGACAATGTGGTTCTGCGCTGCGCGCGCCTCCGACCTGGCCAGGCCCGGCGCCTTCCGGACTGTCGAGGTGGGCCGCGAGAGCATCCTGATCGCCCGCGCACGGGACAACTCCATACGCGCCTATTTCAACGTCTGCCGACATCGCGGGGCCAAGCTCTGCACGGAGGAGACCGGCGAGGTCAAGCGCGCCTTCCAGTGCCCTTACCACGCTTGGACGTACGACTTGACGGGCAAACTCGTCGCAGCGCCCAACCTCACCAAGATGCCCGACATCGGCCGCACGGAGTACGGCTTGGTGAGCGTGGCGACGCACGAGTGGCTCGGCTACGTGTGGGTGTGCCTCGCGGAAGACCCGCCCCCGTTCGACGAGGTTGTGCAGGACGTGGTCGCACGTCTCGGCGACGCCGAGACGATCGAGCGCTACGGCATCGAGAACCTAGAGGTCGGAAGGAGGATCGTCTATGACGTCAAGGCGAACTGGAAGCTCATCGTCGAGAACTTCATGGAGTGCTACCACTGCGCGACGATCCACCCGGAACTGACCGAGGTGCTCCCGGAGTTCGCCGACGGGTACGCCGCTCAGTACTACGTGGGGCACGGCGCGGAGTTCGGCACCGAGATCAAGGGCTTCACCGTCGACGGCTCCGAGGGGCTGGACCGCCTTCCAGGGGTCACCGAGGATCAGGACCGCCGCTACTACGCGATCACCGTCAGGCCACAGGTGTTCATCAACCTCGTGCCCGACCACGTGATCTTCCATCGGATGTACCCGGTCGCCGCGGACCGCACGATCGTCGAGTGCGACTGGCTCTACCTCAAGCATGTCGTCGAGAGCGGTAAGGACGTCAGCCGGTCGGTGGAGCTCTTCGATCGTGTCAACCGGCAGGACTTCGACGCATGCGAGCGCTGTCAGCCCGCGATGAGTTCCCGGCTGTACGCCAAGGGCGGCGTCCTGGTGCCCAGCGAGCACCACATCGGCGAGTTCCACGCCTTTGTCCAGGAGCGTCTGGGGGCGGTGCAGTCGCAGTAACGGCAGTTCCCTGCGGGCCGGTTCCCTGCGGGCCGGTGCTCGGCAGCCGACGTCGATGTCGCCGGCGGCACACGGTCTCAGCCCAGGTAGCCCATGCGATGGCTGACCTCGTGCGCGCCCTCGACCAGCATCGGAGCGAGTGCGTGCATGCGCTCCTCGGTGAGCCGGTACGCGGGTCCGGAGGCGCTGAGGGCCGCGATGACGTCTCCGTCGCGGTTGCGGACCGGCGCGGCCATGGCGTGGAGCCCCAACTCCATTTCCTCGAGGGTCCAGGAGTAGCCGCGCTCCCGGGCCTCGGCGAGATTCTTCTCAAGCTTCGTCTTCGCCGTCAGGGTGCGCGGGGTCATCTTCTTCAGGCCGACCTCGGCCAGCAGTGCGGTGCGCTCCTGGACGGGCATGTGGGCCAGAAGGATCTTGCCGCTCGAGGTGGCGTGCAGCGGGGTCAGCTGGCCGACCCAGTTGTGCGCGGTGACGGCACCCGGGCCGCGCACCTGGTAGAGGTTGATCGCGTAGCGTTCCTGCATCACTGCGAGGTTCACGGTCTCGCCGATCTCCTCGGCGAGACGCTCGCAGACCGGGCGGCTCTGCTGGGTGACGTCGATACGTCCGGTGGCCGCGCCGGCGAGGCGCACGATGCCGAAACCGAGGCGGTACTTGCCGCGCTCGCCCGCCTGCTCCACCAGGCCGCGCGCTTCCAGGGCGCCGAGCAGGCGGAACGCGGTGGACTTGTGAACGTCGATCTCGGCGGCCACCTCACTGACGCCGGCCTCGCCGCGTTGGGCCAGGATCTCCAGGACGTTGATGGCGCGGTCGACGGACTGTACTCCACCGGCGGGCGAACCTGTCGTTTCGTTATCTGGACTGTAGTTGCTCACAGCGAAACTATACGCGCAGTAAAGAACAAGGGCACCGGCCCAGGTCACAGGGCTGACGCACGCGCTTTACAAGTTGCGCTGTTCGCAACCTGGTGCGCATGGCGATACTCGTACTAGCATGCCGCGCGTATCTACGGAGCGAGCGAGACGAGGCACCATGGCTCCCCAGCAGTACGACTTCGTCATCGTCGGTGGTGGATCGGCCGGCAGCGCACTGGCCAACCGGCTCTCCGCGGACCCGGGCAACCGGGTGCTGGTGCTGGAGGCCGGTCGCCCCGACTACCCGTGGGACGTGTTCATCCACATGCCCGCGGCGCTGACCTACCCGATCGGCAGCCGCTTCTACGACTGGAAGTACGAGTCCGAACCCGAGCCCCACATGGGCGGCCGGCGCGTCTACCACGCGCGCGGCAAGGTGCTGGGCGGCTCCAGCAGTATCAACGGCATGATCTTCCAGCGCGGCAACCCCATGGACTATGAGCGCTGGGCCGCCGATCCCGGCATGGAGAACTGGGACTACGCGCACTGTCTGCCGTACTTCCGGCGGATGGAGAACTGTCTCGCGGCCGACCCGGACGACGAGTTCCGCGGCCACGACGGCCCCCTCGTCCTCGAACGCGGCCCGGCCACCAACCCGCTCTTCGACGCCTTCCTCAAGGCCACCGAGGAGGCGGGCTACGCTCCCACCGACGACGTCAACGGCTACCGGCAGGAAGGCTTCGCCAAGTTCGACCGGAACGTCCACCGCGGACGTCGCCTGTCGGCGTCGAAGGCGTATCTCAAGCCCGCCAGAAAGCGCCCCAACCTCACGATCAAGACGCGCGCCCTCGTCACCCGCGTCCTGTTCGAGGGCAAGCGTGCCGTCGGCGTCGAGTACCGGCGCGGTCGCGGCGCGCCCCAGCAGGTGCGCGCCCGCGAAGTCGTCCTCTGCGGCGGCGCGATCAACTCCCCCCAGCTGCTTCAGCTCTCCGGCGTCGGCAACGCCGAGGAACTGAGCGCGCTCGGTGTCGACGTCGTCCACGACCTGCCGGGCGTCGGCGAGAACATGCAGGACCACCTGGAGGTGTACATCCAGTACGCCTGCAAACAGCCCGTCTCCATGCAGCCGTACCTGGCGAAGTGGCGCGCCCCGTTCATCGGCCTGCAGTGGCTCTTCCGCAAGGGCCCGGCCTCGACCAACCACTTCGAGGCAGGTGGCTTCGCCCGCAGTAACGAGGACGTGGACTACCCCAACCTGATGTTCCACTTCCTGCCCATCGCGGTTCGCTACGACGGCTCCGTGCCCGCCGGTGGACACGGCTACCAGGTGCACGTCGGGCCCATGTACTCCGACGCCATCGGCTCGGTGAAGATCAAGAGCAGGGATCCGAACGAGCACCCGGCGCTGCGCTTCAACTACCTGTCCACCGAACAGGACCGCCGCGAGTGGGTCGAGGCGATCCGGGTCGCCCGCAAGCTGCTCGACCAGCCTGCCATGGCCCCGTACAGCGACGGGGAGATCTCGCCCGGGCCGTCCGTCGAGACCGACGAGGAGATCCTCGCCTGGGTGGCCAAGGACGGCGAGACCGCCCTGCATCCCTCGTGCACCTGCAAGATGGGCACCGACGCGATGTCCGTCGTTGACCCCACCAGCATGCGCGTGCACGGCGTGGAGGGTCTGCGTGTCGTCGACGCGTCCGTGATGCCCTATGTCACCAACGGCAATATCTACGCGCCGGTGATGATGATCGCGGAAAGGGCGGCGGACCTCATCCTCGACAAGGAACCGCTGCCGCCCTCCAAGGCCGCGTACTACCGGTACCGCGACGCCCAGCAGCAGGCCGGGTAAGCGTTGGGCGCCGCAGGCTTCCGCGTGCTGCTGGACAGCGTCCGCTACGAGGTGCTGCCCGCGAAGGCGACCGAGGACAAGGTCCTCGCCCATGTCCCGCGCGACGTCGTCGTCACCGTGACGGCGTCGCCGGTCAAGGGCCTGGAACCGACCCTCGACCTCGCCACCCGGCTCGCCGCGCACGGCTACCGCGTCGTCCCGCACGTGCCCGCGCGCCTGCTGCGGGACGACGCCCACCTCAAGGACGTCATCGACCGGCTCCGTGGGTCGGGCGTCGACGACGTCTTCGTCCCGGCGGGCGACGCCGATCCGCCGGCCGGAGCCTACGACGGGGCGCTGCCGGTACTGCGCAGGATGGGTGAGCTGGGCAGCCCCTTCGCCGAGGTCGGCGTCACCGGCTACCCCGAGAGTCATCCGCTCATCCACGACGACCTCGCCATCCAGGCGATGTGGGACAAGCGGGCACACGCCACGTACATCGTGAGCAACCTCTGCTTCGACCCGCGCGTGCTGGGCGACTGGGTGGGCCGGATACGCCGCCGAAACGTCGCCCTGCCTGTGTACGTGGGTGTCGCGGGGCCGGTGCAGCGGGCGAAGCTGCTGTCCATGGCGACGAAGATCGGCGTGGGGGAGTCGACTCGCTTTCTGACCCGGCATCCCTCCTGGTTCCTGCGCTTTGTGACCCCCGGCGGCTACTCGCCCGAGCGGCTGCTCGCGCGCGGTGCAGAGGCGCTCACCACGCCCGCGGCGGGAGTGGCCGGCCTGCACCTCTTCACCTTCAACCAGATCGCCGAGACCGAGCGGTGGCGTCGCGCTCTGCTCGACCGACTGCCGTAACGCAGATTTTTCCGTTCGCGCTCGGATCGGAAATCAGCTGTATACGGCCTGTGGACCAGGTGTCCTCGCAGTCGTCGGCTTGGCCAAACCGACATCCCCCAACCACTTGACGTGGGTTCCAGCCTTCTCCAGAGTGTTCCACCACAAGCAATACGGTGCGTAATGCGCAACGAAGCTTACTCGAAGGGCTCCGACGTGGCAGACCTGTACGTGGCCGGAGAATGGCGGGATCCGGTGGCCGGAGGTCACCGGGACATCCGCTGCCCCGCTGACGGCACGCTCTCCGCGACCGTGTCCGAAGGGACGCGTCCCGACACCGAGGCCGCCATCGCCGCGGCCCGCCGGGCCTTCGACGAAGGACCCTGGCCGAGCACCCCCGAGCGCGAGCGCGGCGCGCTGCTGCTGCGCACCGCCGACATCCTCGAGCGCGACGCCAAGGAGTTCGCCCGCGCCGAGTCGCTGGACACCGGCAAGCGGTTGGTGGAGAGCGAGTACGACATCGCCGACGTCGCCTCCTGCTTCCGCTATTACGGCGGGCTCGGCGGCACCGACGCCGGCCGCGTGATCGACACCGGCCGCGACGACGCCGTAAGCCGTGTCGTGTACGAGCCGATCGGCGTGTGCGGACTGATCACCCCCTGGAACTACCCGCTGCTCCAGGCGAGTTGGAAGGTCGCCCCTGCCCTCCTCGCGGGCAACACGATCGTCCTCAAACCCAGTGAACTCACCCCCTCCACCTCGATCCTGCTGATGAAGGCACTTCAGGAGGCCGGGCTGCCGGCCGGCGCCGCCAATCTCGTCCTGGGTGCCGGGCCCGAGGTGGGTGCCCCGCTCTCCGAGGACCCCGCCGTCGACATGGTCTCCTTCACCGGCGGCCTGGACACCGGCCGGCGGATCATGGCCACCGCCGCCGCGACCGTGAAGAAGGTCGCGCTGGAGCTCGGCGGCAAGAACCCCAACCTGGTCTTCGCCGACGCCGACTTCGAGTCGGCCGTGGACTTCGCGCTCACGGCCGTCTTCCTGCACTCCGGGCAGGTCTGCTCGGCCGGCGCCCGGCTGATCGTCGAGGACTCACTGCACGACCGTTTCGTCGACGAGGTGGTCCGCCGTGCCCGGCAGATCCGCCTCGGCGGCCCCTTCGATCCGCAGGCGGAGACCGGAGCGCTGATCTCCGCGCAGCACCTGGCGAAGGTCGAGGCGTATGTCGCGGCCGGACTGGCCGAAGGTGCCGTACTGCGCTGTGGTGGCGAACGCCCCGATGAACCGGCCCTGGCGAACGGCCACTTCTACCCGCCCACCGTGCTCGACGAATGCCGGCAGGACATGCGGGTGGTGCACGAGGAGTCCTTCGGACCCGTTCTTACCGTGGAGCGCTTCACCGACGAGGGCGACGCCGTACGCATCGCCAACGACACCGAGTACGGACTCGCCGGAGCCGTCTGGACACAGGACGCCGGGAAGGCCCAGCGGGTCGCCCGGCGGCTGCGCCACGGCACGGTGTGGATCAACGACTACCACCCCTATGTGCCGCAGGCGGAATGGGGTGGCTTCGGGCATTCCGGCGTGGGCCGGGAACTGGGACCGACCGGCCTGAACGAGTACCGGGAGCCCAAGCACATCTGGCAGAACATCCAACCCCGGCCGCAGCACTGGTTCCGCGGCTGAACGCCGAAAGAGGGCGACCATGACGCCAACACAGACCGAGGCGCTGCGACGACGCGGCACTCCCGAGGACGCGGCACCCACGCCGGTCATATCCGTGCGCAAGCTGTGGAAGGTGTTCGGGCCGAAGGCGGACCAGGTACCGGACTCCGAGGAGCTGTGCGGGCTCACGCGCCGCGAGCTGATGGACCGCACGGGATGTACCGCCGCCGTGCGCGACGTGAACTTCGAGGTCGCGCCCGGTGAGGTCTTCGTCGTCATGGGCCTGTCCGGCTCCGGCAAATCCACCCTGGTGCGCTGTCTTACCCGGCTGATCGAACCCACCGCCGGTGAGATCGTCTTCGAGGGCGAGGACATCCGGGACGCCGACGACAAGCGGCTGCGCGAACTGCGGCGCAGCAAGTTCTCCATGGTCTTCCAGCACTTCGGGCTGCTGCCCCACCGCCGCGTCGTCGAAAACGTGGCGTTCGGGCTGGAGATCCGCGGCATGGGCAGGGCCGAGCGCACCAAGCGGGCGCTGGAGGTCGTCGAACTCGTCGGCCTCGCCGGCTACGAGAACGCCTACCCCGACCAGCTCTCCGGCGGTATGCAGCAGCGCGTCGGTCTCGCCCGCGCGCTGGCCGGCGATCCGGACGTGCTCCTCTTCGACGAGCCGTTCTCGGCGCTCGACCCGCTGATCCGCCGTGACATGCAGAGCGAGGTCATCCGGCTGCACCACGAGGTCGGCAAGACGATGGTGTTCATCACCCATGACCTCTCCGAGGCGCTCAAGCTGGGCGACCGCATTCTCATCATGCGCGACGGCAAGATGGTGCAGTGCGGCACCGGCGACGAACTGGTCGGCGCCCCCGCCGACGACTACGTGCGCGACTTCGTCAAGGACGTGCCGCGCGGCGACGTACTGACGCTGCGGTGGATCATGCGTCCCGCCGAGCCCGACGACCCGCTGGACGGGCCCGAGTTGGGCCCGGACGTCGTCGTGCGGGAGGCCACCCGGGCGGTGCTCGCGGCCGAGAAGCCGATCAAGGTCGTCGAGGACGGCAAGCTGCTCGGCATCGTCGGCGACGAGGAGATCCTCGCGGTGGTCGCCGGACAGGAAGGCGACATGCGATGACCGTCGCCATGGAGAAACCGGAGAAGACGGAGACGGTGGAGCGGGCCGCGCCGCCCGTCGCGAGCGCGCGCAGGATCAGCCGCCGGACAGTGCTGGCCGCGATCCTGGTCGTCTGGCTGGTGCTCTTCGCCGTACTGCGCGGAAAGCAGACCCTGACACTGGCCGCGGCCGACCTCACCGATCTGCACCGCTGGTTCAACGACGTGAACGACTCGATCGGCGCGAACCGCAACTCCAACCCGCTCTTCCTGTACTTCTTCAACGAGATCCGCCTGGTCATCGACAACCTGGTGACCTTCGTCCAGGAGCTGGTCTCGCAGCCGTCAGGCGACCGACCGGTGCCGCAGATCGGCTGGCTCGGCGTCGTCGGCCTGACCGGGTACGTCTCGTGGGCGGTGGGCAACTGGCGCGTCGCGCTCCTGGCCGTGGCCGGCTTCACCTTCCTGGGGCTGCAGGGTCTGTGGCAGGAGAGCATGGACACGCTGTCGCTGACCCTCTCAGCGGTCTTCGTGGCGCTGCTGTTCGCGATTCCACTGGGTGTGTGGGCGGGGCTGTCGGACCGGGTCAACAAGATCGTGACGCCCTTCCTGGACTTCATGCAGACGATGCCGACCTTCGTCTACCTGGCCCCCCTGACCCTGTTCTTCCTCATCGGCCCTGCCTCCGCCACGATCGCCACCCTGATCTACGCGGCACCGCCGGCGATCCGCATCACCGCGCACGCCATCCGTTCCGTACCGGAGACGACGGTCGAGGCGGCCGGCTCGATGGGGGCCACGCGCCGGCAGGCGCTGCTCAAGGTCCTGCTGCCGATGTCCAAGCGGACCGTGGTGATGGGCGTCAACCAGACCATCATGGCCGCCCTGGCCATGGTCACCATCGCAGCCCTGATCGACGCACCCGGCCTCGGCAAGACCGTTGTCCAGGCCCTGCAGTCACTGGACGTCGGCACGGCGTTCAACGCCGGTCTCGCCATCGTCGTCATGGCCATCGTGCTGGACCGGGTCACCACCGCGGCGAGCGGACGGGCGGAGGCCGCCCGGCGCTCGAAGAGCCCCTTCCTCAAGTGGCGGCGGCATCTGCTGGTGGGCGGCGGAGTGGCGGCGGCGGTGCTGGCGTATCTGTCGCACACGTATATGTGGGCGGCCGAGTTCCCCGGCGAGGGCAGCACCGGCAGCACCATCGCCAAGGCGGCGGACGCCGTGACCACCTGGGCGCAGGACAACCTGTCGGGCCTGACGAACGCCTTCCGTGACGCCATCACCAACGGCCTGCTCAATCCGTTCCAGACCCTGCTGACCGACTCCCCGTGGTGGCTTGTCGGCGCGGCTCTGATCGGAGTCGGCACGGTGCTCGGTGGCCGGCGCGCAGGGGTCACCACGGCCGTGTGCGTGGGACTGCTGGTCGGTACGGGCGTGTGGTCGGACGGCATGACGACACTGGCGTCGACCGCGGTCGCGACGGTGCTGGTGATGCTGCTCGGTGTCGTCCTCGGGGTGTGGATGGGGCGCAGCATGCTGGTGGACCGGCTGCTGCGGCCCACCCTGGACGCGGCGCAGGTCATGCCGCCGTTCGTCTATCTCGTGCCGTTCCTCGCGCTGTTCGGCGCGACACGGTTCACGGCCATCGTCGCCGCCGTCGTCTATGCGGCGCCGGTCGCCATCAAGATCATCGCCGACGGCGTGCGGGCGGTGCCCCAGACCACCGTCGAAGCGGCGACGTCCGCCGGGTGCAACACCTGGCAGATCATCACCAAGGTTCAACTGCCGATGTCACGCAGTGCCCTGACGCTCGCGACCAACCAGGGCCTGATCTACGTGCTGTCGATGGTTGTGGTGGGCGGCCTGGTAGGAGCAGGCGCCCTCGGCTACGACGTCGTGGCCGGTTTCTCGCAGGGACAGCTTTATGGCAAGGGGCTGGCGGCCGGGCTCGCGATCGTCCTGCTCGGAGTCATGTTCGACCGGATCACTCAGGCAGCGGCTCGCCGCACCATCGCATAAGGAGCACGACACCATGGCAAGACACTGGCGGGCCGGCGCGGCCGGTATAGCGGTTCTCGGCCTCACCCTCACGGCCTGCGGTGGCGCAAAGGTCGGTGACGACAGCGCCGGCGGCTCGGGCAGTTCGGGCAAGTGCGGCACCTTCAACCTCGCGGTCAACCCGTGGGTGGGCTATGAGGCGAACGCCGCGGTCATCGCGTATGTCGCCGAGCAGGACCTCGGCTGCAAGGTCACCAAGAAGGATCTGAAGGAAGAGATCGCCTGGCAGGGCTTCGGGACGGGCGAGGTCGACGCGGTCGTGGAGAACTGGGGCCACGACGACCTGAAGAAGAAGTACATCACCGACCAGAAGACCGCCGTCGATGCGGGGCCGACCGGCAACGAGGGCCTCATCGGCTGGTATGTGCCGCCGTGGCTGGCGAAGGCCCACCCCGACATCACCGACTGGAAGAACCTCAACAAGCACGCGTCCGCGTTCAAGTCCTCGGAGTCGGGTGGCAAGGGCCAGCTCCTCGACGGCGACCCGTCGTTCGTCACCAACGACGAGGCGCTGGTGAAGAACCTGAAGCTGGACTACAAGGTGGTGTACGCGGGCAGCGAGACCGCGCTCATCCAGGCCTTCAGGAACGCCGAGAAGAACAAGGAATGGGTGATCGGGTACTTCTACGAGCCGCAGTGGTTCATGTCCGAGGTGCCGCTGGTCAAGGTCAAGCTGCCCGAGTACACCGCGGGCTGTGACGCCGACGCGGCGAAGGTGGCCTGTGACTATCCCGTGTACAAGCTGGACAAGATCGTCAGCGCGAAGTTCGCCAAGTCGGGCAGCCCGGCCTATGACCTGGTGAAGAACTTCACCTGGACGAACGACGACCAGAACGCCGTGGCCAAGTACATCGCGGTGGACAAGATGTCACCCGAAGCGGCGGCGAAGAAGTGGGTCGAGGCCAACCGCGACAAGGTCGGTGCCTGGATCAAGTAGAGCGCACGACCGCCCCGAGAAACCCGTCGCGAAGGCCCGGCAGGCTGCACCGTCAGCCTGCCGGGCCGCGTCGCGTTCGGGGTGGTTTTACCAGTCGTGTTCGGGGTGGTTTTCCGACGTCACGGACCCCTTGACACCCACCCCCACGACAGGCACATTGAGTTGCGCAACCTGAACCATGTTGCGCACACAGCAACTGGATCGCTTTCGAGTCGGAGGTGCGGCGATGGCGGGACCCCGGGTGGTCATCATCGGAGCGGGCGTCGTGGGGGCAGCGCTCGCCGACGAGATCTCCGCGCGAGGCTGGACCGATGTGACCGTGGTCGACCAGGGCCCGCTTCCCGCCACCGGGGGATCGTCGTCGCACGCCCCGGGCCTGGTCTTCCAGACGAACTCCTCAAAGACCATGACCGAGTTGGCCCGCTACACGGTCGAGAAGTTCTGCTCACTCGACGTCGACGGCCAGCCCTGCTTCCAACAGGTCGGCGGACTCGAGGTGGTGACCACTCCGGAGCGCGTCGCGGAACTCCACCGCCGCCAGGGCTGGCTCACCGCCTGGGGCATCGAGAGCCGGCTGCTGAGTCCCGAGGAGTGCGTCGACCAGCACCCGCTCGTGAACCCGGACCGGGTCCTCGGTGGCCTCCTGGTTCCAACGGACGGCATCGCCAAGGCCGTCCTCGCCGTCGAGGCGCAGATCCGCCGGGCCACCGAGCGCGGTGTGCGCTTCCTGGCCCGCCACGAGGTCCTCGACGTACTGCACGCCGACGGCGAGGTCACTGGCGTCCTCACCGACCAGGGCGAGATCCCCGCCGACACCGTCGTGTGCTGCGCCGGCATCTGGGGCCCGAAGATCGCCCGCATGGTCGGCATGAACCTCCCGCTCACCCCGCTCGCCCACCAACTGGCCTGGACCGGACCGATACCGGCGCTGGCGGGCCAGACGCGAGAGGCGGTGCGTCCGATCCTGCGCCACCAGGACGCCGACCTCTACTACCGCGACCGCTTCGACGGCCTGGGCATCGGCTACTACGGCCACCGTCCCATGCCGGTCTCCGCCGACGACATCCTGTCCGTGGACGACGCCGACGAGATGCCGTCTGTCCTGAAGTTCACCGAGGACGACTTCGCGGACGCCTGGGCCGAGACCCAGTCGCTGCTTCCCGCCACCCGGGACGCCAAGGTCGAGGAGGGCATCAACGGCCTGTTCTCCTTCACCACCGACGGACTGCCCCTTCTCGGCGAGTCCCCGGACGTCAAGGGCTTCTGGGTCGCCGAGGCCGTCTGGGTCACCCACTCCGCGGGCGTGGGACGGGCCGTGGCCGAATGGCTGGTCGACGGTCACTGCTCGTCCTTCGACCTGCACGAGTGCGACGTCAACCGCTTCGAGCCGCACCAGCTCTCCCCGGAGTACGTGCTGGCCCGCGACTGCCAGAACTTCGTCGAGGTCTACGACATCCTGCACCCGCTCCAGCCGTCGGGGCATCCGCGCCCGATCCGCATGAGCCCGTTCCACGCCCGCCAGCAGGAGCTGGGCGCCTTCTTCCTGGAGGCGAACGGCTGGGAGCGGCCCCAGTGGTACGAGGCCAACGCGGGCCTGGTCGAAGGCCGTTCCATCGTCACGCCCAACGACTGGGCCGCGCAGTACTGGTCGCCCATCGTCGGCGCGGAGGCCCAGACCACCCGCGAGACCGTCGCGATGTACGACATGACGGCCCTCAAGCGGCTCGAGGTCAGCGGGCGCGGCGCTGCCGACTTCCTGGAGCGGCTGTGCACCGGCAAGGTCGCCAAGTCCGTCGGCTCGGTGACGTACACCCTGCTCCTCGACCACGACGGCGGTATCCGCAGCGACGTCACCGTCGCCCGGCTGGCCGCCGACCTCTTCCAGATCGGCGCCAACGGCAACGTGGACCTGGACTGGTTCACCCGCCACCTCCCCGCCGACGGCACGGTCCAGGTCCGCGACATCACCCCAGGAACCTGCTGCATCGGCCTGTGGGGACCGCTCGCCCGCGACGTCCTGCAGCCGCTCACCGACGCGGACTTCTCGGCGACCGGCCTGAAGTACTTCCGCGCCAAGCGCGCCCACATCGGCTCCGTCCCCGTCACCGCGATGCGCCTGTCGTACGTCGGTGAGCTCGGCTGGGAGCTGTACACCACCGCCGACCTGGGCCAGAAGCTGTGGGACACCCTGTGGCGGGCGGCCGAGCCGCTCGGCGGCATCGTGGCCGGCCGAGGCGCCTTCAACAGCCTCCGCCTGGAGAAGGGGTACCGCTCTTTCGGCACCGACATGACCTACGAGCACGACCCGTACGAGGCCGGTGTCGGCTTCGCCGTCAAGGCGGACAAGGACGACTTCATCGGCAAGGCCGCGCTGGAGCGCCGCAAGGCAGACGTGCGACGCAAGCTGACCTGCCTCACGATCGACGACCCCAGGGGCGTCGTCATGGGCAAGGAGCCGGTGTACGACGGTGACCGCGCGGTCGGCTACGTCACCAGCGCCGCCTACGGCTACACGATCGGCAAGGGCATCGCCTACGCCTGGCTGCCCACCGACCTCACCACTCCCGGCACCACCGTCCACATCGGCTACTTCGACCAGCGCGTCGAGGCGGTCGTCGCCGAGGAGCCCCTGTTCGACCCGACCATGTCCCGCCTCCGTGGCTAGCACGACTGCGTTTTCGAGGAAAGGACAACCGCCGGTGACCTCGCAACTCCTCGACGGCAAGGCGACCGCCGCCGAAATCCGCCGCGAACTCGGTGAGCGCGTGGCCAAGTTGACCGCCAACGGCGGCCGCCCGCCGGGCCTCGGCACCGTCCTGGTCGGCGACGACCCGGGCAGCCGCGCCTACGTCGCCGGCAAGCACCGCGACTGCGCGCAGGTCGGCATCGCCTCGCTGCGCCGGAACTTGCCGGCCGACGCCTCGCAGCGACAGGTCGAGGACGTCATCGACGAACTCAACGCCGACCCGGCCTGCACCGGCTACATCGTCCAGCTCCCGCTCCCGCGCCACCTGGACGCCAACGCCGTGCTGGAACGCATGGACCCGGCCAAGGACGCCGACGGACTGCACCCCGTCAACCTCGGCCGGCTCGTCCTCGGTGTCGAAGCACCACTGCCCTGTACTCCGCGCGGCATCGTCGAACTCCTGCGTCGGTACGACGTCCCGCTCGCGGGAGCGCGCGTGTGCGTGATCGGACGAGGCATCACCGTGGGACGCCCCATCGGACTCCTCCTCACCCGCAGGTCCGAGAACGCCACCGTCACCCTCTGCCACACCGGAACGAAAGGCATGGCCTGGCACGTACGTGAGGCGGACATCGTCGTCGCGGCCGCCGGCTCGCCCGGACTGATCACCAAGGACATGCTGCGCCCCGGCGCGGCCGTCCTGGACGTCGGCATCACCCGTACCGACCACGGCCTGGTCGGCGATGTGCACCCGGAGGCCGCCGAGGTCGCCGGGTGGATCGCGCCGATGCCCGGGGGTGTGGGCCCCATGACCCGAGCCATGTTGCTCGCCAATGTCGTCGAGGCCGCCGAGAGGAACGCGAACCCCGTATGAACGCGCTGAACACCCCCCTGGCGGAGCTGGACCCCGAGGTCCACGAAGCCCTCCGCGCCGAACTGCACCGCCAGCAGTCCACCCTGGAGATGATCGCCTCCGAGAACTTCGCGCCCACCGCGGTGATGGAGGCCCAGGGCTCGGTTGCGACCAACAAGTACGCCGAGGGCTACCCCGGCCGCCGCTACTACGGCGGCTGCGAACACGTCGACGTCACCGAGCGCCTGGCCATCGAGCGGATCAAGTCCCTCTTCGGCGCCGGGTTCGCCAACGTGCAGCCGCATTCCGGTGCCCAGGCCAACACCGCCGTCTTCTTCGCGCTGCTCCAGCCCGGCGACACCATCCTCGGCCTCGACCTCGCGCACGGCGGGCACCTCACCCACGGCATGCGCCTCAACTACAGCGGCAAGATGCTCAACGTCGTGCCGTACCACGTGTCCGAGGCGGACAACCTCGTCGACATGGAGGAGGTCGAGCGGCTCGCCAAGGAACACCGCCCCAAGATGATCATCGCGGGCTGGTCGGCGTACCCGAGGCAGCTGGACTTCGCAGCCTTCCGCCGGATCGCCGACGAGGTGGGCGCCCTGCTGATGGTCGACATGGCGCACTTCGCCGGCCTGGTCGCGGCAGGGCTGCACCCGAACCCCGTCCCGCACGCGCACGTGACGACCACGACGACCCACAAGACACTCGGCGGCCCGCGCGGCGGAGTCATCCTCACCAACGAGGCCGACCTCGCCAAGAAGATCAACTCGGCGGTGTTCCCCGGCATGCAGGGCGGCCCGCTGGAGCACGTCATCGCCGCGAAGGCGGTGTCCTTCAAGGTGGCGGCGTCACCGGAGTTCGCGGAGCGCCAGACCCGCACGCTGGCCGGCGCCCGCATCCTGGCCGAGCGCCTCACTCAGCCGGATGCGGGGGCGGCCGGGGTGAAGGTGCTGACCGGCGGAACGGACGTCCACCTGGTCCTGGTCGACCTCCGCGACTCCGAACTCGACGGCAGGCAGGCCGAAGACCTGCTCCACGAGATCGGCATCACCGTCAACCGCAACGCCGTGCCCTTCGATCCGCGCCCGCCCATGGTCACCTCGGGCCTGCGCATCGGCACCCCGGCGCTGGCCACCCGTGGCCTGACCGAGGAAGACTTCGCCGAGGTCGCCGACGTGATTGCGCTGGCCCTCCAGCCCGAGCCGGACGTCGCCGCCCTGCGCTCCCGCACCGAGGCACTGGCCGCCAAGCACCCGCTCTACCCGCACCTGTCCGAAGACGGAGACGCCCGATGAGCCCCCGCACCCCCGGCGCCGAGCTCCCCGAACACCCCGACTGGCTGTGGCGCACACCCGAGCCGAAGCGCTCGTACGACGTGATCGTCGTGGGCGGTGGCGGCCACGGCCTGGCCACCGCCCACTACCTGGCGAAGAACCACGGCATCACCAACGTCGCCGTGCTGGAGAAGGGCTGGCTCGCGGGCGGCAACATGGCCCGCAACACCACGATCATCCGTTCCAACTACCTCTGGGACGAGAGCGCGGGAATCTACGAGCACGCGCTCAAGCTGTGGGAGGGCCTGGCGGACGAGCTGGACTACCCGATCCTCTTCTCCCAGCGAGGCGTACTGAACCTCGCCCACAGCCTCCAGGACGTCCGCGACAGCGTGCGCCGGGTCGAGGCGAACCGCCTCAACGGCGTGGACGCCGAATGGCTCGACGCCGCGCAGGTCAAAGAGCTCTGCCCGATCGTCAACATCTCCCCGGACGTGCGCTATCCGGTCCTGGGCGCCACCTATCAGCCCCGCGCCGGCATCGCCAAGCACGACCACGTCGCCTGGGGCCTGGCCCGCTCGGCCGACGCCGCCGGAATCGACATCATCCAGAACTGCGAGGTCACGGGCTTGGACGTGGTCGGTGGCAGGGTGGTCGGAGTGCAGACGAGCCTGGGTCCGATCGCGGCGGGCAAGGTGGCCCTCTGCTCGGCAGGCCACACCTCGGTCCTCGCCGCCATGGCGGGCATCGAACTCCCGCTCCAGAGCCACCCGTTGCAGGCGCTCGTCTCCGAACTCCTCGAGCCGGTGCACCCGACGGTCGTCATGTCCAACGCGGTCCACGTGTACGTCAGCCAGGCGCACAAGGGCGAGCTGGTGATGGGCGCGGGCATCGACTCGTACAACTCCTACACCCAGCGCGGCGCCTTCCACATCATCGAAGAGCAGATGTCCGCGGCCCTGGAGCTCTTCCCGGTCTTCGCCCGTGCCCACGTACTGCGCACCTGGGGCGGCATCGTCGACACCAGCCCCGACGCCTCGCCGATCATCGGCCTGACCCCGGTCGACAACCTCTACCTCAACTGCGGCTGGGGAACAGGCGGTTTCAAGGCCACCCCGGGCGTCGGCTGGGTCTACGCCCACACCATCGCCCACGACACCCCTCACCCCCTCAACGCCCCCTTCTCGCTCGACCGTTTCACCACAGGCGCGCTCGTCGACGAGCACGGCGCAGCCGCCGTGGCCCACTAGGGAGCCGAACCATGCTGTTGATCCCCTGCCCGTGGTGCGGGCCCCGCGACGAGGCCGAGTTCCACTACGGCGGCCAGGCCCATGTGCCGTATCCGGAGGACCCGGCGGCCCTGACCGACGAGGCATGGGCCCGGTACCTGTTCTTCCGCGACAACCCGAACGGCCCGTTCGCCGAGCGCTGGAGCCATGCGGCGGGCTGCCGCAAGTGGTTCAACGCGGTGCGGAACACGGCGACGAACGAGATCCTGGCGGTGTACCGGGCGGGGGAGGAGCGCCCGGCAGCTTTTGAGCCCCGTCCAGTGCATCCAGCCCGTCCGGTGTTTGAGGACGAGGTCCGTTCAGGGCCGACGGGGGTCCAGGGGGCGGAGCCCCTTCAGGATGGGACGGGCAGGGACGGCGGGGACGCTGCATCCATCAGCGGCTCTGCCGCGGGCCAACCGTTCCGCCACCCCACCCGCGGCCGAATCCACCGAGACGCCCCCCTCACCTTCACCTTCGACGGCACCGAGTACCAAGGCTTCCGAGGCGACACCCTCGCCTCCGCCCTCCTGGCCAACGGTGTCATCCAGGCAGGCACCAGCGTCAAGCTCGGCCGCCCGCGCGGCATCTTCTCGGCCGGCGTCGAGGAGCCCAACGCCGTAGTCCAGATCGAGGCACCCTTCCCGGAGCCGATGCTCCCCGCGACGACCGTCGAGCTCTACGGCGGCCTCGTGGCGAGCAGCCTCCCGGGCCAGGGCCGCCTCTCCACCGACCCGGACCCGGCCCGCTACGACGCCGTACATGCCCACTGCGACCTGCTGATCGTCGGCGCGGGCCCGGCCGGCCTCGCAGCCGCGGCGGCAGCCGCCCGCACCGGCGCCCGCGTCATCCTCGCCGACGACCAACCGGAACTCGGCGGCAGCCTCCTCGGCACCGGCGAACTCCTCGACTGGGTCGACGAAACCGGCACCCGACTGGACGCGGCCCCCGATGTCCGCGTCCTGCGCCGCACCACCGTCTTCGGCTACTACGACGACAACCATCTCCTGGCCGTGGAGCGCCGCACCAACCACCTCGGTGCCGACGCCCCGGAGAACGTCTCCCGCGAACGCGTCTGGCGTATCCGCGCCCGCCGCGTCGTCCTCGCCACCGGCGCCCACGAGCGCTCGCTCGCCTTCGCGGACAACGACCGCCCCGGCGTGATGCTGGCCGCCTCGGCCCGCGCCCACGTCAACCGTCACGGTGCCCTGCCCGGCCGCCACGCGGTCGTCTTCACCACCAACGACAGTGCCTACCCGGCCGCGTTGGACCTCACCGCGGCAGGCGTGGCCGTCTCGGCGATCGTCGACACCCGCACCGAGCCGGGGGAGTGGGCGCAGCGTGCCCGACAGGCCGGCATCGAAGTGCTGTCCGGCCACGCCGTCACCGGCACGGAAGGCGCCCCGCGTCTCACCTCCGTGACCGTGGCCCCGTACGGAGAGTCCGTGGGGCAGCGGGAATTCGCCGCCGACCTGCTGCTGGTCTCCGGCGGCTGGAACCCCGTCGCGCACCTGTTCAGCCAGGCGGGCGGCAAACTGCGCCACGACGAGGAGCTCGGCACCTTCGTCCCCGACACCTCCCGCGTGCTGGTCGAGGTCGCGGGCAGCGCCGGCGGCGTCTTCGACCTGGCCCGGGTCCTCGCACAAGGGGCCGGCGCCGGAGCCCGCGCGATCGAGGCCGAGGGCTACACCTGCGAGACGCACCGCCTCCCGCAGGTGCCCGTACAGCCTGAGACGCCCCCCATGGAGGTCTTCACCGTCCCGGGCCGCGAAGGCGCCCCGCGCTTCGTCGACCTCCAACGCGACGTCACCATCGACGACTTGACCCGCGCGACCAGCGCCGGAATGCGCTCGGTCGAGCACACCAAGCGCTACACCACGGCCGGCACGGCCAACGACCAGGGCAAGACCTCGGGCGTTCTGGCCAGTGGCGTCGTCGCCGAACTGCTCGGCGTGGACATCTCGGCGCTGGGCACGACCACGTTCCGACCGCCGTACACCCCCGTCTCCTTCGCCACGCTCGCCGGCCGCGACCGCGGAGCGCTGCACGACCCGATCCGTACGACCGCCCTGCACTCCTGGCATGTAGCGCACGGCGCGCTCTTCGAGAACGTCGGCCAGTGGAAGCGCCCCTGGTACTACCCGCAGGACGGCGAGGACATGGAGACGGCCGTGCTGCGCGAGTGCGCCGCCGCCCGCGAGGGCGTCGCCTTCATGGACGCCTCCACCCTCGGCAAGATCGACGTACAGGGCCCGGACGCCGGCGCCTTCCTCGATCTGCTCTACACCAACATGATGAGCACCCTGAAGATCGGCATGATCCGCTACGGCGTGATGTGCCGCCCGGACGGCATGGTTTTCGACGACGGCACCGTCATCCGCCTCGCCCAGGACCGCTTCCTGGTCACCACCACGACCGGCAACGCGGCCGCGGTACTGGACTGGATGGAGGAGTGGCTCCAGACGGAGTGGCCCGAACTGCGAGTCCACTGCACGTCCGTGACCGAGCAGTGGGCCACCGTCGCTCTGGTCGGCCCGCGCTCCCGCGACGTCCTCGGCTCGCTCGCACCCCGACTGGCCGTGGCCAACGAGGACTTCCCGTTCATGGCGTGGCGCGACACGACCGTCGCCGGCATCGACGCGCGGGTGTGCCGGATCAGCTTCTCCGGCGAACTGGCCTACGAGATCAACGTTTCGCCGTGGGAGGCCCTCGCCTTGTGGGAGGAGCTGTACGAGGCCGGCGCCCCGTACGGCATCACCCCGTACGGAACCGAGACCATGCACGTCCTGCGGGCCGAGAAGGGTTACCCGATCGTCGGTCAGGACACCGACGGCACGGTGACGCCGCAGGATCTCGGCATGAGCTGGGTGGTGTCGAAGAAGAAGCCGGACTTCATCGGCAAGCGTTCCTACGCCCGCGCCGACGCCGTCCGCCCCGACCGCAAGCACCTCGTCGGCCTGCTCCCCGACGACCCGGGCACGTTCCTGCCCGAAGGCACGCACCTGGTCGCGGACAGTGTGCTGCCCGCCCCGCCTGTCCCGATGCTCGGCCACGTCACCTCCAGCTACCGCAGTGCCGCCCTCGGCCGGACCTTCGCGCTCGCCCTGATCAAGGGCGGCAGGGAGCGCATCGGCGAGCGGCTCTACGCCCCCGTGGGCGACCGGCTGGTCCCGGTGACCGTCGCAAGTCCCGTCCTCTATGACCCCGAGGGAGCCCGCCGCGATGGCTGACACCACCCCAACTGCCCCGCTCCGCAGCCCTCTGTCGCACGTCGCCGACCGCCTGGCCGCCGCGACACGCACATCCGAGGGCGCGATCCGGCTGGCCGAACTGCCCTTCCTCACCCAGATCAATGTGCGCCTCGACCCCAAGGGAGCGGCAGCGGACGCCGTCGGGCTGGCGCTGGACCTCCAACTGCCCGTCGAACCCAACACTGTCGTACGCGCAGGGGAGCTGACTGCGCTGTGGCTCGGCCCCGACGAGTGGCTCGTGGTCGGCCCGCCGGGCAGTCAGCAGGACTTGGAGGGCCGGATCCGTGGGGCTTGCGGTGACGAGCCTGTGTCCGTCATCGATGTCTCCGCTCAGCGCACCGCCCTCCTCGTCGCGGGTCCGCGCGCCCGTGACCTGCTGGCCCACGGCTGCGCGCTGGATCTGCACCCGCGCTCCTTCACGGCCGGACGCTGCGCCCAGACCACCCTGGGCCGTACCCAGGTCGTGTTGGTCGCCCGCGACGAACCCAGGGCGGGATTCTGGGTACTGGTCCGTTCGTCCTTCGCCGACTACCTGACGGACTGGCTGCTGGACGCGGCCGCTGAGTGGAGGCTGTGAGACTTCGGGTAACGCGTCAGCCCGCGAAGCCGAGTCGGCGGCTCAGCTCGTCCGCCCCCTCGACCAGCACGGGTGCGAGCTCGTGCATCCGCTCCTCGGTGAGGCGGAAGGCGGGCCCCGAGGCGGTGAGGGCAGCGATGGTCTCGCCGTCGCGCGAACGCACAGGAGCGGCCATGGCGTTGAGGCCCTCCTCGTATTCCTCCACCGTCATGGCGTAGCCCCGCTTGCGGACATCGGCCAGATCCGCTTCCAGCTTCTTCCTGGAAGTCAGCGTGTGTGCCGTCATACGAGCAAGTCCGGCCGCGGCGATGAGCTCATCCCGACGCTTCGGCTCGAGGTGGGCCAAGAGGATCTTTCCGTTCGATGTGCAGTGCAGTGGTGTCTGCCGTCCGACCCAGTTCTGCGCGGTGATGGCGGACGGGCCGCGCACCTGGTCGAGGTTGATCACGTGGTGGGCCTCGAGCACCGCGATATTCAGCGTCTCGCCCAGTTCCTCGGCGAGACGCTCGCAGATCCCCCGGCCATGCTTGGTGACCTCGATGCGCCCCGTGACAGCACCGGCCAGGCGCACGATTCCGAAGCCGAGGCGGTACTTTCCACGCTCGCCCTCCTGCTCGACCATCCCATGCGCCTCCAGCGCGCCGAGCAGGCGAAAAGCAGTGGACTTGTGGACATCGATTGCCTCGGCCACTTCACTGACGCCTGCCTCGCCGCGCTGGGCCAGGATCTCCAGCACGGTGACAGCCCGGTCGACGGACTGCACACCGCCACTGGACGTGCCTGCGGACTCGGTGCCGTAGCTGCTCATGGCGAAACCATATGCGAACAGGTCAACCCGGGTCAGCGAAAGACGACCGAGCGATTGCCGTTGATCATGACCCGGCTCTGGCTGTGCCACTCCACGGCCCGGGCGAGGACCTGCGCCTCGACGTCGCGCCCCAGGGTGACCAGACTCTCGGGGCTCTGAGCGTGGTTCACGCGGATGACGTCCTGCTCGATGATGGGCCCCTCGTCGAGGTCCGGGGTGACGTAGTGCGCCGTGGCCCCGACGAGCTTGACGCCGCGCTCGTGCGCCTGGACGTACGGCCGCGCGCCCTTGAAACTCGGCAGGAACGAGTGGTGGATGTTGATCGCCCGGCCCTCGAGCTGCTTGCACAGATCGTTCGACAGGATCTGCATGTAGCGGGCGAGGACCACGAGGTCGATGTCGAGCTCGTCGACGAGCTGCAGCAGCCTCGCCTCCGCGTCGGCCTTCGTCTCCCGGGTCACGGGAATGTGGTGGAACGGGATCCCGTAGCTCTCGGCGAGCGGTTCGAAGTCCCGGTGGTTGGAGACGATCGCCGGCACCTCGATGTTCAGCGCGCCGGTGCGCCGCCGGAAGAGCAGGTCGTTCAGGCAGTGACCGAACTTCGACACCATGATCAGTGTGCGGGTCGGAGTCGACGCGTTGTGCAGCTGCCAGGAGATCCGGTACGCCTCCGCCACCGGGGCGAAGCCGGAACGCAGGTTCTCCAGGGACATGCTCGGATTCGAGACGTCGAAGTGCACACGCATGAAGAAGCGGTCCTGCAGCCGGTCGTCGAACTGCTGACTCTCCCGGATGTTCCCGGAGTGCCGGACGAGGAAGCCCGTGACGGCGTGGACGAGGCCGGAGCGGTCGGGGCACGACAGGGTGAGGACGAACTCGCCGTCGGGTTGCGGTCGAAGAGACACTGAGTCCTCCCGAAGGATGCGTATTACGCAACAGTGAGACTGATGCGCAACATGGTCCTGGTTGTGGCGCCCTGCGGTCAAGAGCCTGCACTCGACGTTGCCTCCCGGAGGCGGAGCGCCTTCGGCGGCCCCGGGAGACCTCTTGACAGCGGTTCGGGCGGCCTGCACTGTTTGTTGCGCAAGTCGATACGCGTTGCACATAAAGCAACTTCAGGGGTTCCTGCCCGAGACGCTTCCCTTTGAGGTGAACCATGACCACGACCGGCCTGCCCGACAGCCTGATCCCGACTCTCCCCGGTGATCACTACACCGACCCGGAGATCTTCCGTCTGGAGCAGGAGCGCATCTTCGAGTCCATGTGGTTCTGTGCGGCGCGCTCGTCGGAGCTGGCGAAGCCGGGTGCGTTCAAGACCGTCGACGTGGGACGGGAGAGCGTCCTGGTGACCCGGTCGCGGGACAACTCCGTCCGCGCCTTCTTCAACGTGTGCCGGCACCGGGGCGCGAAGCTGTGCACGGAGGAGTCCGGCGAGGTGAAGCGGGCGTTTCAGTGCCCGTACCACGCCTGGACCTACGACCTCAACGGCAAACTCGTCGCGGCTCCGAACCTGACGAAGATGCCGGACGTGGGCCGGACCGAGTACGGCCTGGCGGGCGTGGCGGTGCGCGAGTGGCTGGGCTATGTGTGGGTGTGCCTGGCCGAGAACCCGCCCTCGTTCCAGGAGTCGGTGATCGAGGACGTGGTGGCGCGTCTGGGGGACGTGGAGTCCATCGGCCGGTACGACATCGAGAGTCTGGAGGTCGGCAGGCGGATCGTCTATGACGTGAAGGCCAACTGGAAGCTGATCATCGAGAACTTCATGGAGTCCTACCACTGCGCGACGATCCACCCCGAACTGACCGAGGTGCTCCCGGAGTTCGCCGACGGCTTCGCGGCGCAGTACTACGTGGGGCACGGTGCCGAGTTCGGTGAGGACGTCAAGGGGTTCACCGTCGACGGCTCGGAGGGCCTGGACCGCATTCCCACGGTCTCCGAGGGACAGGACCGCCGGTACTACGCGATCACGGTGCGGCCGCAGGTGTTCATCAACCTGGTCCCCGACCACGTGATCTTCCACCGGATGTACCCGGTGGCCGTCGACCGGACGATCGTCGAGTGCGACTGGCTGTATCTGAAGGGCGTGGTGGAGAGCGGCCGGGACGTCAGCCGATCGGTGGAGCTGTTCGACCGGGTCAACCGGCAGGACTTCGACGCCTGTGAACGCTGCCAGCCGGCGATGAGCTCGCGCCTTTACGCGAAGGGCGGCGTCCTGGTGCCGAGCGAGCACCACATCGGCGAGTTCCACGACTGGGTCCAGGACCGTCTCGGCTCCGGCCGGCCCCAGTAGTTCCGTTCACTCAACCCCGAACACCGCGGAGCGCAACCGATGACCCGCAAGGCACCTGCCGAGGATCCCGGCGATGCCCGTCTGCGCGTGGACCGGCCGAAGGACTACGCCGCGGGAATACCCGCGGTCACCTCCTCGTTGCGCCACGCCCACTCGCAGATGGGCGTCCGCCGCAGTCTGCTGACCCTGCTGAGCGTCAATCAGAAGGAGGGCTTCGACTGTCCGGGATGCGCCTGGCCGGAGCCCGAGCGCCGGCACCGCGCCGAGTTCTGTGAGAACGGCGCCAAGGCGGTGGCGGAGGAAGCGACCCTGCGCCGGGTCACCCCGGAGTTCTTCGCCGAAAGCACACTGGCGGCGCTTGCCGAACGCAGCGACTACTGGCTCGGTCAGCAGGGACGTCTCACCCACCCCATGTACCGCCCCGCCGGCAGCGACCGATACCAGCAGGTCTCCTGGGACGAGGCGCTGGCCGTCGTCGCCCGGGAACTGGGCACCCTGGACTCCCCGGACCAGGCCGCCTTCTACACCTCGGGCCGGGCGAGCAACGAGGCTGCCTTCGCCTACCAGCTCCTCGTCCGGCTCTTCGGCACGAACAACCTGCCGGACTGTTCCAACATGTGCCATGAGTCGAGCGGATCCGCCCTGGTCGAGACCATCGGCATCGGCAAGGGCAGCGTCCGCCTGAAGGACATCTACGATGCCGACCTGATCCTCGTCGTGGGGCAGAACCCGGGCACCAACCACCCCCGGATGCTCTCGGCGCTGGAGACCGCGAAGGACCGCGGAGCCCGCGTCATCGCGGTCAACCCGCTGCCCGAGGCAGGACTTCTGCGGTTCAAGAACCCCCAGCGGCCTACCGGCATCGTCGGCGGCGGCACCCAGTTGTCCGACAGGTTCCTGCAGATCAGGCTCGGTGGGGACCAGGCCCTCTTCCAGGCCTTCAACCGCCTGCTCCTGGAGGCGGAGGACGAAGCCCCCGGCACGGTCCTCGACAGCGCCTTCATCACCGCGCACACCCACGGCTTCGAGGAGTTCGCCGGCCAGGCCCGCAAGGCGTCGTGGGACGACATCCTGGAAGCCACCGGCCTTTCGGCGAAGGAGATCAGGGCGGCCTTCCAGGAGGTACTGGCCGCCAAGAAGATCGTCGTCTGCTGGGCGATGGGCCTCACCCAGCATCGCCATTCGGTGCCGACCATCCGCGAGGTGGTCAACTTCCTGCTGCTGCGCGGCAACATCGGACGCTCCGGCACCGGCCTCTGCCCCGTCCGCGGGCACTCCAACGTCCAGGGCGACCGGACCATGGGCATCCACGAGAAGCCGGACGCCGCCTTCCTCGACGCACTCGGAGCGGAGTTCGGTTTCGTCCCGCCGAGCCGGCACGGCCACGACGCCGTGGAGACCATCCGAGCCATGCGCGACGGCCAGGTGCGGGTCTTCGTCGCTCTCGGCGGCAACTTCGCGTCCGCCGCTCCCGACACCGAACTCACCGAGCGAGCCCTGCGCAACTGCGAACTCACGGTGCAGATTTCCACCAAGCTGAACCGGTCCCACGCAGTGGCGGGCCGGCAGGCGCTCATTCTGCCCTGCCTGGGCCGCACCGAAGCCGATCTTCGGCCCGCGGGGCCTCAACTGGTGACGGTGGAGGACTCCATGGGCATGGTGCACCTCTCGCGCGGGCGGCTGACGCACGCGTCCGACGCACTGCTGAGCGAGGTCGCGATCATCTGCCGGATGGCGCGGGCGGTCCTCGGGGACGACGGTTCGCAGGTGCCCTGGGCGGAGTTCGAGGCGGACTACGACCGGATCCGGGACCGCATCGAACGCGTGGTGCCCGGCTTCGAGGACTTCAACGCCCGGGTGAGAGAGCCGGGCGGCTTCGCGTTGCCCCACCCTCCACGGGACGAGAGGCGCTTCCCCACCAGGACCGGGCTGGCCAACTTCACCGTCAACCCCCTGGAGGTGATGCGCGTCCCGCCGGGGCGGCTCATCCTCCAGACCATTCGCTCGCACGACCAGTACAACACCACCATCTACGGCCTGGACGACCGTTACCGCGGCGTCCACCAAGGCCGCAGGGTCCTCTTCGTACATCCGGACGACCTCGCCGCACACGGCCTGGCCGATGGCGATCAGGTCGACATCATCAGTGAGTTCTCCGACGGGGTCGAGCGACGGGCACCGGCCTTCCGTACGGTCGCGTACTCCACCCCCCGCGGTTGCTGCGCCGCCTACTTCCCCGAGACCAACGTCCTCGTTCCGCTGGACTCCACCGCGGAGGTCAGCAACACGCCCACCTCCAAGTCCATCGTGGTCCGGCTGGAGCCGGCCCGCTGAGAGGCCCTTCAGCCACGCTCCCGCATCGCCGCCGCGTACACGTCCGCCGTGACCGCGGCGGCCGTGTCCCAGCCGAACGACCTGGCGTGCCGGGCGGCGGCCGCGCCCATCCGGGCGGAGAGCGCCGCATCGTCGGCGAAGCGGCGCAGCGCCCGCGCGTAGTCCGCAGGACGGTGCCCCGGTACGAGGACACCGGTCATCCCGTCCCGTACCGCCACTGGCAGGCCGCCGACCGCTGCTGCGATCACCGGGGTACCGCACGCCTGAGCCTCGGCGGCCACCAGGCCGAAGGACTCGCTGTAGGACGGCATGACCAGCATGGTGGCCGCCCGGTACCAGTGCACCAGCTCTGCCTGACCGACCGGCGGATGAAAGAGCACGACCTCGGAGATGCCGAGTTGGGCGGCGAGCTTGTGCAACTCGTCCGGTTTGGCGAGGCCGCTGCCGCTCGGCCCGCCGACGACCGGCACGACGATCCGTTCGCGCAGTCCAGGCTGCTCCTCCAGCAGCCGGGCCACCGCGAGCAGCAGGATGTCCGGGGCCTTGAGGGGCTGGATGCGGCCGGCGAAGAGTGGTACCAGCGCCTCCTGCGGTAGCCGGAGACGGGCGCGGGCCGCGGTCCGGCCGGCCTCGATCCCGCCGGCGTGGGGCCGGAAGAGGTCCAGGTTCACGCCGGGGTGGACGACGGCGACCTTGGCGGGATCGGCGGCGTAGTGGTGGAACAACTCGTCCGCTTCTCTATCGGTGTTGGCGATGAGCCGATCCGCGGCCCGGACGATCTGTGTCTCCCCGAGCACGCGGGACACGGGCTCGGGGGTGTCGCCCTCGGCGAGGGACGCGTTCTTGACCATGGCCATGGTGTGCATCGTGTGCACGAGTGGTACGCCCCAGCGCCTGGCGGTGAGCCGGCCGACGTGTCCGGAGAGCCAGTAGTGCGAGTGCAGCACGTCGTAGTGTCCGGGACGGCGACCGGCCCAGGCCTGCATCACGCCGTGCGTGAAGGCGCACAACTGCGTCGGCAACTCCTCCTTGACCAGGCCCTCGTAAGGGCCCGCGGCCACATGCCGTGCGAACACCCCTTGCGCCAGCTCGACGACGGGAGGAAGCGTCGCGGAGGTGGCACGGGTGAAAATGTCCACCTCCATGCCGATCGCGGCAAGGCGCTTGGCGAGTTCGACGACGTAGACGTTCATCCCACCGGCGTCCCCGGTACCGGGTTGGTGCAGCGGCGAGGTGTGCACACTGAGCATCGCGACGCGGCGCGGGCGGCGACGGCCGGGGAACCCACCGGTCCCCGTCCCCTGCTGGCTCACTTCGAGAGACCTCCTCGCGGCCGCACGGCAATGCGCTGCTCCCCCGCGTACACGTTCATGGAGCTGCCGCGCAGGAAGCCGACCAGCGTGAGACCGGTCTCCACCGCCAGATCAACCGCGAGGGAGGACGGGGCCGAGACCGCCGCCAGCACCGGGACGCCCGCCATGACCGCCTTCTGCGCCAGCTCGAAGGACGCGCGGCCGGAGACCAGCAGGATGCTCCGGGACAGCGGCAGCTCGTCGGACTGCAGAGCGCGGCCGATCAGTTTGTCGACGGCGTTGTGCCGCCCCACGTCCTCACGCAGGTCCAGCAGCTCTCCCTCCGCAGAGAACAGCCCTGCGGCGTGCAGGCCCCCGGTGCGGTCGAAGACCCGTTGTGCGGCCCGCAGCCGATCGGGGAGGGCCGCCAGCAGCTCGGGGTCGATCCGGACCGGGGGAGTGTCGGCGATCGGCCAGCGGGCGGTGGTCCGTACGGCGTCCAGGCTCGTCTTCCCGCACAGGCCGCACGAAGAGGTGGTGTACACGTTCCGCTCCAGCGAGATGTCCGGCACCACCACTCCGGGGGCGAGCCGCACGTCGACGACGTTGTACGTGTTCGCACCGTCCACTGTTGCGCCCGCGCAGTACACGATGTTCGCCAGTTCCTCGGCCCGGCCGAGGACGCCCTCGCTCACCAAAAATCCGGCGGCCAGCGCGAAGTCGTCGCCGGGTGTGCGCATGGTGACCGCGAGGGGGCGGCCGTTCAGCCGTATCTCCAGCGGCTCCTCCGCGACCAGAGTGTCGGGGCGGCTGCTCACCGCACCGTCCCGAATACGCAGCACGCGCCGCCGCTCGGTGACCCGGCCCATGAAACTCACCCCCAGCTCGACGACACCGCCGACTCCCGTGTCCTCAGCACTCGATGACGTTGACCGCGAGTCCGCCGCGGGCCGTCTCCTTGTACTTGACCTTCATGTCGGCGCCCGTCTCCTTCATGGTCTTGATGACCTTGTCCAGGGAGACGTGGTGGCGGCCGTCGCCACGCAGAGCCATCCGGGCCGCGGTGACGGCCTTGACCGCCGCCATTCCGTTGCGCTCGATGCACGGGATCTGCACCAGACCGCCGACCGGGTCGCAGGTCAGGCCCAGGTTGTGCTCCATGCCGATCTCCGCGGCGTTCTCCACCTGCTCGGGAGTGCCGCCCAGCACCTCGGCGAGCGCGCCCGCGGCCATCGAGCAGGCCGAGCCGACCTCGCCCTGGCAGCCGACCTCGGCGCCGGAGATGGAGGCGTTCTCCTTGAACAGCAAGCCGATGGCACCGGCCGCCAGCAGGAAACGGACGATGCCGTCGTCGTCGGCGCCGGGCACGAAGTTGAGGTAGTAGTGCATGACGGCCGGGATGATGCCGGCGGCCCCGTTGGTCGGGGCGGTGACCACCCGGCCGCCGGCGGCGTTCTCCTCGTTGACCGCCATCGCGTAGAGAGTCACCCACTCCATCGCCCGACCTGCCGGATCGCCGTCCGCCCGCAGCGCCTTGGCCACCGCGGCGGCCCGGCGGCGGACCTTGAGCCCGCCCGGCAGAATGCCCTCGCAGGACAGGCCGCGGGACACACACGCCTCCATCACGTGCCAGATCTCCAGCAGGCCCTCGCGGATCTCGGCCTCGGTGCGCCAGGCTTTCTCGTTCTCCAGCATGAGGGCCGAGATCGACAGACCCGTCTCCCGGGTCAGGAGCAGCAGCTCGTCACCGCCGCCGAAGGGGTACTTCAACACTGTGTCGTCCGGCTTGATGCGGTCCTCGCCGGCCGCATCCTCGTCGACGA
Organism: Streptomyces sp. NPDC020681; assembly: GCF_044334895.1. NCBI lineage: Bacteria > Bacillati > Actinomycetota > Actinomycetes > Kitasatosporales > Streptomycetaceae > Streptomyces > Streptomyces sp. NPDC020681. The sequence continues at coordinate 500,137 of NZ_JBIRTX010000001.1, read as the reverse complement.
CGAACCCACCGCCGACCGAGTAGTACGTCTTCTCCTGCAGCGGCAGCCCCTCGGCGTCGTACGCGAAGAGCGTCATGCCGTTGGCGTGGTACGGCAGGGAACGACGGCGGTGCAGCACCAGCTGCCTGTCCACGTCGAAGCCGATCTCGTGCGCATCGCCGACATCGCGGCCCAGCAGCCGCAGCCGTCCCGCCGACGTGATGCGCTCGACGTCCAGCTCGGCCTGAGAGATGTCCACCGTGTGCGGCTCGTTGCCCTCCAGGCCGAGCAGAACGGCCTTGGGGGTGCCGTGACCGTGGCCGGTGGCGCCGAGGGAGCCGAAGAGCTCGGCCCGTACCGATGCCGTCCTGGCCAGGAGCCCTTCCTCCTGCAGGCGGCCGACGAACATGCGGGCGGCCCGCATTGGGCCGACCGTGTGCGAACTGGACGGGCCTATGCCGATGGAGAAGAGATCGAACACGGAGATGGCCACGGGCGGCTTCCTTGTCTGCGCGTGGGCGTGTTGTCCGGCGGTACTGGTACGTGGCGGGAAGCAGTGCGAGGCCAGGCGGCCGGCAGCTCGAAATGAAGGGAGCGTTTCTGATTACACAACCACCATCTCTATGCGCAACAGCTTTTCCCTCGGGTCGGTTGTTGTCAAGAGGAGGAGCCTCACCACCCATGCCGGTCACCTACGAGGGGGCGCAGCAGGCCGCACGCGCCTACGCTGGACGCATCGGCGAGTTGCCGGGACTGGTTCTGACAGGTGTGAGCGATGGAGAGAACGCAAGCGCAGACGTCGAGGACCGCCGATCCGAGCGGCTATCTGCCGATCGAGGAGCATGGTCTGATCGGCGACCTGCGCACGGCGGCGCTCGTCGGCACCGACGGCCGTATCGACTGGTTCTGCGCTCCGCGCTTCGACTCGCCCAGCCTCTTCGGCTCGCTGCTCGACTGTCATCGGGGCGGTTACTGGGAGATCGCGCCGGTCTGCCGACAGGTGAAGCATCACCAGTTCTACTTTCCGGACACGAACATCCTCCTCACACGCATGCTCACAGAGGACGGCATCGTCGAGATCCAGGACTTCATGCCCATCCTGCGGGAGAAGGACCCGCGGCACCGGCAACGCCTGGTGCGCCGAGTGGTCAATGTGCGCGGCGGCATAGCCCTGAGGGTGCGGATCGCGCCGCGCATGGACTACGGCCGCGAGGAGCCCCGTACGGAGCGGATGGAGCAGGGCGTGCGGTTCACTGGCGAGACGCTCGCCGTCTCAGTGCGCTCCACCGTCGATCTGAAGCTCGATGCCACCGACGCGTACGCGGAGTTCAGCCTCAACGAGGGCGAGACAGCTCTCTTCGTACTCGAGACGAGCGACGATCGGGACGATTCGGCGAACGGCGCTCTGGATGCCACGACTGCCGACGAGCTCTTCGACGCCACGGTGGCCTTCTGGCGGCGCTGGCTCAGCCAGTCCACCTACACAGGCCGCTGGCGCGAGATGGTTCACCGCTCGGCTCTCACGCTCAAGCTGATGACCCACGAGCCGACGGGTGCGATCATCGCCTCCCCTACGCTCGGGCTTCCCGAACAGGTCGGCGGCCCGCGGAACTGGGACTACCGGTACGTATGGATCAGGGACGCCGCCTTCTCCCTGTACGCGCTGCTGCGCCTGGGCTTCATGCAGGAAGCCCAGGAGTTCATCGAGTGGCTGGCCGAACGCCTGCGCACCGCGACCGCCGGGCCCGCGGGCCCCTTGCACGTCATGTACTCGATCGACGGTCATGCCGATCTGCCCGAAGAGGTTCTCGGTCACCTGGAGGGCTATCGGGGGTCGTATCCGGTGCGCGTCGGCAACAGCGCCAGCGACCAGCGTCAGCTGGACATCTACGGTGAACTGATCGACTCGATCTACCTGTTCAACAAGTACGGCGTCGGTATCTCGCACGACAGCTGGGCCGACCTCTGTCAGATCCTCGAGTGGCTGCTGGAGAACTGGGACAGCACCGACGAGAGCATCTGGGAGACCCGGGCCGGCCAGCAGGATCACACGTACTCACGGCTCATGTGCTGGGTCGCGGTCGAGCGCATGATCAGAATGGCCCGGCAGCGCGGCCTGCCCGGCGACCTGGGCCGCTGGGCCATGGTCCGCGACGAGATCTACCGGCAGATCATGGCGCGCGGCTGGGACCCGGAGGTCGGAACCTTCGTCCAGCGCCTCGCGGCCGACTCCGGGCCGCCCGAGACGATCATGGATGCGTCCCTGCTGCTGATGCCCATGGTCAAGTTCCTCTCACCGACCGACCCACGGTTCCGGTCCACCGTCGACGCCATCGCCGACCGTCTCGTGGTGGACAGCCTGGTGTTCCGCTACGACCCGGAGCAGGCGCCCGACGGCCTGGACGGCACCGAGGGTACGTTCTCCATCTGCTCGTTCTGGTGGGTCGAGGCGCTTGCCCGCACCGGCGACGTGGAGCGCGCCAGGCTCGCGCTGGAAAAGATGTTCACCTACGCCAACCATGTGGGTCTGTACGCCGAGCAGATCGGACTGACGGGTGAGCACCTCGGCAACTTCCCGCAGGCATTCACCCATCTCGCGCTCATCAGCTCGGCGATCAACCTCGACCACAGGATGGGCTGAAGGTCAGCGGGCGGTGAGCACCATGCGGAAGCGTGCCGTGCCGGACAGCATCTTCCGGTACGCCTCATCGGCCTGTTCCAGCGGCATGATCTCCGTCATCGGGCGGATGCCGTGCAGGACGCTGAACTCCATGGTGTCCTGCACGTCCTGCGCGGTGCCGGACGGATGGCCGCGCACGATCCTGCCTGGCATGAGCAGCTGAACCGGGTTGATTCCCAGCGGCTCGGGGGACACGCCGATCACCACCAGCTCGCCGCGGCGACGCAGCCCGTCCACGGTCGCCGTGATGGCGTCGGAATTCGCGGCGGTGGCCAGGACGACCTGGGCGCCGCCGAGGGCCTGCAGTGCGTCCGCGACCGTGGTGTCCGCCGTGCTGTCGATGTAGTGGTGTGCGCCGAGCTGCTTGGCGAAGTCGGCCTTGCCCGCTCCGCGGGCGATGGCCACGGTCTCGTAGCCCATGGCGGCCGCGTAACGCACTCCCAGGTGGCCGAGGCCGCCGATGCCGAGCACGGCGACCAGGTCGCCGGGCCGCGCGGAGCTGCGCCGCAGACCGTTGTACGTGGTCACCCCGGCACAGCCCAAGGGCCCGGCGTCCGTCGCCGCCAGCGCGTCGGGGATCCTGGCCAGGGCATCGGCCGGTGCGATCACGGCCTCGGCGAAACCGCCGTCGTATGCCCATCCGGGGATCTTCAGGTTCACACACACCACGAAATCGCCCTGCCGGCACGGCGTGCAGTAGCCACAGCTGCCGCCGAACCAGCCCACCACCACCCGGTCGCCCACCTGCCAACCGCGGCTCTGCGTTCGCTCGCCGAGCTCATCGATGCGCCCGGCGATCTCATGCCCGGGGACCAGCGGAAACCGGACGCCCGGAAACGCGGCGTCGACGAATCCGACGTCGCTGTGGCAGACGCCGCACGCGTCCACGGCAATCCGTACATGGCCGGGGCCCGGTTTCGGTACCTCGCGCTCGACGATCTCGAAGGGCCCGCCGGCGGCGGCCACCTGAGCAACTCGATAGGTGCTCATCCGAATCTCTCCCGGGATGCAGCTGGGACCGGTGCTCCCAGAACCATCAGACCATGTCCCGTCCTGTCCCGCGCGTGGGCTCGGGGCCCAGGTGAACCCCGGTATCCCGCGCTGTCGGGCACCGGGCCCGGGCAGGCCAACTTGCAAGGCGACACCGCTTCGACATACCGCCTCACGCCTTCGACATACCGCCTCACGCCGCGCCACCGCAGAATGGAGAGATGGGGAACAGACCGAGCCGTAGCCAGGTCGGAGAGGTTCACAACCGTGCTGTCCGGGGGACGGGTCGGCGGTCGGCCGCGGCCACGCTCGCGATGCTGTTCACCGCGGTCGCCGTCGCCGTGTCGGGATGCCAGGGCGGCGGCAGTCCGGCGCCGGACGACCGTGCACGGTCCACCGGCCCATCCGTTTCCGACTCGCCCGTACTCGCGGTGAAGATCGACAACGTCCGCCCCGCCAGGCCCCCGACGGGTCTCGACGCGGCGGACATCGTCTATGTCGAGCAGGTGGAGGCGGGTCTCAGCCGCCTGCTCGCCGTCTACTCCTCCCAGCTGCCGCCGGTCATCGGTCCGGTACGCAGCGCCCGCGAAACCGACCTGGAACTGCTCCGGCAGTTCGACCGGCCGGTCCTCGCCTTCTCCGGGGCACAGAGCAAACTCTTGCCGCTCATCGAGGCAGCTCCGCTGCGCCCGCTTCCGCCGGGAGAGGCGCCGGACGCGTACTTCCGCGGCCGGGACCGGGCCGCCCCGCACAACCTCTATCTGAGGCCCGAGCGCGCCGTGCCCGAGGCGTCCGGTGTGAACGCCGCCGAGTACGCCGGGTTCGAGTTCGGGCCGGCACCACAGGGCGGCAAACCGCTGCCCCGCTACACCGTCCGCTACCCGGCCGCCCGCTTCGACTTCAGCTGGTCGGCGGAGCGCAAGCAATGGCTGGTCGCCATGGACGGGACCCCTTCCCGCACGCAGGCGGGCCGGCAGCTGAGCGCGGCCACCGTCATCGTCCAGCACGTGACGGTGCGCCCGTCGCGCTTCCACGACCGAGGGGGAAACACGACCCCGTACACCGAGACAGTGGGCTCCGGCACCGCGCTCGTACTGCGCGACGGCATGGTGCACGAGGCCGAATGGGAGCGCGGCGCGGCCGAGTCCGGTACCGCCTTCACGACGCCGGACGGACGGGACATGACGTTCGCCGCCGGGCAGACCTGGGTCGTGTACGCGCCCGCGCCTCGCTGACCAGGGCGCCGGCGCGCGAGCGCCGGTCCCCTTTCGCCGTCCGGCCCGGGTGCAGTGCGCGCAGTGCGCCTCAAGCCGCTCCTCTTGGAGCCGCCCGCTCCTATCCTGGTGAGGGGTAGTCCGGCTCGTGGGGAGCGAGGAGGGTGCCGCGGTGGCCGATCAGATCACCGGCAGTGCGCAGGCGATCGAGCAGGCGATCCAGCAGGCAAGAGACGCTGTCGCCCGCGAGGCATGGGCCGATGCGTACGCCGTTCTGCGCGACCTCGACCCCGGGCGGCTGACCCCGGACGACCTGGCCGCACTGGCCGACGCCGCCTGGTGGACCAGTCACGTCGAGGAGTCGATCGCGGCGCGGACCAAGGCGTACTCCGGCTATGTGGCGGAGGGCGCGGGGAGGCAGGCCGGATACATGGCCTGGCTGCTCTTCTACGAGCACCAGCTGGCATCCCGTACCGCCGCGGCCGCCGGCTGGCTGCGCCGGGCGCGGCAGCACCTCGACAGCGAACCCGAGTGTGTCGAGCAGTGCTATCTCGCCTGGGTCGAGGCGGAGGACGCACAGCAGCGCGGCGCGTTCGACGAGGCCATGAACTCGGCCCGGCGCATGGCGGGTATCGCGCGGCGCTGCGGCAGTCCGGATCTCCTCGCCATGAGCTCCCAGGCGCAGGCGGGCGTGCTGCTGGCGCAGGGACGGATCGCCGGCGGGCTCGCCCTGCTCGACGACGCCATGTGCTCGGCCATGGCCGGCGAGCTCAGCTCGTTCTTCACCGGGTGGATCTACTGCCTGGGTCTCCAGCAGTGCATGGCCTCCGCCGACCTGGAGCGGGCCGTCGAGTGGACCGACGCCGCCATGGCCTGGTGCGCGTCGATGCCCGAGGAGAACAGCTTCCGGGGTCTGTGCCGGGTGCACCGGGTCGAGGTGCTCGAACTGTGCGGCGACTGGCCCCGGGCCGCCACCGAGGCCGTCGTGACCTGCGAGGAGCTGCTGCCGTACGAGGCCCGGACGGCCGCCGAGGCGTTCTACCTGAGCGGCGGCATCCAGCGGCGGCGCGGCGAGCTGGCCGCGGCCGAGGCGTCGTACGAGCGGGCGCACGAGCTGGGCCGCGACCCGCAGCCCGGACTCGCGCTGCTGCGGCTGGCCCAGGGCAAGGCCGACTCCGCCGCCGCGGCCCTGCGGATCGCGCTGGCTGCCGAGGAAGGCGACGGTCCCGGCCGGCTCGAGCGCTGCCGGCTGCTCGCCGCCCAGGTCGAGGTCTCCCTCGCCCTCGGACAGCTCGACCAGGCCCGTATGGCAGCCGGCGAACTGGACTCGACCGCGCGCGACTGGCAGCAGCGACGCGAGTCCGAGACCACCGTGCTGCACGCCATCGCCGCGGCCGCGGGCGGCGCGGTGGCGTTCGCCGACCGCGACCTCGAACGTGCGCTGCCGTTGCTGCGCCGGGCGCTGTCGCTCTGGCTGGAGCTCGGAGTCCCGTACGAGGCCGCGCAGGTCCGGATGGCTCTCGCCTCCGCCGACCGCGCCGCCGGGGACGACGAAGGCGCACGGCTGGAACTGCGTGCCGCACAGGCGGTGTTCGAGCGGCTGGGCGCGGTGCCCGACGCCCGGCGGGCGGCCGCCCTGCTCAGCGCTGTGCACGATCAGCTCCCGGGCGAGCTCACCGGGCGCGAGGTCCAGGTGCTGCGCCTTGTCGCCGCGGGCCGCACCAACCGGTCCATCGCCTCCGAGCTGGTGATCAGCCAGCACACCGTCGCCCGTCACCTCAACAACATCTTCGCGAAGCTCGGTGTGTCGTCGAGGGCCGCGGCCACGGCGTACGCCTACACGCACGGACTGGCGTGACGGCGCATGGGCCGTTCTGCCCATGCCGCGGATCCGCGAGATGGGCGGTTCCGGCGATGAGCGCCGCCGGCTGCCGCGTCTAGAACGGATGCGTATCCCTTCCCCGAAGACTCGGAAGACTCGGAAGGCCCCGAAGACGCGGAAGGCCGGTGGCGGCCATGACGACCTACACAACAACCCTCGACGACACGATGGTGGAGCGGCTCCAGGCAGCCGTGCACGGTGAGATCGTGCGGCCCGGCGATCCCGACTACGACGAGGCCCGCGCCGTGTACAACGCCATGCACGACAAACGGCCGGCGGCCGTCGTGCGGGCCGTCGACGTGGGCGACATCGTCGCCACCGTCGGCTTCGCCCGCGAGCACGATCTGCTGCTGGCCGTGCGCGGCGGCAGCCACAGCGTCACCGGCGCCGGCACCTGCGACGACGGCATCGTCCTCGACCTCGGCCGGATGCGCGGGATCCGGGTCGACCCGCAGACGCGCACGGCCCGGGCCGAGGGCGGCAGCACCTGGGCCGACTTCAACCACGCCACGAACGCCTTCGGACTGGCCACCACGGGCGGGGTCGTGTCCAGCACCGGCATCGGCGGGCTGACGACCGGAGGCGGCATGGGCCATCTGGCCCGGGCCTGCGGGCTGGTCTGCGACAACCTGATCTCGGCCGACCTGGTCACCGCCGACGGATCCTTCGTGACCTGTACCCAGGAGCGCAACGCCGACCTGCTGTGGGCACTGCGCGGCGGAGGCGGCAACTTCGGGGTCGTCGCGTCCTTCGAGTACCGGCTGCATCCGGTGGCCGACATTCTCGGCGGGCCGACGTTCTACCCCCTCGACGGCGACACGATGCGGCGATACCGCGAGCTGATCGCCGATTCCGACGAGAAGCTCGGCGCGCTGCTGGTCGTCGGGCTCGGCCCGCCGGTCCCGTTCCTGCCCGAGCGCTGGCACGGGCGGCCGCTGTGCGGAGTGGTGACCTGCTGGAGCGGCCCCGAGGAAGAGGACGACCAGATCCGTGCCCGTCTCGCCGGCCTCGGTCCGGTGGTGGGGCAGTACGTAGAACGCATGCCGTATCCGGTGATCAACACGCTCTTCGACGAAATGCTCCCCGCGGGTCTCTTCCACTACTGGAAAGGCACCTTCAGCCGCGGACTGCCGGACGGAGCGATCGACGCGCACGTTGAGTACGGCGCCACGACGCCCACCATCCAGAGCTCGACCGTGATCTTCCCGATCGACGGCGCCTGCCACCGGGTGGGCCCCGAGGACACCGCGTTCGCCTACCGGGACGCCGACTTCTCGACCGCCATCGGCCCGGCTCTCCTGACCCGGGCCGACTGCGAGGCCACCGTCGGCTGGGCGCGCGCCTACGCCGCGGCGCTGGAGCCGCACTCCCTGGAGGGCGGCTATGTGAACTTCATGGACCACGACGACCAGGACCGCGTCCGGGCCAACTACCGGCAGAACTACGACCGTTTGAGGGAGATCAAGCGGCGCTACGACCCCGGCAACCTGTTCCGTCTGAACCACAACATCGCGCCATAAGAAGGAGCCGGCAGCGGAAAGGAACCGATCGCGCTGTCGAGGTTGTCTTGATCATTGAGAGAAGCCGATTGAGACCAGCCGTTCGACAGCGAAGGATTCCACCGTGGACACGCGAGGAGCCGCACCCACCCGTCGCTCACTTCTGGCCCTCGGCGCCGGGGCGGCACTCGCGGCCGCCTGCACTCCCGCCGGCGGGACGGCGTCCGCGGCCCCGGCGGGCGGATCCGCGTCTGCGGCACAGGGATCCGCGGCCCCGGCCAAGGACGGAGAGGAGATCTCCGGACAACTGCGCGATCTTGAGCGTACGCATGCGGCACGGCTGGGCGTGTTCGCGCACAATGTCGCCACCGGCGCGACCGTGCGCCACCGCGCGGACGAACGCTTTCCGATCTGCTCGGTGTTCAAGCCACTCGCCGTTGCGGCCGTGCTGCGCGATCTCGACCGGGACGGCGCCTTCCTCGCCAGGCGCATCCGGTACACCGAGTCGGACCTGGCGACCCATTCACCGATCACCGGTACGGCAGAGCACCTCGCCGGCGGCATGACCGTCGAGGAACTGTGTGACGCCGCCATCCGCCACAGCGACAACACCGCCGCAAACCTCCTCCTGCGGGAGCTGGGCGGGCCCACCGCGATCACCCGGTTCTGCCGCTCCATAGGCGATCCGGCCACGCGGCTCGACCGGTGGGAGACTGAACTGAACTCGGCGGAACCGTGGCGCGTGGAGGACACCACCACCCCGCGGGCCATCGCGGGGACCTATACGCGGCTCTGCCTCCGCGACGGGCTCGAGCCGCAGGACCGGAAGCGGTTGACCGGATGGCTGCTGAAGAACACGACCAGCGGGGAACAGTTCCGCAAGGGACTCCCCAAGGACTGGAGCGTCGCGGACAAGACCGGCTCCGGGAAGTACGGAACCGGGAACGACGTGGGCATCGCCTGGACCGCCGACCGCTCACCGATCGTGCTGGCCGTGCTCACGACCAAGAACGATCCCGCCGCCAAGGCCGACTACCCGCTGATCGCCAAGACCGCCGCGGCGCTCGCGAAGGCCCTCACATGACGGGAGAGCGATGACGGCCTCTGAGGTACCCGTGCCGACATCCGCCTGGGTGGTCGAGCGGCCCGGGCCGATCGCGTCCACCCCGCTGCGGCTCGTCGAGCGCGAGACTCCCGGGCCCGGGCCGGGCGAGCTGCTGGTGCGGGTGCGCGCCTGCGGGGTGTGCAGGACCGACCTGCATCTGGCCGAGGGCGATCTGGCACCGCACCGGACACGCTGCACGCCGGGCCACGAGGCCGTGGGAGAGGTGATCGCCGCCGGGCCCGGCGTTTTGGACCTTCGCGTCGGCGACCGGGTGGGGGCGGCCTGGCTGGCCGGAACCTGCGGAGAGTGCCGCTACTGCCGCACCGGCCGGGAGAACCTGTGCCCCGCCTCGCGCTACACCGGCTGGGACATCCACGGTGGTTACGCCGACCACCTGCTCGTGGACGCGCGCTACGCCTACCGCCTGCCGGAGGGGTGGAGCGACGAGGACGCCGCACCTCTGCTGTGCGCGGGGATCATCGGCCACCGGGCACTGGAACGGGCGGAGCTGCCGCCCGGCGGCCGGCTCGGCATCTACGGGTTCGGCGCCTCCGCCCATCTGACGGTGCAGCTCGCCCTGGCCCGCGGTGCCGAAGTCCATGTCGTCACGCGCTCGCCGCATGCCCAGCGGCTGGCCCTCGAGCTGGGAGCGGCCTCGGCGGGAGCCGACGCACCTCCGCAGCCGCTGGACTGCGCGATCCTTTTCGCCCCGGTCGGGAATCTGGTGCCGGTGGCGCTCGCTGCGCTCGACCGGGGCGGCACACTCGCGATCGCCGGGATCCACCTGAGCGAGATACCACCGCTCGACTACGACCGGCACCTGTTCCAGGAGCGGACCGTACGCAGCGTCACCGCCAACACCCGTGCGGACGGCCGCGCGTTCCTCGCCGAGGCGGCGCGGCTGCGTCCGAGCGTGCGGGTCACGCGCTATCCGATGCGGCGGGCGGACCAGGCCCTGAAGGACCTGGCGGCGGGACGGATCACCGGGGTGGCCGTGCTCGTCACACCGTGACCGAGCGCCCGTCCGGCTCTTTCGCTTCAGCCGGGGTCCGCCTCGGGCCGGCACTGGCGCGGTGGGCGCGTTCGACGGACTGGCCCCAGTAGGTCCCGGCGACCATCAGTGCCGCACCGAGGGCGGTGGCGACGGTGAGCCGTTCGCCGCCCAGACCGATGCCGATCACGACGGCCCAGACCGGCTCGGTGCCCAGGAGAAGGCTGGCCCGGCTGGCGGAGGTGCGTTGCACCGCCCAGGTCTGGGCGAGGAAGGCGAACACGCTGCAGAACAGGGCGAGATAGATCAGCTGGGTCCAAGTCGCGGCACCGGCCTGGGCCAGCACCGGCAGCTCGCCCGCCGCGGGCACCAGGAACAGGGCAGAACCGACGACTGTCTGAATGGCCGTCAGTTGCAGCGGACGCAGAGTGCGGCCCGTGGTCAGCCGCCCGACCAGCGCCACATGCACCGCCCGCACCACAGCGGCGACAAGCATCAACAGGTCGCCGAGTCCTGGAGCGTGCAGGCCGTCGCCCGACATCAGCAGCCCGACGGCCAGTACGCACACGCCGGTTGCGGCGAAGAACCTGGGCGGCAGCATGCCCTGCCGGCCGGTGCGGTCCAGAAACGGGGTGAGCACGATGGTCAGGCTGATGATGAGGCCGGCGTTGGCCGCGCTGGTGTGCGCGACGCCGTATGTCTCGAGAACCAGTACGGCAGCCTGGGTGACTCCCAGCACGGACCCGATCCTGATCTCCTCCCGGGTGCAGCGGCCGGACCTCCGGCGGGCGGCGACGGCGATGACAGCGATGACGGCGATGCACGCAAGCGCGGAGATCGCATACCGCGCGAACAGCACCACCAGGACCGGGGTGGCATCGGTGGCTGTCTTGGCCGCGAGGTAGCTGGAGCCCCAGACGATCGCGACAAGCAGAAGTACCAGGTCGGTACGGCGGGAATCAGGCACGCCCCAACCCTGCAGTGCGCCGATACTGAAGCCAAGTACGACCTTCTCAAAGGACGCTTTAGCCCGCCTACACTATGGGGATGGATGAGCGGCAGCTTCGGGTCCTGCGGGAACTCGGCGAACTGGGCAGTGTCACCGCCGTCGCCGAGGCGCTGCTGGTGACGCCATCAGCGATCTCCCAGCAGCTACGGCTTCTGCAGCGTTCGATCCCCGTGCCGCTCACCGAACGCGACGGACGACGACTGGTCCTCACCGCTGCCGGGCAGGCCCTGGCCGGCGCGGCGATCGATGTGGAACGGGCCCTCGCCCGTGCCCGGCACACCATGGACGACTTCGTGGACCAGCCGGACGGACACGTGTCGCTGGCGGCCTTCCACAGCGCGGCCGGAGCGTTCTGCCCGCTCCTGCTGCGCGGCCTCGGCGGGCCGGGCGGCCCCCGGCTCACGCTCGCCGACGAGGATGTCGCGCAGGACCAATTCCCACCGCTGACCCGGGAGTACGACCTCGTCCTGGCGCACCGTCTCGACCATGCGCCGCCGTGGCCCAACACCGTGACGGTCACCGAGCTGCTGCACGAACCGCTCGACGTCGCCATGCCCGCGGACCACCCGCTGGCCGCCCGGCGACGCCTCACTCCTCGCGATGTCGCCGACCAGCCCTGGATCACCGTCCACGACGGCTTCCCGCTGATGGCCACCATCGAGGCCATCGCCACCGCCGCGAACCGCCGGCTCGACATCGTTCATCGCATCAACGAATTCACCGTGGTCGCCGAGGTCGTCGCCGCCGGAGGAGGACTCGCCCTGATGCCCCGCTGGACCGCGCGTCCACATCCCGCGGTGGTCCTGAGGCCGCTCGGCGGAGTCCACGCGCGACGCCACATCGACGCCCTGCACCGCCCCGAGCGCACCGCACGCAGAGCCGTCCGCACGGTCCTCAGCGAGTTGCAGCGCGCCGCCGCGACGATCCGGAGCCAAGACGGCGGCACTCGCGGGCCGGATGCCGCCGTGCGCCGTGCGCCGGGCACGGCCTGAGATCACCAGTCGCCGTCCGACACCGCCTGCCCCGGCGGAGGCGGGTCGCCGAGCGGCTTCACCTGCGGTGGCGCGGGCTGCTGCCACGGATCGAGGTCCTGCCCCAGCCAGTCGCCGACCGGCTTCACATCGCTCAGGGCCTCCGACGGAGCGAGATCCGTGCCGTCCGCGTCGTAGTAGTCGAACCACGGCAGTCCGGCCCGCGTGTAGGCGGCGCGGTCGGCGGGCGACGGCGGGGGAGCCTCTCCGGTGATCCGCTGCCACTCCGGAGGCGTGACGAGATGGATGAAGACCCGGCCCGAGGGCTCCGCGGACCAGTCACCGACCGGCCGTTGGTCCTGGTAGATCGACTGCTTCATCGTGCCGCCGGCCCCGATGCCCATCGCGGCGGCCGCCCTCGGTGGGCCACCCGCAGCCATGGGCGCCGGTGCCGGGACGCCTCCCGGTGCCGGCGGGGCTCCCTGCGGCGGAGGCCCGCCGAAGGAGCCCGTGGCGGCCGCGCCGTATCCGCCGTACCCGGGCGCGGTCCGCGCGCGTTCGGCGGCCCGACGGGCGATCTCCCGCTGCTCCTCGTGCCATGCCGACAAGGCTGTGTCCGAAAGCGGGAAGGTCTGCAGCTGCACGCCGCCGACGGTCTCCTCGCCGGTGATCTGTCCCTCCACCGTCGCACCCATGCCGAGCGGCACGGCGACAAACTGACGTACCGTCCCGGTGCCCGAGTTGATGCCGTCCAGCCAGGGCTGCTGCGGCAGCACCAGATAGTTCTGCGGTTTCCGCGACAGGCGGCTGCTCCACGGCTTGCCGGACACCGCGCACACCTTGCCCACGCCGACCTGCAGAGCCGCCGGCTCATGCGTACCGGCGAAGCTCAGCCACATCGCTTCGCGCAGATGGACCGGGACCAGCACACCGCCGCGCCTCAGCCACTCGGGCGGCACGCCGTCCGGGTAGTCCTCGACCCGCCGCACCGGAAACTCGCCGAGACCCGGCGGCAGCGGATGCGTGCCCGATTCCGGCAGCCGAAGCGTCCGTATGAAACGGACACGCACACCGCCCGGCAGTTCCAGACAGTTCCCGTCGATCCGCGTTGCGCCCACGGCTCTCCCTCTCGCTCCGGCCGGTCCTTCGTCCTTTTCACGACGACGCGGGCCCCATCGGTTCCGCCGCGCGGGACCGACCTGTACCGGGCCGGGGCCGGGTGGTACCTGGTGACACCGCGCGCAGGGTGTTTCCATGGAATGGAGTGCTCCGCGGTCAACGAGGACATCGGAGCACTTGATACGGAGGCCCAGCGATGAGCACCCCTTCTCCCACTCGTATGTCGTCCGCCCTGTCCGCCGAACACCGCGCACGCCTGATGGGGCTGGCGCGCGAGGTCAACATTCCCGAAGGCACCCGGATCTTCGAGGAAGGCAGCCCCGCGGAGTTCTTCTGGATCATCCGATCCGGCACTGTCACGCTCGACATCCAGGTTCCGCAGCAGCGTCCCGTCGTGATCGAGAGCCTCGGCTTCGGCGAACTCGTCGGCTGGTCCTGGCTGTTCCCGCCGTACGAGTGGGGACTCGGCGCCGAGGCCATGACACCGGTGCGCGCCCTCGAATTCGATGCGCGGAACGTACGGATGATGATGGACGCGGATCTCGCCTTCGGTTCCGCGATCGGCCACTGGGTCGGCAGTGTGCTGGCCCATCGCCTGCACGCGGCACGCGTCCGGCTCCTGGACCTGTACGCGCCGCACGGCAGCGGCAGCACGCTCTGACCCGGCGAGGAGGTGCGTCATGACACGCACGCTGGAGTGGAAGGTCGGCCTGTTCCTGTCCGAGGAGGACGGCACGACCAAGGCCCGGGCGGTGCTGGACACCGGCGCCGCGACGCTGACCGGCCGCGGCAGCGCCCACTGCAACCCGCAGGACGTCGAGGTACCGGCGATCGGCGACGAACTCGCCGCGAGCCGCGCCATGAGCGACCTCGCCCGGCAGCTGATGCGCGTGGCGGACCGTGATCTGGAGTCCGTGGGCGCCGGGCCCGGTGGCGGCCGCAGGCGCGTCGACGGCGGCTGGGCCGACGGCACGATGTAGCGGCACGATGCAGCGCCGGAGAACGGTCCTTTCGGAGCGTCGCGGAGCGTCTGTCCGAGTGCACACCGGCCCACGCGTTACGGAGCGCCGCGCTCCCGCGACTGCCTCAGATACGCCGCCATCGCGCTGAGATCGCGTTCCGCGAAGCCCGCCTCACCCGCCGCCCGGGCGAGCCGCCGGTTCACCGCGGCCTGCGGCATCGGCGTGCCGACCCGCTCCGCGAGGGCCAGGGCGAGATCCAGGTCCTTGGCGACGAGATCGAGTGTGAAGGCCACCGGAGTCTCGTCCGGATGGAGAAACGCGTCCCGCTTGTACTGCACGAACGGCGCCGCGATCGCGCTCGCCGCGAAGACCTCGTACGCCGACTCCCGCTCCACGCCCGCCTGTTCGGCGAGCACCAGCGCTTCTGAGACGGCTTGGTTGAGCGCATGGACGATTGAGTTCACGGCCAGCTTCATCGCGGCGCCCGAGCCGCTCTCCCCGACGTGGAAGACCCGCGCCGCGAGCGCGTCCAGCACCGGCCGCACCCGGTCGAGGACGTTACCCGGGCCGCCCGCCATCACGGCGAGTTTCCCTTCCTCGACGAAGACGACGCTGCCGGAGACGGGTGTGTCCAGCAGTGTCGCGCCCTGCTTGTCGACGAGCGGTTGCAGCGCGGCGACCGTCTCCGGCGCGACGGTGCTGGTCTCCAGCACCACACTGCCGGGCCGCAGTCCGGCGACGATGCCCTCCTCACCGCCGTACGCCGAGGTCACGGCCGCGTCGTCGGCGAGCGAGACGAGTACGACATCCGCTGCCGCCGCCGCCTCGCGGGCCGTCGCCGCGACGGTCGCGCCCGAACGTGCCGCCACCGCCTCGGCCTTCGCGCGCGAGCGGTTGTACGCACTCACCCCGAAGCCCGCGCCGCGCAGCCGGACCACCATCGCGCCGCCCATGCGCCCGGTGCCGATCACCGCCACCCGAATTCCGGAAGTCACCGCAGCAGCCACCCTCCGTCGACATTGAGGCTGACGCCGTTGACCGAACGGTTGCGCAGCAGGAAGTCCACGGAGTCCACCACGTCGCGCATGGTCGCAAGCCGCCCGGTCGGCGTCTGCGACCGGAAGGCTTCGAGCACCTCGGCGGGCTTGTCCGACCAGAACGGGCTGTCGCCGACGATGCCCGGATGGATCGCGTTGACGCGGACCGGCGCGAGCTCGGTGGCGAGCGTGCGCATCAGGCCCAGCACGCCCGCGTTCACGGTCGCGACCGTCGTCGCACCCGGATACGGCCGTTCCTTGGCCTGCCCGCCGAACAGCACGATCGCGCTCTCCTCGCCGAACCGGGGAATCAGTGCATGGACCACCTCGGTGTAGCCGACGAGCTTCAGCGTGACGAGATGGAGCGCGGCCTCGATGTTGTACTCGGCGACGGGATTGTGGTCGCGGGAGATGGCCGCGAGCACCAGATCGTCGACGCGGTCCAGGCCCGCCAGCGCGCCGGCGATCTCCTTCGGCCGTGCGAGATCGAAGCCGAGGCCACGGCTGCGGCCGCCGATCTCCTTGGCGACGGTGTCCGCGCGGTCCGCGTCACGGCCGGTGAGCACCACTGTGTCGCCGCGGTCGGCGTAGTGACGGGCGATCTCGCGGCCCATTCCGGCGGTTCCGCCGATGACGACCACAGAGCGGGACGTATCGTTCATGATTTCTTCTCCAGTGCCTCGCGCAGATAGTCCCAGTCCCTGGTGAATCGGTACGAGTGGCGCGCGGGCGGCTGCGGCGCCTGTGTCTCCAGCCAGCGCACCGGACCCTGCCCGGCGTTGGCGAATCCGTGGACGCAACCGGCCCCGGCCCAGGCTGCGTCGCCGACTCCGAGCCGGTGCCGTTCGCCGTCGAACGTGGCGTCCACGACCCCTTCCAGGATCAGATACGTCTCCTCGAAGGGGTGGTCGTGCGTACCTGCGACGCCGTCCGGGGCGTACTGCACCATGAACATCGTCGAGGCCACCGCCCCGAGATCGCTGTCCACCATCATCTTCACGCCGATGCCGCTGTAGACGAGCAGCGCCGTGCGCATGCTCGCCGACACCGCCGGCAGATCCTGGGACTGCTTGCCGGGATCCATCTGTGCGGCATCGAAGTGGCCGAACGAGCGGGTGCGCGGATCACGTACGTCGACGCGGGCCGGCGTGCGGGCCGGCAGCGCGGGCACGGCCTGCGTGTCGTGGCCGTACCGTGCGCGCGGCACCGGCGCGAGCATGTCCGCCCAGCGTGCGACGGTGTCTTTGGCGCCGCGCCAGGCGTGCTCCACGCCGACCGGCAGCAGGCCGTAGTCGCCTTCCTCCAGCAGGAACGAGCCGTCGCGCAGGTCGAGGATCACGGTTCCGGACAACAGGTGGAAGGACTCCTCGTACGCGTGCACATGCGCGCCGATCGCACCGTCCGGCTGAAGCTCGCATATGCCGAAGCCGGTGTGCACGGCCCCGTTCTCCTCGCCGACCACCGTTCGTCTGCGGAATCCGGAGTGCGCGGGTCCCGGCGGGTCGGCGAACTCGGCGTCCGCCGCCCGGCGCACCAGAAACGCGGGACGGTCCGTCATGCCTGCTGCTTCCGTACCTCGGCCGCCGCCATCAGATGATCGCGGGACTCCTCGACCAGCTGCCGTGCCCGCTCGGTGTCGGCGAGCAGCCTGCCGTCGCGCTTGCGGACCGTGCCGTCGACGATGACGGTCTCCACGTTGGACACGTCGGCGCACAGCGTGATCGCCGCCACCGGGTCGATCACCGGCGCGACATTGAGCGCCGTCCCGTCGATGGCGATGACATCGGCCCGCTTGCCCGGTGTCAATGAGCCGGTGCGGTCCTCCAGACCCGCGACATGCGCGCCGTTGACCGTGGCGATCTCCAGCATCCGGCGCGCCGTCAGCATCGTGTCCGGCACGGGCGTGTCGGCCTGCCAGCACTCGGCGTTGACCCTGGCCCGCTCGGCCGCGAAGGCCGCGCGGATCTGCGTGAACATGTCGCCCGGCGTGGTGGTGACCACGTCGATGGAGAGCGAGGGCCGCAGGCCGTACTCGATCGCCTTCATCACCGGTGGCCAGCCGTGCCCCATCTGCGTCTCCACCTGGGGCGCGATGGAGATTGTGCCGCCGCTGTCCGCGACCAGCCGCCACTCCTCGTCGCTGAAGTGGCAGCAGTGGACATAGGTGGTGTCGGGGCCGAGCAGGCCGAGGTCGTGCAGCTGCTTGACCATGCCGAAGCGGCCGGCCAGCCGGCCCATCCCGACGTGCACGGTGATGGGGATGGACAGTTCGCGGGCGAGGTGCCACTCGGACTCGACGACGTCATTGACGCAGAAGCCGGGACCGCGAGTGGCCAGGCCCATCGTCAGCAGTCCGCCGTCGGGTGAGTCGGAGGAGAAGTACCGCTCGCGCACCCGCCGTACGTCGTCGCCCGGAATGGCGATCTTGCTCTCGAACCAGTAGGCGGCGAGCGAGGTGTTGGCGCTGCCGTACGCGTACTGGGCGCGGATGCCCGTCTCCTTCAGGGCCTGGAGCGCGGCGTCGGGATGATCCGGGCTGTTGTTGATGTGCGACCAGTCCACGAGCGTGGTGATGCCGGCGCTGAGACACTCCAGCGAGCCCGCGAGATTGGCCGCGTAGACGTCCACCGCCCGGTAGACGGGCGCGAAGGTGTCCAGGACGTCGACGAAGTAGTCGTCGAGCGTGGCGTCGGGCGCGCAGCCGCGGATCGACGCCTCCCAGGTGTGGCGGTGCGTGTCGACGAAACCCGGCGCGACGATACGGCCGGTCATGTCGAGCACCTCGGCGTCCGCGGAGATCTCCCGCTCGACCGCCGCGATCTTCCCGTCCTCGATGAGGACGTCCCCTTGAGGCAGGTCTCCGATGTCAGGGTCCATCGTGACCACATGGCCCGAGCGCAGAAGCATCCGACTGGTCATCGCCTTGACTCGCCTTCCTCCGGTTTCCGTGTTCAGTACGAGGTGAGGTCACGGACCTTCGCCATGACCTTGTCGACGGTGGGGATCACCTGCTCTTCGAGCACGTCCGCGAACGGCAGCGGCACACACTCCGCGGCCACCCGGCGGACGGGCGCGTCCAGCAGGCCGAATCCCTCATCGGCGACGACCGATACAACTGTTGCGCCCCAGCCGCCCTGGTACGGGTTCTCCTCGACGGTCAGCAGCCGCGACGTCTTCGCCAGCGAGGCGAGCACGGTCGCGGTGTCCAGCGGCACCAGACAGCGCAGGTCGACCACTTCCGCCGAGATCCCTTCGCCGGCGAGCCGTTCGGCCGCGGCGAGCGCGACGGGCACCATCGAGGCCAGTGCGACCAGCGTGATGTCACTGCCTTCGCGTACGACGGAGGCGCGGCCGAGTTCGACCACATGGCCCGGTGGCGC
Organism: Streptomyces sp. NPDC020681; assembly: GCF_044334895.1. NCBI lineage: Bacteria > Bacillati > Actinomycetota > Actinomycetes > Kitasatosporales > Streptomycetaceae > Streptomyces > Streptomyces sp. NPDC020681. Next base: position 481,319 of record NZ_JBIRTX010000001.1, on the reverse strand, counting down.
CGGCGGGCCCTTGGTCGCGAGCAGTCCCTTGTGCTCGAAGAAGACCACCGGGTCGTCGCTGCGGATCGCCGCCGCCATCATGCCGATGACATCGGCAGGAGTCGCCGGCGCCGCGATCTTCAGTCCGGGGACGGTGAACGCCCAGTTCTCCGTGGCCTGCGAGTGCTGTGCGCCGAAGCCGAGCCCGCCGCCGTTCGCGGTGCGCACCACCAGCGGCACCGTGACCTGGCCGCCCGTCATGTACCGCACCTTCGGGATCTCGTTGGCCAGATAGTCCCAGCAACAGGCCAGGAAGTCGGAGAACATGATCTCCGCGACCGGTCGCATTCCGGTCATCGCGGCGCCCATCGCCGCCCCGACGATCGCCTGCTCGGAGATCGGCGTGTCCCACACCCGCCCGGAGCCGAACTCCTTGTGCAGCCCGGCGGTCGTCTTGAACACGCCGCCCGGCGCGCCGATGTCCTCGCCCAGGCACACCACCGCCGGATCGCGGCGCATCTCCCGCGCGATGCCCTCGGCGACCGCCTCACGGTAGGTGATCACGTCCGCCACGCCGCACCTCCGTCCGCCCACACGTCGGTCAGCGCCTCCCGCGGATCGGGTCCTGGTGCGTTCTTGGCAGCGTCGACGGCGGCGGCGACGACCTGCGCCGCGCGGGCGTCGGCATCCGCCGTGGAGACACCGAGCGCCGCGAGACGGTCGCGGGCGAGACCCAGCGGATCGTGCTTGAGCCATCGCTCGACCTCCTCGGCCGGGCGGTAGGTGGCCGGGTCGGCGCGGCTGTGCCCGAAGTGGCGGTACGTCTGGGCCTCCAGCAGGCTCGGACCCGCACCCGACCTGGCGCGCTCGGCCAGCAGTGCCACTGCGTCGCGGACCAGGAGAACGTCATTGCCGTCGACGACCTCGCCGGGGATGCCGTACGCCGGTGCCCGGTCGGCCGCCGGTCGCGGCACCGCCGTGACGTCGGCGATCGGCGTGTACTCCATGTACAGGTTGTTCTCGCAGACGAAGAGCACCGGCAGCTTCCAGACTGCGGCCAGATTGAGCGCCTCGTGGAACGCGCCGATGTTCGTCGCACCGTCGCCGAAGAACGCCACCGCGATCTGCTCGCTGCCGCGCAGCCTGGCCGACCAGGCAGCGCCGACCGCCATCGGCAGATGGGCGCCGACGATCGCGTACGAACCGAGCATGCCGGCGGACGCCTTGGTCAGATGCATGGAGCCGCCTTTGGCCCCGCACACCCCGGTGGCCCGGCTCATCAGCTCGGCCAGGCACTCCTCGGGCGTCGCGCCGCGCGCCATGGCGTGATGGTGGCCGCGGTAGGTCGCGAAGACATAGTCGTCCGGGCGCAGCGCCGCGCTCGCGCCGACGGCGATGGCCTCATGACCCGCGGCGAGATGCGTGGTGCCCTTGACCAGGCCGGACATGAACAGGTCGTAGGCCGCCTGTTCGGTGCGGCGGATCACCGCCATCTGCTCGTACAGCGCGAGGAGTTCGACGGCGCCGGTCATGACGCGCCCCTGCCGTCACGGGTGTTGAGATGCGACTGCGCCTCGCGCCGGGTGTTGAGCTCTCCTCCGACCGTCCAGTACTTGCGGCCCGCGACCAGCAGCTCCTCGGCCGGGAACTTGGTGATCACCTCGCATCCGTCGGCGGTCACCACGACCTCCTCCTCGATACGCGCCGCCGACCAGCCGTCCGCGGCGGGCCAGTACGTCTCGAGGGCGAACACCATGCCCTCCTCCAGCACTTCCGGATGCTCCAGCGAGACCAGCCGGCTGAAGATGGGCTTCTCCCAGATCGACAGCCCGACGCCGTGGCCGTACTGGAGGGCGAACGCGGCCGTCTCGTCCGGGAAGCCGAACTCCTCGGCCCGCGGCCACACCCGCACGATGTCGGCGGTCGTCGCGCCCGGCTTGACCAGGTCGATGGCCTCGTCCATGTAGGCGCGGCAGCGGGTGTACGCGTCGCGCTGGGCGGTGGAGGCGCTGCCGACGGCGAACGTGCGGTAGTAGCAGGTGCGGTAGCCGAGATGGCTGTGCAGGATGTCGAAGAACGCCGGGTCGCCCGGACGGATCAGCCGGTCGCTGTAGACATGCGGATGCGGCGAACAGCGTTCTCCGGAGATCGCGTTGACGCCCTCGACGTACTCGCTCCCCAGGTCGTAGAGGACCTTGCTGACGACTCCGACACACTCGTTCTCGCGTACGCCCGGGCGCAGATAGCCGTACAGCTCCTCGTACGCCGCGTCGACCATCGCGCAGGCCTGTGAGAGGAGCGAGATCTCGTCGGGCGTCTTGATGCGCCGCGCCTGGAGGAACAGCTGCTGTCCGTCGACGACTTCGATGCCCTGCGCGTGCAGGGCGGCGAGGATCGGCATCTCGACGAGATCGACGCCGAGCGGTTCGCCCGCCATGCCGTGTTCGCGAAGCTCCTCGGCCACCTTGCGCGCCACGTCCTCGGCGATCCCGGCGTCCGGATGGAACGCGCCGCGCAGCGTGGAGATCCCGGCACGGGCGCCGGAGGGCGCCCCGTCCTTGGTCTCGTGGTCGAGCCAGGGGTTGTAGAGCTGGTGGTGGCGTGCGGCCGATCCGAAGTCCCAGATGACCGGCTCGCCGCCGCGTACGAGCAGCGCGAACCGGATCAGCTTGTCCATCGCCCAGGTGCCGATATGGGTCGACGTCATATAGCGGATGTTGGAGAAGTCGAAGCTGAGTACGGCCCCGAGCTCGGACCGTTCGAGCGCGGCCCGCAGCCGGGCGAGCCGTTCCTTGCGCAGCCGGTCCAGGTCGACGCGTTCTTCCCAGTCGACCGCGTTGGGCCCGAAGGTGCGGATCGCCATCGCGACCACTCCCAATCCTGGAGTCCGCTCACTTTCAGTGAACGACCGCCTCGCGAGAGTGTCAAGTGCTACTGAACACTCCCGTTACGGAACACTTCCGTGCTCGGCGACGAACCACACGCCGACAGCAGGCTCGGGTCCGTCATTGCGGTACCGGTGCGGAGTGGTCGACTCGAAGCACACCGCGTCGCCCGGACGCAGGACGTGCTCCTCGAAACCGAGGGTGAGGACCAGCTCTCCCGAGGTGAGGTAGCCGTACTCGGTGCCGGGATGGCGCATCAGTCCGCCCGCGCTGGACGAGGAGCCGCCCGGCCGGTAGGTGACCAGCAGGAAGTCGACCTCCGTGCCGGGCACATGGCCGAGGCGCTGCCATACGACTCCGGAGTCGAGTTCGAGCACTTCACGCTGGTCGGGCCCGGTCAGCGGGCCGATCCGGCGGGCCGGCGCGGCGGCGAAGGTCGCGAGGGCCTGCAGAACGGTGCCGGGCGGTCCCACCGGCGCCGGGGCTGCGGAAGCGGCCGGCGCGGGTTCTTCCTCCGCCTCGAAGAGACCTTCCAGCGGGATGGCGAGCGCCGTCGTGATCGCGTACAGGGTGCTGACCGAGGGCTGGCTCTTGCCGGTCTCGATCTGCGAAACGAGGCTCGCGGACACCCCGACCTCACGCGCCAGTGCACGCAGACTCCAGCCGCGCTCCAGGCGCGCCCGCCGGATGCGCGGGCCGACGGGCGGCACGACGGTGGGCGACACGGCGGCTCCTCTCACGTACCGGGATCGTACAGCTCCATTGAACAGCAGAGCGGGACGGACCATCCGGCGAACGAGCGCGAGAACGCGAACCGGGGCCCGTCCGTATCGAGGGCCTGAGGACGTCGCGGCCCAGGCCGCGCGGCCGCAGCAGGCACCGGATCCAAGGTGCCCCACCGGAAAGGACAACCGCCATGGCAGGCAAGATCAGCATCGACCCCACGGAGATCGAGGAGGCAGCCACCTGGCTGCGCAACCAGAAGGAGCAGCTGCAGCAGTCCCTTCAGGAGGCCGACACCAAGATGGCCGACGTGGTCGCCGCCGCATACAGCACGCCGGGTTCCGAGACCAAGTTCAAGCCGTACTGGGACGAGTACAACACCGGCACCAAGAACGCCATCGAGGGCCTCGAAGGCGTCAGCAGCTTCCTGAAGGCGGTCGCCGAGGCGTTCGTCGGCACCGACGACCAGACCGCCGGGTCCATCGGCTGACCTTCTCCGACCTTTTCGGCGGGGGCGGTTCCGGGGATGCCCGGTCCGCCCCCTCCGGGCACTCCAAGGAGGTTATGGATGGCCAGAATTCGCATTCCGGGCGATGAACTCGCCGAGCTGATCGACACGCTGACGCGCATTCGTGACCGCATCGAGCGGACCGCCAGCCTGGAGTCGGTCGGAACCGAGGATGACGTGGGTGATTCCCGGCTCCGAGACTCCGTGGGCGGCTTCGACGGCGCATGGCGCGCCGGCCAGGAACGCGTCCGCGAGAACGCAGACACCTTCCGCGAGAGCGTCGACGGAGTTCTGCGCAACTTCGCCGACACCGACGACAAGCTCGCGCAGCAACTCGAATCACCGTCGTAGGCAGCTGGAGGAACAGCAATGACCGGAACTCGGCAGGACAGCGCACCGACGGTGTCCGCTCCCACGCACTATTTTCTCAAGTTCCCCGAGAGCTGGTGGAACCTCGATCTCGATCCGAGCACCAGAGACGCCTCGATACGCCGCGGCATCCAGGCCAATCTCGCCATGTCCGGAGGAGCCAAGGCCGGCCCCGAACAGGTCGACTCCCTGGTCCGCGCGGCACGCAAGTCCGCACGCAGCGCACATGCGCGCGGCGCACTCCAAATGGCCGGGGTCTTCGATCTGTTCGAGGACGGCTCGACGCTGATCGGCACCAGCATGGTGCTGCGGGTCGTCCCGCCGCCCGAAGAACCCCCGGAACTCGTCGACTTGATGCTCGCCTATGCCGTGCGGAATGCGAAGCTGCCGCTCGGCAAGAACACTCCGGGAAACCAGACCGACATGATCGACCTGCCGTACGCCGGACCAGCGGGGCGGGTCACCTCTGTCGAGGACATCGACTTCTACGGAAAGGGCTGGGTCCGCATGGCCATGCTGCAGACCGTGGTTCCGATTCCGGGCACCGCAGATTTCCTGGTGATTGCAGGATCCACGCCCAATCTCACCCTCATGGAGCCGTTCTTCGAGGTGTTCGACGCGATCGCCGAAACACTCCGCTTTGAACCCGAAGAGCCGGAAGGGGTCGCATAGTCATGGCGCGACCAGCACTGAGCGAATGGGAAGTCCTCGACCGCTCCGACGACCCGACCCCGGGCGACGCCGAGGTACTGCGGCGGCTCGCCGTGGAATACGAGTCCATCGCCGACGACGCCGAATCCGCCTTCTCCGTGATCAACCGGCTCAGGAATTCGGACCTGGGTGAGGGCAAGACCATGGACAAGCTCCGGGAGCAGCTCGATGAACTCCCGGACCAGATCGGCAAGTTGCAGGACTCCTACCGGTCCGCGGCCGGTGCGCTCCAGAGCTATGTACCGCTTCTGGAGACCCACCAGGACCAGGCCAACCGTGCGCTGGAGCAAGGCAGAGAGGCCAAAGCCCGGGTGGACGCGGCCCAGGCCGCCGTCATGTCGGCCGGCCTGAACCTGGCCACCGCGCAGGGCCAGGAGGCGGTGCCTCCGCCGGACGACGAGCAGACCCGTGCGGCCGCGCGCGACGCGGTGGCCAGGGCACAGACGGCACACGACTCGGCGCAGGGCGAGCTGGCCGACGCGCAGTTTCAGCTGATGGCCGCCCAGCAGCTGGCGACCGACGCCGAGCAGCTGCGGGTGGGAGATGCGGCGAACGCGGCCACCGAGCTGGACGGCGCGTCCGACAATGCCGTGAAGAAGAAGAGCTTCTGGGACAGCTTCTGGGACGAGGTCGTCGGGGTGATCCTCGGCATCGCCGGGGTCATCGTCGCTGCGGTCGCCGCCTTCGTTCCCGGACTGCAGATCTTCGCCATCGGAGCCGGCCTGTTGCTCGGCGTCGCGGGGCTCGGGATGGTCATCGCCAAGGGGGTCGCGACGGGGGAGTGGGACATCGTCGGCCTCGTACTGGGCGGAATCGGAATCGCGTTCGGCGGCTTCGCCGCGATCGGAGCGCTGAAGGGCGTCAAGGGACTGGGTGGCCTGTTCAAGCCGCCGGGCCGCCCGCCGGCCCCTGCTCCGACGTCCACGCCGACGCCCACCCCGACGGCCCCCGCGCCGGTGCCGCCGCCAACCGTTCGACCGCCAACCGTCCGACCGCCGACGCCCGACGTGCCGCCACGTCCGCAGTCCGCGCCGCCGGGCACCAGCTCTCCGCCGCCGTCTCCGGTGTCGCCGACGCCGACGCCGCCCAACACTCCGGTGACGCCGCGTCCGGCGACGCCCGAACCTCTGGGGTCGCCGCGGCCGCCGGCCGATCTGCCGCCGCGCCCGGGGTCCACGCCGCCGACGGCGGACCGGCCTCCGCTGGGCGACCCAGGCCTGCCGCCGCGTCCGCAGTCCGCCCCGCCCACCATCACTCCTCCGGCGCAGGCACCGCCCACGCCGCCGAACACACCGGTGACTCCGCAGTCGCCCGTGCCGCCGTCGCCGCCGCCCAACACGCCCGTGACGCCGCGTCCTCCGTCGCCGGACTTCGTACCGCCGCCGCGTCCGCAGTCCGCCCCGCCGTCCGTCAGCCAACCGCCTGCCCCGGCGACGCCTGCCCCGACGCCCCAGGCCCCGACCCCGCCCGCGCACAGCTATCCGCCCCCGGCCCCTCCGGGGAGCAATATCCCGACCCCGCCCACCCAGCTGGACACGTTCCGGCGGATGGCCGACTACTCGGGTATCGCTCTCGCCGGCGTCGGGCTCCTGTACGGAGCCGGTGAGTTGGGCGAGGCCGTTCGCGAGAACAACCAGGGCTCCGACGGCGGCGAGCAGTAGCCGACCTGCAATCACGACGAAGGGCTCCCGCACCGTCCGCCGACGGTGCGGGAGCCCTTTCCCGTACGGGCCCGACTACAGCCGGGTCTCCGGCACCTGAAGCGTGCGTAGCTTCCCGTCTCCCGCATGGAAGAGCACCCGCCCCGGCCTGCCCCCGCCGAGCCGGCTGCGCGGCACCTTCGCGCCGATCAGCTCGCCGTCGCCGGCTGCCTGCGGACTGATCAGGGCACCCTGCCGATTGCGCCGTACCTCCACGAACCAGCCGGAGAACCCGGCCGACAGCCGGTCGGTCTGCCCGGCCAGCAGCAGCCCTCGCCCGCTCTCCGCACCGCTGCGCGCGATCTCGCCGAGCACCGGGTCCGCCTGCGACTTCTGCAACCCGTCGGCGTCGTCGACGATCACCACGACCGGGCTCGGGTCGTCATCCAGCACCTTCTCCAGGTCCTCCCGCGGAATGTCGGAGTCGGTGAACACCGCCCGTACGCCGTCCCGGCCCGCCAGATCGCGCAACGGCGAGCGGCGCGGGGCCGCGATCACCACATCGGCCCCGGCGGCCAGCAGCGACAGCGCCATCGTGAGCAGCACCGTGCTGCGTCCGGAGCGCGCGGGGCCGCCCACAATGAAGGACGGGTTGAGCGCCAGATCGACGCCCATGGCGGTCAGTTCGTCGCCGCCGACGCCGACCATGGCCCACAGCGGACCCGGATGCGGCTGCGGCACATACCCCGCGGCCTGCTCGGCGGTCAGCCGGTCCGGCAGCAGATCGACCCTGAACGGCAGCCTGGCGTCCGGCAGTTCGGCATCGCGCTCCCGGCACGCTTCGCCGATGGCGCCCAGGAGCGCTGCCTGCGCCTGCCCCGACGTGTCCGGCCCGAGCAGCGCGATCTGCACTTCGGCCTTGTCGACCGCCCGCAGCGCACGGCCGGACGGAATGTCGTCGGGCACGGACCGCTGCGGGACGCCGATCATGCTGTACTCCGACTTCTCGTTCAGCCGCAGCACCAACTTGTCCTCAGTGGTCGAACTGAGCCGCGTCGAGAACACGGTCCGGTCGCCCGCGACGACCACATGGACGCCCACGCTCGCGCCTTCGCGGAGCAGCCCGAGCACACCGTTCAGCAGGGCCCCGGAGTCGTACTCGGCGAGCGTCTTGTCGAAGACCTCCCACCGGTCGAGCAGGACGACGATGTGCGGCGGCCGCTCCGACGCGGGCAGCGCGGCCCGCAGTTCGGGCAGATCGGCAGCCCCCTTCGCGGCCAGCAGTTCCTGCCGCGCCGCCACCTCGGCGGTCAGCCGGGACAGCAGCCGGGCGAGCCGCTCCGGCTGCGTGCGCTGGACGACGGCGCCGCAGTGCGGAAGCGCCTCGAGCGCGAGCAGCGCGCCGTTGCCGCAGTCGATTCCGTAGAGATGGACGTCGGCGAAGGAGTGGGTGCGGGCGAGCGCGCCCGCGATGGTACGGAGGGTCTGCGACCGCCCGGCCCGTGGTGAGCCGATGACATGCAGATGACCGAAGGCCGCCAGATCCAGGGCCAGAGGTTGCTGTGCCTGGTCGGCGGGCAGGTCCACCAGTCCGTACGCGACCGGCGCGAGGTCATAGCCGCCGCGCTCGGGAGCCGGCAGCTCGTCGAGTACAAGACTCACGCCGAGGGCCGGGAGCCACGGGCTGTGCTGCGGGGGGATGTTGAGTTCCCGGTCGGCGTCCCGTATCGCCTGAACAAGGTCGGCGAGGTCGGTGACCGCGTCGTCCGACTGCTGAAGTGCCGCGCGCGGGCGCTGCGGCAGCGGGTGGCCCAGCTGCTCCCAGCCGAACGGCACCACCCAGGGTTCCGGAGCGGAGGCAGTCGAAGCGCCGGGCCTTCGGCCGCCGACCCTTCCCGCCTGGAACGGCACCAACGAGGTCTGGCCGAGCCGGGCATAGGCCCGGCCCGGTGTGCCCTTCGAAACGGCCGACGCCTCGGGCGAGTTGATGACGTCCTGGCTCTCGCTCTGATCGGTGACGCGGAGTGCGATGCGGAGATTGGTGTTGGCCCGGATCTCGGGCGAGACGACTCCACCGGGTCGCTGTGTGGCCAGGATCAGATGGATGCCGAGGGATCGTCCGCGCTGGGCGATGTTGACCAGGCCTTTCACGAAGTCCGGCAGATCGCGGGCCATGGAGGCGAACTCGTCGATGACGATGAGGAGTCGGGGCATCGGCGCCCGGCCCGGTTCGCGTCGCAGGAGATCGATGTAATCCTCGATGTCCTTGGCCCCGGCGGCGGCGAGGATGTGCTCGCGGCGCTTGAGCTCGGCCGACAAGGACGTCAGCGCTCGCTCCACGAGGTGGGCGTCGAGGTCCGTGACCATGCCGACGGTGTGCGGCAGGTCGACGCAGTCCTTGAAGGCCGAGCCGCCCTTGTAGTCGACGAGCACGAAGGTCATCGCGTCCGGCCGGTTGGCCACCGCCAGCGACGCCACGATGGTCTGCAGCAGCTCCGACTTGCCCGCACCGGTGGTTCCGGCGATCAGCCCGTGCGGGCCGTCGCGCCGCAGATCGAGTGCGAACGGGCCGTCCAGCGAGACGCCGACGACAGCCGACGTCGTCCGTCCGCCCGCGGCCCAACGCCCGCGTACCGCCTGTGGTGTCGGCGGATCCAGCGACAGTACGTCGAGAAGCCGCGCGGCGGACGGCAGGACCGAAGCCTCCTCGTCCGCGCCGCCCGGATCCCGCAGCGGACCCAGCGCGCGGGCCACCGAACGGCACCAGGACGTGGTGACCACATCCGCCCGTACGCCGGTGACCGTGGCCGCACCGGAGCGGCCGACGCGCAGCGTGCCGCCGGGCTCGGCGACGACCAGCGCCTGGCACTCCTCCGGCAGCAGCCGCTCCTCGGCATCGAGGCACACGGCGTACACGCCGACCATGGGCCCGTCGCGCAGGATCTGTACCACGCCCGGCAGCGAACGCAGCCGCCGTGCCCCGTCGAGGACCACCAGCACATCCGGCTCCCTGGAGGCCGGGCGCCCCGGGCGTGCGGCGGCGGCCAGCCGGGCGCCGATGAGCGCGGTGAGTTCGGCGACGCGGCGGGCAGACGACTCCGTGTCGGTGCCCACCGTGATCACGGTGTCCTGGCCGAACTGCGGGCGCACATGCGGCAGCCAGCGGATCCAAGCCCAGTCCTCCGCGCCGCCGCCGAGGCCTCCCGCGCCGGTGAGGACGTAGATCTGCACATCGCGCGGACTGTGCAGGATCGCCGCCTGCCCCACCGCCCAACGGGCCACGGCCCGCGCCGGGTCGCCGGTGCCCGCGATGCCGAGCACCCTGCTTTCGCGCAGGGCCACCGTGACCGGCACGTCATACGCCTCGCGCGGAATCTGGCGCTTGTGCTCGTCGGCCTCGGGGTCCTGGAGCACGACTTCGGATGGCTGGTCGGCGGTGCCGATGCGCAGCTCCAGGAAGTCGGCGTCGGCCTTGCGCCGCTCCCACAGCCTGCGACGCGGGCCGACGGCTGTCAGCAGTACGGCGGCCGGGTCCGGGAAGCCACGGCGGCGGGCCGTGCGCTCGGCGACCAGCGCTTCCTCGGCGTCCTTCTCGATGCGGGCCTTGGCCTCCTTGCACTTGGCCAGCCTGGTCGCGTACGACTCCTTGCCGCTGCGGCGGCTCATGACGTAACTGCCGATCACCGCCACCGGCGAGAGCAGTCCGAACAGCAGCGCGGAGAGACGGCCGAAGATCAGCACGCCGCCCGCGGCCATCAGCAGCGGCACGATCGCGGCGATGTACGGGAGCGGGCGCTTCTCCGGTTCGCCTGGCGGCGACGGCAGTCTGAACCGGGTCTCGGGCTTCGGCGGGAGCAGCCGCGGCGGCCGGTTGTAGTCGAGTCCGCCGCCGTCCTCCGAGGGTTGTACGGCGGCGTCGGGCCGCTGCGGCAGCACGAGTTCGAGCAGCGAGCCGCCCGGCGCGCCCAGCGAGAGCTGCGCCCCGGCAGGCCAGGGCGTGTCGCCGTCGATGTCCTCGCGGTCCAGCTCGAGGGGCGATCCGCCCAGGTGCGCCAGCAGGGTGCAGCGGCCGCCGGGGCCCACGCGGAGGCGGGCAGCCCGGTTGGCCGGGCGGCTGCGGCCGACCCGCACAGTGCCGTCGGACGCGGTGCCGATCTCGTACTCGCCCATGTCCAGGCGGTGCACCGTGCCCGCGCCCGTGCCACCGACGACGCGGACCTCGACCAGGCCGTCCGGCTCCTTCGCCAGGCCGCGCTGCGGGCGGGCCAGATGGACCACGGCGGCGTCCCGCAGCGGCGAGTCCTGGAGCGTCGATTCCGGGTCCACGCCCTTCCCTTCGACGATCAGGCTCGGCCCGGAGAGGGGCTCGGCGTCCCCGCCGGCCTGTGCGAGCGCCTGCGCGACCGCGGCGACCGGTGTCTGCGGATCGGCCTCGAGATGCACGTCGAAGGCGTCTCCGACGCTGTCTACGACGGTGATTCTCAGCTGCACGTGGGGCTCCGTTCTGGAGGAGTACGAGAGGAGTACGGGACGAGTACGAGGAGTTCGAGGGAGTACCGGACGGTCTCGGAGGCACTGCGAGGCGTCCGCTCTGTTACGGCCGCGCGCTCGGACGCGTTCTCTGCGCGGACCCGAGAACCGATCCACCTCCGCCGCCGTATTCGGGCTCGGTCTGCGCCTGTGTCGCCGGACCGAGCCCGAATTCCTCTGACTGCAAGGTGGTTGGACCGCATGACCGTGTCTGTTGTGCTGGCCGTCGTGATCGGCGTGCTGCTGCTCGGCGCGATCGGAGCGCTGATCCGGGAGTCCCGCGGAGCCCCGCCGCAAGGCCGTGCCCCGCGGCGGGTCGTCGGCCCCGACGTGACCGGGCGCGACGCGCTGGAAGCCGTCGATCTGGCGCTCCGCGCGCTGGCCGTCGGCTGCGCACGGGCAGGACGGGAACTGCCCGATGTGTATGTCCTGGACTGCTCGGCCGACCGCATCACCCTGAGGCTGACCCGCGCCGACACCGATCCGCCGCGGCCCTGGGACGTGGACGAGTCGGGCGAGGAGTGGTCCATCAGCAGGAAGCGGCCGACCGGCGGCGAGGACGTGGCCGGGCAGATCCAGCCCTTCCCGCTGACCGTGACGCTCGGCCTGCACGACGGCAGCCGCATGCTGGTCGATCTCGCGCGGGCCGGCGCTCCGGTCGCGCTGACCGGCGCGACCGCGGATGTGCACCGGCTGGCCGGAGCGTTCGTCGGTGAGCTGGTCACCGGACCGGTGGGCCGCGGCACGGAAGTGACGCTGATCGGCTCGGTCGCCGCCGAACTGGCCGGGCTGTCCGGCATGTCCTCCGGGCGGCTGCACACCGCGGCCACGCTCGACGAGGCGCTCGCCCGCGGCACGGACACGGCCGCGATCGGGTCGAACCGCTCGGCGTCGGTCACCCAGATCTACGGCCTCATCGAGGGCGGCGGCTCGGACGACGCCGAGTGGCGGGCACCTCGCCTGCTGGTCGTGGACGCGGACCGGTTCCGTGAGGACATGTGGGCCGGGGGCGCTCCGGCCGGACTCCGCCGGTCGGACGCGATGGTCGTACTCGGCGATGTGCCGGACGCGGCATGGCGGCTGGCGGTCGGCGTGGACGGGGGTCTGGACACCGGGGCGCTCGGCCTGGAGATCGACAAAGAGGCGGGCCGTCTGGGCTGACCCCTCACCCCCTTCGTACCGGCCCCATCCACTCTCCCGGAGACACCAATGACCCGTAAACGCCTGCTCATCGCCCTGATCAGCACCCTTGCCCTCGCACTGGCCCTTGTCGTCACCGATATCGCCACCGGCTTCGTGACCGGCGGGCAGACCGACACCACCGCGGCCACCGGCGCCCGACAGCCGTCGTCGCCTCCTGTGGCGCCGCCCCTGCCCACGGCGGAGGCCGCGCCGGGGACCCAGCCGCCGGCGGCGGAGATAGCCACGCCGCAGCCCACCGAGAAGGCCCGCTACGTCGGCATCAGCGACGACGGCCGGTTTGCGATCGCCGTCGTCGTCTGGCGTTCGGAGGCCATCGCGTATGTCTCCAACGGCACGGCGGACGAGGCCTGGCTCAGCGGTGTCGCCGGGGCCGACCGGCTGGTCCTCTCCGGAGACGAGGGCGCGGTGCTCGACGCCACCGTCCAGAACGGGACCCTGAGCGGAACCGCGGCCAAGGGCCAGTGGAAGACCAGCTTCACGCTCAGCAAGTCCGAAGCTCCGGCCGGTCTGTACCGCGCCTCGGGCACGGTCGACGGCAACGAGGTCCGCTTCGGCCTCATCGTCCTGCCGGACCAGCGGCAGACCGGCACCCAGTGGGTGAACGGAAGCCCGAAGCCCGCTCCCGGCTGGGACCTGGGCGACGCCACCGTGCCGTACCGGGGCACCGAGCTGAGGGTCGAGCCGATCGAACCCGGCGACGTCTGACCCTCGGCCGCGCCCTTCTCGGGGGCGCCCGACGAGCGTGTACCGGGCGTCTATCGGACGGCGACACAGCGGCGATCGGGTGGCGATCGACGACTGCCAGCATCAAGGAGTCCGCAGGTCGGAACTTGCGGAGGAACGGCATTTGATGCATGGCGCGCAACGGGGAGAACCAACTTGAGCACGCATCGGACGGGCTCCACGCCCACTGATTTCGCCTGTGAGAACCGCGCGGTCCGGACTCCGGCCGCGCGCCCTCACCATCACCACCTCACACCACGCAAGCGGCCGTGCGCCGAAGAGGCCGAGAAGGCGGCCCAGGCGTTCGTACGCTCCGTCTACGACACTTACGGGGATTTTCTGCTCGCCTACGCAAAAGGCTTCACGGCGGGCGATGAACAACGAGCGGAGGACATCATCCAGGAGGCGTTGATCCGTGCCTGGCGGCATGCGGCCACGCTGGGTGCCACGCCCGCGATGGTGCGGCCGTGGCTCTTCAAGGTGGTCCGCCGGCTGGCGATCGACGCCCACCGGGCACGGCAGGCCCGGCCGGCCGAGTCCGACTCGTCGGCACTCGACCACATGACCGTCGCCGACGCGGTCGAGGAAACCGTCACCGCCCAGGTCATGGCCCGCGCCATGGAAAATCTGACCGAGCCTCACCGGGAGGTCCTGGTGTTCCGCTTCTACCTGGACCGCAGCGTCGAGGAGACGGCGGCCGAGCTCGATGTCGCAGAGGGCACGGTCAAGTCCCGCACCAGCCATGCCCTCCGCTCACTGCGCCAGGTGCTGATCGCGCAGGGGTTCGCGCCGGTGAGCGCGGCAGGCTGACGGCAGGCTCCGGACAGGGCCCAGGTCGTTCCGGCCAGGGCCTTACGGCGTCGCGCCGTTGTCGAGGCCTTCGAGCTTGGCCCGGACCGCCTTCGCGGCGTCCGGGTCGAGGTCGTCGAACGCGGGGAGCGAGCTGCCCCACGACTCGCGTGCCGCCTCGCGGTCGCCGAGAGCGAGCAGCGTGTCTCCGAGGTGGCTGAGCGTGTCGGCCTCGTTGTACCGGTCCGAGATCTCGCGGTCCAGGCGGAGCGCGCGCCGGTAGAAGTCGACAGCCCGGTGGTAGTCCCGCAGTTGATGGTGGACATAGCCGATGCTGGAGCAGGTGCCGGCCTCGGCCATCCGGTCACCGAGGCGCTGGACCACGCCCAGCGCCTCCAGACAGTGATGCAGCGCCTGCTCGTACTCGCCGAGCGAGGCGTGGGTCCAGCCGAGGTTGTTCATGGCGCGCGCGTAAAGGGCCGGTACGCCCGCTTTCCGGAACAGGCCGACGGACAGCTGGGCGTGATGGAGCCCCTTACGGACCTCGCCCTGACCGGTGCGCGCCATGGCGATATTGCCGTGCACGCTGCCCTGTCCTGCCAGATCTCCGAGCCCCTCGAAGAGGATGAGCGCCTGCTGGAGATGGGCGAGCGCCTCGTCGGTCTGGTGCGTCTGGAGTTGGGCGCGGGCGAGATTGCGGTGCGCGTGCGCCGCGCCTTCGCGGTCGCCGGCCCGGCTCGCGGCCTCCAGGGCTGTGCTCTGAGTCGATATCTGCTGGTCCCAGTGGCCGCGGCGCTGGAGGAACTCCAGGAACACCCAGGCCAGTTGCCAGGCATGTCTCTCGAACCCGGCGGTGCGGGCGGCCTGTTCGATACCAGCCTGAAGTACCTGGCTCTCAGCCTGGTACCAAGTCAGGGCCTGCTCATGGTCGGCGATGTCCTCGGGCACGGCGCCGGGAGCGGGCGGAGTGAGCGACAGGACGGGCCAAATGGGATTGAGGTTGCGGGAGGCCGCGTACCCGGTGTGCAGATAGTGCGTGAGCGCGCGGTGGGTCGCTTCGCGCCGCTGCTCCTCGGAGTTGTGCGCGGCCAGCAGCTCGGTCGCGTACAGGCGCAGCAGATCGTGCGGCGCGTAGCGGCCCGGCCGGTGCTCGTCGACGAGATGGGCCCTGCTGAGTTCGGAAAGCAGCCGCCGCGCCTGCGTCGCGTCGAGTCCGGCGAGGCTCATGGCGGCCGGCACGGTCAGGTCGGGGCCCGGATGCGCGCCGAGCAGCCGGAACAAGCGGGCGGCAGCGGGGGTGAGCGCGTGGTACGACCAGGAGAAGACGGAGCGCGCGTCCACCGTGCCGTCGTCGTCGCCGAACGCGTCCAGCTGGCCCGATGAGTCCCGTAGCTCCTCGGCTATCGCGGCCAGCGGAAAGCCCGGCCGGGTCGCGGCACGGGCCGCCACCAGGGCCAGCGCCAGCGGTAGTCGGGCGCTGCGTTCGACGATTTCGACTGCCGCGTCCGACTCGGCCGACACGCGTGCGTCGCCGATCCGGCGCGCCAGCGCCTCGCGTGCCTCCGCGGGCGAGAGCACATCGAGCCGCACATGATGGGCGCCGTCCTTGACGATCAGACCCGAGAGCTGATTGCGGCTGGTGACGATGGTCATGCAGCCCGGCGCTCCCGGCAGCAGCGGACGGACCTGCGCGGTGTCGCGGGCGTTGTCCAGCAGCACGAGCACTCTTCGCCCGGCGAGCAGACTGCGGTACATCGCCGCCAGTGCGTCGACCTCCTGCGGCAGCTTGTCGCCCGGCACGCCGAGGCCCTCCAGTGCGGCACAGAGCGCAAGCGTCGGAGTGACGGGCAGGCCGGGCGCGTCGAAGCCACGCAGATTGAGATAGATCTGGCCGTCCGGGAAGCGGTCCGCGATCCGGTGCGCGCAGTGCACGGCGAACGCGGTCTTGCCGACGCCGGCCGTTCCGGCGACGACGCTGACGATGCCGTACGCCCGGGAGTCGTCCTCACCGGGCGGCGGCAACAGCTCCGCCAGCTGGGCCATCTCGCCCTCGCGTCCGGTGAACGCGCGCAGATCGTGGGGGAGTTGGGCCGGTACGGCGGTGGGTGCGGCCTGCGGTACGGCGACCGGCTCCTCGGCGGCCCTGGTGGTCGGCTCCGGGAGGAGCAGGGTGTCGTCGGCGCGCAGGATCCGCTCGTGCAGCGTCCGCAGCGCCGGGCCGGGATCGACTCCCAACTCATCGGCGAGCAGCGACTGTCCGCGCCGGTAGACCTCCAACGCGGCCGCCTGTCGGCCCGAACGGTAGAGGGCCAGCATCAGCATCTCCCGGAAGCGCTCGTCCAAGGGGTGCTCGGCGACCAGAGCGGTCAGCTCGGGCGCGGCCTCCTGATGGCCGCCGAGGTCCAGTTCCGAGGTGAGCCGTGCTTCGACGGCGGCCAGCCGCAGCCGGTCGAGATGCGTGCGCTGCGCCTGCGCCCAGGCTCCGGGTATGCCGCCGAGCGCGCTGCCCGGCCAGAGCGCGAGGGCCTCGCGCAGGAGCACGACGGACCGCTCCGGATCGCGGTCCCGGCGGGCCTGGTCGGCGTCGGCCACCAGCTGCCGGAAGGCCGCGAGATCCAGCTCGTCCGCTCCGGCGTTCATGAGATAGCCCCGGCCCACCGAGCTGATCACGGAGCCGGACTCCACGCCCTCCTCGAGCACCCGCCGCAGCCGGTGGACATACGTACGCACGGAGCTGGTCGCGGACGCCGGAACATCCTCGCCCCACACCGCGTCGACCAGCTCCTCGACCGGCACCAGCGACCCCTGCCGCACCAGCAGCACCGCCAGCACCACGCGCTGCTGCGGTGCGCCGAGCGGCACCTCGACCGAGCCCCTCCGGGCACGGACGGGTCCCAGCACAGTGAACCTCAGAAGCTCGTCCATCGGCCCTCCCCTCAATCCGGCCTTTCCACGCAAACGGATACGGGCGCGGGGGCCGCATTGCTCAACCAATTCCTGAGACGCCGTCCGCGTCAACCGCGCAACGCCGGGCCGTGGCCGATCCGATACACGGCCCCGTCCGTTCAGCCCCCTGACCTGGGATTGATCCGGCCGCCCGATCGGAGAACGCAACCGCGCCCCTGCCCGTGTCTAGGGCCGACCGCCGCGAGACGAACGGCGACCGACCCGAGGAGACTCACCCGATGCTCAACAAGAACGGCGCACTCTTTGCTTCTGTGACGGCGGTGGCGGTCCTGCTGCTGTCCGCCTGCGGAGGCACCGACGACGCGGCCGGATCCTCGTCCACCTCAGGGGCCGCGGGGGCCGCTCCGGCCGGCGCGGCGGGCTCCGGCGCGATGGACCTGACCCTGAAGTCCGGCACGGCGCGGCAGAACAATGCGCCGGGCAACAGCGGCGACGCGGCGCTCCAGCCGGGGAAGCCGGCCACGCAGCCGGTCCAGCGCCAGTGGACCCAGCTCTCGGCCTCCCAGGCGGGCAATCTGAAACCGGTGGTCGTGAATGGCCAGGGCTTCACGCTGTACCGGTTCGACAACGACACGGCCAACCCGTCCACGACCACCTGCTCCGGCGAGTGCGCCGTCACTTGGCCGCCGGTGATCGTCGATCCGGGCGGCCGGATCTTCGTCGACGGCGTGGAGTCGTCGGCCGTCGGCGTCATCACCCGTGACGACGGCACGCACCAGATCACGATCGGCGGCTGGCCGGTCTACCGCTTCAACAAGGACACCCGGCCCGGCGACACCAACGGCCAGGGCGTGGGCGGCACTTGGTTCGGCGTGACCCCGGACGGCCAGAAGGCCGGCCAGCCGGCCGAGGGCGGCCAGGACGGCGGCCAGGACGGCGGCCAGGACGGCGGTCAGGAGGCCGGAAACGGCTCTGCCGGTGACCAGGGCGGCGCACGCGCGACCAGCGCGATCCTCTTTGATGAGCCGAACTTCTCGGACAGCGGCCCTGCTCAGGGAGTCGCGGGCGAGGGCTGCCAGAACGTCGCGCGCCGGGGCGTGGCCTCCTCGGTCTCGGTGAGCGGCTCGATGGAAATCTGGTCGGAGCCCGACTGCAAGGGCGACTCGGTCGTCATCAACGGCAATGTCGCCGACCTGAACTCGGTGAACTTCGACAACAAGATCAGCTCGGTGGCGTTCGGCTGACCGTCCCGCGTTCTGCGAAGCGTTCCGCGCCCCGTCATTGTCAACAACGGGTTGACAGTGGCGGGGTGTCAACCTACGGTTGACACATGGAGAATCCAGTTCGCACGACGAACCCCGTACGTCTCGACGATCTGATCGAGGCCATCAAGAAGGTCCACAGCGACGCACTCGACCAGCTCTCCGACGCGGTCATCGCCGCCGACCATCTCGGTGACGTGGCCGACCATTTGATCGGCCACTTCGTGGACCAGGCACGGCGCTCCGGCGCCTCCTGGACGGACATCGGCAAGAGCATGGGCGTGACCCGGCAGGCGGCCCAGAAGCGCTTTGTGTCCAAGGATTCCGGCGAGACGCCGGACCTCGACCCCAGTCAGGGTTTCGGCCGCTTCACCCCGCGCGCCAGGAACGCGGTGATGGTGGCCATGAACGAGGCCCGTGCCGCGGGCAACGACAAGGTCCGCCCCGAGCATCTGGTGCTCGGTCTGCTGGCCGAACCGGAGGGGCTCGCCGCGGGCGCGATCGTCGCGCAGGGCGTCCTGCTCGACACCGTCCGGCAGGAGGCGACCGCCGCGCTCCCGGCGGCGTCGGACGAGGTGCCGGACCTCATTCCGTACGACGCGGGGGCGCGCAAGACGCTCGAACTCACCTACCGCGAGGCTCTGCGCCTGGGCCACAACTACATCGGCACGGAACACATCCTGTTCGCGCTGCTGGAGTACGAGGCCGGTACGGGCGTCCTCGCCGCCGCGGGCATCGACAAGGCGACCACCGAGGCCAAGGTCGCCGAGTCGCTCGCCACGCTCACGGCCGCCCTGAAGCAGGACTGAGCCGACAGGCCCTAGGTGACCTGGACCCGCCTGCGCTGCGGCTGGCTTCCGGCGAGGAGCGCCTCGGTGATCAGCCGGACGCCGCGAGCGAGCCGGTTCAGCTGCTCAAGCTCGACGGCGTAGAGCCTGATGGCCGACTCGATGACCTGGTCGGAGACGCCCAGCGTGGGCAGTTCGGCCCGGCAGGTCTGGAGTGCGGTGCGCACGGCCCGTATCTCGTGCTGCAGCTGGAGCTGCGCGTGCCGGGCCAGCAGGATGTTGTGGCGCGTCAGGGTCGAGTAGCCGGCGTAGCGGGCCGGCAGGAGGTCTCGGAGCCACCGGGCCGCCGTGCGCTCCCAGTCGGGAGTGCCGGGCGCGTTGACCTGGTACGGCCAGTCAGAGCCGATCGGTGTGTAGGTCTGGGACATCGTCGTCGCTTCCGATTGTGCGGATCGGCGCAGGATCGCTGGCCTGGGATTTCTGGCGGCCCCGGCCCAGGGGTTGACCGGGGCCGCCTAGGGGACACTCCGCAGGGGGCGGAATGCCCGGATGGAACACCGCGTGGAGTGGCGCGAGGAGGAGTGCGCCGTCCAGCGGTGTCCGGTCTATCTGGCCCGCGACGGCTCGCCGCAGTCGGCCGATGGGGGCCGAGGCTTGGTGTGCATGGTGCGTGCGGCCGACTTTCCTTGGTGAAGGGCGGGAAGCAGGCTCTGGATCCTTCGGATCGCAGGGCCGTCCAAGGCAGTAAATATATATACCGTCTGGTAATCAAGGGTATGAAAAATTTCATGCTCTGCTCGACGTGAAAACCCCTGTGCCGGACGGGGCTGCCGGGTCAGTGGTGGGGTGCGTTCCCGGTGAGGGCGGGATCAGTCCTCGAGGAAGAAGGTGTGCTGCTCGGCGGCCTGTTCATAGCCCTCGAGCCGGACCTGCGTACGCTGCGGATCGGCGTCGGCCATGGCCTGCAGCAGCGCCGCGGACAGTACGCCGGGCGCCGCGTAAGAGTCGAAGACCAGGCGTGATCCGGTGCCCGCGGTCAGCGCCACATCGGCCTCCTCCACCAGCGGCCCGAGCGCCAGGTCGGTGATCAGCGCGACGCGCAGGCCGGTGCTGCGGGCCGCCCGCATCGCCGCGAGCGTCTCCTTGGCGTGCCTCGGCATCGCGAAGGCCAGCACCCAGGTCCCGCCCGCCTCCCGCGACTGGAGCAGCCCGTCGTAGGCGACGCTGCCGCCGCGGGTCACGGTGCGCACGTCGGGATGGATGCGCCGGGCGGCGTAGGCGAAGTACTCCGCGAGCGACACCGAGATCCGCAGGCCGAGAATGGTCAGCGGGACCGAACGGGCCAGCTCGCGGCCCACGTCCAGCACCTGATGGGTGTCGGCGAGCAGGCGGCGCAGATTCTCCAGGTTCTCGATCTCCGCGTCGACGGCGGCCTGCAGCTCATTGCGCCGGATCTCCTCGCGGGTGTCCGGCGAACCGGCGACCGCGCTCAGCGCGATGGGCTGCAGCGCCTCACGCAGCGCCGGATAGCCGCTGAACCCCAGCGAGGAGGCGAACCGGGTCACCGAGGGCTGGCTGACGCCGACGCGTTCGGCGAGTTCCGTGATCGACAGGAACGCGGCCTCGGTGAGGTGATCGACCAGATACTGGGCGATGCGCCGCTGCGCGGGCGACAGCCGGTGGCCGCCGAAGAGGGCGAGAACCCTGTCGGTGGGCGGCGGCTCGGCCTCGACCGACGGTCGCCCCGGCGTGATCGCAGACGCCTGTGCGCGTGCCTGCTGATCTGAGGCCACCGGTGTCACTCCTTCTCGTCCGGATCCTGCTCAAGATAGCTCAGTCACCCTGGTCGCAGGCCGGAACGGACTCCGGGCGAGCCCGCTTTCGGCCGCGGTCAGTGCCCGCTCGGCTCCGCGCTCCGCAGCATCAGGGCCGCGCCCCGCCGCGCGTGGCGCGCCGGCTCCGCCGAGCCGGTGATGGCCGCGGTGGTCATCGCGCCTTCGGCGAGGAGTACGAGCGGATCCGACAGCGTCTCGGGAAGTCCGGCTGCCTGCACCAGGCTCGCGACGTACTCGCGGAAGGCCGCCTTGTGGTGGCGTGCGGCCGCGGCGACGGCCGGATCGACCGCTCCGAGCTCGCCGAAGGAGTTGATGAACGCACAGCCGTGGAAGCCGGGTTCGGCGAACCACAGGGCCAGCCAGTCGTAGACGGCGAGGATGCGGTCCGGGCCCGCGGGCCGGCGGTCCGCGTAGTCGACGAGCTCCGAGCGCCAGCGGACATCGCGCCGCTCCAGATAGGCCCGCACCAGATCGGCCTTGGACGGAAAGACCTGGTAGAGGCGCTTGAGAGAGACGCCTGACGCGGCCCGGATCTCGTCCATGCCGACGGCCTGCACGCCGCGCTCGTAGTAGAGCTCCTCGGCGGCGTCGAGCAGTCTCGTACGTGCTTCGTCACGGTCCATCGGGGTGCTCCACTTGCGCGAGAATCATCGTTCTCCTAACGTACAACGCGGAGCGGAGAACGCACGTTCTCGCCCGGCCGACCGTGGCCGGCCGCACCCAAGCACCGGGAGAAGCCATGTCCGCGAAGCCGCCCGTCCCGCCCTTCACACGGGAGTCCGCCATCGAGAAGGTCCGTCTCGCCGAGGACGGCTGGAACAGCCGCACGCCGGAGAAGGTGGCCCTCGCCTACACCGAGGACTCGCGCTGGCGGAACCGCGCGGAGTGGGTGACCGGACGCGAGGAGATCGTCGCCTTTCTGGCCCGCAAGTGGTCGAGGGAGCTCGACTACCGCCTGATCAAGGAGCTGTGGGCGTACGACGACCACCGCATCGCGGTCCGCTTCGCCTACGAGTGGCACGACGACGCCGGCACCTGGTACCGCTCGTACGGCAACGAGAACTGGGAGTTCGACGACAACGGCCTGATGCGCACGCGCCACGCCTGCATCAACGACGCGCCCATCAAGGAGTCCGACCGCGCCTACCACTGGCCGCTCGGCCGCCGCCCCGACGACCACCCCGGTCTCTCCGACCTCGGCTTCTGAGCCCCGGTCTCCGGTCCAGGGCCGGCAGGCCGCGATCAGCCGGCCGGGACCGTCGTCGTCGGGATGTTCCAGCCGGAGAAGCGCAGCCGCGGTGCCGAACCGTGCAGATCCGCGGTGCGGTAGACGGCGGTCAGCGTCGCCGACTCGCCCGGCCAGAGGCTGACCTGGTTGTCGGACCACTGGACCGGCAGCACCGGCGCGCCCCGCTCGTCCACCAGGTGGAGGTCGGTGAGCAGCGCCGGGGTCCTGCCCGTTCCGGTGTTCCGCACGGCGACCGTGGTCGTGGATGTTCCGCCGGCGGCCGTCGTGGCAGCGGTCGCGGAGACGGTCGTCCCGGCCATGGAGCTCAGGCCCTTGAGGTCGGCGTAAGCGGTGGTCGGTGTGTGGTACCAGTCGGTGTTGTCCCAGTCCAGGACGTCGGGCTCGGTGGACAGCCAGTAGACATTGCGGCTCACCTCCTTGCCCTTGCTGTCCGTGAGCAGCAGCTTGGCGAGATAGGTGGTGGACAGACCGCTGACGGACGACGGCAGCGTCAGAGCCGTCGTCTTCGCGCCGTCGCCGGCCACCGCCAGACCGGCCACGGTGCTGTCGTACCTCTGCGTGCCGTCCGTGTTGAACAGCGTCACGCGCGCGGTCAGGCCCGAGGCCGCCGCGTGCCGGTTGTTGACGACCGCCACCGACCGGTTGTCGTACGAGTACTGGATGTGCAGCGGCTCATTGGCCTTCTTCGCACCGAAGTACGCGCCGCCCTGGTCGAGATGGCGGTCGAGCAGCTGCCACTGCAGCGAGGTCCAGCCGCTGTTGAACATCCAGTACACGACGCCGGTGGCGGGCCTGCTGGAATCGCTGCCATTGCGCCCGTACGACTCGTACTGCGCGCGCACGTTCTCGTACTGCGCGAGCTGCGCCTTGCGCACATAGTCGTCGAGGTTCTTCGGCGTGCCGTACCGTCCCGCCAGGGCCTCGCCGTAGATCTTGAGGTTGCTGAAGGTGGACGACGGAGAGCGGTGGTACTGCTTGGCCGACGGGTCCTTCCACAGCGTCTCCAGCTCGGCCGGGGACATCATCCGGCGCAGCGTGTCGAGCGTGGGGATGCCGGGGCCCGCGCTGGTCTCGGCGTTGAAGCCGGTGGCTCCGCCCTCGCGCTTGGCGTACCAGTAGTTCGGCGGGACCCAGTCGTACGGGCCGGTCATCTTCATGCCCGAACTGCCGAGGATCGGCGAGGACTTGTCGGAGGCCGCGGGGATCACCGGCGTCGGCCAGTCGGCCGCCTCCAGCGCGTCGAGGTAGTTCTTCTCGATCGTCGCGTCGGGCGCGAAATCGCTGCCGATCATGAAGGAGATCACGCTGGGGTGGTCACGCAGCCGTGCCGCCTCGGCGGCCATCGAAGCCTTGGCGACGGGATAGTCCGCGGCGGTCCACTTCTCGCCGGCCTCACTGCCGTTGTTGTTGCCCTCCCACTTGTCGCAGCACTCCCAGCCGGGCAGGGCGAGCACGCCGTACCGGTCGGCGAGGTCGAAGAACTCGTCCGGCTCGATATGGCCTTCCAGCCGAAGGGTGTTGAGGCCGAGATCGAGCGCGTACTTGATGCGGTCCTCGGCATATGTGCGGTCCCAGCGCAGGAACTGGTCGGGGGACCAGCCGCCGGCCCTGATGAGCAGCGGGCGGCCGTTGATCCGGTACTGGCGGGCGCCGTCGGCGTTGCGCGGCGCCTGGACGTCACGGATGCCGAACGTCGTGCGCGCGGTGTCGGAGACGGTCCGGACGACCGTGGCGGTGACTTCGAGGTCGTACAGCGGCTGCTGTCCCATCGCGGCGGGCCACCACACGCGCGGTGCCTGGAGCCGCAGTTGGGGATGGTCGGCGGGGGAGAAGGTGACCGTCTTCGTCTGGTGGGCGGCGAGCGTGACGACCTGGCTGAAGGCCGCGCCTGCGCCGAGAGTGCCGGAGACGGTCGTGGTGACGGGGGCCGCCGTTTCGTTGCGGGCCTGCGCCTTGACGGTCAGCTCGGCGGCGGAGAGCGACGGCACGTCGAGGTCGGTGATGACATGGGTGTCGCGCAGCGCCACCGGGCCGCCCCGGCGCACCAGCACATCGCGCACGATGCCCATGTTCTCGTCCGGCGGCGGCTGGACCCAGTCGATCCAGCCCATGGTGAGGTTCTTCAGCGGGTTGTTGGGCTGGACGCGGAACGCGACGGTGTTGCCGCCGGCCCGCACCAGTTCGGTGATGTCCAGCTCGTGGTGCGTGTACGCGCCGACCACAGCATCCTTGACCGCGACCAGGCTCCCGTTGACATGGACGTCGGCGGCGGAGATCACACCGCTGAAGTCGAGATACGTACGCTGCGAGGTGTCCGCGACCGTGAAGTCCGAGCGGTACCACCACGGGACGTCGAAGTCGGCGGCCGGGATCTTCTTCAGGTTGGTCGAGTAGAACGGATCCGCGTACGTCCCGGCCGCCAGCAGCGCCGCGAGGACGGTGGAGCGCGGCCCGGCCGGCACCCAGCCACTGGCCGGATAGCCGGGCTTGGAGACTACGGCGGGTGAGTCGGTGACCTTGGCCGTCGACTGAATGGCATAGCCCGACAGCGGTGTGCTGCTGCCCGGTGCGGCCGCGATCTGCGTCACCGCCGGACCGCGGGGCACCTCGGCGGCGGGGACCGGTGTGGCCGATGTCGAGCTTGTGTGCAGAGCGAGGAGCAGGCCGAGGGCGCCGGCCGCGGCGGTCAGCCGCCGGGGCAGCGCGGGGCGGTGGGCCACGGTGATCTCCCGCGATTCAGTGACTCAAGGAAGTTAGGAAACATAACTAACTGGCTGGACGCTAGGAATCTGAGTGGTCCATGTCGATGAGGCGCTCGCTCCGTGTCACGGAGACGGCGTAAAAGAAACTCCTGATGCCAAGGAGATGCGCGGTACGGCAGCCGGGGAGCATGCTGACTGTGTGACCTGGTACGGCGCGGCCGGGCACTCTCCGCCGAAGAGGGGCGGGGCGACGGCCGGGACACCGATGAGCAACGGCCGGACGCCGGACGAACTGTCGTTGGTGCTCGCGCAGGCCTCGGTGAGCGCGATCGAAGCGGTCGGCGGGTACGGCGGTGGGGTATATCTGCGCTCCGAGACCCCCGGGCTGCTGCGGCTGGCCGTGCTCGCCGGGCTGCCGGTGCAGCTGATGCGGCCCTGGTGGCGCATGCATGTGAACCGGCCTTTCCCGGTCGCCGAGGCCCACCGCTCGGGTCAGGCCGTCCTCCTCGCCGACGCCGAGGAGGCCATGCGCCTCTACCCCCAGCTCATGGCGGGCCTGCCGTTCCCGTTCGGTTCGCTGTACGTGCCGGTGGTCAGTGGCCGCGAGAAGTTCGGCGTGCTGATGGTGCTGCGGCTGGCCACGCCCGGACGCCCGGTCTCGAACGCCGACCGCCACCGGATGCACAACATCGCCCGGCGGCTCGGCGCCGCGCTCGCGGAACTGAGCAGCCACGGTTCACCCATCCGGTGGGACGGCGAACCGGCGTCCGTGCAACTGCCGTCGCCCACCACGCCTCCGGTGCGCATCGGCCATTTCGAGTGGGACTTCGACTCCGGCGCGGTGACCGCCGACGACGAGCTCTGCACGATCCTCGGTGCCGATCCGAAGGGCTTCCGCGGCACCATGGAATCGCTGGTCGAGCGGCTGTCGCCGGAGGACGTCTTCGGGCTGTGGACCGTGGCACGCCAGGCGGCCCAGTCCGGCCGGCCGGTGGCCCGCAGGATGCGACTGCGCGGGCCGGACGGCCGTCCGCATCTGCTTGAAATGTCCGGCCGCCGTGTGCCCACGCCCGGACCCGGCGGAGGCGAGCCCCGCATCACCGGCTTCGTGGTCGACCTCGGCACCGGGCCGATCGTCGCCGAGGCCACCGACCGGCTGCCGCGCGGGATCTTCTCGCTCGACCGGCTCGGGCGGATCACCTACCTCAACCAGAGCTCCGAGACCCTGCTCGGCCAGGGGCGGTCCGAGCTGGCCGGACGCGTCCTGTGGGAGGCGGTGCCGTGGCTCGGCAACCCGGCCTACGAAGACCACTACCGGGCTGCTCTGCTGTCCCACTCGCCCGTCCACTTCATGGCTCGCCGCGCCGACAAAGAGTGGCTTTCGGTGTCCCTGTATCCCGGTCACGACGGCCTGACCGCGACCATCGCCGCGGCGGACCGGCCGGACTACACGCCGAGTTCCGTCGTCACGCCCGGCGCGGGGCTCGGCTCACCCGCCGACCGCGCGTCGGCGCTGTACCGCCCGGTCGCCCTGGCCATCGCGCTGACAGAGGCCGTCACGGCCCGCCAGGTGTCGGCGGTGGTCACCGAGGAACTGCTGCCCGCGTTCGGCGGCCGTCAGCTGGCGATCTATCTGCTCAACGAGAGACACCTCTACCTCGCCTGGGAGACCGGCTTCCCGCAGGGCTTCCTCGACCGGTTCGACGGCGTCGCGCTCGACGCCCGGCTGCCCGGCGTCGAAACGCTCACCACGGGGCGGCCCATCTTCTTCGAGTCGATGGAACACCTTGCGGCCGCCTATCCCGGCATCCCGCTGGACGCCCATGTCGGCGCCAGGGCCTTTCTGCCGCTGATCGCGTCGGGCCGGCCGGTGGGCTCCTGCATCCTCGGCTTCGACCAGCCGCGCGGCTTCAGCCCCGAAGAGCGCACGGTCCTCACCGCGCTCGCCGGGCTGATCGCACAGGCACTGGAGCGGGCCCAGCGCTACGACACCGAAGCCGCGCTCGCCCGCGGGCTGCAGGACGCCCTGCTGCCGCACCGGCTGCCCGTACGCGACAAGGTCGGCACCGTCGGCCGCTACCTGCCGGGCACGCAGGGCATGGACGTCGGAGGCGACTGGTACGACGTCGTGGAGACCGGCCGCGGGCTGGCGCTCGTCATCGGAGACGTTCAGGGACACGGTGTCGCCGCCGCCGCGACCATGGGCCAACTGCGCAGTGCGGTACGGGCCTTCGCGCTCAGCGGCCACGATCCGGAGGAGGTGATGAGCGGCACCAACAGGCTGCTCATCGACCTCGACCCCGGCCAGTTCGCCAGCTGCTGCTACATCGCCTTCGATCCGGCGACCGGCCTCGCCCACGCGGTCCGCGCCGGTCACCCGCAGCCCCTGCTGCGCCACCCGGACGGCGAGTGCGAGGTCCTGGACCTCGACGGCGGTGTGGTCCTCGGCGTGGACCCGGCGGCCACGTACCCCGTCACCGACCTGAGCCTCGAACCGGGCGCGGTTCTCGCACTGTTCACCGACGGCCTGGTGGAGACGCCGGGCAGCGACATCGACCTCGGCATCGAGCGGCTGCGCAGCACCCTGGCCGAGTGCGACCTGCTGTCCCTCGCCGACACGGCGGACCGGCTGATCCGCGAGGCAAGCCACGCGATCGACCGGCCGGACGACATCGCCCTGCTGCTGGCCGCACGCTCGACGTAGGCCGGACATCGCCGCGCTCCCGTACGTCTCAGGAGGCCGCGCGCGCCGTGCTCTCGCGTTCGATCAGGCGGGGGAGCGGGACCTGGACCGCGCGGGCCGGGCCGCCGTCGAGGAGAGCCGTCAGTTCCTGGGCCGCGAGCCGGCCGAAGGCGATCGTGTCGCGGGAGAGCGCCGTCAGCCAGGGATGGACCATCCGGCACAGCACCGAGTCCTCCCAGGAGACGATCGACACATCGCCGGGGACGGTGAGACCGAGGCCCGACGTCACGGTCGCGCCGGCCGCGGCCATCACGTCGTTGTCGTAGATGAGCGCGGTCGGAGGCGTGTCCGAGGCAAGCACCCGGCGGGTCACCGCCGCGCCCTCCGTGTCGGAGTAGTCCGTGGTGACCGAGCGCACCTCGGCCAGGGCGCGCCGCTCGGCCTCGGCGTGCAGAGAGCGGATGCGCCGGTCGGTGTGGGCGAGTGAGGAAAGGCCCGCGATGTGCACGATCCGCCGGTGGCCGAGCTCGTACAGCCGGCCGACGACGGCGGCCATCGCGCCGGTGTCGTCGGCGCGCACCTGCGAGAGATGCGGATGCTGGTCGGGCAGTCCGCCGATGACGACGCCCGGCAGGCCCAGTTCGTCCAGCAGCGCCGGACGCGGGTCGTCGGTGCGCGGGTCCACCACCAGGATTCCGTCGACCCGGTGCTCGGCCCACCAGCGCCGGTAGACCGCGCACTCGGCCTCCACGTCCTCCACCATCTGGAACAGCAGGCCCAGTTGACGCGTCGCCAGGACCTCCTGGATGCCGGAGATCAGCTGCAGAAAGAACGAGTCCACGCCGAGCGTCGTGGCGGGCCGCGCCACCACCAGGCCGACCGTTGCGGCGCCCTCGCCGGACAGCGCGCGGGCGGCCGTGTTCGGCCGCCAGCCCAGCTGCTCGGCGACGCGGCGGACCCGGTCGCGGGTGATGTCGGAGACGCCCGGCCGGTCGTTGAGCGCGAAGGACACGGCGCTCTCCGAGACTCCGGCGCGCCGGGCGATGTCCTTCATCGTCGGACGGCGCGCCCGGGGTCGCCCGGACGGCGTTTCCGCGGCCACATGTGCCCCTTTCACCCTGTGTCTCGCCCAGCGTACTAATGCGCTTGAGCCCTCGTACCCTAAAGCGCATTAGTTGATTGCCGCAAGTGTCCGACTGCACTCTTCTGAACTGGACTAATGCTGACTCAAGCGCATTAGTTGAGGCGAGCGTATTGACTTTACCCACAGTCCACTTGCAGGGTCTGCGGGACGTAAACAGCCGGCGGCCCGCAGCTCCGGCGTCCGTTCGCGCGTCTGATCCGAGCAAAGGAGCCGTTCACCGTGCGCATCTCCCGCAGGGCACTCGCTACTGCCGCCGTCATCGCCATCGTCCTGCCGCTCAGCGCCTGCGGCGGCGACACCGACGCCGCCTCGACCGATGCCTCCGGCAAGGTCGAAGGCAACATCACCTTCCAGACCTGGAATCTGCAGGCCAACTTCAAGGACTACTTCAACGGTCTGATCGCCGACTTCGAGAAGCAGTACCCGGGCACCGACGTGAAGTGGGTCGACCGGCCCGCCGAGGGCTACGCCGACAAGATCAGCGCCGACGCGGCCGGCGGCACCCTGCCCGACGTCGTCAATGTCTCGCCGGACCTGGTCGCGCCACTGGCCAAGGCAGGACTCGCACTGGACCTCGACAAGGCGGCCGCCAAGTACCGCAAGGAGTACCTGGAAGGTGCCTGGCAGAGCCACCGGATACCGGGGATGGAAGGCAACTACGCCTTCCCCTGGTACCTCAACACCGGACCGCTCTTCTACAACAAGCGCCTCTTCCAGGAGGCCGGACTCGATCCCGCCCAGCCACCGAAGACGTACGACGATGTCTTCCAGGCCGGTCTGACGATGGCCGAGAAGAGCAAGGGCAAGATCGCCACTCTCGCGAACATCCCCACCATCGAGGACTTCGGCCGCTACGACGTCCCGCTGATGAACAAGGAAGGCACCGGCTTCGCCTTCAACGACGCCAAGGGCGTCGAACTCCTCACCAGGTACAAGGAGTTGTACGACGCCAAGGCGCTCGACCCGCAGGCGCTGATCGCCACCCCCGAGTCCTCCGGCAAGAAGTTCCTCACCGAGGCCGTCGCGATGAACCCGGGCAGCGCCCTGGACCTCGGCAAGTTCAAGAAGGACGCGCCGAGCCTCTACAAGAACATCGGCATCACCGACCAGATCAGCAGCACCGGCCACGTCAACATGTATGTGATGGGCGTGATGGTGAACTCGCGGAGCAAGCAGAAGCCGGCCGCCGTCGCCTTCGCGCACTTCGTGACCGACGCGACGCGGCAGATGGAGTTCGCGAAGCAGGTCGCCATCTTCCCGAGCACCGCCGGCTCGCTCGACGACCCGTACTTCACCAAGGAGGACGGTACCGACGAGACCCGGGTGCGGATCGCCGCCGCCAAGTCCCTGAAGACCGCGGTGAATTACACGCCCGTGCTGTTCAGCGACCAGATGAAGACCGAGCTGCGCAACGCGGTGGCACGGGCGCTCCAGGGCAAGGAGAGCCCCAAGGAAGCGCTTGACAACGCTGTCAAGGCCTCCGACCGGCTGCTCCAGCAGAGCTGAGCCGAGCCCGCGATGAAGACCCCCACCGCCTCCGAAGCGATCACCTCCAAAGTCGCCACGGCGGGACAGGCCGTCCGGAGCCCCGGCTCCGGCGGCCGCCCGCCCACCCGCGGGATCAGGCGTCAACTGCCGCTCAGCCCCTGGCTGTTCGCCGCGCCCGGCCTGCTGATCGTCGGCGCGTTCAGCCTGTATCCGTTCCTCAGCACGCTGGTCAACGCCTTCACCGACCGGCGGACCCTGATCCCCGGAGAGTACGTAGGCTTCGCCAACTTCGAGGAGCTGATCCACGACGACATGTTCTGGATCGGCCTGCGCAACAGCACGTTGTACGTCCTCGTGGTGGTGCCCGCCCTGGTGATCCTGCCCCTGCTGCTGGCGATGCTCGTGCAGCGCCACATCCCCGGCATCACCTTCTTCCGCTCGGCCTTCTACACCCCGGTCGTCGCGTCCATCGTGGTCGTCGGCCTGATCTGGGTGTGGATGCTCGACGACCGGGGACTGATCAACGCGGTACTGGAGGCGGTGGGCGTCGGCAAGGTCGGCTTTCTCAGCGACCAGTGGCTGCTGCTGTTCAGCGCGATGGCGGTCACGGTCTGGAAGGGCCTCGGCTACTACATGATCATTTATCTGGCCGCGCTCGCGAACGTGCCGCGCGAGCTGCACGAGGCCGCCGCCGTCGATGGAGCCGGCCCGGTACGCCGGTTCGTCACCGTCACCGTCCCCGCCGTCCGCTCCACGATGGTCCTCGTCGGGGCCCTCTCCTCGGTCGCCGCCTTCAAGGTGTTCTCCGAGGTCTATCTGATGGCCGGACCCAGCGGCGGGCCGGCGGGTGAGGACACCACGCTCGTGATGCTCGTCCAGCGCGTCGGCACCGGCCTGTCCGGGCGCGTCGGCTACGCCTCGGCCATCTCGGTCGTCGTCTTCGTCGTCACCATCGCCCTGATGCTGCTGGTGCTCCGCGCGGACCGCAGGGAGGACGCATGAGCTTCATGAACGTCACGGACGCCGACGGCAGGCGGATCCCGCGCAGGCAGCTGGCCCTGCGGTATCTGCTGCTGCTCGCCGTACTGGCGCTGACCGTCGGGCCCTTCGTGTGGCAGCTGTCCACCTCGCTCAAGGGCCCGCACGAGGACATCTACAGCTCCCCGCCGACGTTCCTGCCGAGCGATCCGACCTTCGGGAACTACACCCGGGTCGCCCACACGATCCCGGTGTGGGACTACGCGCTCAACTCGCTCAAGGTCGCCGGCACGAACGTGCTCACCAACTGTGTCGGCGCCGCACTGGCCGGATACGCGCTCGCCCGGATGCGCTACCGAGGACGCCGGGCCGCCACGCTCGCCTTCGTCCTCGCGATGCTCGTCCCCGTCGAGGGCATCATCATCGCCCAGTTCACGACCATGCGGGAGCTCGGTCTGAACAACACGCTGATAGCTGTGCTGCTGCCCGGCTGCATCGGCGCGATGAACGTCCTGCTCATGCGCAACGCCTTCCTGAACCTGCCGCACGAGGTGGAGGAGGCGGCGTTCGTCGACGGGGCCAATGCCTGGCAGCGGTTCCTGCGCATCGCGCTGCCGTCGGTGAAGGGCACGCTCGCGGTCGTCGCGATCTTCTCGTTCATGGGCGCCTGGGACGACTTCCTCTGGCCGCTCATCGTCCTCAGCGATCCGCAGAACTTCACGCTCACCATCGGCCTGAACTATCTGCACGGCACCTTCGCCAACGACGAACGACTGGTCGCGGCCGGAACGATCATCGCCGTACTCCCGCTGATCATCCTCTTCGCCTGTCTGCAGCGCTTCTTCTTCCGCGGCGTCGGCGAGGGCGCGGTCAAGGGCTGACCCCTTCCGGGTCCTGCCCCGGGCTGCCCCAACCCACCCGCGCCGCACCACAGAACGAGGACACCTCTTCCGTATGAGCCGTATGAGCACGTCCGTGCCGCGCTTCGGCGCCAACTACACGCCCAGCCAGGGCTGGTTCCACCACTGGCTGGACTTCGACCTCGACGCCGTACGCGCCGATCTGGACGCCGTCGCCGGCCTCGGCCTCGACCACATCCGGGTCTTCCCGCTCTGGCCGCTCTTCCAGCCCAACCGCACGCTGATCCGGCCGCGCGCCGTCGAACAGCTGGTGCAGCTCGCCGACGCGGCCGCCGAGCGCGGCCTGGACGTCAATGTGGACGGTCTGCAGGGGCACTTGTCGAGCTTCGACTTTCTGCCCGCATGGACGCAGACCTGGCACCGGCGCAATATTTTCACCGACCCGGACGTGGTCCGCGGACAGGCCGCGTATTTGCGCACCCTCGCCGCGGCGCTCGCAGACCGGCCGAACTTCATCGGCATGACCGTCGGCAACGAGATCAACCAGTTCTCCAGCGGGCCCCATCCGGACCCGGACCGCATCTCGCCCTCCGAGGCGGGGAGTTGGCTCCGGCGGATGCTCGACGCCTGCGAGGAGGGCGCGCCCGGCGGACTCCATCTGCACGCCGAGTACGACGCCGCCTGGTACCAGGACGACCACCCCTTCACGCCCGCGCACGCGGCCCGTGTCGGGGCCCTGACCGCCGTGCACTCCTGGGTGTTCAACGGAACCGCGCAGCGCCACGGCCGTACCGGCACGGCGACCGAGCACCATGCCGCGTACATGATCGAACTGTCCAAGGCGTGGGCGCTCGACCCGCACCGGCCCGTCTGGCTGCAGGAGGTCGGCGCGCCCTCACCACTCATCGCGGCCGAGCACGCCGCCGCCTTCACCGAGGCGACTGTCGTGAACGCGCTGGACTGCGCGGACGTCTGGGGCGTCACCTGGTGGTGCTCGCACGACGTGTCGCGCGAACTGGCCGACTTTCCGGAACTGGAGTACAGCCTCGGCCTGTTGACCAACGATGGAAAGGTCAAACCGGCCGGTCACGCCATCGCCCGCATCGTCGAGGAACAGCGCGCCCAGCAGTACGGTCCCGACCCCCGCACCCTCGCGCTCGTCGTCGACGCGGGCGACGACGACAGCGCGCCGCACCGTTCCGTCTGCGCACCCGGCGGCCCGGTCTTCGAGGCGTTCGCCCGGCTCACCGCGGACGGGGCGCGCCCCACCACGGTCCTGGCGAGCCGCAGCGAGGACAAGGAGCATCTGGCGGCGCGTGGCATCACCGAGTTGGTCACCCCGGACCACGTCGTTGTTCCCTCACCAAGGAGCACACCATGACCCCCCACCTCAGTCGACGCGCTTTCCTCTCCGCGTCGGCCGCCGCCGCACTCGCGCCCACTCTTCTCCCGGGCACCGCCGCCTCGGCCGCGGCCAGAGCAGCCACCGGCCGGCCGTACGCCTCCTACTGGTACCCCGACTCGCTGCCGTCCGGCACCCCGGGCCAGGGCATCACCTGGCGCAGCCTCAAGACCTGGCGCGCCGCGGACGACGCGGACCTGCCGTTCAACACCGCCGCAGTGCCGCTCGCCGAGCGGTTCACTCCGACGCCCGTGAACGACACCGCCCGGGCCGGACAGGCCCGTATCCAGTCGCTCGTCTCCTTCGGACCCACCTCGAGCAACCCGTCCCAGGGCGCGGCCACCGCCGACTACTACGCGCCGACCCACTGGTCGTACGTCGACGAGCTGGTGTTCTGGGGCGGGTCGTCGGGGGAGGGGCTGATACTCGCGCCCAACGCCCCGATCGTCGACGCCGCCCACCGCCACGGTGTGCCGGTGCTGGGCAGCGTCTTCCTGCCGCCCACCGCCTTCGGCGGGCAGCTCCAGTGGACTCGCGACCTGGTGCAGAAGGACTCCGCCGGGCACTTCCCGATCGCCGCGAAACTCGTCGACGTCGCGACGGCCTACGGGTTCGACGGCTGGTTCATCAACGCCGAGACCGCGGGCGGCAACAGCGCGCTCGCCGCCGACATGCTCGGCTTCGTGAAGGAGCTGAACAGCCTCGGCACGGCCGCGGGACTGCGCATCGCCTGGTACGACGCGATGACCGTGAGCGGATCGGTGAGCTGGCAGGGCGCGCTCAACGACCGCAACCAGCCCTTCTTCCAGGCCGCCGACTCGATGTTCCTCGACTTCCGCTGGTCGAAGAGCTCCCTGGCGTCGTCCGGACAGCTGGCGCAGCAACTGGGCCGCAGCCGCTACGAGTTGTGGGCCGGCGTCGACGTGGAGGCCAACGGCTGGAACTCGTCCCTCGACTGGGACGCGATCGTCCCCGAGAACACGGCGGATGTCGTCTCACTGGGCTTCTACCGGCCCGAGTGGACCCGCAACCACCTGCCCGCGGGGCGCACGCCGGCCCAGTTCCACGCCGCCGACGACCGGTTCTGGAGCGGCCGGTCGCTCGACCCCGCGCAGCCCGACCCGAACGACGACTGGCGGGCCCCGGCGCTCGCCGTCGCCGACCGCTCGACCGTGAACAAGGTCCCGTTCGCGACCGTCTTCAACACCGGGCACGGGCTGCGCTGGTACGAAGGCGGGAAGGTGACGTCCGACGCCCAGTGGAACCATCTCGGCCTGCAGGACCGGATGCCGTCCCGCCAGTGGGTGGTCAGAACGTCCGGCCAACGGCCCTCGGTCGGCTTCGACTTCGCGGACGCCTGGCGCGGCGGCAGCAGCCTGCTCGTCGACGGCGCTCTCGACGCGCCGACCACGCTGGACCTGTACGCGACCCGGCTGCCGCTCACCGCGGACACGGTGGTCGAGCTGACCCACCGGGCCGACGCGGGCAGCGTGACGGTCGAACTGGCCGTCGCCACCGCCGAGCCGGGCGGTGCGGGTGAGGCACCTCCGTACACCTACTTCCCGGTGAGTTCGGGTGCCGGCTGGGGGACCTCGACCGTGCGGCTGACGGGCCTGTCCGGCACCGTCCACGCGCTGGGCGTCCGGCTCACCGGCAGCGGGCCGGTGCGCTGGCGGCTCGGACGGCTCGCGGTCCGGGACGCGGCGACCACTCCGGCGGCCCCGGCCGGCCTGCGGATCACCGGCGCCGACGGTGGCAACCTGCGTTTCGCGTGGCAGGGCACCCCCGGCGACGTACGCCACTACGAGCTGCACCGGATACTCCCCGACGGCACGCGCCGCTTCCTCGGCGGCACCTGCCAGACCGCGTTCCACGTCGGCGGTCTCGTCCCCGAGCAGGGCGAGACCGCGGCGAGGTTCGAACTGCGCTCAGTCGGGGAGCTGTTCACCGTCTCCACCGTCAGCACAACCACCCACACCTGGTAGCCAGCACCCTCACCCACGGAGCAGCCCCGCATGCATGACGACCGCAGCCTCGTCGAGAACCGTCTCAGGCGTGTACTCGACGAACGCATCCGACCCGCCGTCCACCCCGAGTCCGTACCGCTCGACGTGGCGGTCTGGAACGCGCCCGGCGAGCCCGTCCCGGTCGCCGAAGGCCTGGCCGCCGAGGCGAAGCCGATCGCGGTCGGCGAGCGGTGGGGCGCTCCGTGGGGAACCAGCTGGTTCACCGTGACCGGAACCGTGCCGCCCGAGTGGGCGGGCCGGACCGTCGAGGCGTTGCTCGACCTCGGCTTCGACGAGAACATGCCCGGCTTCCAGTGCGAGGGCCTGGTCTACCGCACCGACGGCACACCGGTGAAGGGCCTCAATCCGCGCAACCAGTGGGTGCGCGTCGGCGCGCCGGTCCAGGGCGGCGAGGACGTCCGGCTGCACATCGAGGCCGCGTCCAACCCGGTGATCCTCGACTACCACCCGTTCCTGCCGACCCAGCTCGGCGACAAGGAGACCGCGGGCAGCGAACCCCAGTACAAACTGGCCCGCATGGACCTGGCCGTCTTCGACGAGACCGTGTGGAATCTCGTCCTGGACCTGGAGGTGCTCGGCGAGCTGATGCAGGAGCTGCCGGTCGACAGTCCGCGCCGGTGGGAGCTCCTGCGCGCCGTCGGCCGGGCGCTCGACGCCGTCGATCTGCAGAACGTGGGCGGTACGGCCGGGGCGGCGCGCGGCTGCCTCGAAGAAGTCCTGGCGACGCCCGCCGAGCCGTCCGCGCACCGCATCAGCGCCGTCGGGCACGCCCATATCGACTCGGCCTGGCTGTGGCCGCTGCGCGAGACCGTGCGCAAGGTGGCTCGTACGACGTCCAACATGACCGCGCTGCTGGAGGACGAGCCCGACTTCGTCTTCGCCATGTCGCAGGCACAGCAGTTCGCCTGGATCAAGGAGCACCGGCCCGAGGTCTACGCCAAGGTCAAGGCGGCCGTCGCCGAAGGCCGGTTCGTGCCGGCGGGCGGCATGTGGGTCGAGTCGGACACCAACATGCCCGGCTCGGAGGCGATGGCCCGGCAGTTCGTGCACGGAAAGCGCTTCTTCCTCGACGAGTTCGGCATCGAGAACGACGAGGCATGGCTGCCCGACACCTTCGGCTTCGCCGCCGGCCTGCCGCAGATCATCAAGGCAGCCGGCTCCAAATGGCTGCTCACGCAGAAGATCTCCTGGTCGCAGACGAACAAGTTTCCGCACCACACCTTCCAGTGGGAGGGCATCGACGGCACACGGATCTTCACGCACTTTCCGCCCGTCGACACCTACAACTGCTCGATGAAGGGCAGCGAAATCGCCCACGCCGCACGGAACTTCAAGGACAAGGGAGTCGCCAGGCACTCGCTCGCACCCACCGGCTGGGGCGACGGAGGCGGCGGCACCACGCGGGAGATGGTCGCCAAGGCGGCGCGGCTGCGCAGCCTCGAAGGCTCGGCCACCGTCCGCTGGGAGAGCCCCGGTGCGTTCTTCGCCAAGGCGGAGGCGGAGTATCCCCATCCGCCGGTGTGGGTCGGCGAGCTCTATCTGGAGCTGCACCGGGCGACCCTGACCAGCCAGGCCAAGACCAAGCAGGGCAACCGCCGCAGCGAGTCACTGCTGCGCGAGGCCGAGCTGTGGTCGGCGACCGCGACCGTACGGGCCGGATTCCCCTATCCGTACGAGCAGTTGGACCGGATCTGGAAGACCGTGCTCCTGCACCAGTTCCACGACATCCTGCCCGGCTCGTCGATCGCGTGGGTGCACCGGGAGGCGGAGAAGACCTACGCGGCGGTGGCCGGTGAACTGAACGGAATCATCGACGCCGCCCAGCGCGCACTCGCCGGAGACCCGGCCGGCGGCGCGGAGCTGGTGTTCAACGCGGCGCCCCACGAGCGCCACGGAGTCGCGGCCGGCGGAGCGGCCGTTGCCACCGCGGGCGGCGGCGTCCGGCTCTCGCCGCGTGAGGGCGGTGGCCATGTCCTCAACAACGGGCTGCTGGAGGTGGAGATCGACGCCCGCGGCCTGGTGGTCTCCGCGTACGACATCGGCGCCGAGCGCGAGACGGTGGCGCCCGGCGCTGCCGCCAACCTCCTCCAGATCCATCCCGACTTCCCGAACATGTGGGACGCCTGGGACGTCGACGCCTTCTACTGCAACACCGTCACCGACCTGACCCAGGCCGACGAGGTCACCGCGGTCGCGTCCGGGACGGCGGCGATGGTCCGGGTCATCCGCAGCTTCGGCGACTCGACGGTGACCCAGCTGCTGACGCTGGCCGCCGGAGCCAAGCGCCTCGACATCGAGACCGAGGTCGACTGGCACGAGACGGAGAAGTTCCTGAAGATGTCCTTCCCGCTCGACATCCACGCCGAGCGGTACGCGTCCGAGACACAGTTCGGCCACTTCCACCGCGCCACGCACACCAACACCAGCTGGGAGGCGGCCAAGTTCGAGGCCTGCAACCACCGCTTCGTGCACATGGAGGAGCCGGGCTGGGGCGTGGCGCTGGTCAACGACTCGACGTACGGCCATGACGTCACCCGTGCCGTACGCGCCTCGGACGCGGGCACGACGACCACGCTCCGGGTCTCGCTGCTGCGCGCCCCGCGCTTCCCGGACCCGGAGACCGACCAGGGCGTGCACCGGTTCCGGCACGCGCTGGTGCCGGGCGCGGCGATCGCGGACGCCGTGCGCGAGGGCTTCCGCATCAATCTGCCGGAGCGCCGGGTCACCGGCCGCGGCGAGGTGGCGCC
This sequence comes from Streptomyces sp. NPDC020681, assembly GCF_044334895.1. Lineage (NCBI taxonomy): Bacteria > Bacillati > Actinomycetota > Actinomycetes > Kitasatosporales > Streptomycetaceae > Streptomyces > Streptomyces sp. NPDC020681. The sequence goes on along the minus strand of NZ_JBIRTX010000001.1, from coordinate 443,187 downwards.
GCTGGTGACCGTCGACCATGGGGCGGTGGTCGTCAGCGCGGTCAAGCTGGCGGACGACGAGAGCGGCGATGTGGTGGTGCGTCTCTACGAATCGAGCGGCGGACGCGCCAAGGCCCGTGTCACCACGGCCTTCGACGCGGCCGGCGTCACGGTGACCGACCTGCTGGAGCGGACGCTGGGAGAGGTCACCGCTCTTGAACTGGTGGACGGCGCGGTTCAGTTGACGCTGCGGCCCTTCGAGCTGGTCACTCTGCGGCTGGCCCGCCGCGGGGCCTGACTCCGACAACGGCAGCACGCCCCGTGCACGTGCACGGGGCGTGCTGCCGCATGGGGCCGGTGGACTAGAGAGGCAGCGCGCAGACCGCTACCGGGGCTTGAAACGGGTTTCCCACGGGCCGGAGTTCTCCTCCGGCGTGATCGACCTGGAAGACCGTCACCGAGTTCGAGCGCTGGTTCGCCGCGAAGAGCAGATTCTGCGACGGTGAGAAGGCGATGTGCCGCGGGAAGTCGCCGCCCACCGGCACGGTGTCCAGCAGCCGCAGCCGTGATCCGCCGTCTTCGATCGCATAGCGCGTCAGGCTGTTGTGCCCGCGGTTGGCGAGGAAGGCGAACCGGCCGCTGCGCGTGACGACCAACTGCGCCGGATAGCTGGTGCCCGGACCCGTGCCGGTGGACTGCGGCTCGCCGGGAGTCAGCGTGCCGGTGGCGGGGTCGTAGGCGCAGACGACGACGGTGTTGTCCAACTCGTTGGCCAGATAGGCGAACCGGCCCGACGGATGGAAGGTGAGCTGCCGAGGCCCGGCTCCCGGCCGGAGCGTCGCGTACGAGACCGGGGCCAGTGTCCCGCGCTCGGTGTCGAGCCGGTAGGTGTACACGGTGTCCGTGCCCAGGTCCACGGCGAGGACATGGCCGCCGTCCGGGCTGGTGACGATCTGGTGCGCGTGCGGACCCTGCTGGCCGGGCCCGGGCGGCGGCGTGGAGTGGGTGACCAGCGCGGTGCGCGCGCCGAGTGCGCCGGACGCCTCGATCGGATGCACGGCCACACTGCCGGAGAGGTAGTTGGCGCTCAGCAGCCAGCGCCCACCGGGATGTACGGACAGATGGCACGGTGCCGCACCACCGGTGCCGCGCGTGCCGAGCACCTGGTGCCGGCCGTCGTCGGACAGCCGGACCGCGGTCACCCCTCCTTCCTGCTGTTCGTTGACCGTGTAGAGCGTGCCGCCCGACGGGTGGAGCGTGAGGAACGACGGGTCGCCGACGCCCTCGACGGTGCCGGTGGCGGTGATCCGGCCGGTCAGGTCGTCGTATGCGGCCAGACCGATACCGGTGCCGCCACCGGCGGCCGAGGTGTAGGTGCCGAGGAACAGGCGGCGCGGGCCGCGCGGGCGTGCATGTGCGGTCGAGGGCACCGCGGCGGTGACCGCCGCGGCCGCCACCGCGCCGATGAACCGCCGCCGGCCGGTCGTCGTGGGACGTTGGCTCGCCGCCGGTGCTGCTCTGCTGCTCATGGGCTGCCTCGGGATTCTGTGGGGGGGGAGAGAGAGCCGCTGGGGCGGCGGCTCAGTTCAGCGTGATGGCGTACACCTCGACCCGCGGATCGTCCGGCAGCGTGACCGAGCGCAGCGTCTTCGCGGCGTCGAGCGGCGCACTGTCGCCGAACAGCCGCACCGGCGGGCCGTCGACGCCCTGGCCGTTCTTGATGCGGTGCGGCATGTCGAGGACGACGGTGCTGCCGGACGGAGCGGAACCGGCCCAGTCACCGATGGTGACCGCGATGTCCTTGCTGGTGCCGTCGGTGTAGCGGACGGTGAGCGTGGTGTTCACCGGCCCGTTGTGCGAGGCGCCGACCAGCCGGAGCGAGGATCGGGCGCCCTCGGGCAGCAACAGCGCCTGGCCGCGGGCCTCCACGAAGTTGGCGGCGGTCCCGGACGGATCGGTCGCCTGGTACGTCACCCCGTTCCAGGTCACCGGACCGGGCCGCGGCAGCAGATCGGCGTCGTAGCTCCAGCCTCCGCCGTCGAAGTCGCCCTGCCCCGACTGGTCCTTGGTGGCCGTGCCGTCGTGGTTCACGGCCGTCGACAGATCCACCGCGCACTGCTCGGCGGCGCCTTGGGCGCAAGTCGCCGCCGTCTTCACCTCGACGGTCGCGGTGCGCACGACGCTCTTCATGCCCTTCGCCGAGAGCGTGACCGGGATCGAGTACGAGCCGGTCGCGGCCCCGGGAGGCACGGAGACGGCCAGCGGAACCGTTGTCTGCACCGGCAGATGGCGGGACTTGAGCGTCACTTGCGACGGCGCCTTCACGGACCAGCCCGCGGGCGCGTTCACCGCGACCGAGACCCGCACATCACCGGGCGACTGGGCCAGGACGTCCACCGCCAGATGTGCGGTCTGCGCGCTGCCGCCCGCCGGCACGGCGTCCGACGCGGTGCGCAGCGAGGCGTCGAGATGATGCCTGCGGTCGGCCCCGGCCTTCGCGTTGACCGACGGCGGCTCGGCGCTCCGGTCCGTGCCCCAGGACGAGGGCTCGGTGCCCAGCCGGTGGTCGAGGCGTCCGCCGTGCGCGATCGCGTCCCAGTCCAGCCATGTGGCCGCCACATTGCGGCCGTTCAGCGCCACCTTCTGGACGAACCGTCGCTCGTCGCTCGCGCCCGGAGCCGTGATCTTCAGCGTGCCGCCCTGCTTGCGGCCGTATGCGCCGATCGTGACGGTGGCCGACTCGAACTGCGGGCTGGACAGCGCCAGGAAGTCCGCGCCGCTCATCGTCGGATACAGCCCCAGCGACGAGAAGACGTACCAGGCCGACATCGTGCCCAGGTCGTCATTGCCGGTCATGCCGTCGGGACCGGTGGTGAACAGCGTCATCGCCGCCCGCGTGACCGTCGCGGTCTTCGCCGGCGCGCCCGCCCACAGATACATGTAAGGAGCGTGCAGATCCGGCTCGTTGTTCGGGTTGTAGGTCGGCTTGCCGTAGTAGTCGTACGGCTGCGAGATCCAGTCGTTGCGCGCGGTGCCGGCCGGGTCGGTGAGCAGCTTGTCATGGACGAAGAAGGCGTCGAGGCGCTTCTCCGTGGCCTTCCTTCCGCCCATCAACTCGACCAACCCGGCCGGGTCCTGAGGCACCAGCCACTGGTACTGGTACGCGCCGCCCTCGTGGAACTGGTGGCCCGCCTCGACCGGGTCGTACGGCGTCATCCAGGTGCCCTGCGCGGTGCGCGGCCGGAACTGGGAGATCGAGGAGTCCCACAGATTGCGGTACCACTGGCCGCGCGCCGCCAGCATCCGCGCGTCCTTGTCATGGCCGAGCGCACGCGCCATCAGCGCAAGCGACGCGTCGGCGGCCGCGTACTCGAGCGTCGCGGACGCCGGGTGGTTGCAGTCGTTGTCGCCGCCCTTGTCGGCGCAGTCCTCGCCCAGGTCCAGGCCGGAGGGGAGGTATCCGCGCTCGCTGTAGTGCTCCACACCGGAGCGGCCGTTGTACGGGGATTCGGCGGGCGGCGTGCTGGTGGCGTTCTTCCTGAGCAGGCCGTAAGCCTCCTCCTCGTGCCCGGCCAAGAGCCCCTTCGACCAGGCCTCGGCGAGGAACGGCGTCACCGGGTCGCCGGTCATGATGTTGGTCTCGCTGTTGGCGAGCGCCCAGCGCGGCAGCCAGCCGCCGTCCTTGCCGATGGCGACGACGGACAGCGCGACATCGCGGGCGACGCCGGGCTCCAGCAGTTGCAGCAGCTGGTTCTGCGGCCGGTAGGTGTCCCACAGCGAGAAGTTCTGGTACGGCGTGTAGCCGCTCGCCGTATGGGTCTTGCGGTCGAAGCCCACATAGCGGCCGTCCACGTCACCGGCCACGTTCGGGTGCATCTGCGCGTGGTAGAGCGCGGTGTAGAAGGCGCTCTGCCGCTCCTTCGAGCCGCCCGCGATGCGCACCGAGCCGAGCTGCTCCTCCCAGGCGCGGTGCAGCTGCGCGCGGGTCGCGTCGAAGTCGTACGAATCCTGCGTCTCCGCCGCCAGGTTCTTCCGCGCGCCCTCGACGCCGGTGTACGACAGGCCGACCTTGACCACGACGTCCTGGTCTGCGCTCGCGTCGAAGGACACCCACGCGCCGTTGCCGCCTTCGCCGGCCGCGTCCCTGCCGCCCGGCTCCGGCGTCGAACCGCGCCAGGTGCCGTGAGTCGTGAAGGGCCGGTCGAAGGTGGCGGTGAAGTAGACGGTGTGACGGTCCTTGCCGGCACAGAAGTTGCCGGCGTCGACCCGGCCCTCGACCGTGCGGTCGCCGACGACATGCACCTCGGACTCGTACACCCGCTGGTTGGCCTTACCGGTGTTGAACAGCACATTGGCTGCGCCGGTGGACGGGAAGGTGTAGCGCTGCCAGCCGGTGCGCTGGGTGGCGGTGAGCTCGGCGTCGATGTCGTACGACTTCAGGTTGACCCGGTAGTAGCCGGGCTCGGCCTTCTCGTTGTCGTGCGAGTACGTCGAGCGGTAGTCGTCGGGGTTGACGCTGCTGACCGCGCCGGTGGTCGGCATGATCGGCAACTCGCCCGCCACGCCGCAGCCCACGCCCGACAGATGGGTCTGGCTGAAGCCGTGGATCTTGTCCTGCTGGTAGTCGTAGCCGCCCTGGCCGCCGGTGTCCGGGCTGACCTGGACCATGCCGAAGGGAGCGCTCGCGCCCGGGAAGGTGTTGCCGAAGTTCTGCGTGCCGACGAAGGGGTTGACCAGGCTGGTGGGCGAGGCCGGCGGCTCGGCGGCGGCCGATGTGGCCGGGCCGCTGATGCCGCCCGCCAGCAGGGCGGCCACCACCACCCGGGCGGCTCTCGTACGTATCCAACTCGCTGAACGTCGCATCCGAGCGCCCCTTGCTGACAACGTTGTCCGAACTGAGTGCGGGAAAGCTTTCATGGTCGTCCGAAGCATGTCAATGGCCCGCTCACTCGCCGTTTTCGGCGACGGCATTGACCTCGAACTCGTAGACGGAACAGCCGAAGCCGGACGCCCGCCCGAGCCCCTGCATCCGTACGAACCGGGTCCCGGGAGCGTCCAGCCGCACCGACTCCGTGCCGCCCGGGCTGTCCGTCACCGTCGCCGCCGTCGTCCAGTGCTCGCCGTCGATGGCCTTTGCGGCGGCGAACTGCGGTGCGTCGTCCTCCACTTGTGAGGCGTCGGCGCTCGCTCCGGCCGTCGCCAGCGCCACATTCGCGGCCGAGGTGCGCGGCCAGACCGTCACAGTGAGGGTCGTGGTGGCGGGCGGGGTGCCGTGCTTGCCGCGCACGGTGACCGGGATCCGGTATGTGCCGGTCGCAAGGTTCTCTGCCGCCCTCAACCGCAGCTTGATCTCCGTTCGGCCGCCGCGCGGCAGGCTGAGCTCACGGCGGGCCGGTTCGACCGTGAGGCCCTGCGGCGGGTCCGCCTCGACGGTGAGCCGCTGATCCTCGGAGCGGGTCGAGGTGAGCGTGGCGGTGACCGCCGCCGAACCGCCGGTGTCCAAGGTCGCGTTGGCGGGTGCGAAGGCGACCGAAGCAGGCGCGGCGTCGGCGTACACCGGAAGGATCTCCGACACCTGCGGCGCCCTGCGGCCTTCGGCCCAGCGCACACGCACCGCGTCCGCGGTCAGTCCGCGGGCGGGCAGTTCGGTCAGTCCCCGGCCGGAGAGCGGGCCGAGCGTGGCCCAGCCCTTGGCGGTGTGCACCTGGACCATGCCGTCCGCGGTGTCCGTGCCGGGCTGGAGCACCAGCACCCGGCGCAGCTCGCGTGCCCCGGGCAGGGCGGCCGTGAGCGCGTCGCCGGAGGAGGGGGCGGTTGCCGCCTCGTACGCCGTGCCCGCGTTCTCGTCGGCGGCGAGTGCGAATCCGCTGCCCGCGGCCGGAGCGGGCGTGCCCGAGACTGTGACCGCATCGCCGCGGCCGACGGTGAACTCCCTTACCGCCACCCAGTTTTCCTGCGCCCTCGTCGCGCGCAGCCGGACATACCGCGCCACGGCCCCGGCCGGCAGCTCGGCCCGCACGGTCGCCTCGCCCGCGAACGCCGGGCCCTGCTTCCATGTCGAGCCGTCGGCCGAGTACTCGACGACGCCCTCATGGATGTAGTCGTCGGGACTGCCGCTCTTGCCCATCGCCACCTCGACGTCGGTGACCGGCCGCGGGCGGCCCAGGTCGACCCCGGCGACATGCCCCGGCCCGGGGCCTGTCGGCTGGATCTTGCCGGGCTCGCGTGCCCTGGCACCGCGCCTCGCCGCGTTGTCGTCAGTCGGCATGGCTCCGCCATGCCTCCCTCCTCCGCCTTGCGATCCACGGCACCAGACCCCGCTCACTGATCCGGCCTGATCCAGACGACAGGCCCCAGCGGCGGCCGCGCCCCAGAAGTACGTTCCCGGATCCCCGTCGGTCATGTGGGAGGCCGGGAAGCGGCCGTCGAGCGGCGGCAGGTTGGTGACCGGCGACGGCTGGGAGAGGCCCAGCCAGCGGGTGTTCTCCTCCAGCGCGCAGCGGACGAACTCCTCCATGACCGGGTCGAGTTCGACCGGCACCCTCCGGTTCGGGTCGAGCCCGACCCACGTGAACGACTTCGCCTTGGCGATCAGTAAAGGCAACGACTGCCGGGCCGCCCACGCCTCGGCGCCGTGGCCCGCCCGCTGAGCGGTCAGCATGTCCAGCGCGGTGAGCGCCGCCCGGCCCCAGGCCTCGGTGGCGTCGAGCCAGGGACCGGTCTCGGTGAGGAAGCCGGGATCCTCCAGCCGGTCACGCAGCCTTGACGGCGACTCGTGGACCGCACGCAGCGCACGGTAGAGCGGTGCGGCCCTTCCGGTGCGACGGAACTCCTCGATCCGCGCGGCGAGTTCGGGGGCGGGCCGCGGGTCGAGCCGGGAGGAGTAGTGGACGCTCGCGAAGGCGCGCAGGGCCTCCGCGGTGCCCTCGTCGCCGCCGGCGAGCTCGTCGAGACCGGCTGCCCAGGCCCGCTCGGGGTCGTACGCCGCGTCGTTCCAGGCGTAGTCGGCCACGCCGAAGAGCGAGGTCTTGGACGCCTGGGCCTGCGGCATCGGGTTGGCGGTCAGCCCGATGGCGGACTCGCCGAGTCCCGCCTCGCGCCCGGTGAACGGCCCGAGCAGCAGCCGCCCCTGGACATAGTCGTTGACCGGGTAGTTGTCCCACAGCAGGACGGGATGCCCGAACACCTCACGCGCGGCCGCCACATCGGCCCTTGTGATCCTCGGCGCGATGACATCGACGCCGGTCCACTGGACGACGACTTCGGGATCGAGCTCCTGCGCGAGGCGCCGGGTGTAGTCGGTGCTGTCGCTGCCCCAGTACTGCGTGGGCACCATCTGCAAGGGCTCGGCCTCCGGGTGCTCGGCGATGAACGCCTTCTGCACCGCGTTCGTCAGATGCGCCTGTGCGCCCGCGGCGGCCGCCGGTCCGGTGCCGAAGATCTCCCGGTCCTCGTCGCAGTTCCACCGCTGGTAGTCGATGTCGTCGAAGGCGACGACAAAGCTGCGTACGCCCAGCGCCCACAGCGACTCGAACTTGGCGGTCAGCGCGTCGGCCTCGGACGGTTTGGAGTAGCAGACCGACAGGCCGGGGGAGAGGACATGGCCGAACTCCACATGGTTCGCCCGGGCGCGGCGCACCAGCTCTCCGATGCGGGCGAGATCCGCGGCCGGATACGGCTTGCGCCACTCGGCCCGCAGATACGGGTCGTCCTTCGGCGTGTAGACGTAGAAGTTCATCTTGTGCCGGCCGAACCAGTCGAGGTCGGCCAGGCGTTGCCGGTGCGACCACGGCGGTCCGTAGAAGCCCTCGACCACGCCGCGCCGGCGCAGCGAGGGCCAGTCGCGGATCACCACTCCGCGCAGCCGCGGACCGTGCACCAGCTGACGCAGCGTCTGCGCGGCGTAGTACGTACCGGCCGTGTCCACCCCGCTCAGCACGATGTGGTCGCGTCCGTCCCGGCCCTCACCGACCGCGAGGACATAGCCCTCGGCCGCCATCATCTCGGCGCCCTGGACGCCGAGTGCGCTCAGCGCGTCGTTGGTCGCGGCGTTCTCCTTGTGTCCGCCGACATGGACGACGAACCGCCCGCCGCGGACCGGGGTGTGGTCGTCCACCTGCTCGATGGTGCGGACGCCGGCATCGCGCAGCACCGAGCGGACCACGGTGAGCGCGGCGGCGTCGGTGTCCGCCCCGGCGACCAGCGTCACGGCGGACGGGATGCGGACGCTGTCCGTGCGGCTCTTCAGCGACCGGGGTTTCGGGAACACCTGCGGGGAGCGCTTCGGATTGCCGGCGACCGGATGCACGGCGGCCGCGGCCGCCGTGTCGGCGGGTATGAGCAGCGAGAGCGCGAGCGCGACGACATGTGCGCCGCGGGGGCGCCAGGGGGGCCGGAGTGCCGCGGTTGTCGATCCGATCGCCATCGCTGTGCCGCCTCCTCGTCGAGGTCTCGATGGCCAGGACTGGACCACTGGTTGACATCGTTGTCAAGGGCTCCGGGGTGTTCAGTAACCGTTCGAGTGACCCCTCCCGCGGCGGCGCGTCGGGGCTCGCAGGTCAGACATGCCGAGCCCCGCCTGCCGAGGTGAAGACGCAGGCGGGGCCGGTGCGGAGTTGAATTGAGGTCAGTTCTCGCGGAGTCGCTGGACTAGCCCTGATGGAGTGCCAGTTCGCTGTTGTGGGTGGCCAGCACGACGGGCACCGGGATGAATCCGCCGGATGTCTTCAGTTCCAGCAGCGTGGCCTCGCCGCGGGCCGCCTCGGCGGTGAAGGTGAGGTCGGTATTGCCGGTGTTGCGCCAGGCGTGCTCCTGTCCGTCGCAGGTTGCCACGGTGCCGCCGATGCCGGCCTGCGACGGTCCCTGGATCAGCTTGGAGCCGATGAGGACCGAGCCGGAGCGGGGCGTGCAGCGGTAGGTGCCGCTGAGCGTGATCGTGCCGTCCCGGGCGATCTGCCCGGTGGGGTCGATGGTGACGGTGTCGGGGGCGAATCGGGCGCTTGCGCTGCCGGCCGTCAGGCCGGTCGCGAGGGTGGCCGCGATGAGGGCCGACGAGAGAAGCGATACGCGTCGAGCAGTGATCATGCCGGTCCCAACGAGCGTCCGCGACAGAGGTGGCGGACATCTGCGCGAACGGACGAGTCGATTGCCCATGACTTCGCGGACGAAACTGGTGAAGGGTTCAACATATGAGGCATGCATGCGAGTTCACCCTTCCGGGAGCCGCCGGGAAAACGCATATGCCAGCCACTTGCGCCTTCAATGCGTGGAACGCAATAAAGCTGAAGCAGATCCCGTGGGTAACTGTTTTCGCCGCGACTTGATGATGAGTAGGGTGTGGTCCCGCCGGTGGATCTACGACGGCGAGCGTGCCGAATTCGGCCTGGCCGGAATGCGCACGGGTGCGCCGTCTGCAAGGAACGGGGAGGGGATCGTGGCTGCTGGCTCGTTTGAGGGGCAGTATGTCTGGCATCCGGCAGCCGACGACCGTCAGTTGGCACGTGCCTGCATCGATGTGAAGGCCGGCCGCTACCTGAGTGCGCACGACGCGCTCACGGAGGTCCGCGACGATTTCGAAGTCCGGGCCCATCGTTCACTGGTGCTGGCGTCCGAGGCGGCCGACTCCGATCTCGCCGAACGCTGGCTGGCCGAGGAGCCGGGCCCGGAATCGGCACTGCTCTGGTCGCGGGTGGCGATGCTGCGGGCGTTGCGGATGGCCGATGCGGCGGACCCGCGTACCGGCACGCTCGTCGGCATCGCGCAGGCGGCGAGCGAGCGTGCGGCCCAGATGCTGCCGGAGGATCCCACGCCCTGGGTCGTACAGCTGGCCCTGGCCCGTATCCGGCGGCCCCGCGACCCTGCGCCCCAGGGGCTGTTGACCTCACCACCGGGCCCTTGGCACCTGTTCGCGCACATCCTGCGGCTCGACCCGTGGCACCGCGAGGCGCACCACCGCTTTCTCGCCTTTTTCTTCACCCGGTACGGCGGCACGGCGAGCGCGCGCTGGGACGTCGCCTCGTTCCTGAGCCACCGGGCACCGGCCTGGTCGGCGATCCGGCTGCTGCCGCTCGTGGCGCTCGTGGAGGAGTACGACCCCTCCGTCCTGCTGGCGGACCGGATGTGGCAGCAGCCCCAGTGGCTGGCCGCGGCGACGGGAAGCTACAACAGCTGGTTTCCCGAGGTGTCCGGCTACCGGTTCACCCCGGTCCTGGACCTGTCGTATCTGGCGCATGCGCTGTATATGGCCAAGCGGGAATTCGAGGCGAGAGAAGTGCTGACGGCCATGGGACCGTATGCCTCGCGCATGCCGTGGAGTGCTTTCGGCGCTCCCGGCGAGCAGTTGACCAGAGCGAGACGCTCCTGCGGACTTCCCGTTCCCAGTGCCGCCTGATTTCCCTTCGGGCCCTTTACCCCCCTCTCAACCCCCCAATGGAAAGGCCCCCTGTTGTGTTCGAGCGAACGACCATCTCCAGGTTAAGGAACCGTCATCACGATGACGCCGCCGTCGCGCTCGACGACGACGCCACACTGCACGCAATGGGATATCCGCGAAAGCTCACCCGGCGTTTTCGCGCATTCGACAACTTCGCCATCTCGTTCACCATCATCAACATCATCTCCGGAATCTTCTCCGCCTTCGGATTCGGCATGGGCGCCGGCGGGCCACGGATTCTCGTCTTCGGCTGGATAGCCGTGTCGGTGATGGTGCTGTTCGTCGGTGCAGCGATGGGCGAAATAGCCTCGGCCTACCCGACGAGCGGCGCACTGTACTTCTCCGCCGGCAAGCTCGCCAAGCGGCACCGCGGAGCCTGGTCCTGGTACACGGGCTGGCTCAACTTCGTCGGCCAGGTCGGCGGCACGGCCGCCACCGGCTACGCCGCCGCCACCTTCATCCAGGCGTTCTTCGCCATGCAGTGGCCGGGCTACGAGGTGACCGGCCAGCGCACGGTCCTCATCACCGCCGTGATCCTGCTGATCCAGGGACTGGCCAACACCTACACCGTGCAACTGGTCGCGGCCCTCAACCGGATCTCCGTGTGGTGGCTGCTGACCGGCATGGTCGTGATCGTGGTCAGTCTGACCCTGGTGCCGTCACACCATCAGTCCGCCTCGTTCGTCACCCATTTCGTGAACAGCACCGGTTTCAGCAATGGCGTGTACGCGGCAATGCTGGGTCTCCTGGTCACCAGTTGGACGTTCACCGGCTTCGACGGCAGTTTCCACATGTCGGAAGAGACTGTGAAGGCAACTGTCAACACGCCCAAGGGCATCATGCGCGCCATCGGCTACTCGGCCGTCGCCGGACTGATCCTCATGCTCGCGCTGGTGTACGCGATCCGCGACTATTCCGCTACAGCGAGTGCCGCCGCCCCGCCCGTGCAGATTCTCATTGACGGGCTCGGCGTGACCGCCGCCAAGCTGCTCCTGCTGGTTGTGATCGGCGCGATGCTCTTCTGTGGCCTCGCCAACATGACCAGCAATACCCGTCAGATCTTTGCCTTCTCGCGCGACGGCGCGATGCCGGGCTCCCGGTTGTGGCATTCCGTGTCCTTGCGAACACGCACTCCGGTCAAGGCGGTTTGGCTGGCCGCCGCCTGTTCGCTGGTGCTGATCATTCCGGCGTGGTGGTCGCACACCGCCTTCACCGCCATTGTCGGCGTCAATGTCGTCGGGCTGTACCTCGCCTACGCCGTGCCCATCTTCCTGCGGCTGCGCCTCAGCGACGAGTTCGAGCCGGGACCGTGGAACCTCGGGCGCTGGGGCAAGCCCGTGGCCCGGGTCGCCGTGACCTGGATCGTGCTCAGCAGCGTGCTGTTCATGCTCCCGCACACCTACCCGATCACCGGCACCACCTTCAACTACGCGCCGATCGCGCTGGGAGTGGTGCTGCTCATCGCTACCGTGTGGTGGTTTGCCACCGCCCGTCGGCGCTTCCAGGGACCGGTCAGCTACGGCAGTCCCGACGAAGTGGCCGCCATGGACCTGATCTGACCGACTCCTCCACCGACCGCACAGCTCCGGAAGGGACAACAGCAAGAAATGAACCCCCTCGGCGAAGCCCCTCAGTCACACTCCATCAGCCAGAACGGCACCTCCGACGCCACGGCGGGACCCGGCGGACTCGCCGTCGGCCGCGCCTCGTCGGAGGAATGGCACGAGGTGGCGGAGTGGGCCGCCGCGGAGGCGTGGAACCCCGGCGATTCGGACGTTGCCTGCTTCCATCCCACCGACCCGGACGGCTTCTTCATCGGCCGCATCGGCGCCCGTGCGGTGTCGGCCGTCTCGGTCGTCAACTACTCGCCGGAGTACGCCTTTCTCGGCTACTACCTCGTCCATCCCGACCACCGCGGCCAGGGCCTCGGCATCGCGACCTGGCGGACCGCCGTCCCGCACGCCGGCGCCCGAACCATCGGCCTCGACGCCGTACCCGCCCAGGAGGCCAACTACCGGCGCTCCGGATTCACATCGGCCAACGGCACCATCCGCTACGGCGGCCGTCCCGAGCGGTCCGGCGCACCGGGCGCGGGAGTTGTGCCGGTCACCGCGGCGCACCACGAAGCCATCGCCGCGTACGACCGGACATGCTTCCCGGCCGACCGGAGCGGCTTCGTAGCCCGCTGGCTGTCGACCGCCGGGCACACGGCGTACGCCGCGCTGCGGGACGGGAGGCTCACGGGCTACGGAGTGATCCGGCCGTCCCGCGACGGTCGGCGCATCGGCCCGCTGTTCGCCGACACGCCCGAGGACGCCGAAGGCCTCTTCGACGCACTCACCGCGCACCTCGGCCCGGACGAGGTGGTCAGCGTCGACGTCCCCGAGACCCAGAAGGCGGCCGACGCCCTGGTCACGGCCCGTGGCCTGACCCCGCAGGCCGAGTTCGTGCGGATGTACACGGGGCCGGTACCCGAGATCCGGCAGGAGCGCGTCTTCGGCGTCACCACTCTGGAACTCGGCTAGACGAGGGGAGGGCCGGCGCCGCCGGCGTCCGAGGGACCGGAGGCCGACGAATCGGCGGGCGACGCGGGCGCCGGGGCGGACGACGCCGACGACTCCTCGTCCGGCTGCAGAGGCTGCACAGGCTTCGTAGTCGGCGGTGACGAAGGTGGTGAACTCGGCGGCGAGGTCGGCGGAGACGTCGGCGGCGAGGTGGGCGGCGACGTGTGCGGGGACGACGGAGGCCGCGAGGACGGCGAGGTCGGCGGGCAGGTCGCGGACGACTTCGGATCCGGCGTTCCTCCGCGGCCGGGCGGGCACGGGATGTGCGTGGTCACGCCCGGGGTCGGCCGGTGCACCGGCGGCTTCGTCTTCTTGTCGTCGGCAACCTTGCCGCCCGGCTTGCGGGAGAACCAGGTGCCGCTGTCCGGGTCGTAGACGACGAAGACCTTCACCACCTCGGCCGTGGGCTTGACGATCACTTCGTTCCCGGGACGGTATCCGGGCCAGGGGTTACCCACCCGCTTCACCGAGCCCTCCTGCTCCACCGGCGAAAGCAGCGGGTTCCCGCAGGCGCAGCGCACCCGCGGCTCGGCGTGGTCGTTGACGAGCACCTTCGTACCGGCCTGCAGCACTGCCTGATACGGGGTCGAAGCGCCGTCCTTGTAGCCGTGGTTGGTGACCCGGGTGTCCCGCTGCAGCGTCAGCGCGGTCAGCGAGCGCAGATAGGCCGGAACGGTGTTCGGCTCGATGTCCAGGGTGGAGGCGAACGCCTCGTTCTTGGCCGGGTCCTCCTGCAGGTACGTGATCTGCTGCTCGACGTCGCAGCTGGCGATCTTGCGGGTGCCGCCGTACAGACCGGGGTCCGAACCCGGCACGCTGCGGATTTCGTTCGCCGCCGCGTCCGACGTGGTCGTGGTCGGCTGCGCGGGCTGCGGGTCGGCGGCAGTTTCGTCGCGGGACGTCGAGGGGGTGTACGGATCGGGTCCGCTCGTGCCCGCCGCCTGGAGGAAGACCTCGCCGCCCGAGCCGGAACCGCTGTCGGGCCGGCTGAGGACCACGGCCAGCACCACGGCCGCGACGACCGCGATGGATACACCGGCCACGATGGGAATGGAGCGCCACCAGGGCCTGTCGGCGCCTCCTCCTTGGTCCGGGCCGCCCGCTCCGCCGCCTGCCCCTGAGCCGCCCGCTGTGCCGCCGCCGCTCGGCGGGCCGGGCGGCGGGCCGGGTGGTTCGGAGGGCGGCGGGGTCGGCCCCTGCTGCGTCGGGCCCGAGAGAGGGCCGGACGGGGGACCGGTGGGGCGTTCGGAGGGCGGAGGCTGTGCGCTCACGGTCTCTTCTTCCCGACGTAAGGACAAAGGCGAGAAAGGGAACGATTACCCGCATTCCTGCCTATTGTGTGCTCCGTACTCGTCCGCCCCGCAAGCCGACGCGGTCGGCCCTCCCGGCGGGCGGAGCGCCCGATGGCTGCTTAGCGTGGCAGCGTGAGTCAGCAGGGAACCAGCGACCAGAACCGCGCCGTACGGGCCTCACACGGCTGGCGCGAGGCCCTCGTGGCGGTGCTCGCCACCCTCGTGGCCCTGATTCTCACGGCCGCTCTCGGGCTGTGGGCCGCGGGCGCGGCCGACCTCCCCGGTAGCGCCTTCTGGAGCATCGTGGCCGCCGTGGTCGTGATGGCGGTCGGCGGCACGGTCGAGCTCTCCGGGGACGCCGGCGTCATCGCCGACACCCGAGCGGGCCTGACCGTGCTGCCCCTGTCCGTCACCCTCGCGGGCGCGCTGGTCGTCGCCGCCGGCTTTCTGCGGCCGTTGCGGCACCGTGCCGTGGCCGGCGCCCGTGAACTGGCGGGCTGGGCCGGGAGGCTGGCAGCCGTGTGGGCCGTCGCGCTGATCGCCCTGTCGCTGCTGGCGCGCCACACCTTCGACATCCCGCTCGGCGAGGGAGCGGTCTCCGACATCGGCGAGCTGCTCGACGCCTCGCCCAAGGTCGGCTTCCGCGCCGACATCGCCCTCACGCTCGTGTTCGGACTGCTGTGGCTGGCGGGCCTGATCGTGCTGGCCCTGCTCGTCTCAAGAGGAGCCCCGCTCCCGCCCCGGCTGCTGCGTTTCCAGGAATCGGTACGCCCCGCCGCATACGCCATGGTCGCGCTGCTGCTCGCCTGCGTCGCGGTGGGCCTGGTCATCGGCCTGGTGGTGGCGGCGACGCAGGGTCACGCGGCCGAGACCTTCGCCGTGATCCTGCTGGGACTTCCGAACCTCACCTGGCTCGCCTTCACGCTCGGCCTCGGCGCGTCCTGGGAGGGCAAGGTGGAGGGGCCTTTCGGGCTGCCCATGCCGAAGGTGCTGGACCAGGTGCTGCGCACGCCCGAGCAGTCCACGCTCAATCTGAGCACGCTCTCCGAATACGACAGCCGTGTCTGGTGGCTGATGGTGGTGGCCGCGGTGCTGCTGCTGGCGGCCGCGTTTCTGATGGCCGTACGTTCACCCGCGCGGATGCGGCCGTGGCAGCACGCCGTGCACATGGCGGTGGCACTCGTCCTCACGGTGCTGACGATCTGTCTCGTCGCGCGGGTCTTCGCGCACTACGGCCTGTCACTGTTCGGCATCGGGGACATCGGCGGCGGCCTCGCCGGTGAGGTGTCGCTGCGGCCGCGGCTCTGGTCGGCGCTGGGACTTGCGGCGCTGTGGGGACTGGCCACCGGATTCCTGGGGAGCCTGCTCGCGCTCCGGGTCCACCGCCGCGGCGAGGTGGACCCGGACAAGCCTCAACCGGACCAGCCCTAGCCCTCGCCTGGCAGTTCCGGAAAGACCGGCCGCGCCCAGCGTGGCGGCAGCGGCGGGTCCTTTACCTCACGGACCTTCGACGAGGCAGCGGCGGCCAGATCCACCAGTGTCGGCGGATGGCTTTCCTGCACTCCGCCCGCCGCCGCGACGCGCAGCGCCCCCACGAACTCCAGGCAGGAGTCGTACCGTTCGTCCGGACTCTTGGCCAGGGCCTTCGCCAGCACGGCGTCGACAGCGGCCGGCAGATCGGGCCGCTTGTCGGTCAACGGCGGTGGCGGATCGAACTGATGCGCCCACAACAGCGCCATGTCGTCGTCGCGTTGGAACGGCGGAGCCCCGGCCATCGACTCGTACACGACGCACGCGAGGCTGTAGACGTCGCAGCGGCCGTCCACCGGCCGTCCCGAGATCTGCTCGGGCGCGACATAGTCGAGCGTTCCGACGAACTGCCCGACGTGCGTGAACCCGGTCAGCGACAGTGACTTCTTCGTCAGCCCGAAGTCCGTGAGATAGACATGCTCCGGGTGGTCCTTGTCGGTGCCCTCGGCGACCAGGATGTTGCCCGGTTTCACATCCCGGTGCACCAGTTCGTGGTCGTGCGCGGCGTCCAGCGCTGAGGCGACCTGCGCGGCGATACGGGCCGCGACCCGCACCGACAGCGGCCCTTTCCGGTCGAGGAGCGCACGCAGATCCTGACCTGCGACAAAGCGCATGGCGATGTACAGGATCCCGTCGGTCTCGCCCGCCTCGAAGATCGGCACGATATGCGGATGGTCGATGGCGGCCGCGACATGCGACTCGTGCGTGAACCGCTTGCGGAAGGTGTCGTTGCGGGCGAGTTCGGGCGCGAGCAGTTTGAGCGCGACGGTACGGTCCAGCCGCAGGTCCTTCGCGCGGTAGACGACCGCCATCCCGCCGCGGCCGATCTCCCGCTCGACGCGATAGCCCGCGATCTGCTTCCCGATGAGCTCGGACGGCCGTCCGGCCGGAAGACTCGGGTCGCGGGCCATCAGACGTCACCGGGCTGCCCGGACGGTCCCGTCACCGGCCCGGCGGGCGGTACGACACGGGTGTCCCCGGGCTCCTCCGGCGGCGGCTGCCGCGGATCCACGACCTGGGTCGCCTCCGGACCCACTGGCTCCGCCGAGGCCGCGTAGGTGCTCAGCCGCGTCCCGTCGCAGTACACCCAGCGCTCGTGCTCCGCGTCGTACAGCCAGACCGACTCGCCGTCGACGACCATTCCGACCCGCAGACCCCTGGTACGGCGGCGGAAGGCCTCGCCGTCCAGCCGCCCTGCCGCGAGGTCCTCCGCCGCGCGCCGGTACTGGCTCAGCGACTCCTCGACCCGAGCGAACAGCGGACGCGGATCGGCGGTGCGCGCGAGCGGCTGACCGGCCGCCGGCGGCTCCTGCGGCACCGCGACCAGCAGCCGGCCGTCCACCCATGCGGACCAGCCGTTGGCGCAGACGATCCGGCCCCAGTCCCCGCGCCGGTCGATCAGCCGCACCGGAAGCAGCGGGTCCAGCGGCTCGGTCGGCCGGGACACGTCCGGGGCCTCCCAGGCGGCCAGCCCGTCGTGCGGGACGACATGCGTCGCACGGAAGTCCTCGATCGTCATCGCGCCTACTTCCGCATCACGGCGGGTTCATGGCGGCGCAGCAGCTTGGCGACCGCGTATCCGAAGACCAGCGAGAGGACCACCAGCATTCCCATGTTGAGCAGCCACACGCCCGCGGAGTGCTCGAAGAGCGGATCCGTCGTCAGCTTGCCAGGGACGATCCTGGACAGGCCGATCGTGCCCGCCATCGCGCCCAGCGCCCAGCGGGACGGGATCAGCCACGCCAGCTGCTCGATGCCCGGGACCCCGTCCAGCTTCAGCAGGGCCCCGCAGAACACGACCTGGACGATGGCGAGGAGCACCAGCAGCGGCATGGTGACCTCCTCCTTGCGCACCAGCGCGGACACCAGCAGGCCGAGCATCATCGCCGTGAACGACAGCAGCGCCACGGCCAGGGTGATCTCCACCAGCGGCGGCATCAGCACACCCTTGCCGCCGGGCGCGTTGAGGTCGACGCCGACGAGACCGACGAGGGTCAGGACGACGGCCTGGAGCACCGTGATGGTGCCGAGCACCACGACCTTGGACATCAGATACGCGGATCTGGAAAGCCCGACGGCCCGCTCGCGCCGGTAGATCACCCGTTCCTTGACCAGTTCCCGTACGGCATTGGCGGCGCCCGTCAGCACGCCGCCCACGCACAGGATGAGCAGTGCGTTCATCGCCGTCTCCTGGGTGAGCCGGCTGCCGGCGAGCGCGCGGGTCATCGCGCCCATCACGAACGGCAGCGCGATCATGATGACCAGGAACGTCCGGTCGGCGCCGAGCGCGGCCGCGTACCGGCGCACCAGCGTGCGGAGCTGCGAGCCCCAGCTCTGCGCCTTCGGCGGCGGCGCGACGAAGTCGGCTTCCGCGTTCTGCGGCAGACGCGGGAGGGCGGTGGAGCCCGCGATGTACTGCCGGTGGAACGGCGAGGCGCCGTACGTTCCGGCCCAGTCCCTCTCCCGGTCGTTCTCGAACGCCTCGAAGGCCTCCGGCCACTGCTCGAAGCCGAAGAAGGGCAGCGCGTCCTCCGGCGGCCCGAAGTACGCGATCTTGCCGCCGGGCGCGAGCACCAGCAGCCGGTCGCACACATCCAGGCTGAGCACACTGTGCGTGACCACGATGACGGTCCGCCCGTCGTCGGCGAGACCGCGCAGCATGTGCATCACCGAGCGGTCCATGCCGGGGTCGAGTCCCGAGGTCGGCTCGTCGAGGAAGAGCAGCGAAGGCTTCGTCAGCAGCTCCAGCGCCACGCTCACCCGCTTGCGCTGCCCACCGGACAGGCTGTGGATCGGCTGTCCCGCCCGCTGCTCAAGACCCAGCTCGCGCACCACTTCCGCCACCCGGGCCTGCCGTTCCGTCTTCGCCGTGTCCTGCGGGAAGCGCAGCTCGGCGGCGTATCCCAGCGCACGGCGCACGGTCAGCTGCGAGTGCAGGATGTCGTCCTGCGGCACCAGGCCGATGCGTTGCCTCAGCTCGGCGTAGTCGCGGTAGAGATCGCGCCCGTCGTACAGGACGGTGCCGTGGTCGGCGGGCCGCAGCCCGGTCAGCGCGTTGAGCAGCGTGGACTTTCCGGCGCCACTCGGCCCGACCACGGCAAGCAGGCATTTCTCGCCGACGGGAAAGGAGACATGGTCGAGCAGTGTCTTGCGGCCGCGGTCCACGGTGACCGCCAGATCCTGTACGTCGAGCGAGACCTCGCCGGTGTCGACGTACTCCTGCAACTGGTCGCCGACCAGGCAGAACGCCGAGTGGCCGATGCCGACGATGTCACCGGGCGAGATCTGGGCGCTTTCGACGCGCCCGCCGTTGAGGAACGTGCCGTTGTGCGAGCCGAGGTCGGCGATCTCGTACGTGCCGTCCGGGTGCGCCCGCAGCTCCGCATGGCGGCGCGAGACGATCAGATCGTCGATGACCAGGTCGTTGTCCGCGCCGCGGCCGATCCGGACCGTGTGCACCGGGAGCGGGCGCACGGTGGTCGGCTGCCGGAAGGTGCCGGTCGTGGACGGCATGAAGACGCCGGACGGGCGGTCCGGCGCCGACGCCCGCGGTTCGGGAGCCTGAGCGCGCGGATCGGGAGCCGGAGCCTTCGGTTCGGGAGCCGGAGCCTTCGGTTCCGGAGCCGGAGCCTGCGGTTCCGGAGCGGCCGGCAGCGGTTCGGGAGCGGCTGGATGCGGGTCGACGAGGACCGCCCGCGGACCGTCCGCGGGATTGCCGAACCGGATGACGCTGCCCGGTCCCACGTCCCACTCGTGGACGCGCCGGCCCTCGGCGAAGGTGCCGTTGGTGCTGTCCTCGTCCTCGAGCGTCCAGTGCCCGCCGTTGGGCCGCAGCACCGCGTGGTGCCAGGACACCCGGGCATCGTCGATGACGATGTCGCTCAAGGGGTCGCGCCCGACGTGGTAGTCCCGGCCCGGACTCATCACCGTGGAGCCCGCGTCGGTTTCGAGGACGAGTTCGGGCGCAGTCGACGCGACAGGCCGCTCTCCCATGTTCGAATTCTAACTATTTGTACCGGTACGCGCCCAGGCTGCCCGGGGTCGCGACTGGTACAGATGCGTGTAGTAGCGGCCTCGTGTCTCCAGGCCGGACGGGTCGTGACCGGTCAGGAGCGTCTGCTCGACGGCATGGCGGCGTTCGGCCAGACCGGTGAACAGCCGCTGCGGATAGGTCCGGGACTGGTCCGACTCGGTGACCAGGCCGTAGCGGGCCAGACCCGCGATCACCGGCTGGTACGGGACGGTGCGCAGCACAAACGCGCTCACCCAGACCGGCAGCCGCGCACTTTGCATCAGCGCGTCGAAGGTGCGGCTGGTGATATAGCCGATTCCTCCGGTGACCGTGATCAGCCCGGTCTCCGCGACCGCGCGCCGCAGCCCGGGGCTCGGCGCGTGCTGCTCCAGATTCTCGGCGTACCCCTGGTCGAGCAGGCCTACGGCCAGCGCGTAGTCGACGGCCCGGCCCGCGGAATCGAGACCGATGGCCGGCGTCGCCTCCGGGCGGCGACGCTCCGCGTAGAACTGCTTGTCCCACTCGATGAGTTCGGCGGTGGTCAGTGATTCGGCCTCGCGGCCCGTGTAGTGCGCGTACAGCTCGTCGAGCGTCACATCGTGGTTGAGGAGCGCGGCGTTGATGCCGTACGAACAGCACACGTCGAGAACGGTGACCTGGCCACCGCCCGCGCCATGGGCAGCCGCGCGCTCGGCGAGCGTGTGACGGAAAACCGGCTGGGCTTGGTGTGGAATCTCGTACGACAACGGTGCGAGCGTACGGAAGTACGCGCGCGGGTCGGGCTCGTCGTAGATGTCGTCGAACCGGCTCTTGCCCTGTGCGATGCTGCTCCGGCCTTGGACCATGGGGCGACCTCCGCGGGCTGGTGTCGGGTTTACCGCGGATGAACGTCTATCGGACGCGGAGTACGCGTCGGTACCCCGCACGAACGGAACCGGCCAATTCAGGGCTTCGCCCCCGAACCCCCTGCGCCCCAGAGGCGCGCGACCCGAGTGCGCCCCCAAGACACCGGCTACGAGCGCAGATAGCGGATCACCGCGAGCACCCGACGGTTGTTGTTCTCCGACGACGGTAGGCCGAGCCTGCCGAAGATGGCCGCTACATCCTTCTCCACCCGGCCCGGCCGGCACGACGAGCGCATGCGCGATCGCCGTGTCCCACCGGGCCTCGGCCATCAGGGACGGCACCTCGCGTTCGCGCGCGGTCCTCGAGCGGATGGCCGGCGCGGCTACGCCCGCTTCAGGCGCAGCGTCAGGATCTGGAACGGCCGCAGCGTCAGTGCGATCGAGTCGCCGTCGACAGCCACCGGCTCGCCCGCCAGAGGACGTTCCAGCAGATCCGTGATCTCGGCTCCGGCGAGCGCGAACCCGGTGCGCAGTGTCGCCCGCGCCTGGCCGCCGTGGGACTCGTAGAGCCGTACGACCACATCGCCGGAGCGGTCGTCCGCCAGCTTCACCGCCTCCACGGTGACGGCGGGATCGTCACTGGTCACCAGTGGCGCGACGGCACCGGCCGCCGGCGCCACCCGCAGCGGCAGATTGAGCGCATAGCCCTCCGCGACGGCGTCCTCCACGGTCGCGCCCGGCAGCAGCGCGTAGGTGAATCGGTGCAGGCCCTGGTCGGCCTCCGGGTCGGGGACGCGCGGCGCGCGGACCAGGCTGAGGCGGACCGTGGTCGTCGTGCCGCCGTCGTCGCGGGTGGTGCGGGAGACATCGTGGCCGTACGTCGAGTCGTTGATGACCGCGACGCCGTAGCCGGGTTCGCCGACATGCACCCAGCGATGGCCGTAGACCTCGAAACGGGCCGCCTCCCAGCTGGTGTTGGTGTGTGTGGGCCGGTGGACATGCCCGAACTGGATCTCTGCGGTTGACCGTTCGGCGCGGACGTCGATCGGGAAGGCGGCCTTGAGGATCTTCTCGGCCTCGTGCCAGTCGATCTCGGTCTCGACATCGATACGGCGGCTGCCGGCCCGCACGATGACGGTCTGTGTGATGCGTGAGCCCTTGCCGAAGGCGCGCTCGATCCGCACCGCGCCGACCAGCGGGCCGCTCTCGACGACGGTGACCGACTCGGCGTCCAGCAGATCGGTGAAGCGGTTCTGGTAGTGCTTGTCGATGTCCCAGGCGTCCCAGTAGTTGGGCAGATCGGTGTGCAGCCGCAGCAGGTTGCCGGGCGCGGCGAGGACTTCGCGGTCGGCGGCGAGATCGCGTACGGAGGAGAGTGTGCCGTCGTCGGCGAAGGCGACGCGCACGAGACCGTTGTCGAGGACTCGATCCGTCACCGTGACGGGAACGGGGTCAGGAACCGCGGCCGTGGCGATGTCCGCGCTGCCGGATGCGGGGACCTCGACCAGCACGGCCGACGAGCCGTCGGACAGTCGGGACGCGCCGCCCGGTCCAGCAGCCGCCTCGGCCGGGACGGTGATCACCTCGGTACGGGCGCGGGGCGCGGTGTTGAAGACACGCGGGCCGCCCGGACCGAGCGCGCCGACCGCCGACCGCGTCAGCGACTCCAGCTCCTCGGCGACGCGCGCGTACTCCGCCTCCGCCTCGCGATGCACCCAGGCGATCGAGGAGCCGGGCAGGATGTCGTGGAACTGGTGCAGCAGCACCGTCTTCCACAGCCGGTCCAACTGCTCGTACGGATACGCGTAGCCGGGCACGTGCAGCGCCGCCGTCGCCGCCCACAACTCCGCCTCGCGCAGCCGGTGTTCGCTGCGCCGGTTGCCCTGCTTGGTGCGGGCCTGCGAGGTGTACGTCGCGCGGTGCAGCTCCAGGTAGAGCTCGCCGGACCAGACCTGATCGGCCGGGATCTCCTCGCGGGCCGCGGCGAAGAAGGCGTCCGGATGCTCGACCCGGACCTTGGCCGAGCCCTCCAGGTTCGCGAGCCGCCGGGCGCGCTCCAGCATTTCGCGGGTGGGACCGCCGCCGCCGTCGCCGTGCCCGAACGGCGCGAGTGACGTCGTACCCCGGCCCTTGTCCTGGTAGTTGCGTACGGCGTGGGCCATCTCCTTGCCGGAGAACTCCACGTTGTACGTGTCGACCGGCGGGAAGTGGGTGAAGATCCTGGAGCCGTCGATGCCCTCCCACCAGAAGGAGTGGTGGGGCAGCTTGTTGGTCTGGTTCCAGGACAGCTTCTGGGTGAGGAACCACTCGTTGCCCGCGAGCTTCGCCAGCTGCGGATAAGCGGCGTTGTAGCCGAAGGAGTCCGGCAGCCAGACGCCCTTCGTCTCCACGCCGAAGTGCTCCATGAAGAACCGCTTGCCGTGGATGAGCTGCCGTGCGATGGCCTCGCCGCCGGGCAGATTGCCGTCGGACTCCACCCACATGCCGCCGACCGGTGCCCACTGGCCGTCCGCGACGGCCTTCTTGATGCGGTCCCAGACCTGCGGGTAGTTGTCGCGGACCCACTCGTACTGCTGCGCCTGCGAGCAGGCGAAGACGAACTCGTCGTACTCCTGGGCGAGCGCCGTGACGTTGGAGAACGTACGGGAGGTCTTGCGCTTCGTCTCGCGGATGGGCCAGAGCCAGGCCGAGTCGATGTGCGCGTGGCCGACCGCCGACATGAGGTGCGCGCTGCTGTGGGCGGGCTTGGCGAGGGTGGGCGCCAGCGCCGCACGGACGGCCGCCGCCGAACCGGAGACGTCGTCCAGGTCCAGCTGGTCCAGGGCCTGGTCGAGGGCGTGCATGATCTCGTGCCGGCGCGGGTCCTGCTCACCGAGCTCCAGCATCAGCTCCCGCAGCACCTGCAGATCGAGCGAGAGATGCCAGACGTCCTCGTCGAGTACGGCGAGATCGGCGCGGGCGAAGGTGTAGAGAGGTTTGCGGCCCGCCGTGGCCTTGTCGCCGAGCGGGGTGGGGCCGCGGAAGTCATTGGCGAGGATGTCGGGGTTGGACGCCGCCTCGACGAGGTAGTCGACCCGCTCTTTGCCGCTCGCCGGGTTGGCGACGGGGACGTACTGGTTCTGCGGATTGACCGCCTTCAGCGGGCTGCCGTCCAGGGTGTGGACGAGCGCCTCGGCCTGGTTGCCCGGCCAGTCGCCCACGAAGCCCAGGTCGAAGACGGCCTCGACGCGCCGGCCCGCCCACTCGGCCGGGACCTCGCCGCGCACCTTGAACCAGGTGGTGCCCCAGGGCGGGCCCCACGGGGTGCCCATCGCGAAGGGTTCGTACGTCTGGGACGCGGCCTCGGCGAACGGCACCGGCTCGTCCGGCGCCTCCCATGCCTCGACCTCGAAGGGGACAGCGGCGGCGTGGACCGCGGGCTGGATGCGCTGCTCCAGAAGGCGCTCGACGCGCTCCTCGATGCGGCGGCGTTCGTCGTGCATGAGCGGGCTCCTACTTCAGGTACGCGAGACCGGGGTGGGCGCTGGTGTAGTCGTCGACGAGACGGCGGGCGACGGTCACGGAGTCGATGAGGGGATGCAGCGCGAACGCCTGCACGGCTGTGGTGCGCGAGCCGCTCTCCGACGCCTCGAGCACGCAGCGTTCGACGGCCTTGACCGAGGTCACCAGGCCGGTGGCGTGCAGGGGCAGGGGAGCCACGGACACGGGCTGCGCGCCGTTGGCGTCCACGAGGCAGGGGACCTCGATGACCGCTTCGGCGTCCAGCACGGAAAGGGTCGTGCGGTTGCGGACGTTGAGGATCAGCGTGGTGCGCTGGTTGTGCGCGATGGCCCGCATCAGGGCGAGTGCGACCTTCTCGTAGCCGCCGGACTCCAGATCGCAGGCATCGCGTTCACCGGCTCCGGCGGCCTCGCGGTTGTGTGCCATGTACGTGGCCTCGCGCTCGGCGCGGGTGCGGTCCCAGGTCGTGAGCGCCGGGGCGTCCGGCCGCTCCATCTGGGCGTAGAACCGCGCCTGTTGCTCGTGCAGAAAGGCTCCGCGGGTCTGCCTCGCATCCTGGTAGGCGCGGACCGCCTCGCGGTTGTAGTAGTAGTAGTGCAGATACTCGTTCGGGATCGCACCGAGCGACTGGAGCCATTCGGGGCCGAAGAGCTTGCCCTCCTCGAAGGAGCCCAGCAGCTCCGGGTCGGCCAGCAGCCGGGGGAGTTCGTCGCGGCCGTCGACGCGCAGACCGCGCAGCCAGCCCAGGTGGTTGAGGCCCACATAGTCGATCCGGGCCGAATCCGGGTCGGCGCCGAGCGCACGAGCCACCCGCCGGCCGAGGCCCACCGGTGAGTCGCAGATGCCGATCACCCGGTCGCCGAGATGGCGTGCCATGGCCTCGGTGACCAGTCCGGCCGGGTTGGTGAAGTTGATGACCCAGGCGTCGGGAGCGAGCCGCGCGATGCGGCGTGCGATGTCGACGGCGACCGGGACGGTGCGCAGCCCGTACGCGATGCCGCCGGCGCCTACGGTCTCCTGGCCGAGCACACCCTCGGCCAGCGCGATGCGCTCGTCGGCCGCGCGTCCTTCGAGACCGCCGACGCGGATCGCGGAGAAGACGAAGTCCGCACCGCGCAGCGCCTCGTCGAGATCGGTGGTCACGGTGACCCGCGGCGCGTCCGGCACACCCGCCGCCTGGTCGGCCAGCACCCGGGCGATGGCGGCCAGCCGTCCGGCGTCGAGGTCGTGCAGGACGACCTGGGTGATACGGCCGTCGGCGTGGTCGCCGAGCAGAGCGCCGTACACCAGCGGCATCCGGAAGCCGCCGCCGCCGAGGATCGTCAGCCTCATACCTCAACCACCTTCACTCCTGCCTCGTCGAACGCCGCGCTGGTCGCCGGGTCCGCAGGGGCGTTGGTCACCACTGTGTCCAGGGCGCCGGGGCCGCACACTTTCGCCATGCCGGTGCCCGGGAACTTGCCGGCGTCCGCGAGCAGGACCACCGCGTCGGCGGCCGCGATCATCGCGCGTTTGACCGGGACTTCGACGACCGTGGTGTCCATGACCTGGCCGTCCGGGCGGATGCCGCTGGTGCCGAGGAAGAGCCACTCCGCATGCAGCTGACGGAGGTTGTCCTCGGTGAGGAATCCGACGAGCGAGCGGTACTCGCGCCGGACCATTCCACCGAGCAGGATCAGCTCGATCCCGGTGTCGTCGGCCAGCTCCTCGTACACCACCAGGTTGCTGGTGATCACGGTCAGCCGGCGGCCGTGCAGCTGCCGGGCGAGTCGGTACGCCGTGGTGCCGATGTCGAGAAGCACGGACTGCCCGTCCTCGACCATGGACGCCGCCCGGACCGCTATCGCGTCCTTCTCCGGCACCCGCATCTCGGCGACCTCCGCGAAGGGCTGATCGCCCTCCTCGATCGCGGCCCCGCCGTGGACCCGGGTCAGCAGGCCCTCCTCCTCCAGCTTGACCAGGTCGCGCCGCACGGTGGCGGGGCTCACCCCAAGCTGCTCGGACAGGTCGGTTACGGCTGCGGGGCCGCCTGATCTCAGGGCCCGCAGGATGAGTTGATGTCGTCGCTCAGCCAGCACACCAGGAACGGTACTCGTCAATCTCAAGCATTTCTATGCATCTTCGTGCTCAAGTCTTGCCAATTCTGCTCGGTGGGCGCACGATCCTGTGCACACCTTGCAGACCTTTGACGAGCCTGGACGAGAGGACGCGCACATGGACGAGGAGACCGGGCCGCCGGACGTGCTGCTCACCGGCCTGCTCTTCTACGACCTCGTCCTCACCGGACTCGGCAGGCCGCCGACCCCGGGCGAGGAAATCTGGACCCGCGGGATGGGCAGCGGCCCCGGCGGCATCGCCAATCTCGCCGTCGCGGCCGCCCGCTACGGCCTCGACACCTCGCTCGCCACCGTCTTCGGCGACGACTACTACGGCACCTACTGCCGAAAGATCCTCGCCGAACAAGAGGGCATCGACCTCTCCCTGTCCCGTACGGCCCCGGGCTGGAACACCCCGGTCACCGTCGCCCTGGCCCAGGACCACGACCGCGCCCTCGTCACCCACGGGAGCCCGCCCGCTCACACCCAGGACGAACTCCTGCCGGACCCGCCGCCCGCCCGCACCGCACTCGTCCATATCGACGCCGAACCGCAGAAGTGGCTGGCCAAAGCCGCGGCCGCCGGCACGCTGATCTTCGCCGACGTCGGATGGGACCCGAGCGAGCAGTGGTCCGGCGAACTCCTCGACCAGCTCTCGCTCTGCCATGCCTTCCTGCCCAACGACACCGAGGCCATGGGCTACACGCGCACGGACAGCCCGGCCGCGGCCCTGGCCGCACTCGCCGATCTGACACCCGTCGCGGTGATCACCTGCGGACGGTCGGGAGCGCTCGCCGTCGACCAGACGACCGGTGAACATGCCCAGGTCCCGGCCCTTGACATCGTTGCCGTCGACGCGACCGGCGCGGGCGACGTCTTCGGCGCGAGCTTTGTCGCCGCCACCCTCGGCGGCTGGCCGCTCGCGGACCGGCTGCGCTTCGCCACGCTCGCCGCGGGACTTTCCGTACAGCGGCACACCGGCGCGCTCGCCGCGCCCGGCTGGCACGGCATCGCCCGCTGGTGGCACACCACCGGCTCCCACGATCCCGAACTCTCGCGTGCCTACGGCTTCCTGGCCGACCGCATCCCGGACGACCCCGGTCCGGCCCCGCACCATCCGCCCGTCACCCCCCGCTGACACCCCTCCCCGAACACACCGAAAGGCGGTGGGAGCAGTGCACCTCTCCCGAAGAGGGCTGCTGCGCGCAGGACTGGCCACGTCGGCCGCAGCCGCGCTCGGCTCCGCTGCGGCAGGCTGCGCCGTCCCCCGCGGCTCGTCCGGCCGCAACATGACCCTCTGGTACTGGACCGGAGGCCTGAGCGACAAGGTCGTCGCCCAGGCCCGGTCCCGCTTCACGGAGGTCGAACTCCAGCCCGTACAGATCGGCGGCTACTTCAGGTCCAAGCTGATGACCACGATGGCCGGCCGCGCCTACGTCCCGGACATCACCGGGCTCAAGGGCGAGGACATGGCCTCGTACCTCCCGAACGCGGACCAGTTCATCGATCTGCGCACCCTCGGCGCGGAGCGGCTCAAGGACCAGTACCTGCCGTGGAAGTGGGACCAGGGCGTCGCACCCGACGGGCGCATGATCGGGTTTCCGATCGACACCGGACCCGTCGTCCACTACTACCGCGCCGATGTCTTCGACAGGGCCGGACTGCCGACGGAACCCGCCGAGGTCTTCGCCGAGATGGACACCTGGGAGAAGTTCTTCGCGGCCGGCGAGGTGCTGAAGAAGAAGATCCCCGGCGCCTACTTGCTCATCGACCCGCTCTCCATCTTCGGGAACGCCCTCAACCAGGGCACCCGGCGCTTCGTCGACAAGGACCGGCACTTCATCGGCGACCAGAAGCATGTCACCGACGCCTGGGCCATGGCGATCGAGGCCCGCCGCCGCGGCCTGATATCGAAGGTCGTCAGCGGCACGCCCGACAGCAACGCCGCCATGGAACAGGGCAAGCTCCCCAGCCAGCTCAACGCCTCATGGGCGGCCGGTGACCTCAAACTGGCCGTGCCCAAGAACAAGGGCAAGTGGCGGGTGGCCCAGATGCCGGGCGGAGCGGCCAACATCGGCGGCTCCTTCCTGGCCGTCACCAAGGCGTGCCGGGAACCCGAGCAGGCCTTCGAGATCATCAGCTGGCTGCTGAGCGCGGACAACCAGACCCGCGGATTCGTCGACGCCTCGCTCTTCCCGTCAACTCCCGCCTCGTACGGGCAGAAGGCCATGCGCGGCCCGGACCCGTTCTTCGGCGGGCAGGTCACCATCGACGTCTTCGGCCCGGCCGCCGCGAAGATCCCCGTCGCCTACAACAGCCCGTACGACGTCGCGCTGCAACAGCCGGTCAACGACGAGCTCATCAAGGTCCACACCCTGGGCAAGGACCCGGACCGAGCCTGGAAGGACGCCATGAGCAAATGCCGGCGCATCGCATCCCATCTGGGGGTGAGCTGAGATGGCCACCGCGCCCGCCCTGGTGACTCCCACACCGGTCTCGCCACCCGAGGCCCCACCCGTCAAGTCCCACTCCGTACGCGGCTACTGGCGGCTCTACCTCGCCATCTCGCCGTTCTATCTGCTGTTCCTCTGCTTCGGCCTGATACCGGTCGGCTTCTCGCTCTATCTGTCCTTCCACCGCTGGGACGGCCTCGGCGAGATGGAGTACGCGGGCCTGTCGCAGTACCGCTATCTGCTCGGCGACACCCAGTTCTGGCACGCGATCGGCAACACCCTGATCATCTGGGCGATCGCGACGCTGCCCATGCTCTTCATCGCCCTGGTGGCGGCGGTGATGCTCAACTCCGCGGTGCGGCTGAAGAGCTTCTACCGCTTCGCCTACTTCCTGCCCAACGTGACCTCGGTCGTGGCGATCGCGATCATCTTCGGCTCGGTCTTCAGCACCAACTTCGGCCTCGTCAACGCCGTCCTGCAAGGTCTCGGCCTGGACCAGATCGCCTGGCTGAACACGCCCTGGGGCATCAAGGTCGCCATCGCCTCGCTGATGACCTGGCAGTGGACCGGCTACAACGCGATCATCTTCCTCGCCGGACTGCAGACCATCCCGACCGAGCTGTACGAGGCGGCACGCGTCGACGGCGCAGGGCCGGTGCAGACCTTCTTCCGCGTCACCGTGCCGCTGATGCGGCCGGTCATCCTGTTCACGCTCGTCGTGTCGACGGTCACCGGACTGCAGTCCTTCTCCGAGCCGCAGGTGCTGCTCCAGACCACCAGCAACACCTCGACCTTCGCCGGCGGCCCCGACAACGCCGGCCAGACGATGGTCCTCTACTTCTTCCAGCAGACCTTCGACAACAACGACTTCGGCTACGGCGCCGCCATCGCCTGGGGCATCTTCCTGATCGTCGCCGTCTTCTCGATCATCAACTGGCGCCTGGTCTCGCGCCGGGACAAGTAGGGAGGCCGCCATGCTCGGAACCAGGTCCATGAAGGGCACCCGGCCCAGAGGCATCGTCCTGCACCTCGCACTGATCGGCGGCGTACTCCTGTCGCTGTTCCCGTTCTACTGGACCGTCGTGATGTCGACGCACACGACGAGCGAGATCTTCCAGTTCCCGCCGAAGCTGCTGCCCGGCTCGCACTTCGGCGAGAACGTCAGCGCCCTCTTCGACAATGTCGACTTCTTCGGCTCGATGCTCAACTCCCTCATCGTCGCGGGCTCCGTGACGTTCCTCGTGCTGTTCTTCGACTCGCTGGCCGCCTTCGTCTTCGCGAAGTTCCACTTCCCCGGCCGCCGGGCGCTGTTCGTGATCATGATGGGCATCTTCATGGTGCCCGCCCAGCTCCAGGCCATTCCGCAGTTCGTGATCATGGCGCGGATCGGCTGGATCGGCTCGCTCACCGCGCTCGTCGTGCCGGCCGCGGCCAACGCCTTCGGCATCTTCTGGATGCGCCAGTACATGAAGCGCGCGATCCACGACGAACTGATGGACGCCTCCAAGCTCGACGGCTGCGGCTTCCTGCGCCAGTACTGGCACGTGGCCCTGCCGGTGGTCCGCCCCGGCCTCGCCTTCCTCGGCATCTTCACCTTCATGGGCCAGTGGAACGACTACGCCTGGCCGTTGATCGCCCTGGTCAACCCCGACCAGGTGACGCTCCAGGTCGCGCTGTCACAGCTCAACGGCGTTCATGGCACGACCGACTACGGGATGGTCATGACCGGCGCGCTGCTCGCGCTGATCCCGCTGCTGATCGTCTTCGCCGTCGGCGCCCGCCAGATGATCGCCGACCTGGCCAAGGGAGCCATCCGCTGATGGATGTACGTCCCTGGGAATCGCCCGAGATCACCTCGTGGAACCGGCTGCCGATGCACGCGGTGGACCGCAGGCCCGGCAGCGTCTCGCTGGACGGCTGCTGGCGCTTCCAGCTGCTGCCGGCGCCCGGCGCACCGCTCGCGGACCACTGGTCGGAGCTGGCGGTGCCCGGCGTCTGGACCATGCAGGACACCGAGGATCTGCCTCAGTACACCAATGTGCAGATGCCCTGGCCCGAGTACCCGCCGCTGTCGCCGGCCGCCAACCCGACCGGTGTGCACGAGCGCGAGTTCGACGTTCCCGCCGAGTGGGCGGGCCGTCGCATCGTCCTCCAGGTCGGAGCCGCCGAGAGCGTGCTGATCGTCGAGGTCAACGGCCGGTCCATGGGCATCGGAAAGGACTCGCACCTGGCGAGCGAGTTCGACATCACCGGTGCCGTACGGCCCGGCGAGCCCAACACCGTACGGCTGACGGTGGTCAAGTGGTCCGACGCCTCGCACATCGAGGACCAGGACCAGTGGTGGCACGGCGGCATCACCCGCTCCGTGCTGCTGTACGCCACCGACCCGCTGCATCTCGCGGACGTCAAGGTCCGGGCGGACCAGGGCGGTTCGCTGCGAGTGGACTGCCAGGTGCGCGGCCCGCTCGCGCGGGGCTGGCACATCAGCGGCGAACTCGACGGCGCCGAGCTCATCCAGAACGCGGAGTTCGACGGCGCCAACCAGGAGGAGGACCGCGTCTCGGACTTCCTCGGCGAGGCGCAACTGTGCGCATGGGTACCAGGCGTCACCCGCTGGTCCGCCGAGACGCCCGCCCTGTACGACCTCACCGTGCGGCTGCACCGCCCGGACGGCACCGTCGCCGACCGCTCGCACCACCGCATCGGATTCCGCGACATCGAGATCCGCGGCCGCGATCTGCTGATCAACGGCGAACGCGTCTACATCCGCGGCGTCAACCGCCACGACTTCCACCCGCTGACCGGCCGCACCGTCACCAAGGACGAGATGCGCGCCGACCTGGAGACCATCAAGCGCTTCGGCTTCAACGCCGTACGCACCTCGCACTATCCCAACGACCCGGCCCTGCTCGACCTCACCGACGAACTGGGCCTCTATGTCGTCGACGAGGCGGACATCGAGAGCCACGACCACGCACACGAGATCGCCGACGACCCGCGCTATCTGCCCGCCTTCGTCGACCGTGTCTCGCGCATGGCGCTGCGCGACAAGAACCGTCCCAGTGTCATCGTCTGGTCGCTGGGCAACGAGAGCGACTACGGCGCGAACCACGACGCCGCGGCCGGCTGGCTGCGCCGCCACGATCCGACACGGCCGCTTCAGTACGAAGGCGCGGCGAAGACAAACTGGTCATCGACCGAGATCGCGAGCGACATCCTCTGCCCGATGTACGCGTCCCTGGACGAGATCGTCGCCCACGCACGCTCGGGCACGCAGACCAAACCGCTGATCCTCTGCGAGTACTCGCACGCCATGGGCAACAGCAACGGCACCCTCGCCGACCACTGGTCCGCCATCGAGTCCACGCCGGGCCTACAAGGCGGATTCATCTGGGAGCTGTGGGACCACGGCATTCTGCAACGGCTGTCCGACGGCCGCCCCGCCGGACGGGCCGGCGAGGGCGCGTACGCGAACGGAGTGACCGCAGAGGGCTACCGCTGGGCCTACGGTGGCGACTTCGGCGACACGCCGAACGACGGCGCGTTCTGCGCGGACGGGCTCCTCTTTCCCGACCGCACACCCAAGCCCGCGATGTACGAACACCGCGAACTGGCCGCGCCCGTACGGCTGTCGTACGACGGCGAGACGCTGAGCGTCCACAACCATCAGCACTTCCGCGACCTGTTCCGGCTGCGCGCCGAATGGCTGCTCTCCGCCGAGAACGCGGGGGAGTCGACCGCACCCGCCCAGCTCCCCGACGTGCCGCCCGGCGGCCGCGCACCGCTCCCGCTCCCCGAAAACCTGCTGGCGGCGCTGCCCGCCGACAGCGGCGAGACCTGGCTGACACTGCGGGTGAGCACGGCTGTCGACGAGCCGTGGGCCCCGAGCGGCACGGAGGTGTGCACTCCGCAGATCCGGCTGCGCGAGCCGTCGCCCTTCCATCTCACCCCTGCCGAGGGCCGCGTCGAGGTCGACGACGCCGGGCTGCTCGTGCATCCGCTGCTCACCTCACCGCCCGTACTGAGCCTGTGGCGCGCGCCGACCGACAACGATCTGCTGGGCGGCGCGGCGGAGCACTGGCGCGGGCTCGGCCTGGACAGCCTGGTCCGCAAGCCGGTGTCAATCACCCGGGACGGCGACCGGGTGTCGGTCAGCTCCACGTACGACACGACGGCAGGCACGGTCCTGCACGAGCAGGTCTTCACTCCGGTCCGCGGAGGACTGCTCATCGAGGAGACCGCGGTCCTGCCGGAAGGCGTGTCCGATGTGGCGCGCGTCGGATCCGTCTTCGAGACGGTCAGCGAACTCGACTGCATTGAGTGGTACGGGCAGGGGCCCTGGGAGTCGTATCCGGACCGGTGCGCGGCCGGAGCCGTCGGGCATCATCGGGCCACGGTGGACGCCCTGTTCACGCCGTATCTTCGTCCTCAGGAGAGCGGCGGACGGCACGGCGTACGCGGCTTCTCGCTGATGCCTGCCGGCGTCGACGCCCCGGGGCTGGCGGTGCGGCTCGACGGCCCGCGGCAGGTCGCTGTCGGGCGCCACCGGGACCACGATCTCGCCGCGGCGGCCCATCACGACGAACTCACCCCGCGCGCCTGCCCGGTGGTCCATATCGACGCTGCACACCGCGGTCTCGGCACCGCCTCCTGCGGGCCCGACACGCTGCCGCGCTATCTGGTCGGCGCGGGAACCCATCGCTGGTCATGGGCCCTCTACCGGGTGTAGACGGGCGCGTCGGAAGCCCGCACCGCGCGCGGTGAGGCGCCGAGTTCGCGATGGCAGGCCTTGTTGAAGGCCTGCAGGTCGGGGATGCCCACGGCCGCCGCCACGGCCGGAATCGCGAGCGTCGACGCGCGCAGCAGATGGCGCGCCCGTTCCAGCCGCCTGCGGCGGACATGGGCGACCACGGTGAGGCCGGTCTCGGCGCGGAACAGCCGGGTGAGGTGGTTGTGCGAGACTCCGGCCGCCCGCGCGATCTCCGGAACCGTCAAGGGCTCGGCCAGATGGGCCTCGATGTGGGCCATGGCGGCGGCGACCGCGGGCGGCGGGCCTTCGGCGCGCGCGGTCGTGCTCAGCTCCACCACTTGCCAGAGCGCCGCCCACGCGGCGGCCGCCGCCTTCGCGGGCAGGCCGGGCATGGCCGTGACGCCGCCGCGGAGCAGCGCGGACAGCAGCGGTGCACCGGCGCCGGCGTCCTGCATCACCGGAACGGTGTGCCGCGCCCCCGAGTCAAAGAGCGATACGTGCGCGTACAGATGCTCCGACCGTCCGCGGTAGTGGAAGTGCGCCTCCTCGCCGGGCGGGATCAGGCTGACCCGGCCCGGACGGATCCGGTGGACCGTGCCGCCGAGGACGAGTTCGCCCTCGTAGCCGTACAGATGCAGCTGCCACAGACCGGCCAGCCGGAAGACGTCGTGCGGGCCGTGGGTGCCGTGCACTCCGACGCCGATGTTCGCCACGCGCGGGGCCTCGTCCAGCCTGATCTCCACCCGGTCCATGGTGAAAATCTACCAGCGGTGGATGATTGCAACCCACGACAGGCCCGTAGTTGGTTTCTAGGCTCGCCGTATGTCAACCAGAACAAGTGCCAGAGCAAGCACCAGTACAAGCGCCAGTACGAGCACCGGTGCAAGGACCGGGTTGCTCACCTCCGCCGAGATGGCGCGGTTCGTCGCGCACGGCTCGCTGCGGCTGGACGCGGTCGTGCCGCAGGAGATGAACGACCGGGCGATCGAGGTCCTGTCCGAGGGCATCCCCGACGTGCCGTACGGCACTCCGCTCGACCAGGCCTTCCCCGAGGGGTCGTTCGCCCGCCGACTCGTGGAACTCCCGGCGGTCGCCGGGGCCCTGAAGAGCCTCGTCGGACCCGCGCCGACCGTCGACCACCACGCCGTGCACATCCGCGAGCCCCGCGAGGGCAACGCCCAGCCGCTGCACGGCGACGCCATCATCGACGTACGCCCCGACGCCTTCGACGTCCAGCTCATGTACTACCCGCACGAGGTGACCGCCGACATGGGCGGCACCCTCAGCGTGCCGGGCAGCCATCTGCGCCGCACCAACGAGAGCGACACCGGGCGCTACCAGAATCTGCGCGGCCAGACCCGGCTGACCTGCCCCGCGGGCACCGTGGTGCTGCTGCACCACGGCCTGTGGCACGGCGGACGGCGCAACGACAGCGGCACCCGCCGCTTCATGTTCAAGATCCGTTTCAATCCGACTGTGCCGCAGGTGCGCCTGTGGGACACGAGCGACCTCGCCGATCCGGCCGTCGCCGAAGAACTGCGCACCGGCTTCCCGTGGTACGAACCCGCCACCGGCCGGCTGGAGATCTACAACCGGGTGCGCCTCTGGCGCGCCCTGACCGGCGACGACACCTTCGACATCGACTACTGGGCGACCCGCGTGGCCAACCGCCCGACGATCGGGAGCACCGCATGAGACAGCAGGTCCTCGTCCTCTACCTGGCGACGTCGGCGCTCGACTCGGAGGTGGTCGGCTGGGCGCGCTACGACGGCACCGGCCGCACCAGGCCGACCACGGGCGACAGCGACGAGCCGCCGTACGAGTCCGGAGTGCGCGCGCTCGAGGACGGCTGGCGGCTGTTCCAGGCCTCCCAGCTGATTCCGCCGCAGGCCGGCCACGAGTACGACACGTCGTTCCTCAAGCACGAGTTCTTCTTCGAGAAGCTGCACGAGACGGTCTGATACCGCCGAACGGCCCGCGGGGTCACGGCCGTCCGGCGTTCCCCGACATACGGTGCGCCAGACCGGGATAGTCGGTCACGAGTCCTTCTGCGTCGAACTCCAGGTCGCTGCGGAAGTCGCCCGACACAAAGCGGATGCGCGCACCGCTCCCGCTGCGCCGAAGGTGGGTGTACGACTGTTCCGACGCGTGCACGGTCAGATCCGGTACGGAGACCCAGGCCATCAGAAAGTCCCGCTCGCCGGGTCCGAGATGCAGTCCGTGCCGGAGCACCGGCATCGTGTTGGTCAGCGGGCACAGTCCCAGGTCGCAGTCGAGCGCGCCGTCGACCTCGGGCAGCGGCTCGCCGTCTGCCGTCCACCGGCCGGCGCCGTCGTGCAGCAGGTGCAGTTCGTGCGAACCGGTGGAGGTCGCGGCGCGCACCTGGAGCTCACGGGTCACAAAGTCGTCGCCGGTGTCCAGGTGGTACGAAATCCAGTACACCTCCGGCCGCGTCCCGACCGCCCGGCCGCGCGCCTGGAGGGTCGTGCCGGAGAACTCGGTCCAGGCTGTCTCGTAGCCCTGACTGGCAGTGACTTCCCAGGTGAGAACGTGAGATGTGACCATGGTCTCAGGCTAGCGGGCCGAAAGCCCTTGTACCGGGCGGGATGCCGGTCGTCGGAGCGTCGATCTTTGGCTCAAACCATTGCGAACGCACTGATGGACTTGCGTTCGAGGGTGGTCCGCATGGTGGGATGAGGCGATGCGACCCCCCACACGCATATCCACGCATTCACCCTCTGTCCCACCGCGCAGTCCGTACGACGAACTCGCCCAACTGGCAGATCCGGAACCGGATTACGCCGACTACGTCCCGAGGGACCCGCTGCAGCTCGGGCTCAGGTCGGACCTCGACGACGAGGACGACTGGGAGCCGCCCAACCACCGGGGCAGAAGCCGCTTCGGTGCGCTGCCCGCGCTGGTGAAGGTGACGCTCGCGACGGCCCTGTGCGCCGTGTGTCTGCTGCTCGCCGACCGCGTCGCCGAGGCGTATGCGCAGAGCCGCGCCGCCGACAAGCTCCAGAAGTCGCTCGGGCTCGCCACCCGGCCCGAAGTCGACATCCAGGGCTTTCCCTTCCTGACCCAGGTGCTCGGCGAGCGGATCGGCCGTGTCGACGTCACCGTGCCGGACGTCTCCGCCGACCGGGTCTCGCTGGCCGAGGTGCGAGCCACCGTGCGAGATGTACGCATCGTCGGCGACGCCCCGACCTCGATCAAGGGCGCGGTCATCGGCAAGCTCGACGGCGAGGTGCTGCTCTCCTTCGACGACCTCAACCGCGAACTGGGCGCATCGCAGCTGAAGTTCACCGGCAGCGGAGTCGACGGAGTCCGGATGAACGGCGAACTGGCCGTCGCCGGACAGGACGTGCGCGTACAGGCCCAAGCCCGCATCCGGCGCGACAACGGCAGCTCGCTGACCACCACCATCGACGGCATGCAGCTCGACATTCCCGGCGTGGCCGTCTACCGGCCCGGCAAGGACCCGGAGCACTCGGGCCTGCGGCTGCACCGTGAGACGGCCGAGCTGATCAGCCGCGA
The DNA here is from genome assembly GCF_044334895.1 of Streptomyces sp. NPDC020681. Taxonomy (NCBI): domain Bacteria; kingdom Bacillati; phylum Actinomycetota; class Actinomycetes; order Kitasatosporales; family Streptomycetaceae; genus Streptomyces; species Streptomyces sp. NPDC020681. Next base: position 406,196 of record NZ_JBIRTX010000001.1, on the reverse strand, counting down.
AGGAGCCCGCGCCAAGGCGCTGCTCTCGGTGCCGGCGATCGTCAAGCGGCTCGGAGTGTCCGAGGAGCAGGTGCGCAGGGCGCTGAAGAGCGAGGAGGAGCTGAACCGGCTCACCGGCGCACCGAAGTTCGCGGAGCGGCTGATGAAGGTCAACCTGGTCGACGTGGTGATCGAACATCCGCAGCTGCTCGAGAAGGTGGGCGTCGATCCCGCCCTGGTGAAGGGCCTGCTCGCGCTGAAGCCGCCGGAGCTGTCGGAGCGGCTCTCGCTCTCCTTCGAACTGCCGCGCTCGCTCCGCGAGTTGGAGCTGAGCGATGTCACGGTGGAGGAGCAGGGCATCAAGGCGCGCGTCGTCGGTTCCGGTCTGCGGCTGGGCAAGGCCGGTTCCTGACGCGCCGGCCGGACGGCTTCTCCGGTACGGGTGCGTTCATCGGGCGCTCGTACCGGAGTGCCTGTCCGCCACGATCCGCCGCCGCGTCAGGAGTACATCTGCGAACCGGGCGTGGTGAGCAGCTCGCCCGTCTCCAGCCAGGTCTTGAGGCCGGAGAGAATCATCGGCCAGCCGCCGTACAGCTCGTCGTTGGCGCCGTCGCGCAGCTGGTCGTGCGTGACGACCAGTCGGCAGGAGTCGCCGACCGGCTCGATGTCCCAGGTGACCCTGGTCGTGCCCTCGCTCTTCACCTCGTCGCTCCACAGCGCGACCATGCTCTGCACGAGTTTGCGCGGCGGATCGATCTCGAGGATCTCGCCCTCGCCGAGCAGGCCTTCGGCCTTCGGATGGCTCATCTCGAAGCGCCCGCCGGGCCTCCAGTCGGCCTTGATCCTCCCGCCGAAGTTGTACTTGCTGCGGATTTCGGGGTCGGTGATCGCCTCCCAGAGTCGCTCCGGTGTGGTGCGGATGTAAATCTCGAAGATCTTCTCCATCGGACTCTCCAGTCGGCTCTTGAGGCCACTGAGGCCAGCGGCCCACGGTTCCGCGTACTTGCTCACCCACCGGTCGTGGACGAGCCGGATGGGCACGGGGTTCAGGAAGTGGAGCTTCTCCCGGCCGCGGCGTCTGGTCACCACAAGGCCCGCCTCTTCGAGCTGCTTGAGGTGCTTCATCACGCCGAAGCGGGTGATGTCGAACCGCGCCTCGAGCGCGCTGAGCGTCTGCCCGTCCTCCCGGAAGAGCTCGTCGAGGAGGCTGCGTCGCGTCGGGTCCGCCAGTGCCTTGAACACTTCGTCCACGCTCACCAAAATAGGTGACCTTTTGGTCACCTGTCAATGGTCCGGCAAATCCGTGGGTCCCGGCCGGATCGGCGGTTAGGCTGACCTCGCAGCTGGTTCGCCCTGCCCTCCAGGCAGGCGCGTCGCAAGAGGGAATCCGGTGAGAGTCCGGAACTGCCCCGCAGCGGTGAGTGGGAACGACCGCCGTCTTACGCACTGGCCCCGGACCACGGGACTGGGAAGCGACGGCCAGTAGATGCCTTCGTACGAGGAATTCCTTCGTCGACGGCGCGCCCGCGAGTCCGAAGACCTGCCACTGCCCGTGCGCGAACGCGCGCGGAGATCTCGGTGACCTCGCGGGAGGGTCGGCGGTACGGGCAGACGCAGGCAGCTGCCCCTCCTTCGCGTTCCGCGGTGCTCCGAGGTCATGGACGAGTACTCGCGAAGGAGAGTTCCGTGACCACCAGCTCCACATCCCCAGGCTCCCGGGCCACCGTCCACGGCTACCCGCGCCAGGGCCCCGACCGCGAACTGAAGAAAGCGATCGAGGGCTACTGGAAGGGCCGCGTCGGCGCGCAGTCGCTGACGGAGACGGCCGCCGCCCTGCGCCGGGCCAACTGGCGGCAGCTCGCCGACGCCGGCATCCACGAAGTGCCGACCGGAGACTTCTCGTACTACGACCATGTGCTGGACACCAGCGTCATGGTCGGCGCTATTCCCGACCGTCACCGCGCGGCCGTCGAAGCCGACCCGCTCGACGGCTACTTCGCCATGGCCCGCGGCACCCAGGACGTCGCGCCGCTGGAAATGACCAAGTGGTTCGACACCAACTACCACTACCTCGTCCCCGAACTCGGCCCCGGCACCGAGTTCACCGCCGACTCCGCAAAGCAGGTCGCGGAGTTGAAGGAGGCGATCGCGCTCGGACACACCACCGCCCGGCCGGTCGTCGTCGGCCCCCTCACCTATCTGCTGCTCGCCAAGCCCGCGCCCGGCGTCCCCGCCGACTTCCAGCCGCTCACCCTGCTGGACCGGCTGCTTCCGGTGTACGAGAAGGTGCTCTCCGACCTGCGGGCGGCGGGTGCGCAGTGGGTGCAGCTCGACGAGCCGGCGCTCGTGCAGGACCAACCGCCTGCCGTGCTGAGCGCCGCCACCCGCGTCTACCGCCACCTCGGCTCCCGCGACGACCGCCCGAAGCTCCTCGTCGCCTCCTACTTCGACCGGCTCGGCGAGGCGCTGCCGGTACTCGCGAAGGCGCCGGTCGAGGGGCTGGCGCTCGACTTCACCGGGCCCGCCGCCGCCAACCTCCAGGACCTCGCCGCCGTCGGCGGTCTGCCGGGCAAGCGGCTCGTGGCCGGAGTCGTCGACGGCCGCAATGTGTGGATCAACGACCTCGGAAGGTCGACGGTCACCCTCGCCACCCTGCTCGGGCTCGCCGGCACGGTGGACGTGGCTCCCTCCTGCTCACTGCTCCATGTGCCGCTCGACGCCGCGGCGGAACGCGATGTCGACACCCAGGCCGCGCGCTGGCTCGCCTTCGCCCGGCAGAAGACCGCCGAGGTCGTCACGCTCGCCCGCGGACTGACCGAGGGCGCCGACGCCATCACCGCCCAACTCGCCGCCAACCGCGCCGATCTGCACTCCCGTGCCGCCTCTGCGCTGACCCACGACCCCGCTGTGCGCGCCCGCACGGCCGCCGTCACCGACGCGGACACCCGGCGCACCCTGCCGTACACCGAGCGCTCGGCGGCCCAGCGCTCGCGCCTGCGGCTGCCGCTGCTGCCGACGACCACGATCGGCTCGTTCCCGCAGACCGCCGAACTGCGCACCGCGCGCGCGGACCTGCGGGCCGGCCGCATCACCGCCGAGCAGTACGAGGAGCGCATCGGCGCCGAGATCCGCGAGGTGGTCGCCTTCCAGGAGAAGGCCGGCATCGATGTGCTCGTACACGGCGAGCCCGAGCGCAACGACATGGTGCAGTACTTCGCCGAGCAGCTGAGCGGCTGCCTCGCCACCCAGAACGGCTGGGTCCAGTCGTACGGCACCCGCTATGTCCGGCCGCCGATCCTGGCCGGCGACATCTCCCGGCCCGACCCGATGACCGTGCGCTGGACCCGGTACGCGCAGTCGCTGACCGACCGCCCGGTCAAGGGCATGCTCACCGGCCCTGTCACCATGCTCGCCTGGTCCTTCGTCCGCGACGACCAGCCGCTCGCCGAGACCGCCCGCCAGGTCGCGCTGGCGCTGCGCGACGAGGTGAACGACCTGGAGGCGGCCGGGACTTCGGTGATCCAGGTGGACGAGCCCGCGCTGCGCGAGACGCTGCCGCTGCGCAGCGCCGGACGGGCGGCGTACCTGGCCTGGGCGACGGAGGCGTTCCGGCTGGCCACCGGCGGAGTGCGGCCGGACACACAGATCCATACGCACATGTGCTACGCGGAGTTCGGCGACATCCTGGCCGCGATCGGCGACCTCGACGCCGATGTCATCAGCCTGGAGGCCGCCCGCTCCCATATGCAGGTCGCCGACGAACTCGCCGAGGCCGGCTATCCCCGCGAGGTGGGGCCCGGCGTCTATGACATCCACTCACCGCGGGTGCCCAGCGCCGAGGAGGCAACGGCCCTGCTGCGCAAGGGACTTGAGGCCATTCCGGCCGAACGGCTCTGGGTCAACCCGGACTGCGGCCTCAAAACCAGGGGCTGGCACGAGGTCCGTACCTCGCTGGAGCATCTGGTGGCCGCGGCCCGCGACATGAGGTCCGCGCTCTGACCGGCGGCTGACCGGAGTGCCCGACCGGTACGGCAGGGGGCGGGCCGCATCCCGCCCCCTGCCCGCTACCGGGTGTCAGACCGCTGAAACGCGGCCAGGATGCGTTCGGCGGCCAACGTGGCCGTCAACTCGCCGTCCCGTACCTGCCGTTCGAGGCCGGGAGCGAGCGCCCGCACCTGCGGATGGCTGCGCAGCCGGTCGCGCAGCTCGTCGTGGACCATCGTCCACGCCCAGTCGATCTGCTGGTCACGGCGCTTGGCCGCGAGCCGCCCGGTCGAGTCGAGCAGCGAACGATGCTGCTCCAGACGCTCCCAGACCACATCGAGCCCGGTTCCTTCACGGGCGCTGCAGGACAGCACCGGGGGAGTCCAGGCGGCGTCGGGTGAGTGCATCAGCCGCAGCGCACCGGCCAGTTCACGCGCGGCGGACCGGGCATCGCGCTCGTGCGGGCCGTCCGCCTTGTTCACCGCGATCACATCGGCCAGCTCCAGCACGCCCTTCTTGATGCCCTGGAGCTGGTCGCCGGTGCGCGCGAGGCTCAGCAGCAGGAACGAGTCCACCATGTTGGCAACGGCGGTCTCCGACTGGCCGACGCCGACCGTCTCCACCAGCACCACGTCGTAACCGGCCGCCTCCATCACGATCATGGTCTCGCGGGTCGCCTTGGCCACGCCGCCGAGCGTGCCCGAGGTGGGCGATGGACGCACGAACGCGGCAGGGTCCACCGCAAGCCGCTCCATCCGGGTCTTGTCACCGAGGATGGAGCCGCCGGTACGGCTCGACGACGGGTCGACGGCCAGCACCGCGACCCGGTGCCCGAGACCGGTGAGCATCGTGCCGAGCGCGTCGATGAACGTGGACTTCCCGACGCCCGGAACGCCGCTGATCCCGACCCGCCGGGCCGTACCGGAGTACGGCAGCAGCTCGGTCAGCAACTGCTGGGCGAGGCCGCGGTGATCGGCCCGGGTGGACTCCACGAGCGTGATGGCGCGGGCGATGTGCGCCCGCGACCCGTCACGCACACCCTTCACATACGTATCGATGTCGATCGTCGGTGGCATGGGCCTACAACTCGTGGCCGAGCGCGGCGCCCAGGGTCTTCACCAGGCCCTGCGCGGCGTCCGGGATCACCGTGCCGGGCGGGAACACCGCGGCCGCGCCCGCCTCGTGGAGGGTCTGGACGTCCTGCGGCGGAATCACCCCGCCCACCACGATCATGATGTCCTCGCGGCCCTCGGCGGCCAGCTCCTCGCGCAGCGCGGGCACCAGCGTGAGATGCCCGGCGGCCAGCGAGGAGACGCCGACGATGTGGACATCCGCCTCGACCGCCTGGCGGGCCACCTCGGCCGGCGTCTGAAACAGCGGGCCGACGTCCACGTCGAAGCCGAGGTCGGCGAAGGCGGTCGCGATCACCTTCTGGCCGCGGTCATGGCCGTCCTGGCCCATCTTGGCGACCAGGATGCGCGGACGGCGGCCCTCGGCCTCCTCGAACTCCTCGACCAGGGTGCGGGTCTGCTCCACGGCGGGTGACGTCCCTGCCTCGTTCCGGTACACACCGGAGATCGTACGGATCTGTCCCGAGTGGCGTCCGTACACCTTCTCCAGGGCGTCGGAGATCTCGCCGACCGTCGCCATCGCGCGCGCCGCGTCCACGGCGAGCGCCAGCAGATTGCCGTCGCCGCGGTCCGCCGCCCCGGTCAGCGCCCGCAGCGCGTCCTGGCAGACGTTCTCGTCGCGCTCCGCACGCAGCCGCCGCAGCTTCTCGATCTGCTGCGTGCGCACCGAGGAGTTGTCGACCTTCAGGACGTCGATCTGCTCGTCGGTCTCCACCCGGTACTTGTTCACGCCGATGACGGGCTGGCGCCCGGAGTCGATGCGTGCCTGCGTACGGGCCGCGGCCTCCTCGACGCGCAGCTTCGGGATGCCCGCGTCGATGGCCTTCGCCATGCCGCCCGCGGCCTCGACCTCCTCGATGTGCTGCCAGGCGCGCCGGGCGAGGTCGTGCGTGAGCCTCTCGACATACGCACTGCCGCCCCACGGGTCGATGACCCGGCAGGTGCCCGACTCCTGCTGGAGCAGCAGCTGGGTGTTGCGGGCGATCCGCGCGGAGAAGTCGGTCGGCAGGGCCAGCGCCTCGTCCAGCGCGTTGGTGTGCAGCGACTGGGTGTGTCCCTGTGTGGCGGCCATGGCCTCGACACAGGTGCGGGTGACGTTGTTGAAGACGTCCTGCGCCGTCAGCGACCAGCCCGAGGTCTGGCAATGGGTGCGCAGCGAGAGCGACTTGGGGTTCTGCGGGTCGAACGTCTTGACCAGCTTGGCCCACAGCAGCCGGGCGGCCCGCAGCTTGGCGATCTCCATGAAGAAGTTCATGCCGATCGCCCAGAAGAACGACAGCCGCGGCGCGAAGGCGTCCACGTCGAGGCCCGCGCCGAGTCCGGCCCGCAGATACTCCATCCCGTCGGCGAGCGTGTACGCCAGCTCCAGATCGGCCGTCGCTCCGGCCTCCTGGATGTGATAGCCGGAGATGGAGATGGAGTTGTAGCGGGGCATCTTCTGCGAGGTGTACGCGAAGATGTCCGAGATGATCCGCATCGAGGGCCCGGGCGGATAGATGTAGGTGTTGCGGACCATGAACTCTTTGAGGATGTCGTTCTGGATGGTCCCGGCCAGCTTCTCGGGCGGTACGCCCTGCTCCTCGGCGGCCACGATGTACAGCGCGAGAACGGGCAGCACGGCCCCGTTCATCGTCATCGACACGCTCATCCGGTCCAGCGGAATGCCGTCGAACAGCTGGCGCATGTCGTAGATCGAGTCGATGGCCACACCCGCCATGCCGACATCGCCCGTCACCCGCGGATGGTCGCTGTCGTAGCCACGGTGGGTCGGCAGATCGAAGGCGACCGACAGACCCTTCTGCCCGGCGGCCAGATTGCGCCGGTAGAACGCGTTGGACTCCTCGGCGGTGGAGAAGCCCGCGTACTGACGGATCGTCCACGGCTGGTTGACGTACATCGTCGGATACGGGCCGCGCAGATACGGCGCGACGCCCGGGTAGGTGCCGAGGAAGTCGAGACCGGCCAGATCCTCATCGGTGTACAGCGGCTTGACCGGGATGCCTTCCGGCGTGTCCCACACCAGGTCGCCCGTGTCTTTGCCGGTGGACTCCTTGACGGCGCTGCGCCACTGGTCCTCGGAGACGCCGGACGCGCTGCCGGCCCCGAGGTCGATTCCTGAGAAGTCCGGGATCCGCATCAATTCACTCCGATCCGGTCGAGTACGGAGGTGAGGACGGCAACCGCGTCCCCGCCCGCGACGACGAACTCGTCGACTCCGGCCCGTACATAGGTCTCACGCTGCTCACCCGGGCGGCCCGCGAGAAGGACCCGCAGTGCGCCGGCCGACTTCAGCGCCTCGGCGACACCCGCCGCCTGCTCGGCGTAGAGCGCGTCGCTGGAACAGATGCAGGCGACCGAGGCGCCGCTGGCGGCGAACGCCGCAGCGGCCGATTCCGCGTCGACGGAAACCGGGTCGTGGACCGGTTCGAGGCCACCGGCCTGGAAGAGATTGACGGCGAACGAGGCGCGCGCGGTGTGCGCCGACGCCGGGCCGATGGCCGCGACAAACACCCGCGGGCGTGCGCCGGTGGCGGCCAGATGCGCGTCGGAACGGGCGCGCAGGGTCTCGTACGCCTCGTCCCGGCGCACTCGCGGCAGTCCGCCGGACGGTGCCGCGGGAGCGGGATCGCGCTCCACCGGGGCCTGGTCGAGCAGCGGGAACTCGCTGACGCCGGTGACCGGTTCACGCCGCTTGGCCAGGTTCTTCTTGCGGTCCTGCCAGGTCGCGCCGATCCGCTCGGACACCAGACCGCCGCGCAGCGCGGCCAGTTGGCCGCCCGCGCGCTCGATCTCCTGGAACCAGGCCCAGGCGGCGTGCGCGAGTTCGTCGGTGAGCTGCTCCACGTACCAGGAACCGCCCGCCGGGTCGATGACGCGGCCGACGTGCGACTCCTCGAGCAGGATCGTCGAGGTGTTGCGGGCGATCCGGCGGGCGAAGCCGTCCGGAAGACCGAGTACATGGTCGAAGGGCAGCACGGTCACGGAATCCGCCCCGCCGACGCCCGCGGCGAGCGAGGCGACGGTGGTGCGCAGCATGTTCACCCATGGATCGCGCCGGGTCATCATCACCGAGGACGTCACCGCGTGCTGGCGCTGGGCGCCGGCGGCGGGATCAGCACCACAGGCCTCGGCGACGCGGGCCCAGACGCGGCGTGCGGCGCGGAGCTTCGCGATCGTCAGGAACTGGTCGGCGGTGGCCGCGTAGCGGAACTCCAGCTGACCGCACGCCGCTTCGACGCTCAGCCCGCCGTCGACGAGCGCCCGCAGATACGCGACCCCCGTCGCCAGCGAGCAGCCCAGCTCCTGCGCCGCGGATCCGCCGGCCTCGTGGTACGGCAGCGCGTCGACGGTCAGCGCCCGCAGGGCCGGCCACTCGCGTGCACACAGTGCCGCCGTCGCGACCGCGTCCGAGACATCGAGAGCCTCGCCGGTCCGGGCCTCGTACCCGATCGGGTCGCCGCCGAGGTTGCCGCTCGCCGACTCCCTGGGGACGCCCCGCTTCTCGTACAGGCTCAGCAACTCCTGGGCGGCGGCACCGAATTCGGATCCGGCGTCGAGCACAACGGGAGCCAGGTCGAGAAAGACGCCGTCCAGCGCTGCGGCGAGCCCGGAGACCGGTACTCCGGCCGCGCCGACGGACAGCCAGAGCGAGGTGACCCCGTTCTCCAGGTCCGCAAGCACGGCTTCGTTCGTACGCACCGGATCGGGCCGGTCGTGCCGCTGGCGTACGTCCCAGCCGGAGACCGCGCCGGCCTCGGGCCTGCCGCCCCGGGTGAAGGGAGCGAAGCCGGGGAACCCGGCGCTGTCCGGGCCGTCCGCCGCCGTGTCTGCCGGGTCTGCCGTATAGAGAGGACGGGTCGTGAGACCGTCCTCGAGAGCCGTGGACAACGCGTCCTCGGCAGCCGTGTCCGGCGTGTCCTTGCCTGCCTTGCGCAGCACGCCGGCCACCAGTCGCTGCCACTGCTCATGGGTGACATCCGGGAATTCGGCGGCCAGTGAGAACCCGTCATCGGGGAGGACCGTCATGCTCAGATGCTAGGTCAAGCACACAACTGGGCAGCAGGTCCGAGGGCTGTGACCTTGCACTCTCCGGACGGCCTTGATCCTTCCACGCGGATGGACTACCTGGGAGCCGCGGGTCGCAGGAGTCCGCCGCAGGCGACCAGCGCAGCGAGCACCAGAGGCAGCGCGGTCCACGGCAACCACGCCGCCCCCGCGCCGTCCAGCACGACCCCGCCCGTCAGCGACCCTCCCGCGATCCCCACGTTGTAGACCGTCGCCTGCATCGACGTCGCCACATCCGCGTTCGCCGGACCCGAGCTCCCGACCAGCGACGTCTGCAACAACGTGGGCGCGCCCCCGAACGCCGCCCCCCACACGCCGACCGCGACCAGCATCACCGCGGGACGGTCCCCGGCCGCCCCCAGTACGAGCATCGCGCCCCCGATCACTCCCAGCGCCGTCAACAGCGCCGCCCGCAGATGCCGGTCGACGACGACCCCGACCGTCCAGATGCCCGCGACCGTCGCGATGCCGAAGACAAAGAGCACCACACCGGCCTGAGGGAACCCGGCGCGCCCGGCGAACGGACCCAGGTACGTGTACATCGCCTGATGACCCAGCAGCAGAAGCAGCGTGACGGCCAGCACGCCGGGTATCCCGCGCAGCGTCGCGACCCGGCGCAGCGGCATCCGCCCGCCGGCCGGTTCGCCCGGAAGGCCGGGCACACACAGCCGCACCCACACCACAAGAGCCAGCGGCAGCACGGCCAGCGCGGCGAACGCGGCCCGCCAGCCGAAGACGCTCGCGAGAGCGGTGCCCGCCGGGACGCCGAGACAGAGCGCGACGGTGATCCCGGCCAGGACGACGGCGATCGCGCGGCCCCGGCGTTCGGCCGGGACCATCCGGGCCGCACAGCCGGCCAGCATCGCCCACAGCGTGCCGCCCATCGCGCCCGCCACGAGCCGCGCCGCGAACGTCAGGCCGTACGAGGAGGAGAACGCGGTCACCGCATTGCACAGCGCGAATCCGGCGAGCGTGCCGATCAGCACCCGGCGGCGCGGCTGCCCGCGCAGCGCGGCGGTCAGCGGGATCGCGGCGAGGAAGGAAGCGGCCGCGTACGCCGTGACGAGGAAGCCGACGCGGCCTTCCGGCACCTGGAGGCTGTCGCCCATCCGAAGCAGCAGCCCGGCCGGAAGCAGCTCGGTCATCACGGCCGTGAACGCCGCCATGAACAGAGCGGACAGGCCCCACCACGGCAGGCCCGCGGCGGATGGAGCGGGCTGCGGACGGGCGGCGTTCGCGGTCGATGCGGTCGGCATGCGACCATGGTGAAACCTTCACATCAATGTGAAGGCAAGGAGATTCGTGCGGCCATGAAGATCGGCGAGCTGTCCCGGCGCACCGGCGTCCCCACCAGGATGCTGCGCTACTACGAGGAACAGAACCTGCTGCACCCGCAGCGGTCCGAGAACGGCTACCGCTCGTACGACGCCGCCGCGGTCCACCGGGTCCAGCAGATCCGCGGGCTGCTCGACTCCGGCCTCACCACGGAGATCATCCGCAGGATCCTGCCGTTCCTCACCGAACCGGACGAGATCCATGTCCATCCTCAGTGCCTGACGGAGGAGACGGCCGGGCTGCTGCGCGGCGAGGCGGAGCGGATCCAGCAGCGGATCGAGTGCCTGGCGCGCAACCGCGACGCGATCCTCGCCTACCTCGCCGCGGTCCGGCCGGAGGCCTGACGGGCCGGGTGCGGCGCCCCAGGGCCGGTCGTACGGTGGGACCGACTGGCACCGTGGAACGACTGGCACTGTGAACGACTGGCACCGTGCGAAAGGCGGGACTTGGCGATGGCCGGTGAGATCTCCTTCTTCGAACTGGGTGTGGGCGACCCCGAACAGGCGCGTACGTTCTACAGCGGGCTGTTCGGCTGGACCTTCGAGCCGGGCACGACGGACGGCGGCGGCTTTGCGATCACCACGCCCAATGTCCCCGGCGGAGTCCACGGCGGCGACACCGGCGCGAGCCCGTACCTCTTCTTCCGCGTCGACGACATGTTGACCGCGCTCGACAAGGTCCGTGAACTCGGCGGCACGATCGACGACTTCGACGCCGGCGACGACGACGAGACGGCCGCCCGCTTCGGCCGCTTCAAGCTCTGCCACGACAATCAGGGTTCGCCGTTCGGGCTGCACGAGCCGCCGAAGTGAGAATGGGGCAGTCGGCAGCGGCCCACGAGGAAGGACCTTCATGCGCATCGCTCTGAGCCAGATCACCACCGGCCCCGACCCCAAGAGGAACCTGGACGTCGTGCGCGAACAGGCCCACCTCGCCGCGGAGTCCGGCGCCCGCCTCGTCGCCTTTCCCGAAGCGACGATGGCCTGCTTCGGAGTGAAGCTCGGGCCGCTGGCCGAACCCCTGGACGGGCCTTGGGCCACCGAGCTGCGAGGCATCGCCAAGGAGGCCGGGCTGGTCGTGGTCGCCGGGATGTTCACTCCGGCTCCCGACGGCAAGGTGACCAACACGCTGCTGGCCACCGGACCCGGCGTCGAGGCCTCCTACGACAAGATCCATCTGTACGACGCCTTCGGCTTCGCCGAGTCCGACACTGTCGCCGCCGGCTCCGAGGTCGTCACCATCGACGTCGACGACGTCCGTATCGGCCTCGCCACCTGCTACGACGTCCGCTTCCCCGAACTGTTCCGGGCACACGCCGACGCGGGAGCCGTCGTCTCGCTGCTGCCCGCGTCCTGGGGCGCGGGCCCCGGCAAGCGCGAGCAGTGGGAGCTGCTGATCCGCGCGCGGGCGCTCGACGCCACGCTCTGGCTCGCGGCCGTCGGCCAGGCCGACCCGGCGGCGTCCGGCGCGACGGTCACCTCCAAGGCCCCCACCGGCATCGGATTCAGCGCGGTCGTCGGCCCGGACGGGGCGGTCCGGGACCGGCTCGGCATGGAACCGGGGCTGCTGGTCGCGGACCTGGACATCGAGGAGGTCGCTTCCGTGCGCCGTGCGGTGCCGGTGCTCGCCAATCGCAGGCTGCCGCAGAACTGACGGCGATCGCGGGGAACGGATGACCCCATGTGCTGGAGCGCGACCGCCGACCTCGTGGCGGGCATCGGCGTCTCCGCGATCGGAGTGGTCTGTGTGGCGCACGTACGGCGGGCCCGCGATCTGCCGCTCGCCGCGCTGCCGCTGCTGCTCGGCGCGCACCAGATCATCGAGTCCGTCGTCTGGCGCAGCGGCGGCGGACCGGGTCCGGCGACCGACGCCTGGGCCGTCATCGCGCTGCCGCTGCTGCCGTTCTGGGTGCCGCTCGCCGTCCTGGCGGCCGCGACCGGCCGGGCCGTGCGACGCCGGCTGATCGTCCCCGTGGCCGCCGGGCTCGCCACGTCCGCGGTGCTCGTGTACAGCCTCGTCACCCGGACGGTGACGGCCGAGATCCGCGGACACACCATCGGCTATGTCATCGGCCTGCCGCAGTCGCCGCTGGTGGTCGCCGGGTATCTGCTGGCCACCGTCGGAGCGCTGCTCCTCGCCGGCGACCCGGTGCTGCGGCTGCTCGGAGTCGTGGTCGGCGCCGGTGCGGTGGTCTGCGCGGCGCTGTGGCGCATGGAGTTCGTCTCGACCTGGTGCGCACTCGCCGCGGTCGCCTCGGTCGTCCTGCTGGGCTGGGTGCGGCGGCGGGAGCGGACGCCGCCGATGGCGCGCGTGACGGGCTGAATCCGATACTCCGGGACCCGTCGGCACGTCCCGCTCGCATTCGGTGCGGCGACGGGCGAGCCTGTAGGTGACGGTGCGGGAACAACGCCCGAGAGCGAGGAACACGGTGAACAGGACCGAGCACTCCACCACGCCGGTCGTGGTGACGATCAGCGGTTGTGCCAAGGAGGACGCCGACACCGTCTTCCGCGTACTGAAGCAGTCCTACGAGTCCGACCGTGCGGACGACGACGCCCCGCAGTACGTGTCCGAAGGCCATCAGACCGTGTGGACGGCGACCTTCGAGGTCTCCGGAACGCAGACCGCGGCCGGACCCGCGGCGCTGACCGCGCCCGTCGAGGCCGAGATGCAGGGCGGCTACTGGGCGGTCGACCGGATGGAGGAGACACTCGCGTCCGCGTTCAGCGTCCGCGTGGAGGGCATGGCGGCGGGGGACCAGGAGAAGGACGTGCAGATGCGTCTGGAGAGCGGAAGCCGCTAGGTCGTGTCCGCGACGGCCGTACGAGCCGCATTGCCGGACGGGCCGAACCGCGCAAGTGTCTCAAGTGTCCAAGGACCGAGTCCGAGGAGGACAGTGCCATGCCCATCGCCACGGTGAACCCGGCCACCGGTGAGACGCTCCGGACCTACGACGCGATCGGCGCCGACGAGATCGAAAGGCGGCTCGCGCTCGCCGAGAGCGCCTTCCGCGAGCACCGCACCACCGACTTCGCCACGCGGTCGCGGCTGCTGCACCGTGCGGCGGACCTGCTGAGCGAAGACCAGGACGACATCGCCCGCACCATGACCACCGAGATGGGCAAGCCGATCGCGGCCGCCCGGGCGGAGGCCGCGAAGTGCGCCAAGGCGATGCACTGGTACGCCGAGCACGCCGAGGCCCTGCTGGCCGACGAGCACCCGGCGGACGCCGACGTCAAGGACTCCGGGGCCACTCAGGTGGTCGTGCGCTACCGACCGATCGGCGTCGTACTGGCCGTCATGCCGTGGAACTTCCCGCTCTGGCAGGTCGTGCGCTTTGCCGCACCCGCCCTGATGGCGGGCAACACAGGACTGCTCAAGCACGCCTCGAACGTCCCGCAGACCGCGATCTATCTGGAGGATCTCTTCAGGCGCGCGGGATATCCCGAAGGCTGCTTCCAGACGCTGCTCGTGGGGTCCGGCGCCGTCGAAGGGATTCTGCGCGACAGCCGGGTGGCCGCGGCGACCCTCACCGGCAGTGAGCCCGCCGGGCGCTCGGTCGCGTCCATCGCTGGCGACGAGGTGAAGAAGACCGTTATGGAGCTCGGCGGCAGTGACCCCTTTGTCGTGATGGCCTCGGCGGACATCGAGAAGGCCGCCGCCACCGCCGTCACCGCCCGTGTCCAGAACAACGGCCAGTCCTGCATCGCGGCAAAGCGATTCATCGTGCACTCCGACGTCTACGACGCGTTCTGCGAGCGCTTCACCGCCGGTATGCGGGCGCTGCCGGTCGGCGATCCGATGGAAGAGGACGTCAAGGTGGGACCGCTCGCCACGGAGCAGGGCCGGGCGGACCTCGAGGAGCTGGTCGACGACGCGCTGAACCTCGGCGCGACGGCGCTGTGCGGCGGCCGGCGTCCCAAGGACTTCGACAGCGGCTGGTACTACGAGCCCACCATCCTGGCCGGTATCACCGCCGGCATGCGCATCCACCGCGAGGAGGCTTTCGGCCCGGTGGCCACGGTCTACCGCGTGGCGGACGTGGACGAGGCGGTCGGACTCGCCAACGACACGCCGTTCGGCCTGAGCTCCAATGTGTGGACGCGGGACACCGCCGAAGTCGGCCGGTTCGAGCGGGACATCGAGGCCGGCGGCGTGTTCTTCAACGGGATGACCGCCTCCCACCCGGCCCTGCCGTTCGGCGGCGCCAAGCGCTCCGGCTACGGCAGGGAGCTGTCGGGCCACGGCATCCGCGAGTTCTGCAACATCACCACGCTCTGGCACGGCCCCGCCGCCTGACCCGCAACGTCACGCCTGGCCCCGCCGCCGGCCGGCCGGCGGCGTGATCGAGCGTGACTGGACATGCTCGTACACCATCGTCGACTGCACGTCCGCGACCTCGCGGCGCTCGGTGAGACGGTCGATGACAAAGGCGTACAGGCCGTTCACATCCGGGACCGCGACATGGATCAGGAAGTCGTGCGGCCCTGAGGTGACGAACAGCCCGATGGTCTCGGGCAGTTGGGCCGCCCACTCGCGAAAGCCCTCGATGACCGGGCGCGACGGCGGCCGGATCCGCACCGAGATCAGCGCCTGCACCGGACGGCCGACCGCCTCCAGGTCCAGCGCCGCGTGGTAGCCGCCGATGACGCCGCGCTCGCGCAGCGCCTTGACGCGCTCCAGCGAGGTGGACGGCGAGACACCGGTCTTGGCGGCCAGATCGCGGTTGGTCTGCCGTGCATCGTCCTGCAGCTCCCGCAGCAGAGCCCAGTCCAGTGCATCAAGTTCCACGATTGTGCTCCTTGGCCTGACAAAGTTCGGTGGATCTCCCCAGCGTACGCATCATTGCCTAGCGTTCTGCGGTATGACCGCTCAGAACGACATGACGGCCCCGTTGTTGTCTCCTGAAGACGTCCGTATCGATCTGTCGACCCGCCAGGCCAAGCTGAAGTGGGTCATCGTCGTCGACGAGGAGCTGCCCGCCGGGCGGGCGGCGAACGCCGCGGCCTGCATGGCCGCGGCCGTCGGCAAGGCCCTTCCGGACCTGCTCGGCGGCCACGCCCACGACGGCTCGGGCACCGTCCACCCGGGACTGCCCTGGCTCGGCTGTTCCGTACTGGCCGCGGACACGGCCACGCTGCGCGAACTGCGCGAGAAGGCCGTCGACAAGGACGGCTTCTTCGTCGCCGACATGCCCGAACTCGCCCAGAGCACCCGGGTCTACACCGAGTACCTCGAACAGCTCGCCGGAATGAAGCGCGAGGAACTGACGTACCACGCGGTCAGCCTCGTCGGCCCGCGCAACCAGGTGAGCAAGCTGGTCGGCAGGCTCGACCTGCTGCGCTGAGACCGGCGAGGCGGCGCTCAGCCGGTCACCCGCAGCACCAGCTTGCCGCGCGTGCGGCCCGTCTCGCCGCGGCGGTGCGCCTCGGCCGCGTCCGCCAGCGGCAGCACGTCCTCGACCTCGACCCGCACCTCGCCCTTGTCGATCAGCGAGGCGATCCGGGCGAGCGCCGGGCCGTCCGGCTCCACCAGGTAGGGCTTCGCCGACAGGCCCTGCGCCTCGGCCGCCTCCTTCAGCTCGGCAGATACGCCCGAGGGCACCGCGATGACCGTGCCGCCGGGGCGCAGGGTCTTCAGCGAGCGGACGCCGGTCGAGTCGTGGCCGTCACCGATCAGATCGATCACGACGTCGACGTCCCGCACCACGTCCTCGAAGCGGACCGCGGTGTAGTCGACCAGCTCGTCGGCGCCGAGCGAGCGCAGCCAGTCGTGCTTCCCGGCCCGTGCGGTGCCGATGACATGCGCGCCGAGGTGCTTGGCGAACTGCACGGCGAGGTGCCCGACACCGCCTGCGGCGGCATGGATCAGCACCCGCTGGCCCGCCTCGACCTGCGCGGCGTCGACGAGTGACTGCCACGCGGTGAGTCCGGCGAGCGGCACGGCGGCGGCCACGTCGTGGCCGGCCGTCGCGGGCTTGCGCGCGAACTGCCGCGCGGGCGCCGTCACATACTCCGCGTACGCACCGGCCGGGCGCGGGAACCACGGCATCCCGTACACCTCGTCGCCGACCTCGAGCGTATGGACGCCGAAGCCGACCTCCTCCACGACACCGGACACGTCCCAGCCGAGGATGTGCGGCGGCGGCCCGAACAGGCCGGCCATGCCGCTGCCGCCGCGGGTCTTCCAGTCCACCGGGTTCACTCCGGCCGCATGCACCCGCACCAGCACCTCGGTGGGCAGCGGCTCGGGCCGGGGCACCTCGGCCAGGCGCAGCACCTCGGGCCCGCCGAAGGTGTCCTGGGTGATCGCGCGCATGGTCTGGCTGGCAGACATATGGGTTCTCCTGCAAGGCATGCCGGCGGACTCACCGCCGGCGGCTGATCAACGACAGCGAAAAGCTACCCGAGGGGTAGTGGTAACCCGCAAGGGCTATTACTATCTCTCGGGAAGCATCCAGCTCACGGCCGCACGAAGGCAGGTTCCATGTCCATACCCTGTACGACGGGCCGGCACGACGACCACGACGTGTTCGCGGCACAGTGCCCGTGCCGCGATGTTCTCGACGTGCTGGCGAGCAAGTGGTCGGCGCTGGCGATCGGCGCGATGGAGGAGGGCCCGCAGCGCTTCGGCTCGATCCAGCGCCGTCTCGAGGGAGTCAGCCCCAAGGTGCTGACCAACACGCTGCGCCGACTGGAGACGCTCGGCTTCGTCGACCGTACGGTCTATCCCGCCGTCCCGGCGCATGTCGAGTACGCGCTGACGCCGCTCGGCCGCGGCGTCGCCGAACCGCTCGGCCTGTTGCGCGGCTGGGTCGAGGGCCACCTCGACGAGATCCGCTCCGCCGGGACCGAAGCCCCGGCCCAGGTCTGACCGGTCGGCCGGCGCGAGGTGGACTCCTCGCGGGCCAGGCCCTCCTGGCCCGCGCGCACCGTTGTCAGCCGACGGCCGCGAGCACCGCGGGCCGCCCCAGAGCCGCGGAGAACGTGTCGACGACCTGACCGAGGCCTTCCGCCGCCGCGGGCGCGATCGTGAGACCGCCGTCGTCGCCGACCACGATGTCCTTGTCGAGAGTGAACCAGCCCGGGACGACATGAGTCGCGCCCATCGAGGTCAGCACCGGACGCAGCGCGTAGTCGATGGCCAGCACATGCGCGGTGGTGCCGCCGGTGGCCAGCGGAAGCACGGTCTTGCCGGCGAGGGCGTACTGCGGAAGCAGATCCAGCAGTGCCTTGAGGACTCCGGAGTACGAGGCCTTGTAGACGGGAGTGCCGACAACGATCCCGTCGGCGCGCGCGAAGAGTTCGGTGGCCTCGACGATCGCCGGATGCTTGAAGTCGGCGCCCAGCAGCGCCTCCGCGGGGACGGTACGGATGTCGAGGGGGAGCACCTCGTGGCCGAGCGAGGCGAGCCGGGCGTCGAGATGACGCAGCAGCCGGCCGGTGCGGGAGGTGGGGGAGGGACTTCCGGACACGGACAGGACGACGGACATGAGTGACTCCTGGGAAGCGAAATTCCGGTTGCGGTCACCGAATTCGGACAGGCGGGAATTCCGCGGGGAATTCTTCATGTGCCTGCAACAATTGATTCGGGGAAAACGTCGTGCCGGGCGGCGGCAGGACGTGCGGTAACGGGCCCTGCTAGCGGGCAGAGCGGCACGTGGCGCGGCAACAGGAGGCACTGGAGACACGGGCGAGGTCGACATGGCGTCGCCGTGTGAGGTCCAGTCGCGTCTTCATGTCATCGATCAAACAAGCGCGAGTACCGGCCAGTCAAGGGATTCCGGATCGGTCTCGCATACCGGACCTGCGGGCGGGCCGCGAAATTCAACAGGACCGGTTCATCCTGAATGCATCGCGGCCCGTCGCACGGGTCAGAGCAGTCTTCGTATCAGCCGTCGCACTCCAGGGACTTGAGCGGGACGGAGTCCGCCATGGCCTGCATGCCCTTGTCGTTGGGATGGAGATGATCGCCGCCGTCGAAGGTCGGCAGCATCCGTTCGGCGTCGTACGGACTCCTCAGCACCCGGTCGAAATCGGCCACGGCGTCGAACTCCCCGCCGGTCCGGATGAACGCGTTCACCTCCTGCCGTACCGCCTCCCCGGCCGGGCTCCACTCGGACCAGCCCTTGAACGGCAGCACGGTCGCGCCCACCACACACTTCCCGGCCGCATGCGCGCGGGCGACGATCTCGCGGTAACCGGCGATCATGTCGGCGGCCGTCGGGCCGTCGTGGGCCTTGATGTCGTTGACGCCTTCGAAGAGGACGACGGTCCGCACACCCGACTGCGAGAGCACATCGCGGTCCAGCCGCTTCAGCGCGCTCTGCCCCGCGCCGTCCGTCAGCACCTTGTTGCCGGAGATGCCCTCGTTGGCGACGCCGCGGACCGTGCTGTCCGGGGAGGTCTGGAGCCGCCTCGCGAGATAGTCCGGCCAGCGGCGGTTCCTGTCGACCGTGGACTGCCAGCCGTCGGTGATCGAGTCGCCGAGCGCGACGACGGCCCCGGTGCCGGACGGGGCCTCCACGGTGAGCGCGTCGAGATAGAGCCAGGAGCCGGTCACCGCGTCGTACGCGTCGGAGTTCTCCTCGCCGGCGTGGTCGCCGGCGGCGGAGTACGACGTCTGGAGCGCCATGCCATGACCCGTCGCCGGGCCGCCGGCGCTCTGCACGTAGAGGCTGACCGACAGATTGCTCTGGGCCTTCACCTGGCCGGACAGCGGGTCGCTGTACCGGATCTCGCCGGGTGCGAGCGTCACCGTGCGCGAGCCGGAGAAGGTCAGCCTTCTGTTGGTCCCCGGCACCAGTTGGGCCCCTTGTGCCTGGACTCCGGCGAAGGCCGCGCCGAAGGTGACGGGCCGCTCGCCGAAGGCGTTGGAGAGCCGGATGCGCAGCCCCCGACCGCCCGTGCTGGTGTGCACGACAAGCCGGTGGCTATGGTCGGACACCGCGTTGCCGAGCCGGTCCGCGCTCGCGGCCCAGGTCACCACCCGCTCGTCCGGTGCGAGGGCCGCCGGCACCGAAGCGGCCTGGCCCGACGCGCATGCCGACAGGGCCAGCACGGGCGCGATGACGGCCCAGCGACGGCGGGCCGTCATCCGAAGTCCCGCAGGGTGACGGACTGTCCGGGCCGCAGCGTGACCGTGCGGGACCCGCCGGGCCAGGACACCGTGGTCGTACGGCCGCCGACGCTCACGATCCTGGCCCGTTCGGGCTTTGAGTCCCGCCAGTTCAGATCGAGGGTGAAGCCGCCGCGCACACCGACCCCGGTCACAGAGCCGGAGGCGGACCAGGCCGCGGGCAGAGCGGGAAGCAGCTCGACCTGTCCCGGCCGCGAGTACACCAGCATTTCGATCACCGCGGACGGAGTGCCGAAGTTCGCGTCGATCTGGAAGATGCCGCGGCCCTGGCCGGCTTCGTAGATGTCGAAGAGGTTCATCGCCGTGCCGTTGATGCCGCCGGTCGACGGCCGGAGGTTCGTGACGAACAACTGGTAGGCGTTGTCCGCGTGCTTCAGCCGCGCCCAGCACAGCGCACGCCAGGCGTTGGCCCACCCGAAGCTCTCCATGCCGCGGGCGGTGAGCAGCGCCGTCGCTCCCTTCAGCAGCTCGTCGGGGACGGCGTCCGGGCGGATCCGGTCGCCGGGGAACAGGCCGATGAGCGGGGAGAGATGGCGGTGTGTGGTCTCGCCCAGGTTGTCCGGCGACATCCACTCCTGGAGCCAGCCGGTCTTCGGGCTGACCTCGGGCATGTACAGCCGGTCCTGCAGGGCGCCGACCGTCCTGCCGTAACCGGAGTCCTTCCGCAGCACCGCGCACGCCTGCCGGTAGTTCGCGAACAGCTCCCGGACCAGCTCCTGTGCGTAGGTGATGCCTCTCGCGTCCTGTGGCCCGTGCTCCGGCGACCAGTCGTGGTCGGCGACCAGCACCTCCCGGCCGCCGACGGTCATCGTCACCAGCCGCGCCTCCCAGAACTGGACGGCGCCCTTCAACAACGGGTAGATCTTCGCCAGATACGTGGTGTCCTGCGTGAACTCGTAGTGCTCCCACAGGGACTGGCACAGCCAGGCGTTGCCCGGCGGATGCCACCACCAGCCGAGTCCGCCGTGCACATTGGTCGAGTACGCGACGGTCCAGCCGGCGACCTTGCCGGAGGTGTTGCGGAAGCGGTTGCGCGGATCGTTGAACAGCTCCCGGGTGACCTTCGACCACGACGGCAACTGAGCCAGGCAGTAGTCGGCGAGCGCGCCGAAACAGGAGGAGAGACCGGTGCGGTCGGCCATCCAGTAGTTCATCTGGATATTGACGTCGCTGTGGTAGTCGCCCATCCAGTCCGGGTCGTTGCCGTCCAGCCACAGGCCCTGCAGATTGAGCGGCAGACCGTCCCTGGAACCGCTGATCATCAGATAGCGGCCGAACTGCACATAGGCCGCCTCCAGTTCCGGATCCGGCTCGGCCTGCTGCGTACGTGCCTTGAGCCGCTCCCAGGTGTCGAGCCGCCGCTGCTCCTCGCTGGACTCGCCGAGCGAGAGGCTCATCCGGTCGAACAGCTCGCGGTAGTCGGCGACATGGGTGTACAGCAGATCGGTCGGCGACTGCCGGACGGCGGCGGTGGCCTTCGTACGGGCCAGGGCCGAGGGGACCAGCTTCGGATCGCGGTAACCGGTGGCCGCGTCGGGGGCGTAGTTCGTACCGCCGCTGATCACGATCGTGAGCTCCGAGCACCGCGTGAACACGATCCGCGAGCCGCTGACGGCGACCGGGCCGCCACGGCCCCGGGCGGTGACGGCGGCACCGTAGCGCAGGCCGTTGTCGAAGGAGTCGCCGAACCACAGCGAGGCCTTGGCGCCGTCCGCGGATGTCGTCTCGCCGTGTGTGCCGTCGAGGGTGATCGAGCCGGTGTAGCTGCCTCCGCCGCGCTGGGTGAGCCGGATGACGATCGCGTCGTCGGGCCGGCTGGCGTAGATCTGCCGCTCGTAGGTGACACCCGCTCTGCGGTACTCGGCGCCGACTGTG
The DNA here is from genome assembly GCF_044334895.1 of Streptomyces sp. NPDC020681. NCBI lineage: Bacteria > Bacillati > Actinomycetota > Actinomycetes > Kitasatosporales > Streptomycetaceae > Streptomyces > Streptomyces sp. NPDC020681. The sequence continues at coordinate 384,690 of NZ_JBIRTX010000001.1, read as the reverse complement.
CCCTGGCTGAGGTCGAGGGTCCGGCGGAACTCGGAGACCGCGGACAGCTCGTGGTCCGGTATCTCGACGATGAGCTGCGCGAGCAGCGTGAAGCTGCCGAAGTTCTGGCGCTCGTAAGGGAATTGGCCGTCCTGGTCGAGTGTGTCGTTGAGATGGCCGGTCCACAGGCTCGCGTCGGTGACACAGAGCAGCTCACGACCCGGGTCGTTGCTCACGAGCGCGCCGAGCCTGCCGTTCCCGACCGGGAGCGCCTGCTCGATCATCTTGCGGTCGGAGGCCGGGGCCCGGTACCAGAGCCGTGTCGTCGATGCCTGCGCCGGCATCGGCGACACGGTGGGTCTGACGGGTGCGGCGGTGGCCGTGAAGGCGGGAAGTCCGCCGAGGGCAGTGGCCGTGCCGAGCGCGGTGGCGAGGGAGAGGAATCCGCGGCGGCTGGGCTGTGCGGGTGTCACGGCGTGCTGGTCGTCCACGAGGCACTCCACGGTGATTCGGGGGAGAGGAAACCGGAGGAGACGAAGCGAGGAAAAGGGCCGGGCGAGGGAGAACCGGGGAAGGGGCCGGGGGCGGGGGAGGCCTCCGGCCCCTTCCGGATCAGGAGCGCTGCTGCGGGACGTCGATCCTGTCGATGTCCGGCGCGTAACTGGAACCGCTGTCGAGAGTGATCGTGTTGCTGCCTGCCTTCAGCGTGACCGGGACGCTGATCATCTCGGCCGCGCCCCAGCCGCCGCTGGACGGGAAGTCCCAGGTGGCGGCGGGCTTTCCGTTCGCCGATACCTTGATGGGCCGCGGATCGCCGGAGGTGTAGGCGACATTGACGATGTACGTGCCGGCCTGCTTGACCACCACGTCGTTGAAGCGCACCGCGCCGCCGAGATACAGATTGCCGACCTTCTTCGCGCCGGAGCACTCGTCGCAGCCCGCGACGGAGGCGTTCCCGCTGAGCGTGTTGGCCGGGGACTCCGCCTCGTACGCCGTCATGGCCGGAGCCGGTCCCTGCGGCGTGACGGTGAACAGCCGTGAGCCGTGGGCGGGCAGGGCCTGAGTGATGCTGCCCCGGTACCGGCCGAGATTCTCGCGGTTCCACAGATCGCGCACCGACGCCTGGCCCGAGAAGCCGAAGCTGGACCAGTTCGCCGTCACGGCGGCCGGGGACTCGCCGAGGTTGAACAGCGCGATGGTGTACGTCCCGTCCGGGTTCTTCGCGCCCCAGACCTGTGTGTCGCCCGCCGTCACCGGCCGGGCGGGCGGCGACGCCTGCTGGTTGACCTTGAGCACCTCGCGGTTGGTCAGCAGCGACAGGCCGTAGTCGTCCAGCCGGGTCAGGTCGTCGCCCGTGTACAGCGGGGACTTGGAGATCGCCCACAGCGTCATATAGCTCTGCCGCTCGGCCTTGGTGAGACCGTCCATCGCACCGTTGCCGACGTCCAGCGAGTCCAGGTCGTTGAAGCCGCCGGGACCCGCGTGCCGGGTCCACGCCGGAGTGTCGCGCCAGCGGTCCTCGACGGAGTTGTCCCAGGTCACCAGCGTGTTGCAGTAGCACTCGACATCGGTGTCGATGCGCCAGCCGTTGGAGTGCTGCTTCCAGTCGGCTATGTAGTTGACGTCGAGCGACCAGGAGATCTCGAGATGAATGGGGCGGCCGGTGCCCGCGATGGCCTGCTTCCACGCGGCGATGTCGGCGCGGTTGTCGTAGTTGTCGCCGCTCTTGAAGGAGCCGGGTCCGACGCCGTCGACCTTGAGGAAGTCATAGCCCCAGTCGGCGAACAACCGGGCCTGGGACTCGATGTACTTCGGTGCGCACGGCTTGGAGAAGTCGATCTTGTATGCGCTGTCCCAGCCGTTGGTGGTGCGCAGATCGGCGTGGACGATGTCGCCGGTCGTACAGCCCGGCGCGTTCCAGATCGGCAACTTCCCTTCGCCGTACGCCTCCTTCTCCAGGCCGACCGGGAGGTAGATGCCCGCCTTGAGGCCCTTGGCGTGGATGCGGTCGGCCACCGCCTTCATGCCGCTCGGGAATCTCTCGGGGTCGGCCTTCTGCCGTCCGAACTCGTCGAACTTCGGCTTCCAGGACCAGTCGCGCCACCAGCCGGCGTCGATGTTGATGTACTCGTAGCCGAACGCCTTGAGCTTGGCGGCCATGGCGTCCGCCTGCTTGAGGACGTTCGCCTCGGTGAGATAGCTGTAGTCGCCGTCGGGGTTGAGGCCCGGATACTTGCTGGACTGCATGGACCAGCTGCTCCAGCCCATGTACGGCTTCTGGGCGAGGGCTTGTTGTTCTACGGAGGAGACGGGCGCGGCGGCCGGTGCGGTGGTGGCCTGAGCTGTGGTGGGTGCTGCTGCGGTGAGGGAGGCGGCGACGGTGAGGGCGACGGCTCCTGCGGTGAGGGCTGCGGGGGACAGCATGAGAGCTCCTAACAGGTGTCGGATCCGATGAACGTCTGAATCGCGGCGGCCGCGGCCCCGCGCGCCCATTCGTCGAAGGGCAGCGGACGGGTCGTCACCTCGCACTGCTCGGCCGTGCCGAAGGCGGCCGCCGCGAAGGCGTCCCGGATCTGCTCCGCGAACAGGTCGTACGCGGCCAGGCCCTCGCCAGAGATGATCACCCGCTCGGGCCCGAGCAGATTGACCACGGCTCCGATGGCCCGTCCGATCGCCTCACCCGCTCGCGCATACGCGGCACGGGCGCCGGGTGCGTCGGCACGGGCCAGAGCCAGCGCCTCGGCCGAGTCGGCGACGGGCCGGCCGGTGTCCTCGCGGATGCGGTGCAGGATCGCGGAGTCGGAGGCGATCGCCTCGACGCAGCCGGTGTTGCCGCAGTGGCAGAGCGGGCCCTGTGGATCGATGGAGAGATGCCCGATCTCACCGGCCACGCCGTGCGAGCCGGAGACCACCCGGCCGTTCACGACGAGGCCGCAGCCGATGCCGGCGCCGACGGTGACGACGGCGAAGTTGGCACAGCCCACGCCGCCGCCGAACCACTGCTCGGCGACGGTCAGCGCGCGGACATCGTTGTCCACGGTGACCGGAAGTCCCGTGGCCGCGGTGGCGAGTTCGGCGAGCGCGATGTCGCGCCAGCCCAGGAACGGCGAGTAGCGCACGACTCCGTCGGACCGGTCCACATCGCCGGAGACGGCGATCCCCATGCCCTGCACGGCGACGCCGTAGCCCAGCGCCTCGGTCAGCAACTCCTCGGTCAGTGCGGTGATGAGGCCGATGACGGCGGACGGTTCGTGTGCCGTCAGCGGTGCGTGCCGAGCCACGCGGATACGGCAGCACAGATCCGTCAGCACCGCGATGACCTCGTCGCCGGTCACCTTCACGCCGATGAACAGGGCGCGTCCGCCGTCGACCCGTACGGGATTGGCGGGACGCCCGACCGATGCGCGAACACCGTCGTCCGCCGCCTCCACGACGTATCCGGCCTCCATCAGCGGACGCACCGCCTTGGTCACCGCGGCGGAGGACAGGCCGGTGCGGCGGGCCAGTTCGACCCGGGTGAGCGGACCTTGGGACAGTACGGCGGCGAACACCGATGAGGCGGCCGGGGTGGCCGCCGGGAACGTCTCAACGTGGTACGTCGACGGCATGGCGGGAAACGTAGGTGAGTTAATTTCCGCTGTCAATAAACGAAACCGAAACCCTGTGAAGTCTCAGGTGGGGCCGGGTGACGTCGCCAAATGCCTGCCAGGGGCACCGAGTTGTCTGACGATCCATGGCCGGGATCGAGTATCAGTTAATTAGTAATAATCGTTGACAGTGGGCCCGGTGAGCGTCACAGTCATCGCCGAGATCCCCAACTCTCGGGAGACACACGTGACTTCGCTCCGTGCAGGAACCGTGGGAACCGTCGCCTTGCGGCGCACCGCCGCGGCGCTCACGGCCGGCGCACTGGTCGCCATCGCCACACCTGAGGCGCAGGCCGCACCCGCCGACGACCAGGGCGCGCCGCGGTACTACGACAGCGGCCTCGCACCCACGCCCTACATGGGCTGGAACACCTACTACGGCCTCGGCACGCCCACCGAGACGCAGGTCAAGTCGGTCGCCGACCATCTGGTCAGCAGCGGACTGCGGGACAGCGGCTACGACATCGTGTGGCTCGACGGCGGCTGGCAGGCCGACACGCCGCGCGACGTGCAGGGCCGGCTCGCCGCCCACCCGGGCCGCTTCCCCTCCGGCATCCCGGCGCTGGTGAGCTACCTCCACCAGCTCGGGCTGCGCGCCGGGATCTACACCGACGCCGGCACGTACGACGGCGGCAAGAGCTGCGGGCTCGGCAGCCGCGGACACTACGAGCAGGACGCCAGGCAGTTCGCCGGCTGGAAGGTCGACGCGATCAAGGTCGACTTCCTCTGCGGGATCTCCGCGAAACTCGACCCGGGCCCGGCGTTCAAGGAGTTCAGCGACGCCGTTGCCAAGTCAGGCCGGCGCATGCTGCTGAACCTGTGCAACCCGCTCACCGACGACTGGGGCCTGCCGCACACACCGGAGCAGGACGCGCACAACGCCTATGTCTACGGCCCGACGACCGCCGACTCCTGGCGCACCGGCACCGACATCGCCTGGGGCACACCCACCGCCGGCCAGTGGCCCAATGTGCTGCGCAACATGGACGCCAACGCCTGGCATCCCGAGGCCCAGGGACCGGGACGGTACAACGACCCCGACTACCTGATCCCGATGCGCAGGCTCCAGGACGGCTCGTACGAGCTGACCGAGGAGGAGTCCACGACCCAGTTCGTCATGTGGGCCGTAATGGCGTCACCGCTGGTGATCGGCTCCGACCCGCGGACGCTGACGAAGTCGATGACCGACACCCTGCGCAACCCCGAGATCATCGCCGTGAACCAGGACCCGCTCGCCGTCCAGGGCGTACGGATCGCCACCGACGGTGCGGGCGACGTCTACAGCAAGGTGCTCCAGGGCTCCGGCCGGCGAGCGGTCGTCCTCCTCAACCGCTCGGACCAGGCCGCCGAGCGCACCGTCCAGTTCGCCGACGCCGGACTCACCGGCCCGGTCGCCGTACGGGATCTGCGCGCACGCGCCAACCGCGGCACACAGACCGGTTCGTACACCGTCACCGTCCCAGCACATGGCACGGCCTTCCTCCGCCTGGCGGGCGAGGACGACGCGCCGGGCGTGTCGCTCGGATCGCGGACCTCGGCGAGCCCGGCGGTCGTGCGCGACGGCGAGCGGCTGTTCGCGTTCTCGCGCGGCGTCGACGGATCGCTGCGGCAGCAGAGCGGAGTTGACGGCCGGTGGTCCTCCCGTACGACGGATCTCGGCGGGCCCACGCGCGGCACGTTCCTCGGGCAGCCCGCTGCCTACGGCTCGGCGGCCGGGCGGATCGATGTGTTCGTACGCGGCACCGACGACGCGGCATACCGGCGCAGCTTCGCCGACGGCCGATGGGGCCGCTGGCAGCGGCTCGGCGGCACCCTCACCGACGCTCCCGGCGTCGCCTACCGAAGCCCCGACCGCTGGACCCTGTTCGCCCGCGACGCGGACGGCCGCATCCGGATGCGCGGGCCCGCGACCGGCTGGACCTCGATCGGAGCGCCGGACGACCGGCCGGTGTACGGGCGGCCGACTGCCGTGACCGACGCCGAGGGCCGCACACATGTCGCCGTCCGGACCGCCGCGGACGCGGTGTGGTGGCGAGTGCGTGACACGTCCGGCAGCTGGTCGCCGTGGACGTCGCTGGGCGGCACGGTCGGCGGCAGCCCCACCCTCGTCACGGCCCAAGGCACCGTGCGGCTGTACGCCCGGGCCGGTGACTACACGCTCTGGCAGCGCGGCTACGCGAACGGCGCCTGGAGCGACTGGTCCAAGCGGCACGAGTTCGCGAGCGCGGTCCTCAGCGGCGCACTCGGCGCGGCCGCCGGGGCCGACAGCAGCGTCCTGGTCGTCTTCCGCGGGGTCGACGGCCGCGTCCACCAGAGCCGGTTCTGACCCCGAGCTCCAACGTTCCTTCATCAGCAAGGAGTTGCACCATGAATGTCCCACCACCGGGCCGCCGCCGCTTCCTCGCGGGAATCGGCGCGCTGGGCGCCACGGCAGCGATCAGCGGCTGCGTCACCTCGTCGTCGAAGGGCAAGAGCGAAGGCGGCGGCGCCGTCAGCCTGCAGTCCAACCTGTCCTCGCCGCAGGCCAAGACCGCGATGGAGGCCCTCGTCGCCGCCTACAACAAGCGCGGCGGAGCCGGGGCGAAGCTGAACACGGTCGCCTCCGAGACCTTCCGGACCCAGCTGCCGACCTATCTGACCTCCGCGAACCCGCCCGACGTCTACACCTGGTACCCGGGCTCGGTCGCGGAGGCGTACGCGAAGAAGGATCTGCTGCTCGATGTCTCCGACGTCTGGCAGCAGCCGGAGCTGAAGGGCTACTCCGGGGCCCTCAACAAGCTCTGCACGGCAGCCTCCGGCAAGAAGGTCTTCGTCCCGACCACCTACTACTGGTGGGGGGTCTTCTACCGGAAGTCCAACTTCGCCAAGTGGGGCGTCAAGGAGCCCAAGACCTGGGACGAGTTCCTCGATCTGTGCGACACGCTCAAAGGCAGGGGCGTCGCGCCGATCGGACTCGGCGCCGGCGGCAACACCCCCTGGGTCGCGTCCTCCTGGTTCGACTACCTCAACATCCGCATCAACGGCGCGGCCTACCACCGCGATCTGCTCGCCGGAAAGCACCGCTTCGACGACCCGGAGGTCCGCAAAGTCTTCGACCGGTGGACCGAGGCGCTGCCCTACTTCGACCCGAACGGCACCGCGCTGCCCTTCCAGGACGCCACCACCGCCCTGCTCCAGGGCCGCACCGGGATGATGCTGATCGGCACCTTCTTCGCCGACTCCGCCCCCAAGGAGCAGCTCGGCGACATCGACTTCTTCCGCTTCCCGGTGATCGACCCGAAGATCCCGCTCGCCGAAGAGGCCCCCACCGACGGCTACTTCGCCGGCGCGCGCACCAGCCGTACCGACGAGGTCAAGGACCTGCTGCGCTATCTGGCCACCGCCGAGGCCCAGGAGATCTATCTCAAGAGCTCGTCCGGCACGGCGCTGCCCACCCATCCCGACGCCAAGGACAGCGGAACTCCGCTCGTCGCCAAGGGACGCAAACTGATCGAGGAGGCCGCCGAGATCACCCAGTACTTCAACCGCGACTCCAGCGACGCGCTCTCGCCCACCGCGGACACCGCACTCACCCGCTTCATCGCCAGGCCCAAGGAGATAGGCGCCATTCTCACCACCTGGCAGCGGGACGCCGAGAAGATCCGGGGCCAGTGAGATGGCGGTACTGACCACGACCGCCCCGGCGAGCAGCGGCACGAGTCCGAAGAGGCGGCGCAGGGCGACCCGCGTCCCGCCCGTCGTCCTCGCCTTTGTGCTGATTCCGCTGCTGGCCGAGGCGTTCTGGGTGTTCTGGCCCGCCGTCCAGGGCTTCTATCTCTCGCTCACCGACTGGGACGGAGTCTCCGCGCCGAAGTTCATCGGACTCGGCAACTTCCGCGAGATGCTCGTCGACGCCACCTTCCGCACCGCGGCCGGCGACACCGTTCTGTGGCTGGTGCTGTTCGGCGGGCTGTCCGCGCTCCTCGGTCTCGGCGCGGCCCTGCTGCTCCAGCAGGAGCGCCGCGGCGTCGGCTTCTACCGGGCCGCGCTCTTCCTGCCCGTGGTCTTCTCGCTGGTCGCCACCGCGCTGGTGTGGCAGGCGATGTACCAGCCCGACGGCCTGATCAACAACGCGCTCGAAGCGGTCGGACTCGGCAGCCTCACCCGCGCCTGGCTCGCCGACCAGGACACCGCCCTGTACGCCGTGATCGTGCCTGCCCTGTGGCGGCAGATCGGCTACGTCATGGTCCTCTATCTCGCGGGACTCAAGGGCATCGACCCGGTGCTGTACGAGGCGGCCAAGGTCGACGGCGCAGGACCGTGGCACCGGTTCCGCCACATCACGCTGCCGCAGCTGCGGGGCGTCAACGCCGTCGTCCTGTCGGTCATCGTCATCGACTCACTGCGCTCGTTCGATGTCGTCTGGGCCCTCACCCGCGGCGGCCCGTACCACTCGTCCGAACTGCTCAGCACCTATATGTACTCGACGGCCTTCCAGTCCCTGCGGCTCGGTTACGGCTCCGCGCTCGCCGTGGTGATCTTCGTGCTGGCCTTCGGCGTCATCGTCTCCTATCTCGTACGCGCCTTCCGGGAGGCCGACTGATGACCGTCGCACACGCCTCCCCACCGGCGACCGGCACAGCGACCGCACCCACCGCGCCACCGGAGGGCCGGCCGCGGCGACGCAGGCAGTGGGCCACCGCGGGCTTCCACCTCGGCGCCGGCACGCTCGCCGTGCTGTGGCTCCTGCCGATCGCCCTGGTCCTTGTCACCAGCGTCCGCTCCTTCGACGACATCGCGGCCAACGGCCTCGGCAGCCTGCCGCGCTCCTTCACGTTCGACGGATTCCGGCAGGCATGGGTCGACGGCGGACAGCAACAGGCGCTCATCAACAGCATGATCGTCACCGTGCCGACCGTGCTCGTCACGCTGGTTCTCGCCTCCATGGCCGCCTTCGCGCTCAGCCGCTACGACCTTCCGCTGCGCCGCACCCTGCTGCTGACCATGCTCGGCGGCAACCTCCTGCCGCCGCAGATCCTGCTCATCCCGGTCTCCAAGCTGAGCGAGATGCTCGGCGTGTACGACACGCTCCCCGCACTGATCGGTGTGCAGATCGGATTCGGCGTCGGCTTCTACGTCTTCGTGCTGTACGGCTTCATGCGCTCCATCCCGCCCGAGATCCAGCAGGCGGCCGTCATCGACGGCGCGGGCCCGGTGCAGATCTACTGGCGCATCGTCCTGCCGCTGACCAGGCCCGCACTCGCCGCACTCGGCGCGCTGTCCTTCACCTGGATCTTCAACGATCTGCTGTGGGCCATCACCGTGCTGCGGACGGACAGCCGGATGCCGATCACCGCATCCCTCATCGGCCTCCAGGGGCAGTACGTGTCCATGTGGAATGTCATCGCCGCCGGATCGGTCATCGCGGCCGCTCCGACCGTCGCCGTATTCCTGCGGTTCCAGCGGCACTTCGTCGCCGGACTCAACCTGGGAGCCGTCAAATGACCGCGCACGACAGGTGGCTGCTGCGCACCGAGAACACCACCTACGCGGTCCGGCTCGACGAGGGCCGGCGGTGGGCCGAGCTCGAGGCCTGGGGGCCGCACGGCGTGGAGAGCGGCCCCTCGCCGCTCGACTGGTCGCGGCGCACCCACTTCATCACGCCGGCCGACGCGGCGCCCGCCGAGTACATCCCGTACGGCATCCGGCCGTTCACCGGCGCCGACCTGGTCGCGCAGCGGCCCGGCGAGGAACGCGGCGTCTGGTGGGAGTTCACCGGCGCGACCCAGGACGCGGACCGTGCGCTGCGCATCGAGTTCACGGACGAGAAGCTGGGGCTGCGCGCCACGCTGTGCTACGAGACCGTCCCCGGCACCGATGTCATCCTGCGCTGGGCCGAGCTGACCTGCTTCGGCGTGGACGGACTGCGCCTGGAGCGCTTCGACTCCGCCGCCGTGAACCTGCCCGTCGCCTCCGGAACCCGGCTGACGTATCTCGCCGGACAGTGGTCGCAGGAGTTCCAGCTCACCCAAGTGGAGCTGACCCGCGGCCGGTTCGAGATCGCCAGCACCCAGGCCGTGCCGGGGCATGCGTACGCGCCCTGGCTCGCGCTCCAGGACGCCGCGGATGACGCCGAGTCCGCTCCCACCTACGGCATCGCCCTGGAATGGTCCGGGAACTGGCACATCACGGCCGACGCCGAGCCCGGCGGCGCGGTGCGCGTGCGCGCGGGACGGCTGCCGCACGAGGGCGCGGTCCGCCTCGCGCCCGGCGACACCCTGACCACCCCGCGCCTCGCCTGCGCCTTCAGCCCGGACGGCCTGGACGGTCTGGCCCGGGTCTGGCACCGCTACGAACGCCGGCTCACCGGCGACCGGATGGGCCGCACGCGCAAGGTCCCCTACAACTCCTGGGAAGCCACCGGATTCGACGTTGATGCGGCCGGCCAGCTCGAACTCGCGAGGATCGCCGCCGGGATCGGCTGCGAGCTGTTCGTCGTGGACGACGGCTGGTTCGCCGGCCGCCACGACGAGCGGGGCGGCCTCGGCGACTGGCATGCCGACCCGGACAACTTCCCGGAAGGGTTCGACACGTTCATCGCCCGAGTGCGGGCACTGGGAATGGACTTCGGGCTGTGGGTGGAGCCGGAGGCGGTGAGCCCGGCGTCCGCGCTCTACGCCGAGCACCCGGAATGGGTCTACCGCGTGGAGGACCGGCCCGCGACGCTCGTACGCGAACAGCTGCTGCTCGACCTCGGCCGCCCGGACGTACAGGACCATGTCGTCGCCGGACTCGACCGGCTGCTGACCGACCATGCCGTCAGCTACCTCAAATGGGACATGAACCGACCGCCCACCGAACGCGGCCGACCCGGCGGCGGCCCGGTCGAGGAACAGGACCTCGACGCCGCACATGTCGCCGGCTATCTGCGGATTCTCGACCATCTCCGCTCCCGCCACCCTCATGTCACGGTGGAGGGCTGCGCCGGCGGAGGCGGCCGTATCGAGCACGCCACCCTGGCCCGTACCGACGTGGTCTGGCCCAGCGACAACACCGCGCCGCTCGACCGGCTCGCCATCCAGTACGGCTATCTGCACGCCCACGCCCCGCACACCATGAGCTCCTGGGTCAGCGACGCACCGGGGATCTTCGACCCGCGGCCGCGTTCCCTCGCCTTCCGCTTCGTCACCGCCGTCGCGGGTGTTCTCGGCATCGGAGCCGACGTCCGGGCGTGGAGCCAGAAGCAGCGCGCGGAGGCGGCGCAGTGGATCGCCCGGTACAAGGAGATCGGCGACGTCGTCCACCACGGCGAGGCACGACTGCTCAACGCTCCGGCCGATCCGACCTGCGGAATCCAGTACGAGGAGCCGGGCGGCGGGCGTCTCGTGGTGACCGCGTGGAACACCGGACGGCTGGACGGCGCGCCGCTGGTGCCGGGGCGGGCGTCGAGGCTGCGGCTCCGCGGCCTCGATCCGTGCTCGCGCTATGCCGACGCGGCATCGGGACTGACGTACAGCGGAGCCCATCTCCTGCATTCCGGGCTGCCGTTCGCCTGGAGTGCCGACCACGACGCGGAGCTGGTCGTGCTCCAGCGCGAACAGCCTCCAAAAGACACGCCCTAGAGTCGCAGTCGCACTCCTCTGACCTTGTAAGGAGCCGATCCGCCCATGAACCACGCCGCCCGCTTCCACGACCGTGTCGCCGTGGTCACCGGAGCCGCATCGGGCATCGGCGCGGCCACCGCCGAACGCCTCGCCGCCGAGGGTGCGGCCGTCGTCCTCGCCGACACAGCCGCCGATCGCGGCCGGAGCGTCGCCAAGACCATCACCGAAACCGGCGGCCGCGCCGGCTTCGTCGAGGCGGACGTCTCGCGGGAGAGCGACTGGGAGCAGGTGGTACGTGCCGCGCACGCCTTCGGTCCCGTCGGCGTCCTCGTCAGCAACGCCTTCACCGTCGACGTCGCCGCGGCCCACGAGCTGTCGCTCGCCTCCTGGGAGCGCCAGCTCGCCGTCAATCTCACCGGCGGCTTCCTCGGATTCAAGGCGGCGCTGCCCGATCTGCGGGAGCAGCGCGGAGCGGTGGTGCTGACCTCCTCCGTCCACGCACGCAAAGGCATCCCGGGCCATCCCGCCTACGCCGCGTCCAAAGGAGCCCTGCTGTCCCTGTGCGGTCAGCTCGCCGTGGAGTACGGGCCCGAGGTGCGGGTCAACGCCGTGCTGCCCGGGCCGATCCTCACCGCCGCCTGGGACCGGGTACCGGAGGAGGACCGGCGGCGCAGCGTCGCCGAGACCGCGGCCCGCCGCTTCGGCACACCGGACGAAGTCGCCGCCGCCATCGCCTTCCTGGCCGCCGACGAAGCCTCCTACATCACCGGATCGAGCCTGGTCGTGGACGGCGGCTGGAGCGTGCTCAAGGCCTCGGCATGAGGCCGCTGCGCTCCCGTCCACCACGACCCGACCAGCAGAAAGGCAGAACCATATGACGCCATACGCGCGTCGCGGAGTGCACGGCCAGACCGTGGAGACGCTCGCGCGCCGGGTGCTCAGCGGCGAGATACCGGAAGGCGCGACGCTCGATCTCGTCGCGTTGCAGGGGGAACTCGACGTCAGTCTGACCGCGCTGCGTGAATCGCTGAAGGTGCTGGCGGCCAAGGGCATGGTCGACGCACGCCAGAAGCGCGGCACGTTCGTCAGGGCACGGTCCGACTGGAACCTGCTCGACGCGGACGTACTGCGCTGGCAGTTCGCGGGCGGCACCACCTCCTCCGGCAACGACCTCGGACTGCTCCGCGACCTCGGCGAGGTCCGCGGGATCATCGAGCCCGCCGCCGTACGGCTGGCAGCCGCACGCCGCACCGAAGCCGACCTCGATGCCCTGGACGCCGCGTTGACGGCGATGGCCGAGCAGCACGCCGGAGCCGCCCACGCCGTGGAGGCCGACCTCGCCTTCCACCGGGCGCTCCTCGCCGCCACCCACAACGAACTGCTGGAACGCATGGAGATGGTCATCGAGTCCGGCCTCGCGCACCGCGACCGGATCGTGCACAGCTCCCCGCACACCGAGGACCCGGTGCCCAGCCACCGGGCCGTGCTCGACGCCGTACGCGCGCGGGACCCGGACCGCGCGGAGGCCGCGATGCGGGCCCTGCTCGACCAGGCGTCGCGCGACCTCGACAAGGTCCACGGTTCGACCGGCAGTTCCGCGGAGGAGTCCGCCGACAAGAAGGGCCCCGACAGCCTGTGAAGATCGCTCGCGTCGAAACGTTCCTCGCACCGCCCCGCTGGCTGTTCTGCCGTATCGAGACGGACGACGGGGTCGTCGGCTGGGGCGAGCCGGTCGTCGAAGGCCGCGCCGAGGTGGTCCGCGCGGCCGTCGGCGTCCTCGCCGAATACCTTGTGGGCCAGGACCCGTTGCGTATCGAGGACCACTGGCAGGTGCTGAGCAAGGGCGGCTTCTACCGCGGCGGCCCGGTGCTCTCCAGCGCCGTCGCCGGCCTTGACCAGGCCCTGTGGGACATCGCGGGCAAGACGTACGGAGCGCCGGTGCACGCCCTGCTCGGCGGGCCCGTCCGCGACAGGGTGCGGGTCTACGCCTGGGTCGGCGGCGACGAACCCGCGCGGCTCACCGAGGAGATCGCCGCCCAGGTCGAGGCCGGATTCACCGCGGTCAAGATGAACGCCGCGGGCTGCACCTCGCCGATCACCACTGCGGCCGAGACCGCCGCGGTGGTCGACCGGGTGGCGGCGGCCCGCGAGGCGCTCGGCCCGCACCGGGACGTCGCCGTCGACTTCCACGGCCGTTTCACCCCCGCGAGCAGCCGTCGGGTGCTCGCCGAACTGGGCCCGCTGCACCCGCTGTTCGCCGAGGAACCGCTGCTGCCCGAGCACGGACATCTGCTGCCCGGCCTGGTCGCCGCCAGCCCGGTGCCGATCGCGACCGGCGAACGGCTCTACGGACGCGCCGAGTTCCTGCCCGCACTCGCCGCGGGCATCGCCGTCGCCCAGCCGGACCTCTCGCACGCCGGCGGCATCTCGGAGGTCCACCGGATCGCCTCGCTCGCCGACACGTACGGCGCCCAGCTCGCACCACACTGCCCGCTCGGCCCGATCGCGCTCGCCGCCAGTCTCCAAGTCGCCTTCTGCACGCCGAACTTCCTGATCCAGGAGCAGAGCCGGGGCATCCACTACAACAAGGAGGCCGATCTGCTCTCGTATCTCGTGGACACCGAGCCCTTCCGGTTCGTCGCCGGCCATGCGCACCGCACCGAGCTCCCCGGGCTCGGCATCGACATCGACGAGGCGGCCGTGCGCGCCGCCGATCGCACCGGCCACTCCTGGCGCAATCCGGTGTGGCGGCACTCGGACGGCTCGTTCGGGGAATGGTGAGCCACATGGACACCTTGCGGATCACCACCGACGCCGCCCACGGCGGGCGTTGGACCTCACTCAGCGCAGCCGGGCGGGAGTGGCTGTGGCACCGGGACGAGCCCCGTCGGGCGGACGTCGCTCCGGATGACCCTTTCGCCGACGCCGGCGGACTGGAGGAGTGCGTCCCCACGATCCGGGGCGTGCCCGACCACGGCGACGCCTGGGCGCGGCCCTGGCGCGCGAACGGCGGTGAGGAGTACGTCGAATGCCCGGACTTCCGCCTCGGCCGGCGGATCCGTACGGACGGACCGGCGGCCGTCGTCGACTACCGGCTGACCGCCGAGCCCGGCTACCGCTTCCTGTGGGCCGCGCACGCGCTGCTCGACCTGTCCCCGACGGCCAGGCTCGGGATTCGGGACGGCGCGACGACACGGCTGTACCCGGACGGCGGCGCACAGTGGCAGCAGGCACCCTGGCCGCTGGCCGGTGGAATGCGGCTCGACCGGCTCGGCCCCGACGACGGCACTGCGGTCGGCGCGGTGATCGACAGCCATGAGGCATACGTCCATGACGAGGGCCACACACTGCACTTGGCGGTCGAGGCCGAAGGCCAGCCCGTGTCCGTGGCGCTCTGGCGCAACCTGCGCGGCTTTCCGGACGAGGATCCGTACCGCTCCATCGGCGTCGAGCCGATGCTCGGGCGCGTCTTCGATCTCGCGGCGGCAGGCCCGGCGGACGCAGCACGCGTACCGGCGACCGGAGAAGTCCGCTGGCGGCTGACGGTGACGGCCTCCCACCGTCCCTGACCGCGACCACGTGTACGAGATCTGGACCCGTACGAACCCGATCACGCACCAGAAAGGACTCCGGCCCGTGGATCTGACGGCCGCACTGCGCTCCCGCCGTCTTGTCGCCATCGTGCGCGGCGACAACCCTCAGGCGGCGCTCGACACCGTACTGACCCTGGTCGACGAGGACATCACGCTGGTCGAGATCTCGCTCAGCGGCCAGGACGCGCTCGACGTGATCGCCGAGGCCCGCGCCGCGCTGGGACCCGACGCGCCACTGGGCGCGGGCACGGTGCTGACTTCCGGCGACGCCCGCGCGGTGCAACGCGCAGGGGCCGACTTCGTGGTCACGCCCGCGCTCTGCGAGGGCATCACTACGGCCAAGGAGCTGGGGCTCCCGGTGCTCGCCGGCGTGATGACGCCGAGCGAGATCGTGGCGGGACTGCGGCTCGGCGCCGATGCGCTCAAGCTGTTCCCAGCTGCTCAGGCAGGCGGTTTGGAGTATCTGCGGGCGCTGCGCGGACCGTTTCCCGAGGTGCGGTTCGTGCCCGTCGGGGGAGTGGACGCGGGCGTGGCGCGGGACTGTCTGGCGGCCGGTGCGACGGCCGTTGGCGTCGGTTCACCGCTCATCGGCGACGCGGCCGCCGGCGGGAGCCTGGAGGCACTGCGGGCGCGGGCCCGCGCCTTCGTCAAGGCCGTGGCGGAAACGGAAGGAGAGCCGCGATGAGCGCCCCAGAACCGGAACCGGAACCGGAACCGGGACCGGAACCGGTGGGCTGCTGGTCCGAGCGCTTCGAACTCGGCGAGGGCATCCGACGGTTCGACGACTCGATCGTGCTGGTCGACATACTCAGCGGCAGGCTGCTGTCCGCACCGGACCGTAAGTCTCCGCTGCGCGTACGGGCCCAACTGCCCGTCCCGCTCGGCGCGGTGGCCCCGGTCGCCGGATCTCCCGGCAGCTGGATCGCCGCCGCGGGCACCGGCATCTGCCGTATCGGCCCCGATGGAAACGCCCAGTGGCTGGCCCGTCCCGAGGACGAAGCGCCCGTGCCCATGCGCATGAACGACGCCACCGCCGACCCGTACGGCCGGTTCTGGGCCGGCAGCATGGCGTACGACACCACAAAGGCCGCGGGCTCCCTCTACCGCGTGGACCGGGACGGCACCGTCAGCCGCGCGCTGACCGGCATCACCATCCCGAACGGCCCCGCGTTCACGGCGGATTGCTCGCTCATGTACCTCGCCGACAGCGCCCGCGGCGTCATCCGCAGCTACTCCGTCGACCCGGGCACCGGCGCCCTCGGCGCGCCCACGGACTTCGCCGCGCTGGATGAGGGCAGCCCCGACGGGATGACCGTCGACGTCAACGGCGGTCTGTGGACCGCCGTCTGGGGCGCGGGTGCGGTCCACCGCTATCTCCCCGACGGCACACTCGACCGCGTGGTCCGGGTCCCGGCCCCGCAGCCGGCCGGTGTCTGCCTGGACGGACACACGCTCTGGATCACCAGCGCCCGCATCGGTCTCGCGGAGCCCGGCCCGCTGGACGGCGCCGTCTTCACCGCGCGCGTCGACGTCCCCGGACCGCCGGCCGCCGTCTACCGCCCGGAGAAACCCGCATGACCGCCGACATGACAACCGATCGGACTGCCCAGTGGCGGCCTGCACCGGGCCCGGTGGCCTGCATCGGCGAGACCATGGCCGCGCTGGCACCCGAGCCGCTCGCGCCGCTGGAGTCGGCGGAGCTGCTCCGCCTCGATGTGGCGGGCGCCGAGTCGAATGTGGCGATGTACCTCGCCGATCACGGCGTCCCCGTCCGCTGGGTCTCGGCGCTCGGCGACGATCCGTTCGGACGGCGGGTCCGCGGCCGCATCGCCGCCCGCGGCGTCGACACCGGCGGCGTACGCACCGACCCGGACCGCCCGACCGGACTGCTCGTCAAGACCCCGGCCGCCGACGGCACCCGCGTCCACTACTACCGCCGGGGCTCAGCGGCCTCCGCTCTCACTCCCGAGGTGCTGCACGACGCGGCCGTGCGCACCGCGTCCGTCGTCCATCTCACCGGAATCACCGCGGCCCTCTCACCGTCCTGCCGCGCCCTGGTCACCGAGGCGCTGGCGTCGGCAACGGCTGAACGCCCTTACGCCGTGAGCTTCGACGTCAACCACCGGCCCGCGCTGTGGATCGACGGTTCGGCCCCTGACGTCCTGCACGACCTCGCCGACCGCGCCGACATCACCTTCGTCGGCCTCGACGAGGCTCAGGCTCTGTGGGGCGGCCTTGCGGACGCCGCTGCGGTACGGAAGCTGCTGCCGGGTCCGCGCATCCTCGTCGTCAAGGACGGCGGCCGCGCCGCGACCGCGTTCACCGGCGACGGACCGTGCACGGTCCCCACCCGGCCTGCCGAGGTCGTCGAACCCGTCGGCGCGGGCGACGCCTTCGCGGCCGGGTTCCTCTGCGGAGTGCTGCGCGGACACGACACCGTGCGGGCACTGCGGCTCGGCCATCTCACCGCCGGTTCGGCCCTGCGCGTCAGCGGCGACCACGGCCCGCTGCCGTCCCCGGACCGCATCGCCGAACTGCTCGAGGCGACCGACGAGGCGTGGCTGACGCACCCAGGCGCCCCGGACGCCTCTGGCGCAACGGCGACTTGGCGCAACCTGGACACCGGCAGACGATGACCCGACGGGTCGGCCGCCCTCACTCTGATTGACCATGCAACCAACCAAGAATTGGCGGCGGCGGACAGCCGTTGTGGGAGCCGCGATGGCAACACTCGCGGCAGGCAGTGCCGTCCCCGGCGCGGCGCAGAACGCGAACGCCGCGGGCGCCCGGCCGGCCGCGGCGAAGTCCGCGCCGCAGAGCCATACCGTCACCCTCATCACCGGCGACTCGGTCACCGTCGACCGCTACCCCGACGGCAGGCAGTCGGCCCTCGTGCACCCCGCTCCCGGTCACGCCAGAGGCGGATTCAGCACCCGCGAGGTCGACGGCAGAGTGCACGTCGTGCCGCTGTCGGTGGTGCCGTATCTGTCCTCGGGGCAGCTGGACGCCGCGCTGTTCGACATCACCGGGCTGATCGAGCAGGGATACGACGACACCCGCGCCGCCCGCCTGCCTCTCATCGTCACCTACGGCTCCTCCGCCCGGACTGCCGCACGGCAACTGCCGGAAGGCAGCACCCGGAAGGCCGTTCTGACGAGCATCGACGGTGCCGCGATCAGTTCTGCCAAGACCGAACTCGACGACTTCTGGGACTCGGTCACCAACGAGACGTCCACGAAGTCCGCTGCCGCCACCGAACCGCGGCTCGGCCAGGGCATCGAGAAGATCTGGCTGGACCAGCGGGTCCGGGGCACTCTCGACCGCAGCGTGGCCCAGATCGGCGCTCCTGAGGTGTGGAAGAGCGGAGCGACCGGCAAGGGCGTCAAGGTCGCCGTCCTGGACACCGGCGTCGACGCCGAACACCCGGACCTGAAGGGCCGGGTCAGCGAGGCCCGCAACTTCAGCGACTCCGACAGCACCCGCGACCTCGTCGGCCACGGCACGCATGTCGCCGCGACCATCGCGGGCAGCGGCGCGGCCGCCAACGGGACCCGCAAGGGCGTCGCTCCGGACGCGGAGCTGCTCGTCGGCAAGGTGCTCGGAGACAGCGGCTCGGGCTCGTACTCCCAGGTGCTGCAAGGGATGGAGTGGGCCGCGCGTTCCGGCGCCAAGGTGGTGAACATGAGCCTGGGCGGCCCGGCGGGCGAGGACGACCCGCTGGTCACCGCGGTGGAACAGCTGACGGCCGAGACCGGTGCGCTGTTCGTGGTGGCCGCGGGCAACGACGGCCCCGGAGCCTCCACCGTGGGCTCGCCCGGCACCGCGCCCCAGGCCCTGACCGTGGGCGCCGTGGACCGCGACGAGACGCTCGCCGACTTCTCCAGCCGGGGCCCGGCAGGCACGGACGACGCGCTCAAGCCCGACCTCACCGCACCCGGCGTCGGCATCGTCGCGGCCCGGGCCGCGGGGACGACGATGGGAACGCCCGAAGGAGCCTCGTACACCGCCGCCTCCGGCACGTCGATGGCCACTCCCCATGTGGCGGGCGCGGCGGCCCTGTTGGTCCAGCAGCACCCCGCGTGGACTCCGCAGAACATCAAGGACGCCCTGATCAGCACGGCCCGGACCGCGCAGGGCCGATCGGCGGACGAGCAGGGCGGCGGCAGGGTCGATGTCGCCCGGGCCTCGGCACAATCTGTGTTCGCCACCGGCACGCTCGACCTCGGACTGCGTGAGATCGGCACCGAGAAGGTCGTCAAGCAGGTCTCGTACACCAACGCCACCACCGCGCCGGTACGCCTGGACCTGAAACTGACGGTGCAGAACATCACGGGCGACACCGTCCCGGCCGGGGCCTTCCAGGCTTGGAACCGCCTCGGTGTCCATCGCCCCCGGCGAGAGTGTCCAGGTGCCGGTGACGGCCGATCCGCAGATCGCGGGCCGCGGCAGATTCAGCGGACATCTGTCCGCCGTATCCGCCGACGGCACCACCGCCGTGCACACCTCGATCGGCATGACCGTCCAGGGCAAGCTCCGCACCCTGACCCTGAAGATGCTCGACCGTCACGGAAAGCCGGCCCCGGTGCCGGTGTTCGAGGTCTACGGCTCCGACTACCGCTGGGACACGCTCGGCGGAATCCTGCCCGGCGGCAACGGCACGGCCAGAGTGACCCTCCCCGAGGACACGTACTTCCTCAAGGCCCTGATTCCCGGCGAGGACGTCACCGGCGGTCAGCTCACCCAGGCCGTCCGCCCGGAGGTCGAGCTGACCGGGGACCGTACGGTCGTGCTCGACGCCCGGACCGCCACGCCCGTCAACGTCCGTACGCCGAAGCCCTCGGAACAGCAGGGCATGATTCACTTCGGCACCCACCGCGCCGTGGGCGTGCGGGACATCTCCAGCACCGTCATCGAATTCGACACCGTCAAAAAGGTGTTCGTCACTCCTACCGAGAAGGTCAGGAAGGGCACGTTCGAGCTCTACTCGCGCTGGCGGATGGTCGCACCGCGGCTCCTCGTCCGTGCGCAGGGTGCCGGGGCGCCGCAGCTGAACCCGGTCCTCTTCAACCAGTCGCCGCCGTTGGACGGCAGCCGGCGCCTGCCCGTCGTGTTCGTCGGAACGGGCAGCGAGCAGGATCTGGCGGGCAAGGACCTGCGCGGCAAGCTGGCCCTCATGCGCGCCGACGGCCACCACGGAGATCAGATCGCGCGGGTCGCCGCGGCCGGCGCGTCCGCCGGAATGGTCATCAACGAGTTCAGCGGACCGGTGTGGAAGCCGTGGACGCCGGAGGGCGAACGCGACGCCGCACTGAGCCTCCAAGTGCCGCAGGAGCAGGGCGAAGCACTGGTCGAGCTGTTGAAGCGGCGGCCGGTGACGCTCGAACTGTCGGGCACGTCGGCCAGCTCGTATCTGTACGACCTCACGCTCGTCGAGAAGTCGGCCGTCCCCGCGCGGCTCGACTACACGGTCAAGAAGTCCGGCACCGCCACGGTCGTCTCCCGCTACCACCGGCCCGGTCGGACCCAGTGGACGGGGGAGCAGCGTTTCGCCTGGCGTCCCTGGCAGGCCACCAGCTTCGCTCTGGACCACCAGAGCTACGTCAAGATCCCGAGCACCCGGGTGGAGACGGTCAGCGCCGGCGACACGCTGTGGCGGCACCGGGTCACCCATCAGATCCCCTGGAACCAACTGGGGTCCCTCGCCGGCGGATTGAACGACGCCCTCCGAGTCCACCGGGCGGGCCGGACCGAGCACGAGGACTGGTTCGGTTCGGTGATCCGGCCCGCTGCCCCGCAGGGCGTCGACGGGTTCGACTCGGTGCGCGACGCGGACCGCTTCACGCTGCGCCTGCCGGAGTTCGCCGACAGCGGCCGCGGCCACTACGGCTTCATCGGCGGCGACGAAGGTGACCGGGTCAGGACGCGCCTCTACCGCGACGGCGAACTCGTCGCGGACGGCACGTCCCCCTGGGGCGACTTCCCGGCCGGACCGGGCAGGGGCACGTACCAGCTCCTGGTGGAGACCAGCCGCAAGTCGGCCGACTGGAACTTCTCCACGGAGACCGGCACCCGCTGGAGCTTCACCTCCGCTCCCTCCGCCAAGAGCGCGCTCCTGCCGCTGATCCAGCTCGACTACGACGTGCCGGTGGACACCCGGAACCTGGTCCGGCGAGCCCGCGTCGAGCTGGGGGTCACCGCACGTCACCAGGACGGCTTCAGCGGGCCGCGCATCGCCCGCCTCCAGTTGTGGACCTCCACCGACGACGGCGTCCACTGGACCGAGGCACGGCACCTGGACTCCGGGGGCCACGGCAGCTACACGGCCCGGGTCGACCACTCCCGCACCCCCGCGGGCAGCCATGTCTCACTTCGTGTGAAGGCATGGGACACCGCGGGCAACGCGGTCGAACAGACGGTGCTGCGCGCCTACGGCATCGCCAAGCACTGACCCGTCCCGCCCGCCGGGGTCACATCCAGCCCCGGCGGGCGGCCTGCCAGGCCAGTTGCATCCTGGTGGCGGCGCCAGCGAGCGTCATCAGATGCTGGATCCGGCGCTGCACCGTGCGCTTGCTCAGCCCCAGTTGACTGGCGATCGCCTTGTCCGCGATGCCCGCGACCAGCAGGGAGAGCAGATGCTGGTCGGCCGCCGACAGCGAAGCCCCGTTAGCCGAACCGTCCGTGCCGCTGACGGCCCCGGACTCCGTCACGTTCAACGGCACGGCGGTCTCCCAGTACCGCTCGAACAGCGCGACCAGCGCGTCCAGCAGGCTGCTGCCGCGGACCAGCGCCGCCGTCGGCTCCTCCTGGCTGCCGCCGGGACCGCCGGGCACCAGCGGGCACACCGCAACGGTCCGGTCCGCGACCGCGAGGCGCAACGGCAGCTGCGGAACCGCACGGGCGACCTCCCCGGCGATCACGGCCTTGGCAACGTTGTCCACCGAGCCCGGGTCGTCGAAGAAGGCCTGCTCGTACAGGACCCGGTAGCGCACTCCGCGGGCGAGAGCGTCGAACTCGGCGCTGTTGCTGCCCGACGGCATGGCCACGTACTGGGCCTTGCAGAACCAGAGCAGTTCATGGCGGGCGTTGTCCTGCACCTGTCGCAGATTCTGCCGCAGCGCCTCGGCGCCGGTGATCACCTCGATGAGCTGTCCGGCGTCCCGGCGGCGCGTATTGCTGCGGTACGTCTCCACCAGATCGCCCACCGCGACACGAGCCTGCTCCAGAGCGTCGGCCCGCTGCCGCAGTTGGGGCAGGAGCGCGACATCCGGTGGAGTGGCGGTGAAACGCCGCGGAGTCCCGCCCACGCTGCTGGCCAGCCCCTTGCGCTCCAGCGCCGACAGCACGGCCTCGGTCTCGCCGGGCCCCAGATCCGACCGCTGCGACACTTCCCGCGCGGTGGCCGAAGCGAGGGTCACGAGAATCCGGTACACACCCTCCTCGGACGTCGAAAGACCCGCCTCCTGCAGCACGATGTTTCCCCTCCCACCCCCGAGCCTTGGCCCGCATTCTGCCCCACGGTCCGACCGGCGTTTCCCTCCGACTGACCTGCGCGCACCTACCCCTTGCGCGAGTCGTACGCGACCCCGGCGGCGACCAGGTCCTCCCAGGCCATGCCGACGCTCTTGAACAGCCGGGGCCGGGAGCCGTCGGCCACGACCGTGCCGCGCGCGAGATCCGCGAGGCCGACGAGCCAGTCGGGGTCCAGCGCTCCCGAAGCGACGGCCTGGATCACATCGCCCGCCTCACGCAGCGCGGCGCCGCGCGCCTCGACCACCACCGTCGAGCGGCGCACCGTCTCGTCGTCCACCTCGCGCGCCTCGGGCTCGTGCGAGCCGACCGCGACGACCGTCGCATGCGCGGGCAGCGCCGAACCGTCGAAGAGCGGCGTACGGGCCGTGGTGCAGCAGGCGACCAGATCCGCCCGGTCCACCGCGTCGGGCGTACCGGCCTCGACCGCCGGGCCCGAATCTCCGTACTGCCGCAGGAAGTTCGCGAGCCGCGCCGGATCACGGCCGACGACCGTGATGTGCCGCAGTTCGCGGACGGTGCACAGGGCCTCGATATGGCTGTGTGCCTGTGGGCCGGTCCCGAAGACGACCAGGCGTTCGGCCTCCGGCACGGCGAGCAGGTCGGCCGCGGCGGCCGAGACCGCGGCGGTACGGATGGCGGTCAGCGCGACCCCGTCCAGCACGGCGAGCGGAGTCAACGTGCGTGCGTCGAGCAGCAGATAGCTGCCCTGGATGCGCGGCAGCCCGAGTGTCGCGTTGCCCGGCGCCACCGTGGCGATCTTGACGCCCGCATGGCGGAAGGAGTGCGACGGCATCAGCAGCAGCTGCCCGTGCTCGACCGGGACGACGGCACGCGCCGGGTCGGCCTCCGGGTCGAGCCCGGCGCGCAGCGCCTCCTGGAGCGCAGTGATCAACGTGCCCATCGGCAGTGCCGCGCGCACTTCGTCGGCGTCCATGAATGCCGTCGTGCCCTGGCTCATCCGGCCCTCCAGCGGAAGATCGTCCATTGCTCCGGACGTTACCCCCGATGTCCCGCGGACGACGGGCGGCGGCCCGGCGCAGAGAGCGCCGGGCCGCCGTCGCACCGGGCCGGATCAGACGTTCGGCACTTTGAGCTTGTCCCAACTCGCCTTTCCCGGAATACCGTCCGCGTCGCTGCCCGAGAAACCCAGCTTGCGCTGCCAGGCGGCGTACGACTTGCGGTCGGCCTCCGACCAGTCCGGGCTCGGTCCCTCCTCGTACCGTCCGCAGCCCTCCGCGACCAGCCGCTTGCCCATGGCCGTGATGATCGGGCTGCGCCGGCCCGCCGCGAAGAAGGCGGCTCCGGGGAACGGCTCGAACGTGGCCGACGGCTTGGACGCCGGCGGCTTCGTCGGTCCCGACGGCTTGCCGCCGAGGCGCTGCCCGATCCGGGCGCGCATCGAATCCATCGTGAATCCGCGCGGGTCGACCTTCCCCGGCTGCCACTCCTTGTGGCCGATCACCGAGCGCTGGGACCAGCCGTGCGCCCGGCAGATCGCGGCCGCCGCCTTCTCGATCGCCTCCAGCTGCGCGGCGGGCCAAGGGTCCGTGCCATTGCCCTTGTTGACGCACTCGAAGCCGTAGAAATACCGGTTGCCGTCGGTGTTGGCCTCGTTGTCGGCCGGCAGCCCGGTCTCGTTGATCACCGCGCGCAGCACATCGTCGTCGCCGAGGCCCGCGTGGTTGGCGCGGCCGTTGCCGACGAGATAGACCGTGCCGTCCTTGGCTATCACGCCGTGGCACAGCGGCCCCGGCAGGCTGGAGTGGCCGTTGTAGCAGAGCTCCACGGAGCTCTCGGTGCCCGAGGTCACGGTGTGATGGATCATCACACCGTGCATGGGCCCCCACGGGCCCTTGTGGTTGCGGTTGTGCGTACGCCAGCTGCGGTGCTCGACGACCTTGAGGCCTTCGTCACGCAGCGCCTTGAGCAGTCTGGAGGCGGACAGAGGCGTTGCCATCGTGGTGCTCCTTCCCAGGTTGCGTCAGTTCTCGGGCTGTCCGACGGCGTCGTGCCCGGTGCCCGGAGCGGCGGAACCTTCCGCCGTCAGGACCTCGACCGGCGCAGCCTCTGCCTCGGCGCTCTCCTCCGCCGCCAGGGCCTGCGCGTCCGCGGCCGGTACGGCGGTCGCGAGCGGCGCGAACGCGAAGCGCAGATCGGCCACCGAACCCTCGCCGAGCACCCAGGCCAGCGGCGCGTAGTGGACCTGATTCCCGGCCGGGGCCTGGAGCAGCGGCCGGCGCGCCGCGTCCGTGGGCCACTCGACATTGCCCGTCGCGGTGCGCGCCGGCACCAGCCAGAAGTCGCCCGAGCGATAGGTCTTTCCGGCCTCGAAGTAGACGAACACGCCGTCCTCCAGCGGCAGCCAGCCGCCTTCCTCGATCCGGACCGCGCCGCCCTTCAGCTTCGAAGCGCCCTGCTTGCCGGGCGCCGAGCCCGCGCCCCGCGAGGCGGTCCGCTGGTCCCAGCGGCGCAGGAACGGATGCAGTTCGGGACGCCGGCCCACCGACGGGTCCGGCTCGCCGGAGAGCCGAACGCGCCGGCCCGGCAGATCGAGCTCCTCGACCCGCAGCAGCGGCAGCGGCTCGCCACGGCTGATGTAGGCACTGTCCACGAACTCCACCCAGTCGCCGACGTTCAGATCGAGCTTGTCGTCGCTGCCGAGCGATGCCAGCTCGACCCAGGTGCCGTCGAGTTCGTCGACCGGGAAGGTCACCGAACCGTTCTCCCGGGACCACTTGAACGTCGCGTCCTTCGCCGCTCCGCCGTCATGGATCTCCACCCGGTACATCTGGTTCTCCGGGCCGCGGTACCGCGCGTCCGGCTTCACCAGGCACGGGTCCTCGTCCGCGTGGTCGGGACGCTCGCTGCGCGCCGCCATCCGCGCGCTCGGCGCCTGCGCCGCCGCCCACTTGGCGAACGCCGCACGGACCTGGTCCTTCGTCGCGCCGTCCTCGATCTCCAACTGCGAGCCGGGCAGCGGCAGCACCTGCCAGACCACCTTCAGCCGGGCCGCCGTGTCGGGCATCGCCGAACCCAGCGCCACCTCGCGCAGCAGCGGGTCCTCGGCCGCCGTGACCGAACGCTCCCAGACCTTCAGACAGGCGAGATACGGGTAGGCCGACGGCAGCCGGTCGCCCGGGCGCTCCGGGTCCCGGTAGCCGTCCGGCTGGTCCCAGTACGTCCAGGTGGCGGGCGGCTGCGGCGCCGGCGTCGCGTCCTTCTCGCCCTCGTCGGCGGTGTGCGCGTCGTCCTCGACCGGGACGCCGGGCGCGGGACGCGTCGCGTCCAGCAGGATGCCGTCCACGTAGTAGCGGCCGCCGCCGATGGACAGATCGTCGAGCTCCCGCCGGTCGCCCGTGAAGTGCAGCTCGAATCCGGTCGCACCGCTCGGGCCGCCGTGCTGCCCGATCAGATCGGCCGCGGTCGTACGGGCCTGCTGCAGCTGGATCGCGGTCTGCTCGTTGGCGTCGGCGTCGAGCTGGACGCGGCCCTGCTGTGCGATCACCGCCGAGTAGCGCCGGTCCGGCCGGAAGGTGCTGCGGGAGATGTCTGCGTGCATGGGAAGGGGTCCCCCTCAAAGATTGGGCAGTTGATGTCGTGTCAGGTGACGGGGATG
Source organism: Streptomyces sp. NPDC020681 (assembly GCF_044334895.1). Lineage (NCBI taxonomy): Bacteria > Bacillati > Actinomycetota > Actinomycetes > Kitasatosporales > Streptomycetaceae > Streptomyces > Streptomyces sp. NPDC020681. The sequence goes on along the minus strand of NZ_JBIRTX010000001.1, from coordinate 358,742 downwards.
ATCCCGGCGTCGGAGCCGGCCGGGGTGTACTCGGCGAGCCGGGCCCGCAGGCTGTCCTCGCGCTGCGGCTGGTACAGGTCGTGGAAGGTGCCCATCTCGGCACCGTCGTCCGCGCCTCTGCGGATCTCCTCCGCACAGCCCGCGGCCAGTTGCGCGTACGCGGGCGTGCCGTACCGCTCGCTGGTGAACAGCGGCCGCACCAGCTGCGCGTTCTCCCGGCCGGCCAGGTCCGGCTGGCAGCGGTGGCGGCGCGGAGTGCGCGAGCCGGGCGGCACGTAGCAGAAGCGCAGGCAGCCGATGCCCCTGCGGGCGACATTCATCCGGCCGGTGAAGATGCTGTTCTCGGCGATCTCCACGGCGTGCGTGTGGACTTCGCCGATGACGGTCGTGCGGTGCGCGTGCAGCACGGCGTGCGCATGGCGGCAGTCCGGGGCCGACAGCGCCGCCCGGTCATGGCCCGTGGCGTCCAGGACGCTGTCCCGGATGTGGATGGCCAGCGGATCGTGGTTCACCTCGTCGCCGATCACCTCGATCGTGCCGAGGATGCTGTGCTCGATCTGCACGCATGCCGTGGTCCGGTCCAGCACCAGGCTCGGCTCCTCCGGCGAGTGCGGATCGCACTCGGGCTCCAGCGACCAGCCCGGCACGAGCGTGCAGTGCCGCAGCACGACCGCGCCGACAGGGCCGGTGACATTGAGCCCGCGCCCGGTGATCAGCAGCCCGTCGAGCACGATGCGCGGAGCGTCGTCCGCACAGTCCTCCTGCGCACGGATGTTGAGCGCGTCGGGCCGGTTGCTGTACCAGTCGAGCAGCCGGATCACCGGCCGCGTGCCCTCGGCGGCGCGCACCTCAAGACGGTCGCCGGGATCGAGGTCGAAGTCCAGCTGCTCCTGGTACGCCCCGCTGTGCGTGATCTCGATGATGCCGTCGGGTCCGCAGCGGCCACCACGGCGGTCGCCCCGCCACTCGGCGTACGCGTCCATGATGCGCTGATGGCTCTGACCGGGGCCGACGCGGTAGACCTTGGCGGCCGTCGGCGTCTCACGCTCGCGCGGATACTCTCCGCCGCCCATGTCGTCCGAGAACGCGTAGTGGTAGGTGACCCAGACGCCCTGGCGCGGCGCGGAACGCGAGCCGAACGCGATCCGGCCGAGCGCCGGATCGACCGCCACCTGACCGCGCTTGGGCCGGTAGCGCCAGTCCGTCAGATCCGCCACCACGATGTCCGACAACGGCACCGGCTCGTCCTGGCCGTCCCGCCAGATCGTGAAGCTCTTGCCGGGCCCGTAGTAGTCCGCGAGCCGGTCGTGGAGCTGCCGGCGCCGGATGTACGCGGGCACATGGTCGATCGTCGCGACATGCGTCGCCGACGGCTCCGGCACCGGCTTGGTGACCAGCGGCGTGTCATTGCCCAGGATCGAGAAGGTGTACAGATTGCGGGCCCGGTCGATGCAGTACGCCGGTGCCTCGGTGACGTGGTACGGCTTCAGCCGCCAGATGAACAGGCCCACGCCCGCGGGGGAGTAGCCGCCCTGCGTACGCGCCGAGCCGGCCCGCCGCACATTGACGGACTGTGCGACCGCGCCGAACGGCCCGCCGGCCAGATCGAGCGCGGCCCCCTCCCGTACGTCGACGAGCCGACCGCGCTCCAGACGGCGCGCGTTCGCGGCCTCCGTGCCCGGTCCGTACAGCTTCACCGGCTGCTGATGCGAGACGAGCCGGGAGAACTCCACGGCACGCGAGGGCCATCCGGCGACGTCCTCGGCCAGCTCCTCCAGGAGCGCCAGCGTGCCCTTGCGCCTCCGGTTGGCGACCGTGGCCGCCACATCGCGGCGCGGCGCCAGCGCTTCCGCGAGACGGGCCCGCGAATTCTCGTCTCCGCCCAGTCCCCGGGCCTGCACCCGCTCATAGCCGGGCAGCGGGGTGAAGCCGACGAGGTCGCCGAGATACGGCAGCACCCATGGTGCCGCGGTCTCCACGAACCAGTCCTCGTAGTTCTGCTCGACACCGTCCCGCACCCGGTCGACCTGCTCGGCGATCACCGCGAGCAGGGCGCGCAGCGGCTCGCCGCCCTCGGCGTCCCGCAGCCGGTGCCACTGCGGAAGAAGCTCCGCGAGCCCGTCCGGCTCCCTGCTCATGCCGTGCCCCCTTCGTGGGTGTTCATGCGGTGACCTCGTTAAGGATCAGCGTGTCCGGGACATCCGGTGACAGCAGCGCGAGCTGGGCGGGCCGGATGCCGCGGAAGACGAACACCGCGCGGCCCTTCTCCAGCGGCCGCGTATCGGCGATGTCCGGGTTGAGCCGCAGCAGTTCGGCCAGCGCGATGCCGTACCGGGCGGCGATGTGGGTGAGCGTCTCGCCGTCCTTCGCGGTGACGCGGTGCACGTCCTCGTCGTACTCGGCGAGACGGGCCCCGACGGCGGTCCGCGGCTCGGCGAGCGAGCCCGCGAGAGCGGTCAGCTCGCCGGGGGTGACGGACGCCGGCACTCCGGTGAAGACGTCCACGTCCACATAGTCCACACCGGGTACCCGGTGGGCGGTCGCCAGGACGTCGGACAGTCGCGCAGGACGTCCCAACTCGCGCCGCCCACTGCCGAATTCGGCCAGCAGCGCCCGGCGCAGCCGAGGCTCGACCACCGTCCAGGTGTGGTCCCGGGCGACCTTGACCCGCGCGGCGAGCAGCAACAGCACCAGCTCGCGCACGTCGACCCGGACCGGGAGCCGTGCATCGCCGTACTCGGCGAGCGAGGAGCGCAGCGCGCGCAGCACCTGCGAGTCCTCGCCGATCGCGATGTCGTCCACCCCGGCGACCGTCACCTGCAGCACCCGCCGCCGCCCGTCGAAGATCTCCCGGGCCGCGGCCCGTCCGATGCCGGCCCGCGAACGGGCGAAGTCCTCGTAGTCCTTGACGGACACCAGACGGTCGAGTGCGGAGACCGCGAGCGGGATGGTGCGCCGGGTGAGCCCGGGACCGTCGGCGTCCGCGCCGCCGGTCGCGGGCTGCGGATTGGTGACCGCGGTGACGCCGAGCGGCCGTGTGACTGCCTGAGTGATGCGATCGGCCCGTACGTTGGCGGCCTGTCCGGTGCCGAAGCGGTACCGGGCGCGGACGTTCTCGTGGCCGCCGGGCAGCCGGGCGCCGTGCACTCCGTCGCCGAACGTCACCGTCGTACGTCCGTCCCCGGCCGTGCCCGACACATACACCCGCTCGCGCGGCCCCCGGCCCGCGAGGCTGTCCACCTCGTGCCACAGCAGCCCGTCGACGCGCACCTCCAGCGTCGGCGTAGCGCCCAGCGGGTTGTCCGCAGGCAGCCAGGTCAGCGGCGACTGCCAGAGCGTGAACGTCTGGTTGGCACGGTCCGCATCGCCGCTGCCGATCGCCTCGTCACGGCTCTCGCCGTGCGTCGCCGGCACCACATTGCCCTGGATCCGCACCGTGTCGCGGCGGTAGCGGTAGGCCAGATCGGTGGTCAGCGTCAGCTTCGTATGGACATGGTCGCCGGGCAGTTGCGGATCCAGCTCCTGTTCCACCGCGGCGATCACCGCCAGTTCGGTGCCGCGGACACCGGCCGCGTTCGGGATGTCGGTGCGTTCGCCCGACACCACCAGATGACGGCCCGGCCGCAACCCGTCGTACAGCTCGGCCAGTTCGATCTCGTTGCCGTGCACATCCTCGCCGAGCGGCTCGGCCGCCGGTCGCAGCGCCTCACCGCCCGCGTGCACGGTGGCGTCCCGGATCGTGGAGAGCAGCACATCGTGCTCGTCCAGCCACGGATCGGCGAGCGTGAGCTCGGTGCCGCGGCCGGTGATCCCGTAGTTGGTGTACGCGGCAGTGCGTACGGAGGTCACCCGGCTGGTCACGAACCGCAGATTCTTGTCGCCCGGGATGCCGTCGGGGCCCTCCGCTCCCTTGCGCGGCCGCTCGATCGCGACCCAGCTGCCGACGGTGATCGTGTCGTGCACCGAGTCCAGCGGAAGGACATGGCGGTCGGCCTGCTCGGGCACGGTCGCGATGCCGATCTCCACATTGGCCGGCTCGCTGCCGACCGTGTACTTCAGCGTCACCTCGTACTCGCCGTGCTTGATCTGGAGATGCTCGCCGGGAGCCAGATACCGCTCCAGCGACTCGCCGTTGTGGACCGCGACATGGACACGGCCGTCCTCGCCGGGACGGGAGACGAACAGCGTCCGCTCCGGCAGCGCCGAGAGCAGCTGGGCCGTCACCCCGGGCTCCTGGGAGTCCGCCGGACGCCGGCTCAGCCAGCTCAGATCGTGGTCCTGCGCGGCCCGGGTCATCAGCGCGACCTGGCCGGGACCGAGCGGGAAGGTCTTCTCGGACGGCAGATTCTCCGAGACCTGCACCGACAAACCGGTCTCGATGTGCTGGAACTCGGCGCGCACCGGCACCCGTCCCGCCGGGTCGAACACGACCCGCATCGTAGTCAGCGACGAGCCGCCGAGCGGCCAGTCCGACTGCCTGACGACCCGCCCCCGTTCGTCCTGCACCGGCTTCAGCGGTGCCGTGGAGCCGAACGGAGCCGCCGTCACCCGCATCGCCTGCAGCTCACGCAGCAGTGCGGGCACGGCCGGAGCGGACTGCCGCCAGGCCGCGTACATCCCGTCGGAGACCCGCGGATCGAGGGCGGACAGCAGCTGCGCGCCGAGATCCGAGCCCGGAGCGAAGTACCGGCCCGGATCGTGGGACAGCACGCGTGCGCCGGACGGCGGCCGGACGACCCGGGTGCGCAGCGCCGGAAGCACCGCGCCGAGGGCCCGCATGGCCGGTGAGCCGTCGCCCGTCGGCGGTGCCGGACGCGACGGCTCCAGATCGGCCGCACGTTCCATCAGTTCGCCGACGACCGCCTCCAACTCCTCGAACCAGGAGGCGACTTCCTCGTACGGCGCGGCGATGGCCTGTGCCTCAGCCAGCCGCTCGTGCGGACCGGCGAGCCGGGCCGCGAACTTCTCCGGCGTGGTGATCGCGTCCAGATCGGCCCGCAGCGGCGCCAGCACCTGCGCGTCGAAGTCCTCGATGAGCAGGCTGATCGGCCGCGGATTGGGATTGTCGGGCGTCGGCTCGCCCTCCTCGACCTCGAACGGGTCCTGGGCGATCCACTCGCGCAGCTCGGCCACCAGCTCGGCCAGCGACGGCGGCGCGGACTGCGGCAGACCGATCGCGGTCACGTCGTCGTCCCGGTCGAAGCGGATCCGCGCCACCGGGAGCAGCTGCCGCTGCCCGGCCGTGTCGTTCCCGCCGCCGAAGACGAAGAGCAGCTTGTCGCCGGTCTGCACCGAGGCATCGGTGCCGGAGACGAAGATCTCGGACCGCTTGCGCAGATCGTCCGGCGTGAGCAGGGCGGGCCGGCGACGCCGCACCGCCAGCTCGTTCCAGGCCCAGCGGGCGACCAGGTCCTCACTGGTCTCGAAGGACTGCGACTCCTCGTCGGAGGTGGACGGCACGCTGTTGGAGCGCGCGCCGCGCGGGATCAGCACCGGCACGTCCTCGGCCCGCGGATCACGGTCCAGGGCGTACGCGAGATGAGTGTCCGCGGCGATGCCCGGCCGCGGCCGGTGGCCGACGAGCCGGCCGAGCAGCGCCAGCGAACGGTGCTCGTTCGCCGTACGCAGATAGCCCTCGTCGGCGATGCGCTCGGAGTGGAAGGTCAGCAGATCGCCGACCACCGCCCACGCGTCGATCAGCCCGATCGACGGATCGTCCGGAGTGCGCACGGTAAGGCCGCGCAGCGCCGGATAGGCGGGCGAGGCCAGCCGGTCGAGCATGGCGGCCAGGAACGAGCCGTACTCGGCCACCCGGTAGTCCAGGGCCGTCCGGCCCGGCGGGTTGTACAGGGCCTCGGGCGCGTGGCGCTCGTCGTGCCCGCCGCAGCCGCAACCGCAGGAGCCGCTCATCGTGCACCTCCGCCGAGCTCGATCGACAGCCGGCCCAGCTCGGGCCGGTCGGGGTCGTTGTCGCAACGCGCGATCTCCAGCGGGCCGAGCCGCAGCACGCCTGCCTCCAAAGCCGTGTCGTCGAGCGGGTTCTCATCCAGGAGCCGGCGCAGTCGCGTCACCGTGACGCTCTCCACGCCCTGCACGGCCGCCGCGGCGGCCACCAGACGGCTGAGCCGCACCGGTTCGCCGAAGGTCAGCGCATCGGGGTGGAAAAAGCCGAGCCGTCCGCCGGACAGCCGGCGGCTGCCGAGCAGCCGGTACAACTCGGCCAGGATCTGGCCGTGCTGATGCCCCGGGGCCGCACACACCGTCAGCGCGATGTCCAGCGGCACCGACCTCGCCGGCGCCACCACCAGGTCGTGCCCGATCCGGCGGTAGCTCTCCAGGGCGTACGCCACCGAGTCGAGCAGCTCCGGCGAAGCGTCACCGGTGCCCTGCGCGTCCACGGCGACATGCGCCTCCTGCACGCTTCCGGTCCAGCGGATCTCCGCTGCCGCCCGCTGCACGCCCGGCAGCCCGGACGCCAGCGCCGCATAGTCCTCGGCGGTGACGGCCCGCAGCCGCGTCCGCTTCAGATCGAGTGGCGCGAGCTGGCGCACCTGCTCGACCGGCTCGGGCCCGGTGCCGCCGACGGCCGGGAGCGGATTGCGTACGCCCGCGACCGGCATCGGTTCGCCGGAGTCGGACGCCTTTGGATCGCGGCACAGCACCAGATGGTTGATGGCCTCCGCGCCGACATTGCCCGCGGTGCCGCCGCCGAGGCGGTAGTGCAGCGCGAGCCGCGCCCCGGGCTCCGGCTTGGCGCCGTAACGGCCGTCGCCGAAGCGCAGCGCGATCCGGCCGTCGTCCTCCAGCTCGCCGACGAAGTGCCTGTCGCGGGGGCCGCTGTCGAGCAGATCGCGCCGCGGTGTCCAGCGCTCGTCGCCGTCCACGGCGGTCACCGCGGGCAGTGCCGCCCGCGGGTCCTGGACGATCGCCGTGGCAGGACCGTGGAGCACCGGCTCGTCCGGGTCGAGCCCGGCCGCGTACTGCGGGCCCCAACTGTGCACGATCTCCCAGGCGATGCCGGGGTCGAGCACCGCGCCCGCGCGGGCCCGCGCAGACAGCACGTCGATCCTGCGCAGCTTCGCGGCCAGCAGCCGTTCGCTGCGATGCAGCAACTCCCGCAGCGCGCGCACCGGATGGCGGCGCAGCTCCAGACGCTCCAGGACCTTCAGCCCGAACAGCACGGTCAGCTCCGCGATCTCCGGCTCTTCGAGCCCGTCGTGGTCGCGGGCGCTGCGCCACAGCTCCACAAGCCGATCGCGCACCCGGCCCGGGATCGCCGCCAGCCGCTCGGCCTGACCGGCCGAGACATGGCGCGGCTGCGGGAACGGCACGGACTGTACGACGGGGGAGCGCTGCAGCACCGGCCGGAACCGCGGCTCGATGCCCGGATAGACCACCTGTGCCAGCAGCGTCTGAAGCGCGGCGGCCTGCTCGTACGCCGTGCCCGGCACGACCTTCGCGCGCCGGCGGCCCGCGAGTTCGAGACCGAGACCGGCGCGGGCGGTCGCATCGTCGCCGACGACGGTGAAGAGCTTTCGTATCTGATCGGCGGTCAGCAGCCGTCCGGAACGCGTCCGGTCCAGCAGCGAGTTGATCAGATCCGCCGTCGGGTTGCCTTCGTCCCGGTCCCAGCAGCCGAAGCCGGAAGGCTCGCACGAGCCGAGGACAGCCGACGCCGGCGGCACGGTGACCGTCTCCGGAGTGCCGTCGCAGAACGTCAGCGAGCGGCCGTGGTCGACCAGCGCCACATTGCCGCGCGCCACGCTCACATCCGCCACCGGCTCACAGCCGGGGCCGCCGCGCGTGGCGAGACAGACCGGGAACGCGAGCGCGTCCTCCCGCGCCCAGGTCACCTCCAGGACCGGCTGGTCGCCCAGCTTGTCCACGACCGGCGTGACGGAGGTGAGGCGTACGGCCTGACGGTGGGCCGGGTCCGCGTCACCGGGCGTACCCGAACGCGACCCGAGCACCTCCTCGATCAGCAGCAGATCGCCCGGCGCCAGCTCCAGCTCGCGGGCCGTGCACTCCTCGTCCGTCCACTCGTCCCGCAGCGTCGCCGCGGTCGCGCCCTTCGGCAGCGAGCACACCTCGTCGCCCCAGGTCCAGAAGCGGATCGTGTTGTGCTCCGGCCGCAGCACCAGCGGCTCCGAGCCGACGACCGGTTCGAAAACCTCGACCGAGCCGCGCTCGTCGAGCACGGCCAGATCCCGGTCCTCGATGATGGTGCCGATCTCGGGCCGGTCGCGCGGCCCGAGCGTGCGGACGTCGACCGCGGCGAACCGGAACGTGCCCGGCGCCAGGGCCAGTTCACGTACCACCTCGACCGCGACATACGCCCGCGCGTTGACGCCGTCGTGCATCGGATAGTCGATGAGCCGCACATGCCGGCGGACCGACACACGCCGCCGCGCCGTGTCCAGATACGCCTCCGTCGCCACCGCGTCCTGCTGGTAGCTGATCCGGTCGGCGGTGTGCGCGAGCAGTTCGACCAGGGTCGTACCGAGGTCGGCGGCATTGCGCTCGACCCAGTCCGGAGTCGTCAGCGCCAGCCGGTCCAGGATCAATCGGCGGATCGTGTCGTAGTCGCGCGCCGTGTAGTCGATGACCGGCGGGGCCTTCAGCTCCGGCGGGCAATCGGGCTGCTCGTCCTTGCAGTCGAACGGCGTGGGGCAGTCCGGCCGGAAGACGAACTCGCCGGAGAAGTACCGCTGGTCGAAGCCCGGGAAGGGCGCGGTGCCGGGACGTCCGTACGGATCGGTGTCCACCACCGACAGGCGGTAGGTGCTGGTGTCACCGGTGCGGTCGAGCGTCACATGAAGCCGGTCGTCGAGCTCGGGATCCTCCTCGCGCTCGACCGACACCTCGAGGGCCTCGATGCCGGTGACCCGGCGGCCGCCGTCGATGCGAATGTTCTCCGGGCACAGCCCGTGCGGCGCCTTGCCGAGGAACGTGACGGTCAGCGTGAGCCCGTCGTCACCGGCCTCGACCGCGTCCACGCCACCGAGCCGGGCCTCCCTGACCTTGGCGCGCCTGCCGTCCGTACGGCAGACGAGCTCGCTGCTGCGGGCGCTCATACCGCGCCCCTCCCTTCGAACACCTCGTCGCGCCGGTTCGCGGTGGAGCGCACGACATAGCGCAGATGGACCCGCACCACGTTCTCCTCGCTCACCACGTCCAGCGACTCCACGTCGATCAGCTCGCCCAGCCAGCGCTGCAACGAGGCCTGCACGGACAGCTCAAGCGCGGAGGCCAGCTCCGGACTGTTGGGCGTGAACACCAGATCGAGCAGGCCGCAGCCGAAGTCGGGGCGCATCACGCGCTCGCCGGGACTGGTGAACAGCAACTGCTCGACGAGATCGCGCACATGGTCGTCGTAGTCCGCGTGCGCGGTCCGACCAAGCCGGTCGATCCGGTACGGGAAAGCGATATCGGTACGGGTCCTCACGGTCCTCATCGCGACGCCACCCCCTTCGCCGTCCCGGTCACGACGGGCGGCCCCTGCGGAAGCAGGGCGGCGCTGAAGCAGAGCGCCGACGTGCCCTCGAGCAGCACCGGCGAGCCGTCGATCAGCACGCTGTCGCGGGCCGGCGTCCAGCGGGCCGTGGTGCACGGATGCGGCACACGGTCGACCATGTGCCGGCAGCCGCTGACGGTGAAGACATCGGCGGCGGTGGGCACGGGATGCCCGTCGATCCGGACACCGGACGAGGGCGCGGATGCGGGCACGACGCGGCCGCCGTGCGGACAGCTGATCGCGGTACCGCCGTTCACGAGATTCCCGGACAACACGTATCTCCCCGTTTCGTAGTTCCTGGTGCTCATCGCTTCTTCGGCACGATCAGCCGGCCCTCGTTGATGTTGACCTCGTTGCCGATCAGCACGATCGACGCCCCCTTGCCGTTGCCGATGGTCACGCCCTTCTCGTCGATCTGGACGTACGCACCGCCGCTGGCCTCGAGCAGAATCCCGGTCCCGCCGGGCACGTCCGACATCACCAGCTTGTGATCGCCCGGCGTCTGGATCACCACCGGCTGCGAGGCGGGCAGCTCCGCGGCCGCCCGCGGCGGCACCTCGGACGCGTCCCCGTACCAACTCCCCGTCCAGATGGGGAAGCTGGGATCGCCCTGCTCGAACTCCATCCACACGCCCGCCCCGATCTCCGGCACGACGTACTGGCCCGCCTGCCGCCCGGTGAACGGCAGACACGGCAGCGCCCAGGTGGACGCCTCGTCGCCGAGCACGTCCGGCACCTGGGCCGTGATCCGCCCGATCTTGAGCGGATCCTTGTTGTCGATCACCCGCCCCCGGAACTTGCCGAGAAACCGGTTGTTCGGTCCTGCAGCCATGCGAAGTTCTCCTGGTCCTTACGTACAGAGGTGCCGAAGTCCCTTACGGGCGCACGGTCGAGCTGCGGGCGATGAGGCCCTCGCGGGAGAGCGTGAAGTTCTGCTGGTACGAGCCGGGGCGCAGGTTGTGCGTCACGCTCTTGACGTAGTAGTCGCCGTCGTAGGTCACACCGGACCCGCGAACCCCCACCAACTCCCGTGGACGCAGGACATATCCGTGCCGGTTGACATCCAGCGACCCGGACCCGGAAATCGCGTCCGCCGACGTCGCGGCCCTGGCCAGGGTCTCGGCCTCGGCCTGCCCGAGCTCCTTCTTCGCCGTACCGGACAGGGTCTTGCGCTTCAGCGCCGGCGAGGCCCGGCGGCCGAGCGGCGGCCGCAGCGGGCTGATGTCGGGCTGCGCCAGCAAGCGCACATCGCGGGTCCGCGGATCCTGCACGCGCGCCTGCGGCTCCTCGCGCGCGGTCCCGTCGTAGGCGAAGGTCAGCTGGTCGACGGTGGAGTTGTTGTCCATGTTGACGTTGAGCGCGTGCTGTCGCTGACCGAGCCGCTGCTCAGGCCCCCAGAACGCGACGGACCGCCCGGGGGTCGGTCCGGGGTCGAGGTAGAAGGTGTACCCGTTGGCTCGCGCCAGCTCATTCACATACTGCAGATCGGTCCCGGTCTGGTAGTCGACGCGCAGCTGCTCGCGGGGCGGCTGATGGATCTGCTCACGGATGATCCACGGATCGATTCCGTAGTCGGCGTACCTCCGCAGAATCCGGTCCACCCGCTGCGCCGGAGCCAGATTCGGATACCGGTCCGTCCGCTCCTCGAGGTCCATCAACAGTGTCAGATCCTCACCGGTGACGGTGAGCGTGGTCTGCCCCGGCTGATTGCTGGCGCCGACCTCCTGACGCACGATCAGCCCGTCCAGGATGACGGTCGGCGTCCCCTTGATCGAGGTCGTGACGATCACCCGGGTCTTCGGATCGAAGAAGCCCTCGGGCAGCAGCCGCCGGGTGATCAGCCCCTTCTTGGTCAGGTCGAAGGCGAGCTGAAACCCGCTGCGTTCGCCGGCAGTCATGGTGATCTGCGCGGACAGCAGCGCCTCGGCCACCTCCGCGGGCACGGGCCGGGTGAGCTTCGGCCCCATGTGCAAGGTGAGATGTACGGGCCCGGCCCCGATGGGCTCATCAGCCATGGAGCCCACCACGGAATCCACCCGGCAGCGGAATGTCGATCTCCCGCCCCGGCTCGTCGGTCAACTCACCGGGATCGAGAACGGGATTGGCGTCCGCGATCTGCCACCACTGCCCGGGATCACCGAAGTACCGCTGCCCGAGATGATCGGGCCGCTCCCCGCTGCTGACGGTGTGCGGCGCGGTCTCGTCGGCGGCCGCACTCAGCGGCGGCAGCAACCGCCGCTTGGTGTACCGCACTTCAGTCCCGTCGGCCTGCCGGTGCACCCCGATCTCCGCGTCGTGGTACCGGCTGGTGCGGGGGTACGGATGGGCCCCCGGTATCGCGTCCAGCGCACTCTCATAAGGATCAATCACGACCTACAGCCCCCGTCCAAGCCCTAGCTCCGCCAGCCGCCCGCCGCGTGCGGCGGCAGCCAGCCGTTCCTTCTGCGCCAGATGCGCGAGATACAGATCGGCCCCGCGATGCCCGGCCGGCAGATCACTCACACTGAGCACCTTCATCCCGATGCCGAGGCTGGCCCGGATGGGATTGAGATTGACGTCGAACGCCGACTCGTTGATGGACAGTTCGGTGAGCCGCACGGGCATGACGCGCTTGCTCCCCCAGGTGAAGAGGGTGAGCGGCATCTCGATCGGACTGATCTCGATGGTGCCTTTCTGGGTGTTGCGGGCGGCCTCCCGCAACTGGGCGGAGGTGGGATGCACGAGCATTTCGAGGGTCGCGAGCTGCGGGTGAATCCCGTCGGGCGCGGAGACCTCGAACTGATCGGTCGCATCGATCTCGGCAGTGAACTTCCAACTCTCCTCGGCGGGCCCCTTCAGCCGGAGGGCCTCATTGCGATCCCCTCCACTTCCGCCTCCGCCGGCGTCACCACTGCCGCCGGCGGACTGGGGGGCGAGGGAGCGTTCGAGGGTGTCGGGGTTGAACTGGAGGACGATGATGCGTTGGGGGGTGCCGCGCTCGGGGTCGACGACGACGATGCCGGAGCGGATGGGTTTGGGTATGTCTGCGTAGCGGGTCATGGATTTCCTCTATTGCCTCGGTGTGAACCAGGTCATGGGTCTGCGCTTCTTACGGCCCGTCAGCCTTCGATGCCCGCAAAGCATCAAGGACGAGCGACTCCGGATAATCCGCATCCTCGGGCCATGACGCAGTGATCTCCTCAATGACCTTTCGGTGAGTGGACATATGGCGGCTGGCGAGAATGATTGCTGCCTCAAGTTGGAGCTTTTGGTTCTTCTGGTGTGCAGCCTTTGCGAGCACGTCTCCGGCCCGCCGATCCGTCACATTTCCGAGGGCGACGATGCCGCGTACGCGGTCCCACACGTCTCTGGATTCATCCAAAATGATCTCGGCAACAGCGTTCAGCAGATTCTGGTCGACTGTGTCCGCATCGGACAGCATCACGCCGGCGGCTTCGGTCGCAGCCTCGAGCGAAGCGCGCGTCGAGGCTTTTTCTACGGCCGACGCGATGGCCATACGGTCGTCAGAGTCATCGGGATCCGCCAGGATCGTCATTACAAGCAGTGCGCTGGAATGGTTCGCCCCGTCTTCGTATGCACCTGTTTCGCTTTTCAGCGTAATGGGGCTATTGAGGATGGATCGAACCTTTACCAGGACTTCTTCGCTATATGGATCGAATGGGTTGTCGTCACCGAAGCGTGTCAGTGTCTCTGCGTGGTGATAGTGATCGAGTGCCACTCCGACGGCGACGATGTTGTCGCTCCGGAGGAGCGCGAGAAAATTGTTCCCGTCACCCTCCCCGGACGCCAGTCGGGAACGGGCGCGGGCAAGTTCGGCGTCATCGATCTGTGCCTCTTGCCAGTGATAGGAGTCAAAGGACATCAGTCGTTCTCCTTAGCGGTACACCTTGACTATGGCAGCTGCCGGAATCGGGTCCAGCACGAGCACTTCCTGAGTGCGTATCACGTCCTGAAGTGCCTGCTTCTGCTTGGGTGTACTTGGCTCGGACAGACCGTACGCCTTGTGATTGCTTGCGCGGGTCAAGTCGAAGATTTGGCTGGGTGAGACTTCGAGGAGATCGATTTCCGCTCGACCATGTTCGCCACCGAGCTTTTCGCCCTTGGCGTTCGTAAGGCCCTGGGCCGAGTCCTTGGTCGTGGATATGAAGGGTGAGCGGCGCTTTGCCCCCTTCTTCTTTCCACCTTTAGGTCCTTGGACATGCTGGGCAATCTGCTCCGGTCCAGACGGGGCGCTCGGATCGGATGCCCTAATGCCCCTGCTCTTCTCCTTCGGATTGTCATCCTTGTTAAGGTTCCGTTCCACGAAGCGCGGGACGTAGCCGCCTCCATGGGCCTTCACATATCGATTGCCGTAGTCGTCCATGAACTCTTCCTGATCCCCGCGCTCGCCCACCTTGTGGTATTGCTTGAACTGTCGGAATTCTGCGAGCGCGATGCGCGCTATGTCTTGCTTGCTGCGCGTAGGACGCTCGAAGAACAGGGATACGCGGTCCGGGAAGAGCCTGGCCGGGGTCCTCCTCAGGACGGGCTCGCTCGGCTCCCATTCGAGCTTCCCCTTGGCGTCCTTGTTGGCTCCGGAATTACCCTTGCTATTGCTCTTGTTCTGCGCAACACGGGAAGAGCTGTTGTTGTTTCGTTCCGTGATCCTCTTCCCGAGAATATCCTCTGCGATGTCGTCGCAGACATCCATGACATCCCCAAGCGTCGAGAGCTCCTTCCCCTTGAAGGCCGCTATGATCCTTCTCTTGATTTCATTGGTCACCTCATCCTCGGAGCCCAGGTCGAATATGTCGAATTCACCCTCTGTTACCTCCGCCTGCGGGTTCAGGGACGCAATGACATCGAAGTTCTCCTTTCCGGCCGCGGTGAGGCCACTCAAGCGGTGCCATGTCTTGAGGGCTCGCAGTGCGGCATTGAGCACCTTTTCCGGTATGCCCTTGCTGAGCATCGCGTTGATCTGGGGCCGTATGCGGGCGACGATCTTCTGGAGGCGAGCGTACTTGAGGTCTTTTGAATTCTCCTTCCTTCTCCGGTTGTCGTGCCGCTGCTTTTTCTGGTCAATTCGTTGTTTCTTCTGATTGCGCATGTGGTCGCGCTTCTTCTTGAAGAAGTCGCGCATCTTCTTGCCGCTGTTCTTCAGGGCCTGACCGACCTTGCTCTTGCGCAGCTTCTTGCCCAGCGCCTTGCCGGCGTTGCGGACCTTCTTCAGCGCCGACTTGACCTTGCCCTTGATCTTCTGGAGTGCCTTGCCCAGCGGGGACTTCGGCTTGCGCGGCTTCTCGCGCTTCGGTGCCTCCGTCTCCTTTTTCTTCTTGGGTGTGTCCGGGGACTTGTCCTTCTTGGCGTCCGGCTTCTGATCGGGCGTCCTGTCAGGCGTGCCGCCCGGCTTCTGGTCCGGCGCCCTGTCCTGGGTCTTCGCCGGCGTTGCGTCCGGCTTCTGCTGGTCCCGCCTCGCCTCGTCCTCGTCCCGCCGCCGGTCCCGCTCCTTGTCCGGCGTCCTGCTTGTCGGCCTGTCCGAAGTCGCGTCCTTCGGGCCCCGGTTCGCCCCCGGGCCGCGGTCCGTCGTGGCCGAGCGGCGGGGCGGGACCCGCGGCCCCTTCGGCTTCGCCGGTCCCGTCGGCTTCCGCAGCGCCTCCGTCGCGCTGCGCACCGCGCCCCGCGCCCGGTTCACCGCGTCGCCCGCCGCCTGCTTCGCGCCCTTGCCCGTCTTCTTCAGGCCCTTCATGATCGTCTCGGCCATCGCCTTGAGACGTTTGCCGACGCCCTTCGTCGCGCTCTCGATGCGGATCAGAAGGAAGTTGGTGATGAAGTCCAGCAGCGCCACGATCCCCGCCGCCACCGCCTCCGCGAACAGGCATGCCGCCGGGCCCGCCTTGACCGCCTTCAAGTACGCCCAGAACTTGCTGAACGCCGAGAGGATCGAGCTCAGGCTCTGCCATGCCGCCATCAGGCCCTGAACGATCGTCAGGATCGCGCCCGCCGCCGGCACCAGCATCGAGACGACCTTCTCGATCACGATCGAGGCGATCATCATCGGCAGCGACGCGATGATCGCGTCCCACGCCATCTTCCCGATCTGCTTGATCGAGACGCAGCCCTTCACCAGGACGTTGATCACGGCCTTGCCCAGGCCGAGGATGCCTTCGACCTTGGTGTCGAACCACCGCTTGACGCCGGTCTTGATCGCGCCCCACAGATGGTCGTTGATGCCGGCCTTCGCCGAGCTGCCCGCCTTGCCCAGCCATCCGAACGGATCCGGCGCGATGTCCGCGATCAGTGCCGCGAACTTGCCGAGTGCCTCGATCGCCGCCTGTGCGAACTTGATCGCGCCGAGAATGACCGCCTGGTAGGCCTTGATGACGGCCTTGATGCCGGCTTCCAGAACGTCCAGCAGTGCGTTCAAGCCCGCCGCCAGCGCGTCGAGCAGCGCGTTGACCGCCTTTTTCAGGCCGTCCGCCAGCGCGTTGACCGCGGCGATCGCTTTGTCCCGCAGCCCCTCGATCGCCTTGCGGAACTTGTCCCGCAGTTCCGGGAACGCCGCCAGCAGCACGTCCCCGATCGCGATCAGCGCGTCCGCGAGCACATTGATCGCCTTGATGGCGAGGTCACGTACGAAGTCGATGGCCTTGTTGGCCCACTCCTTGAACGTGTCGATGATGCCGTTGACGACCTTGCGCGCGGCGTCGAAGACCGCGGTGACGGCGTCGAGGATCGCGTTGAACGCGGACTTCACCGCGTCGGCGAGCCAGCCGAAGAAGCCTTCGTCGGGCTTCTCCTCCTCCTTCTTCTTCTCGGCCTCCTTCTCCGCGTTCTCCCGCTCCGTGTCGATCTGCTGGTTGTCCTTGTCCTTCCTTTCGCCGACCTCCTTGTCCTTGTCGTCGCGGGCCTTGACGATCTCCTTGTTCTTGGACGTGTGTTCCTTCTCGGACTCCTTGTCCGCGTCCTCGATCTTCTTGTCCTGCTCGTTGCGCCAGCCCTCGCGCTCGCGCTGCGCCTGTTCGGCGGCCCGGCCGCGTTCGGCCGTCTGCTTCTCCGCGTTCTGGGTGACCTCGCGGTCGATCTCGGTCTGCTTCTCCTGCTTGGCCTGCTGCTCGCCCTGCTGCTGTTCCTTCTCCTTGGCGACCAGATCACCCTGGGCCTGGCCCGCGGCGCCTTGGATCTCGCTGCCGCGTTCCTGCTTGGCGACCGCGCCGACGCTGGGCTTGGGCATGGGCGACGCGGCCAGCTTGCCGCCCTTGCTGCCGGCGCGGCCCACGGCCTTGCCGACCAGTTGCTCCTGGGGCGCGTCCGGGAAGATCCGGTCCTCACCCATCGGCTTGGCCGCGTCCTCACGGCCCGTGCTCTGGATGTCGGACTGCTTCTCCTTGAGCGCCTTGGCCTGGTCGTCCGTGCGCTTCGGGTCGCTCTCGCCCTCAAGCCTGATCTTGGGGGCGGGGCCGACCGTCTTGTTCTGGAGCTCAGGGTCGACAGTCGGCACCGCGTCGGCCGCGGCGTCGACGTTCTTCGCCTCTTCCTCGGTCAGCTTGGCCGCCACGGGTGGCGGCGGCGGGGGAGTGTTGTCGGTCGGCTTCGCGCCTTCCGCCTTCTCACTGCCCTTCGCCTTCTGCTTCTCGACCTGGTCCTCGGGCCCGAGCTTCTCGACCTTGCCCGTCACCTCGGCGGCTGGCGCGGCCGCCTGGGGCGGGCCGGACTGGGTCTGCGGCGCGCCCGAAGGACGTTCCCGCTTCGGCGGGTTGGCGTCGAGGCGTTTCTGCTCCTCGCCGACCTTCTTGTCCGCGGCCGCGTCAACTCCGGGCATCGCGGCGGCAGCCTGGTCCGGAGCGAGCTTGCTGACCGTACTGATCGCGGCCTTCGGGTCCTGGGCCGAGACGTCCGGCGGCTCCTCCTGCTTCTCCTCGGGAGCCGCGCCTCCGCCTCCGCCGCCGCAGCTACCGCCGCCCTCGTCCTTCTCCGCCGCGGGCTCGGGCGGGGCGCAGCCGCCGCCGTCCTTCTCCAGCGACGCCTCGGGGGCGGCCTGCGCGCCTCCCGGCGCGGGGGCGCCCATCTTGCCGGGGCTTTCGGCCTGTTCGCCTGCCGGGCTGACGGCGGCTTGGGCCGCCGAGGGCGCGCCTCCGGGGCCGACCGCGGGGCTCGGCCCCGCCTTGCTGCCGCCGCCGACCACACCGCTCGGCGCGGCCCCCGGGCCACTCTCCCTGGGGATCTGGCTCTTGGGCGCGGGCGCCTCGTGGTCGCCCTTCGTCGAGTCCGCGATCCGGCGGGCGGCAGGGGAGGGCCTGCGGTCCTCGGCCGAGGTCTGCCCGGTGTGCGCGCCGGCGGGCGGCGTCGCGGAGGGTGCCGCACCAGCCGTGCCTACGGAGGACACGGCGGAGCCGGAACCAGCCATCCCCGGCTGGGCCTTGGCCTGCTGGTCCTCCTGCTCCTTGGTCTCTTCCCGCTGATCCTCGGCGCTCTTGGCATCGGGCTGCTCGTCGTGCTCGTCCGCACCGGAGCGGGCGTCCGGCTCCGGCGCGTCCTGCTGCTCCGGTTCCTGTTTCTCCGCCTCGGGTTCCGGGTCCTGCTTGCCCTCGGTCTCCGGATCCGGGCCGACCTCCTGGTCCACCGGTTTCTCCGGCTGGAGGTCCTTCTCGCTGCGGTCCCCGGCCTGGGCCGCCGGACCGCCCTCGGGCTGTGGCGCCTCGCCCTCGACCGGGCCCATCTCCGCGCCCGGCGGCTTGGCCTCGGCCTCGGGTGCGTCCTCGTCCTCTTCCTCCTCCGCGTCGTTCTCCCGCTGTTCCTGGACCTGTTCGGCCTTGGTCGGCGGGGGAGCGGGGAAGGATGGCACGGTGGCGGTCGGGTTGTCCGCGGTCGGCACCGAGGACACATCGAGGTCGGTCTCCGGCAGGAAGTCCTCGGGCTTCAGCTCGGGCTCGGCACCGCCGGCGGTCTTGGCCCGGTCGCCCTCCTCGCCGCCGATCTCCTTGTCCGCCCCCGCCTCAAGCCCCAGCGGCTTCTCTTCCTCCCGCGGCTCCCCTTCGTCCTCGTCCTTCTCGTGCAGACCGTGCTCCGACAGCGCGCTGTCCGGCCGTTCCGCCCGCTCGTCGACCTTCTCCGGGCGCACCGGACCCGGCTGGCCCTTCGCCTTCGGGTCGATGTCCTCCCGTTTCGAGCCGTCCGCCGGCTTCTTCGCGTCGTCCTTGCGTTGGCGCTTGTCCGCGCCCGGGGCGTTCGCCTGTTCCGGGTCCTGTTCCTCCCGGTCGCGCTGCTCCTTGCGCTCTTCCTTCGTCTGCTCGGCGCCGTCCGCCTGGCCCTGCGCCCGCTCGTCCGCTGCCTCGTCGACCTGCTGACGTGCCTGGCCCTGCTTCTCCTCTTCCTGCTGCTGTTCCTGCGCGGCCTGCTTCCGGGACTGGGCGCGCTCGTCCTCCTGCTCGGTGCGCCGGTCGGCCTCCGACTTCTCGGCCGCCGCGTCCGACTGGGCCCTGCTCTGCTCGCCGCCCCGCTTCTCGTCCCGCGACGTGGCGTCCTTGTGCTCCTCGCGGGAGTCCTCGGCCTGTTTGTCCTTCGAGCTCCGGCTGTTCTCCTCCTTGCGCTTGAACTGGGTGCGCTCGACACCCAGCAGCTCGAAGAGATCCGTCTCCGGCTCCGGCACCTCGGCCGGCTGGAGGTCCAGCGGGCCGGTCTCGGCCGCCTCGGCGAGGTCCAGCACCCGGTCGTACTCGTTGGAGAGCAGCCGTACTTCCAGCCGGTCCAGTACCGAGTCCTGCAACTGCGGTGACATCCGGCCGAGTTGGAGACGTACGCGTCCCGACAGGTCGGCCGGGTCGCCGCGCAGGGAGCGCAGCACGCCGTTCGCCAGCCGGTCCACCAGTGTCGCCGGGTCCAGCTGCTCCATGCGCGAGCGGTCCGCGTCGACCGTGGCGTACCGCAGCCAGCCGGGCGTCGACTGGTCCGGCTCGACCTCGGGCGACTGCTCCTCGTCCCGTACGAGGTCCTGCGCCGCGGACTCAGCCTCGCGCTCCATCGCCTGCTGCGGCAGGCTCACCGCGCCCAGGTCGCGGCCCGCGCGCAGCGCGCCGAGGCCGTCCGGGTTCTGCACCGTGTGCAGCAGCTCATGGGCGAGCAGCCGCTGCCCGTCCGCCGTGCCCGGGACGTACGCGCCCTCCCGGAAGAAGATGTCCTGGCCGACCGCCACGGCGTCCGCGCCCAGCAGCTCGGTGAGCGTGCCCGCGTCCCGGTCGGTGTGCAGCCGCACCCGGCTGAGGTCGTGCCCGAGCTGCTCCTCCAGCTCCCGCCGTACGCTCAGGTCCAGCGGCTGGCCGGCGCCACTGACGATGTTCTTCGGCTCCGGAGTACGGGACTTGGCCCGCTCCTTTCGCTTGCGCCGCCTGGCCTCCTGCGCCGAGCGGGCGTCCTGCGACGCGGCATGCGCACTCATCGCGACCCTCCTCGCTCGGCCGGTTCGACACCGCGCCCCGACAGACCCGCGTGCACCGCCCGCGCCAGTGCCTCGCCGAGCCGCCCGGGCGAGGTGGTCGCGGGCAGCGGCGGCAGTCCGGACAGGGCCTCCAGCGCGTGGCCGCCGTCGGCGGCCAGCGGCACACCCCGTTCCCGTACGAGCCGGGCCAGTTCGGCCTGGAAGGCGGCCGACACCCGCTCCGGGTCCAGCCGCCCGAAACCGTCGAGCACCAGCTCGCCGATGTCCACGCGCACCGTGCGCTCCGCCGGGCGCGGCGTCTCGTTCAGACCCATCCGTTGACCTCCGTGGGCGTCAAGGAGCGGTCCAGCTTGAGGTATTCGGTACGGGCGGCCTCCAGCATGTGGCGCATCTGGAGCCGGTCGCCCTCTTCCGCCGCGAGGAACGCGCCCGACAGCGCGATGTTGCGGATCGAGCCGCCCGCGACCGTCAGCCGCGCCAGCAGATCCGGATCGATGCCCTTCATCGGGGCCCGCGCGGGCAGCACCCGCCGCCAGATCTCGGCGCGCTCGCTCTCGCCGGGGAAGGGGAAGTCGACGACGAATCGGATCCGGCGCATGAAGGCCGTGTCCAGCGCCTGCTTCATGTTGGTGGTGAGGATCGCCAGACCCCGGTACGCCTCCATCCGCATCAGCAGATAGCTGACCTCCAGGTTGGCGTACCGGTCATGGCTGTCCTTGACCTCGCTGCGCTTGCCGAAGAGCGCGTCGGCCTCGTCGAACAGCAGCAGTGCGCCGCCGCGTTCGGCTGCGTCGAAGACCTTGCGGAGGTTCTTCTCGGTCTCGCCGATGTATTTGCTGACGACCTGCGAGAGATCGATGATGAAGAGGTCGAGGCCGAGTTCGCGGGCCATCACCTCGGCCGCGAGGGTCTTGCCGGTGCCTGAGCCGCCGGCGAACAGGGCCGTGACGCCCAGTCCGCGCCGCAGCGTCGACGCGAAGCCCCACTCCTGGTAGACGGTGGAGCGCTGCCGCACATGCGCCACGATCTCCCGCAGGATCCGCAACTGCCGTTCCGCCAGGACCAGATCGCCCCACGCCGCCTGCGGCTCGATCCGCCGGCCAAGCTCGTCCATGCCCATCCGGGCCTCGGTCAGACCGGCGCGCCAGGCGAGCGAGGTGGCGTCCAGCTCGTCCTCGCCGGGCAGATCGCGTACGACGGTGGCTCCGGCGGACCGGATCAGGTGCGGTGGCAGCGCGAACTGCTCGACGAGATCCCGCAGATCGTCCTCGGACACCTCCGGCACGTCCTCGAACGCGTCGGCCCACACACCGACCTGCTCCTCGGTGTCCAGCGCGGGCACGGTCACGCGCTCGCCGCGCGGCCGTTCGGTCTGGCGCGGATCGAGGCTGGAGACGACCAGCGGAACCGCCGCGCTCTCGATGAACGCGTCGGCCGCCGCGGCCTGTTCGCGGTCCAGCTCGCCGACCTCCACGAGCAGCGCGGCGGGCAGCAGGATCGCCTCCCGCTGCCACAGCCGGGCCAGCCGGTCGCGCTCGGCCGGGTCGTTGGGCACGTCGTCGGCGGCCATCGAGTAGAGCCCGAGGCCCGAGTGCCGGGCCGCGGCGGCGGCGATGTCGGCACGGGTCCGCAGATCGCCGCCGACCAGCTCGACCCGCAGCGGAGCGGCCGAACCGCCGCCGGTCCAGGCGGCGGCCACGCGGCCGGCGGCGAGATCGTAGGAGGCGGGCAGCGAGTCGGCCACGGCGGTACGCCGCAGCAGCCCGTGCAGCCGGGAGTCGAGGTACGGCGAGCCGACCAGGAAGTGCAGAATCCGCTCGTCGAGCCGGAGCCGGGAGGTGGTCAGCCGGGTCTCGTCGTCCAGCTCGACGAGCCGCCAACGGCGCAGCGGAGACACCGGAGTCAGCGCGCTCCAGTGCGCCTCGGCGAGTGCCGCCAGAGCGAGCGAGAACGTCGGGTACGCACGGTCCGGGTCCCCGCAGGCGGCGGCGCAGCGCGCCCCGGTGGTGGGCTCCAGCTCGGCGGCGGCGGCGAGCAGCACGATGTCCCGCTCGAAGGGGCTGAGACCGAAGCAGGCCACGAGCGCGTCGAGCGTCGCGGGCCCCCGGGCCCCGGGACCGGGCAGCAGCTCCTGCCCGGCGACGTCGTCCCGACGTACCGTGGCCGGCGCGGCTCCGTCCTGGTGCGCGCCGGGGCTCTTCGGATCGGCGGCCTTCTCCCGCCCGCGAACCCCTTCCGCGCGGGCCGCATGCCCGTCCACGCGGGCAAGGACCGTGCGTACCGCCGCGAACAGCGCGCCCGCACCCTCGACCGTCCTTGCGTCGGACATGTCCTCAGCCACCCCCGTGTTGCGCACCCGTGCCTCAGCTCTCCTTGCCGTCCGCGGCCGGACCCGGGCCCGTGGCCTTGCGGGCACGGGCGGGCGCGGTGCGCTTGGTGGTGGACTTGACCGGCGTCTTGGCCGTTGTCCTGGTCGCGGCGCGCTTCTTCGGCGCGGACGCCTCGACGGGTTCCGCGGACTCGGCGACGGGCTCCGGTGTCGGCTCCTCGACCGGTTCGGCCGCCTCCGGCAGCCGCGGCGGCACCGGCGCGCCCGGCGCGCCGAACGGCAGCACCCGCACCGTCCGCTCCTCCACCGGCTTCGCCGGGACCGGTGTCTCGCGGCCCTCGAGCAGGACCAGCGACGCCTGGTAGGCCACCGACAGCGTGTACGGCGTCTGGTGGAGCATCCCCCACAGCTTCGACGTCTCGTCGATGTCCATCACCGTCGGCGTGAACCGCACCCGCTGCGGCGAATCGGCGAGATCGCTGCCCGCCAGATAAGGACGTTCCGCAGCGAGCTCGATCAACTCCTTCGGCAGCGCCGGGATTTCGTGCAGCGCCCGTACGACACAGCCGATGAGTCGCTGTCCGACCAGCTCCGACTCCTCGCCGTACGCGCTGATCAGATAGTGCAGATCGAGCGCCGCGGCCGGGCGCTTGATCAGCCTGCCGTCCGACGCGCGGGTCGGCAGATCGTTGTTGCGCATCGAAGGGTTCGGCGTCACCTGGTACAGGAAGACGTTGATGGTCGGTTCCGTCGGCGGCTCGGCCGGCGGCTTGCGCATCTCGACCTTGACCGCGATGTCCAGCTCCGGGCCCAGGTTGCTCTCGATCAGCAGGGCAAGGGCCTGGGTGACCGTCGCGATGGCGAGTGCATTGCTCATGTCGTCTGCCCCATGTCGTCAGTCCCTCTTCTCGCCGCGCGACAGGTAGTCGTCCAGAGTCAGCGCGGGCGCGCGGCGCGCGGTGGTGTCGGGGCGGCCGCCGGCGGTGCGGCTCGCGCCGGGCGACGGTGCCGCGGTCACTTCGAGCCGCCCGATCTGTACGTGTACGACCCGCTCGGCGGGCCGCGGCGCGCGCCGTCCCACGCCATTCAGCGCTGCGGCACGTGCGGTGGCCGTGGCCTCGGAGCTCCGCGGCCTGGGCGCGGCGGCAACCGGTGGGGGAGCCGCGGCCGTCGGCGCTGAGCCGGCAGGCGTCCGTGGCTCGACGGAGTCCACCGTGGCCCCGCCACGGCGCGCCGAACGCGGAACGTCCGCGGCGGGACGCGGCCTTGGAGCCGCGGGCGCGGCCGGACGCAGCAACGGCTCAGGCGGCGCCGCGACTTCGGCCCCGGTCCGCCCGGCGTTCTCGTCCGGCCGTGCCGCCTCGGTCCGTACGACCGTGTGCCGGTCGGTCCGCACCTCCCGCTCGTGCCGGATCAGCTCGGCGGGCCCGAAGGCGGGTCCGGGCGCGGACGGAATCAGCGCGGCGGGCTCGTCCGGTTCCTGCGGGGCCGTACGCAGCGCCTCGATCCGCTCGAACGGGCCGGGCATCCGCGGCCGGACCCGCGCACCGCCACCACCGGCCGCGGGCACCGGCGTGTACCGGGCCAGCAGCCGGTCGAAGTAGTCAGGCATCCGCGCACAGCTCCAGGTAGTAGCGACGCCGCAGCGGGCTGAGCGCCAGAATCTCCGGCTCGCTCCACCCGTAGGCGGTGGCGAGCAGATGGACGTCGAGCATCAAGTCCCGCGCCCAGGTGTCGAGTTCGGTCCACAGGTAGGAGGTGATGTCCAGCTCGGCCGGGGTGGCCTCGCCGCACTCGGGACAGCCGACGCTCAGCGTCACATCGGCCGCCGGATCGGCCTGAGCCGCCGTCTCGGCCAGCCGTTGCTGCACCCGCTCGGGCAGCAGCGCGGCCAGCCGTTCCGGCGGCACGGCCTCTGAGCCCCGCAGGGCCGACACCGTGCAGCGCGCGATGAGCATCCGGCGGGCCTCCGCGGGATCGGCGGCCGTACCGGCCGCCGCGAGGTCGGCGACAGTGGGCAGCCGGAACTGCACCTCCCACTCGTCCTCCGCCACTCGCAGCGGCCCGTCCGGCGTCCGCGTCCCGGTGCCGAGCGCCGTCGCGTCGAGGTCGAACTCCATGGCCTCGCCGCACGCCGTGCACTCGACGCGTACCTGCATCCGCTCGCCGAACAGCGCCCGGCGCAGCGCGAACAGATCCGCCTCCCGCTCGCCGACCGGCATCGACAGCAACTCGTCGGCGCCGGTCCCCGGGCGGGCCGCCCGGTGCAGCAGCAGCGACCGTGCCGACTCGTGCTGCGTCAGCCCGGTCTCCCAGGTGGCGAGCAGCTCCGCCGGCCCCGTCGGCGTCATGCGTCATTCCTCCGGTGCTCGGGCGATGCTCAGGCGGGGTGGGTGAAGGACGGTTCGACCGGCTCCTCCACCTCGTAGTCCCGCTCCCAGCCCTCGCATTCGAGCTTGACGCTCTGGATGGCGACGGCGTTGGCGTTGGCGTCGAGCTCGCCGAGCACCTGGTACTCGCTGACCCAGGCCCGGTACAGCTTGTGCGAAACAGCCACCTGCCCGGCCTCGTTGAGGACCTGGATGATGATGTCCTTGCGGAAGTCCCGCAGTGAGACCTCCGAGCCGAGACCCGCGCCGACCTGCCAGACCTTGTTGGCCCAGCGGTCGAACTCCGGGTCGTGGGTGACGCCGCGCTCCAGCGTCACACCCTCGAACTCGGAGCGGCCCGGCGACTTGCGCGGTGAGCTCGGGTCGCCGCCGTGGCGGTGCTTGACCACCTCGGTGGTGCGCTTGAGTGGACTGATCTTGCTGATGCCCGCGACCGTACGACCGTCCCAGAGGACCAGGAACTTGAAATTCTTGTACGGGTCGAAGCGATGGGCGTTGATACGGAACTCAGCCATCGGTTTCCTTCGTGTTCCTTTACTTGGTTCCTTGGTGGGCGTTCTGGGCTACGAGAGGTCGAACTGACCGGCCACCTGCTGGATCTTCACGATCACGAACTCGGCGGGCCTGACCGGCGCGATGCCGATCAGCACGTTCACCACACCGCGCTCGATGTCGGCCTCGGTGGTGGTGTCCTTGTCGCACTTGACGAAGTACGCCTCGCGCGGTGTGCCGCCCTTGAACGCGCCCTGCCGGAACAGGTCGTTGAGATACGCGGACGCCTTGAGCCGGATCTGCTGCCACAGCTGCTCGTCGTTGGGCTCGAAGACCACCCACTGCAGACCGCGGTGCAGGCTCTCCTCGACATGCAGAGCCAGCCGCCGCACCGGCACGTACTTCCACTCGCTCTCCAGCGCGTCCGCGCCTTCGAGCGTGCGCGCGCCCCACACCAGCGGTCCCACGACCGGGTAGGTGCGCAGGCAGTTGATGCCCAGCGGGTTGAGCAGTCCGTTCTCACGGTCGGTCAGCTTGACGGTCAGCGACCGCACTCCGGCCAGCCGCGCCTCGGTGCCGGCCGGCGCCTTCCACACGCCGCGCTCACCGTCGGTGCGGGCGATGACGCCCGCGATCGCGCCCGACGGCGGGAAGGCACGCAGCCGTCCGGTCAGCGGGTCGTTGAGCTGCAGATGCGGGAAGTAGAGCCCGGCGTGATTGCTCCGCACCGGGTCGAACGCGCCGATCCCGGCCCGTGCCGCGTCCACACTGCCCCAGGTCGACGGCGAGTCGACGAGCAGGAAGATCCGCCGCTCCCGGCAGAGCTGCTCGGCCGCGGACAGCACGGTGACCATGTCCTCGGTCGACTCGTACGCCGAAAGCTCGGGCAGAGCAAGGAGGTTGACGTCGTCGACGTCGCGCAGTGCCTGCACTCCGGTCTTGCGTGCCTCGCTGCCGATCAGGTCGCGCGGCCCGGGCGGGTCGCCGTCCTTGCCGCCCTCCAGCGGGAACACCGGCGGGTTGACCGAGGCTTCCAGGCCCAGGTCGTTGGCGCACTCGCCGATGAAGCGGACCACGTCGTCCGGGTCGACGGACCCGGCGACGACCTGGAGGCGGCGGCCGAAGGCGGTGACCTCGGCTCCGGCGTAGGCGTGCTTGCCGGGAGCGTCGGGCAGCGCGCGGAGCTTGCGCTCCAGCAGGAGCGCCAGCTCGGTGACATCGGCCGGCGGGTCGCCGTCGTGGTCGGGCTCGTAGAGCGTGAATTCTCGCTCCACATCGCCGATCTTGACCTTCAACTCGACGTTCAGGTCGGGCAGTTCGGCCGCGAAGGGCTTGGAAACCGTGCCCGAGGGGTCCGGCCGGTCCTCGTCGAGCGCCTTCACACGGACGAGCGAGGAGCCGGCGTTGACCACCGTCTCCACGAAGCGGCCGTGCCCCGATTGCATGGACAGACCGGTGAACGACTCGCGGGCGCCGCCGCGCGCGTCGAGGACATGGAGATTGAAGGTCTTGTCCGGGGTCGGGGTGTCGTGGTCGACGGCCACCCGCAGACCGGAGCCCCATACGCCGGGCTCCTTGGCGTGCACCTCCAGCACCGGGCACTCGCTGTGCCCCTCGGTGGAGTGGAGTGTGACGCAGGCTTCCTCGCCGGTGCCGGCCTTGGCCACCCGCACGATCACCGCGACCGTTCCGCCGTTGCCGAAGAACTGGTGCACCGCGTAACTGACGGCGCTCTTCGAGGTGAGTCCGCCGAAACGGCGCTCGAAGTCGGCGAAGCTGGTGACCCGCACCGGTTGGTTGAGCGGACCCCGGCGGGTGTGCCCCACAAAAGCGGTCACCGAAGTGGTGACCGAGGCGATGGTCCGGATGCTGCTGGGAAGTTCTTCGATGTATACGCCGGGATAGCCCATGTGCGTCGGCATTCCCCCTCCATTCCCTTCGCGCGCACCAAGAGATGAGGAGGGGAAGTGAAGGAACCGCGTCTGCGCATGCAGCCTGCGCAGACGCTCCTCACTACATTCCCCCGTCACACACCCCGTGCGATATCGGTCTCGCAGGGCCAGCGGCATGTGCCTGTACTTGTGGCTCCTGATGCATGAGTGCCTCTGGCGATCCTCCGTTGCACTTCAAGGGCGGGTCAAGGGGGCTATTCGGTCATCCGCAGACCATTGGATGTGAGGTCGATGCGAGGTGATTTGGCATGGTCGGACGGAAATCGCTTGCCGAATATGAAGACGAATTCACGAGGGCTTCACAGGACCATTCGATGAGGGATGGAAAACAAGCCGAATGTAAATCGTCGCGGCGCGCCGCCTTGTGTCCGCTTGGCCGCAATTGCCCACCTGGTGTACCGTCCCCGGCCGCTCCCGGTCGACGTGCCGGAAGGTTCCCCGGGCCTTCGTCGGGGAAAACGCCGGCGGGCCCGGCCCTCCGCCCGGCGACGGAGGATCAGGCCCGCCGGTGATGCAGGCGCATGCGCAGGTCGCACCGCGCGAACGCCCGCCTCACTCGACGTCCGGGCCCTGGGCCCTGACCTCCTCGACATGCCGCAGCGAGTCCTGCAGATCGCTCAGCCATGTGTCCGCATTGCGCCCAACCAAACGCACGCACCACGCCAGAGCGTCGCTGCGGCTGCGCGCGACGCCGCCCGCGATCAGCGTGTCCAGAACCTGACGCTCGGGCTGGCGCAGCCGCGTCATCGCAGGCGCGGACACCGTGGTGTACATCGCCCGCCTGCCGCCGCACTCCACGCCCCACGAGACCTTGCGCCGGAACTTCCGCTCGGCCTCGCGCGCGACCCCGATGCGCTCGTCGCGTGTGCGTTCCCGGAACTCCGAGATCCGTCCTTCCACGGCCGCGTCCCGCTCCGCCTGCGACGCGTCCTCGCCGAGGTCCGGCTCCGGTATCCGTCCCACGACCGTGATCTCCTCACGGTCCACCGTCACATCCAGGAGCTCGGTGAAGAGTCCGTCCGGCAGTCGCCCGGCGAACCAGCCCCGCAGCACCTGTTCCTGCTCGCCACTAGTCATGTAATCAAGATTACGTCCGTATGTGGCAGGCGGAAGGGCTGTCAGCCGAGGGCGGAATCCGACCCCGTGATCCGGCCCGGCGCGACGGCGAGAGCCGGTGTCTCCCAAGGGCTCGCGCGTCCCATGATCGCCGCCTAGAGTTGCCTATATCAGAGCAGAACGGCAGATTCCGCCTGCCCGTGTCTCTGGGAGGTCAGATGACCCGCATCGCTATGACGGTGGACGGCACGCACTACGAGGACGAAGTGGAACCACGCCTTCTCCTCGTCCACTACCTGCGCGACCGTCTGGGACTCACCGGCACGCCCGTTGGATGTGACACCACCAACTGCGGGGCCTGCACGGTCGATCTGGACGGCGCGAGCGTCAAGAGCTGCTCGGTCCTCGCCGTCCAGGCCGACGGGAGCGAGGTGACCACCATCCAGGGGCTCGCCTCCGATGCCGAATGGCATCCGCTCCAGACCGCGTTCCATCAGCAGCACGCCGTGCAGTGCGGGTACTGCACACCCGGCATGATCATGGCCGCACGGGATCTGCTCAAGGAGAACCCCGACCCCTCGCCGGACGAGATCCGCCACGGTCTCGAAGGCAATCTCTGCCGGTGCACCGGCTACCAGAACATCGTGCGCGCCGTCCTTGCGGCGGCCGCCGAGGAGCGCCGCCGCCGGGCCCCCGCGCCCGGCGCGCAGACGGAGACCGCCCCGGTGGCATCCGAAGACACCGCTCCCGCCGCACCCAGGGCCCCGGCCAGGGCCGGGCAGGAGGCGCCGGTATGACCGACCAGCTCACCGAGCGGGAAGTCGGCCGCTCGCGTGTACGCAAGGAGGACGCCCGGCTCGTCACCGGCCGCACCACCTGGACCGACAACATCTCCGTCACCGGCCTGCTGCACATGGCGTTCCTCCGCAGCCCCATGGCACACGCCACGATCGACCGCGTCGACGTCTCCGGCGCGCTGGAGCGGCCAGGGGTCATCGCCGCCTTCAGCGGCCGCGACCTGGCGGACGAGCTGGGCTCCCTGCCCTGCGTCTGGCCGGTGACCGAGGACATCGTGATGCCCGACCACCCGCCGGTCGCCGTGGACGAGGCCCGCTACGCCGGCGACCCCGTCGCCGTCGTCGTCGCCCGCGACCGGTACGCCGCGGCCGACGCGCTGGAAGCCGTGGAAGTCGACTACACGCCGCTGCCCCCGGTACTCGACCTGGAGGAGGCGCTCGCCGACGGCGCGCCGCTGGTCCACTCCGGCAAGGGCACCAATCGCTGCTACGTCTGGCCGCTGGCCACCGGCGACTACGAGGCCGAGAAGGCGCGCGCCGACATCGTCGTCCAGCGCCGCTACACACAGCAGCGCCTCATCCCGAACGCGATCGAACCGAGGTCGGTGGTCGCCACACCGCCCACGGCCTCCAACGAGTACACGCTCTACTCCTCGACCCAGATCCCGCACGTGGCACGGGTGACGCTCTCGATGACCACCGGCATCCCGGAGCACCAACTCCGCGTGGTCGCCCCGGACGTCGGCGGCGGCTTCGGCTCCAAGCTCCAGGTGTACGGCGAAGAGGCCGTCGCCCTCGGGGTCGCCAGAAGGCTCGGCCGGCCGGTCAAATGGACCGAGTCCCGGTCCGAGGGCTATCAGGCCACCCATCACGGCCGCGGCCAGATCCAGGACATCGAGATCGCTGCCACCCGAGACGGCAAGCTGCTCGGCATGCGGGTCGACCTGCTCGCCGACATGGGTGCCTATCTGATGCTGCTCACGCCCGCCATTCCGCTGCTGGGCGCGTTCATGTATCCCGCCATCTACAAGATGAACGCGTACACCTTCAACTGCACGGGTGTCTTCACCACCAAGACGCCCACGGACGCCTACCGCGGCGCGGGCCGGCCCGAGGCGACCTTCGCGATCGAACGGACCATGGACGAACTGGCCGCCGAGCTGGGCCTGGACCCCATGGAGCTGCGCCGTCTCAACTGGATCGGCCACGAGGAGTTCCCGTACACCACGATCGCCGGACTGACCTACGACAGCGGTAACTACGAAGCGGCCACCGATCGCGCGCTCGCCCTCTTCGGCTACGACGATCTGCGCGCCGAGCAGACCGCGCGCCACGAGCGCGGCGATCCGGTGCGGCTCGGCATCGGCATCTCCACCTACACCGAGATGTGCGGCCTGGCGCCCAGCCGGATCCTGCGCGATCTGCGTTATGTGGCGGGCGGCTGGGAGGCCGCCACCATCCGTATGCTGCCCACCGGCAAGGTCGAGGTGGCCACCGGTACCAGCCCGCACGGCCAGGGCCACGCGACCTGCTGGAGCCAGATCGCCGCGGAAGTGCTGGGCGTGCCGTTCGACGACGTCGAGGTGGTGCACGGCGACACCAAGGTGGTTCCGCAGGGCATGGACACCTACGGCTCGCGCTCGGTGGTGATCGGCGGCGTCGCCGTGCACCACGCCGCGAAGAAGGTCGTGGAGAAGGCCAGGAAGATCGCCGCGCATCTGCTCGAGGCGAACGAGGCCGACCTGGAGTTCTCCGGCGGCACCTTCTCCGTCAAGGGATCGCCGGAGGCGACGAAGACCATTCAGGAAGTGGCCTTCGAGACGTTCTCCTCGCACGATCTGCCCGACGGCCTGGAACCGACGATCAACGCCGAGCACCTCGTCGACCCCGACAACTTCTCCTTCCCGCACGGCACCCACCTGTGCGCCATCGAGATCGACACCGAGACCGGACGCGCCCGGATCCGCAGCTATGTCTGCGTCGACGACGTCGGCAAGGCGGTCAACCCGATGATCGTCCAGGGCCAGATCCACGGCGGCGTGGCCCAGGGCATCGCGCAGGCGCTCTACGAGGAGGCGGTGTACGACACCGAGGGCAATCTGCTCTCCGGCACCATGGCGGACTATCTCGTGCCGTCCGCGGTCGACCTTCCCGACTTCGTCACCGACCGCACCGAGACACCGGCGACGTCCAACCCGCTGGGCGTCAAGGGAGTCGGCGAAGCCGGGACCATCGCATCCACTCCGGCCGTGGTCAACGCGGTCGTGGACGCGCTGCGCCCGCTGGGCGTGACGGATGTGGAAATGCCCTGCACACCGGAGCGGATCTGGCAGGCCGTTCAAGAGGCCAGTGCCCAGGAGGTGTTGGCATGATTTCCGCTGCATTCGACTACACACGGCCGCAGTCGGTCGACGAGGCGGTGCGCGCCCTGGCGGAGGGCGGTGACGAGGCGAAGGTGCTGGCCGGCGGCCAGAGCCTGCTGCCCATCCTCCGGATGCGTCTCGCCTTCCCCGATCTGCTGGTCGACGTCGGCCGCATCCCCGAACTCCGGGGCGTCCGCGAGGACGCCGAGGCCGGCGCACTGGTCATCGGAGCCATGACGACCCACCACGACGTCATCCACGACCCGCTCGTGCGCATGCACGCCGGGCTGCTGGCCGCCGCCACCGAGACCGTCGCCGATCCGGCAGTACGGCACCGGGGCACCATCGGCGGCTCCCTCTCGCACGCCGACCCGGCGGGCGACCTGCCCGCCGTGCTGCTCGCGCTCGACGGCGAGATGGTCGCCGCCGGCCCTCAAGGACGGCGCACCATCGCCGCGCGCGACTTCTTCACCGACTATCTGCAGACGTCGATGCGGCCCGACGAACTGCTGGTGGAGGTCCGGGTGCCGAAGGCGGACGGCTGGGGATTCCACTACGAGAAGTTCAGCCGGACCGCGCAGGCATGGGCCGTCGTCGGCGTGGCGGCCATGGTGCGGCGTGACGACGGACACCTGGTCGAGTCGCGTGTCGCCATGACGAACATGGGGCCGACGCCGGTGCGTGCCGGCGCCGCCGAGCAGGCGCTCGCCGGCGTGGACGCGGACCCGGAGGCGGTGGCGCGCGCTGCCGACGAGGCGGCTGACGGCACCCGCCCGACATCCGATCTGTCGGCCTCGCGCGAGTACCGCGAACACCTGGCGCGGGTGCTCACCCGGCGGGCGGTGATCGCCGCCGCCGGAATGGAGTGACCCCTGCCGCCGAAGTGAGCGACGGCCCGGACGAGTACAGCGACAGGCCTGAGGAGTTGACGGTGTGACGGACGGGCCGGGTGAGCTGCGAGCGCGACTGGAGAAGACGGGCTATCTCGTCGACGACGGTCTCGCCATCGCCTGCTTTCTGGCACTGAAGCTGCACCGGCCGATCTTCTGCGAGGGCGACGCGGGCGTGGGCAAGACCGCACTCGCCTCCGCTCTCGCCCAGGTTCTCGACGCGCCGCTGATCCGCCTCCAGTGCTACGAGGGCATCGACGCCTCCCAGGCGCTGTACGACTGGGACTTCCCTCGCCAGCTGCTGCATCTGCGAGCCGCCGAAGCCACTGGGGTCACCGATGCGGACCGGTTGCAGAGCGAGCTGTACGGCAGGCGCTTCCTCATCGCGCGGCCGCTTCTGCAGGCCTTGGAGACCCAGCCTTCGGTGCTGCTCGTCGACGAAATCGACCGGGCGGACGACGAGTTCGAGGCGTTCTTGCTGGAACTGCTCTCCGAGTACGCCGTGACCGTGCCCGAACTCGGCACCCTGCGGGCCGCGAAGCCGCCGGTGGTCGTCCTCACCTCGAACCGGACCCGCGAGGTCCACGACGCGCTCAAACGCCGCTGCCTGTACCACTGGTTCGACCATCCCGGCTTCGACCGCGAGCTGGCGATCGTCCGCATCCGGCAGCCGCAGGTGACCGAACGGCTAGCCGCGCAGGTGACCGCCGTCGTCCAGACCCTGCGCCATCAGGACCTGGTCAAGCCGCCCGGCGTGGCCGAGACCATCGACTGGGCCGAGGCTCTGGACGCGCTCGGCGCGACCGAGCTCGACGCCGAGCTCCTCGTCGCCACACTCGGATCGGTGCTCAAGTACCACGAGGACGCGGAACGGGCCCGTTCTCTGGACCTGTCCGCGATCCTCGCGGCGCGGGGAGCGTGAACCCCATGACCCAGACGCAGCCCACCGACGCGACGGCGGCCGTCGTCGGCTTCGCCCGGGCGCTGCGCGCGGCCGGAGTCGCCGCCGGACCCGATCGCGTACAGGCCTTTCTGCGCGCGCTCGACGTACTCGGCGCACGGCTGCGCTCCGACGTGTACTGGGCAGGCCGGCTCACCCTCTGCGGCAGCCAGGACGACCTGGAACGCTACGACCGCGTCTTCGCCGCCTACTTCGAGAGGCAGCACAAGAACCGCGACCGGGTACGCCCGCGCCCGAGGCCGCTGCTGCGACCGGTGGCCGCCCGGCCTTCCGGGACCGGCGGTGACGAGACGACCAGGACACCGGCGGCGGCCGCGCTCGCCAGCTCCACCGAGGTGCTGCGCCACCGCGACATGGCTGACCTGTCCGCGGCCGAGCGGGACCAACTGCGGCGGCTGCTCGCGGCGTTCGCCCTCAGCGGCGAGGCGCGCCGTACTCCGCGGCTGCGTCCGGCCCGCCGCGGCACTGTCGATCCGCGGCGCACCGTACGCGAACTGCTGCGCCACGGCGGTGAGCCGGCCAGACTCCGCCACCGCGCTCCGGCGGCCAAGCCGCGCCGAGTTGTGCTGTTGCTGGATGTGAGCGGCTCGATGGACCCGTACGCCGACGCGCTGCTCCGCTTCGCTCATGCCGCGGCCCACGGCCCCGGGTCCCGTACCGCCACCGAGGTGTTCACCTTGGGCACCCGGCTGACCCGCGTCACCCGGGAAATGGCACATCGCGATCCGGACGAGGCGCTGGCCGCCGTGGCCGCCGCCGTGCCCGACTGGAGCGGCGGCACCCGGCTCGGCGAGATGCTCCGCGGCTTCCTCGACCGCTGGGGACAGCGCGGGACGGCCCGCGGAGCCGTGGTCGTCGTGCTCTCCGACGGCTGGGAGCGCGAGGACCCGGCGCTGCTCGCCGCCCAGATGCGGCGGCTGCACCGGCTGGCCCACCGCGTGGTGTGGGCCAATCCGCGCAAGGCGCGCCCGGGTTACGAACCCCTCGCGGCCGGTATGGCGGCGGCGCTGCCCAGCGTGGACGCCTTCGTCGAAGGACACAGCCTGGCCGCACTGGAGCGCCTGGCATCAGTGGTGAGAGGTGTGGCCCATGCGTGAGATCCTCCCTGCGCTCAACCGCTGGTACGCGTCGGGCAGCCCGTTCGGGCTCGCCACCGTCGTCGCGGTCAGCCGCAGCGCGCCGCGCGGCCCCGGCGCGGCGATGGCGGTCGGTCCGGACGACCAGGTCGTCGGCAGCGTCTCCGGCGGCTGCGTGGAAGGCGCGGTGTTCGATCTGGCCAAGGACGTCGTCGAGAGCGGCAAGGCACAGCTGGAGACCTTCGGCTACAGCGACGAGGACGCGTTTGCCGTCGGCCTCACCTGCGGCGGCGAGATCACCCTGCTCGTACGGCCCGTGTCGGCAGCGATCGACCCGTCCTTCGGCCAGGTCGCCGCGTCGGTCGCCGAACACCGCCCGGTGGTGGTGGCCACTGTCGTCGACGGCCCGGCCCGGCGCGGCGGCACGCTCGCCGTGTGGCCGGACAGTGTCGCCGGATCGCTCGGTGACGAAGGCCTGGACGCCGCGGTCACCGACGACGCGCGCGGCGAACTGGCGCAGGGCGCGACCGGCCGGCGCCACTACGGTCCCGGCGGCGAGCGGCGCGAGGACGACGTGACGGTGTTTCTCCAGTCGTTCGCCCCACCGCCGCGGATGCTGGTCTTCGGCGCGATCGACTTCGCGGCGGCAGTGGCCAGGATCGGCGCGTTCCTCGGCTACCGCGTGACGGTGTGCGACGCGCGTCCGGTCTTCGCCGACCCGAGGCGCTTCCCGGACGAGGCCGAAGTGATCGTCGACTGGCCGCACCGGTATCTGGGCGGTACGGAAGTCGACGACCGGACCGTGATGTGTGTGCTCACGCACGACCCGAAGTTCGACGTGCCGCTGCTCGAAGTCGCCCTGCGCTCCCCGGCCGCGTACATCGGTGTGATGGGCAGCCGTCGCACGCACGAGGACCGGCTGGCGCGGCTGCGGGACAACGGCGTGGACGAGGCGGAACTGTCGCGGCTCCGTTCGCCGATCGGCCTCGACCTCGGCGCCCGTACGCCGGAGGAGGTGGCCGTCGCCATCGCGGCGGAGATCGTGGCACTGCGCTGGGGCGGCAGCGGCGCGCCGCTGGGGGACACGGTCGGGGCGATCCATCCACCGCGGCTCAAGTCCGTATGAGCGAGAGCTCGTTCGGATAAGGAGGAGGCCATGCAGCTGCACCACACGTTCACCGTCCCTGTCCCGGTCGACGAGGCCTGGCAGGTGCTCCTGGACATCGAACGGATCGCTCCCTGCATGCCGGGCGCGACCGTCGAGGGATACGACAGCGAGATCATCAACGGCTCGGTGAAAGTGAAGCTGGGCCCGGTCACGGTCACCTACAAAGGCACCGCGGCCTTCGACGAGAAGGACGAGGCGGCGCACCGGATGGTCCTGACGGCCCGCGGCAAGGAGGTACGCGGCCAGGGGACGGCGAGCGCGACGGTGACGTCCTCCCTGGCCGGGAGCGGGAGCGGCACGGAGGTGGACGTCGTGACCGACCTGACGATCACCGGCCGCCCCGCACAGTTCGGCCGTGGGGTGATGGCCGAGGTGGGAGACAAGCTGATCGGCCAGTTCGCGGACTGCCTGTCGCAGCAGCTGTCGGGCGACGACGGACGCTCTGGTGCCGAGCCCGCCCGTGCCGAGTTCGCCGACGACGTCCCCGCCGCGGCCCGCGACGCCGACGCCGACACCGACGAGGCGGTACCGATCGACCTCTTGAGAGCCGCGGGCCTC
This sequence comes from Streptomyces sp. NPDC020681, assembly GCF_044334895.1. Taxonomy (NCBI): domain Bacteria; kingdom Bacillati; phylum Actinomycetota; class Actinomycetes; order Kitasatosporales; family Streptomycetaceae; genus Streptomyces; species Streptomyces sp. NPDC020681. The sequence goes on along the minus strand of NZ_JBIRTX010000001.1, from coordinate 322,785 downwards.
CCGGTCGCCAAGCGCGCGGCGGCAGTCCTGGCCGCGGCCGCGCTCGCCACGCTGGTCGCGATCCTCGTGCACCGCCGCTGCAGGCGCTGACCGCGAGCGGGCCGGTCCCGGCCTCAACCACGGTCGCGACGCGGGCCGTTGACACCCGTCCGGTGCGGCAGTATCACGTCTCCAGGCCCCACTGAGAGCGCTCTCAGACGCACAACGCCCCGGCGCTCTGGCTCGCGTCCTGACCCCAAGTCCCCTTCTCCCGCGGAAAGACGGCAGCGGCACCGCCCTCCCCGGCGGTGCCGCTGTCATGTCCGAGAGCGGTTCCGGGATTTTGACATTGCCTTGACAAATTAACCTTGCGTTGCGAGCATGCAAAACGCTCGCACGACGAAGCCAAGAATCTTGCGATCTCTGCAAGAACTCCGCAGGGCCGTATGCCCGTTGACGGCGACGCATGCCGTCGCGCGCCTTGCCTGACGCACCCCCACGCCAAGTCAGGAAGGAAACCCCCATGCCAGTGCGCCGATTTCAGGCGTGGTCCACGGGATTAGCCGCTTTCGCGCTGGTGCTGTCCGGCGGTGCGCTCACCGTCACGGCGGCCGCGCCCCACGCGCCCGAGCCGCCGACCGCGGCCATCCCGCCGTCCGACTACCAGCAGGTCCAACTCGCCCTCGGCCCCGCCGAGATGGGCGAGGCCATGTCGCTGGCCGTGCTCCCCGACCGGGCCGTACTGCACACCGCACGCGACGGCACGGTCCGCTACACCGACGCCGCCGGAAACACCAAGGTCGCCGGAAAGCTGGACGTCTACACCCACGACGAAGAGGGCCTCCAAGGTGTGGCGGCCGACCCCGGCTTCGCCGCCAACCGCCTTGTCTATCTCTACTACTCGCCCAGGCTGAACACACCGGCGGGCGACGCCCCGGTCACCGGCAGCGCGGCCGACTTCGAGCCCTGGAAAGGCCATCTGAACCTCTCCCGGTTCACGCTCAGGGCCGACGGCACGCTCGACACCGCCAGCGAGAAGGTCATGCTCGAAGTGCCGAACGACCGTGGCCAGTGCTGCCACGTCGGCGGCGACATCGACTTCGACGCCGCCGGAAACCTGTATCTGACCACCGGTGACGACACCAACCCGTTCGAGTCCGCCGGATACTCGCCGATCGACGAACGCGCCGACCGCAACCCGCAGTTCGACGCACAGCGCTCCTCCGGCAACACCAACGACCTGCGCGGAAAGCTGCTGCGCATCAAGCCGCAGTCCGACGGCGGCTACACCGTCCCGGCCGGAAACCTCTTCCAGCCCGGCACCGCCGGCACGCGGCCCGAGATCTACGCCATGGGCTTCCGCAACCCGTTCCGGATGTCCGTGGACCGGCCGACCGGTGTCGTGTACCTCGGCGACTACGGCCCGGACGCCGGCACCACCGACCCGAACCGGGGCCCCGGCGGACAGGTGGAGTTCGACCGCATCACCGCACCCGGCAACTACGGCTGGCCGTACTGCACCGGCACCAACACCGCCTCGGAGACATACAACGAGTACTCCTTCCCGAGCGGTCCTGCCGGCGCCAAGTACAACTGCGCCGGCGGACCGGCGAACAACTCCTTCCGGAACACCGGCCTGTCCACGCTGCCGGCGGCCAGGCCCAGCTGGATCAAATACGGAGACACGGGCGCACCGCCCGAGTTCGGCGGCGGCTCCGAATCGCCCATGGGCGGCGAGGTGTACCGCTATGACGCGAACCTCTACTCGGCCGTGAAATTCCCGCAGTCCCTCGACGGGCGCTACTTCGCCGCGGAACTCGGCCGACGCTGGATCAAGGCAATCGAGGTCAAGGGCGACGGCTCGTACGGGCTGATCGAGGACTTCCCCTGGCAGGGCACTCAGATCATCGACACCGACTTCGGGCCCGACGGCGCGCTGTACGTCCTCGACTACGGCTCCGGCGCGAGCGATCAGGCGCTGTACCGCATCGAGTATCTCGCCGGCAGCAACCGCAGTCCCATCGCCAAGGCGGCGGCGGACAAGACCTCCGGGCCCACACCGCTCACCGTGGCCTTCTCCTCGCAGGGCAGCTCCGACCCGGAGGGCCAACCGCTCACCTACAGGTGGGACTTCGGCGACGGCGCCACGTCCACGGCCGCGAACCCCAGCCATACGTACACCACCGCGGGCACCTTCCACCCGACGCTGACCGTCCGTGACCCCGAAGGGCTCACCGGGACCGCGAGCCTGGTGGTCACCGCCGGCAACACCGCGCCGACGGTGCAGCTGACCACACCCGCGAACGGCGCGCTGTTCTCCTTCGGCGACACCGTGCCGTTCACCGTCCAGGTCACCGACCCGGACGACGGCGCCGTCGACTGCGCCAGGGTGAAGGTGACCTATCTGCTCGGCCACGACAGCCACCGTCACCAGATCACCTCGAAGAACGGCTGCACCGGCACCATCGCCGTACCGGCCGACGGCGAACACGACAGCGCCGCCAACCTCTACGGGGTCTTCGACGCCGAGTACACCGACAACGGCGGACTGACCTCGCACAGCGAGCGCATCCTGCAGCCCAGGCACCGGCAGGCCGAGCACTTCGGCGCGCAGTCCGGCATCCAGACCGCCGACCACGGCAATGCCGAGGGCGGCAGAACGGTCGGCTTCACCGACGACGGCGACTGGATCTCCTTCCAGCCGTACGCGCTCTCCGGCGCCACGAAGTTCACGGCCAGGGTGTCCTCAGGCGGCCCCGGCGGCACGATCGAGATCCGTACGGGCTCCGTCACCGGCACGCTCATCGGCTCGGTGGCCGTGTCACCGACCGGCGGCTGGGAGAACTTCGCCACCGTGACGGCGAACCTGACCGGCGCACCGGCCGGCTCCACCAGCCTGCACCTGGTCTTCAAAGGCCCCTCCGGCCAGGGCAATCTCCTCGACATCGACACCTTCACCCTCGACTGACGGGTGGAAGGGGACAACGTGACGTTACTGAGCAGCACACTCATCCGACGCTCGACAGCCGTGCTCGCGGCGCTCACGCTCGGCTGCATGTCCGTCGCAGCCGCACCGGGCGCCGACGCGCGCGCCGCCGAGGCCGACTACGACGTGCTCGTCTTCTCCAGGACCGCGGGCTTCCGGCACGACTCCATCCCGGCCGGCATCGACGCGATCCGCGCCCTCGGCACAGCCAACGGCTTCGCCGTCACCGCCACCGAGGACAGCGCCGCGTTCACACCGGACGGCCTCGCGGGCTACGAGGCTGTGGTGTTCCTCAACACCACCGGGGACGTCCTGAACGAGCCGCAGCAGAGCGCCCTGCAGTCGTACGTCGACGGCGGCGGCGGCTTCGTCGGCGTCCACGCGGCGGCCGACACCGAGTACGAATGGCCGCACTACGAACAGCTCGTCGGCGCCCGTTTCAAGAGCCATCCGGCGATCCAGCAGGCCACCCTCACCACCGAGGACGCGACGCATCCCGCGACCGCGCACCTCGGCGCCACCTGGACCCGCACCGACGAGTGGTACAACTACCGCACCAATCCCCGCTCCTCGGTGCGCGTCCTGCAGAGTCTGGACGAATCCACCTACAGCGGCGGCGAGATGGGCGACGACCACCCCATCACCTGGTGCCATCCGCAGCAATCAGGCCGCTCCTTCTACACCGGCCTCGGTCACACCGCCGAGAGCTATGCCGACCCCGCCTTCCGTGCCCTGCTCCTCGGTGGCATCCGCTACGCGGCCGGTGTGGCCCCAGCGGACTGCAGCCCGCGCGACGGCACCGGAGCCGGCGATCTCTCGCCGAACGTGCATCTCTTCTACTACCCCTGGTACGGAACACCGGCCGGACAAGGCAGTTGGCGGCACTGGCAGCAGGGCGGACACACTCCGCCCGAGGACATCGGCGCCGACCTCTATCCGGCGCTCGGCCCGTACGACTCCGGCGATGTGGCCGCAGCGGTGGACCAGCACATGAAGTGGGTCGCCCGGTCCGGGGCCGGCGTCATCGTCTACAGCTGGTGGGGCCGGGGCGGCTACGAGGACGGCCTCGCCGGACGCGTGCTGGACGCCGCCCAGCGCCACGGCATCAAGGTGGCCTGGCACATCGAACCGTACGGCGGACGCACCGCGCAGTCGACGGTCGACGACATCGGCTATCTGAACAGCACCTACGGCAGCCATCCGGCCTTCTACCGGGACGCGGCACACGGCAACCGCTCGGCCTTCTACATCTTCGAGAGCCTCAGGATCGCCGACTGGACACCGCTGGACCAGGTCACCGGCAGCAGCATCGTCCTGGCACAGACCACCGACACGTCGAAGATCGCCCACTTCTCCGGCCTGTACACCTACGACGGTATCGCCGGCGCCACGGCACCCGGCTGGAAGCAGGCGGGCGACTACGCCAGGGCGAACAACCTCATCTGGGCTCCGTCCGTCGCGCCCGGCTACATCGACGACCGTGCCGTCCCCGGCAACACCACGCCCACGCTGGGCCGTTCGGACGGCGGCACCTATGACAAGGAGTGGAACAACGCGCTCGATCCGGCGATCGGAGGCTCGCCCGCCTGGGTCTCGGTGACCTCGTTCAACGAGTGGCACGAAGGAAGTTCCATCGAGCCCGCGTCGGGCAATCCGCCGGCCGGGCACGGCTACCAGACCTTCGACGGCGCGTACGGGAAGACCGGCGCGGCCGCCGAGACCGCCTATCTCGACCGTACGAAGTACTGGGTCGGCGAGTTCGAGAAGCGGCGTTCCGTCGGCTGACGGGCTCGGGTCACTGACCGACCGCGGTGTGCGGCGCGGGGAGTGGAACCTCGAGCGCCCGCGTGCGGGCGTCCGGATCTATCCAGTTGACCGGCAGCGGATCGAGGAAGGCCTCGGCGTGGGAGATGTGGCCGCGCTGTTTCACCGAGGCGGGCAGCGGATCGCGAATAAGCGATTCTTCAGGAAGCCCGTGCTCGTGCAGCAGCTCGGCCGTCTCCTGCACGAACATCACCGGACCGCACAGATAGACGCTCTCCTCGGGCCAGTCACGGCGGGCCCCGAGATGTGTGTGCAGCCGTTCCGCGGCCCGCATCCGGCCCTCGCCGGGTTCCTGGTACCACCAATACGCGCTGAGATACGGGTGGTTGCGCAGGAAGTCGTCGAGGGCCGCCCCGTCGTAGAAATGGGCCTCGCCACGTGCCACGACGTCGATGCGGATACGGGGCGCGGGCCGGCGCGCCAGTAACGTGTCGAGGACGGATTTGACCGGCGCCCAGCCCGTGCCTGCGGCGATCAGCGTGACGGCCGGTGTGCCGGGCGGCGGCGCCAGTGCGGAACCCGATGCCCCGCTCAGCCGCAGTGTCTGGCCCGGTGTGGTGTGGTCGCAGAGGACATTGCTGAGCAGGCCCTCGGCCACCCGGCCGATATGGAATTCCAGCACCCGTTCGTCACTGGTCCGGCCGGCCAGCGAGTAGGGCCGCCACACACCGGGCAGCTCCGGGTGCTCGATGGTGGCGTACTGGCCGGGTAGCCAGGGATAGGGCGTGGTGACGGCGACGCGCAGGACGGCCGTGTGGTCGCCGTGCAGCCGGTGCGAGACGACGGTGGCGTCCCACCACGCGGGCTCGTTCGCGACGAGCGACCGACGGGCCGAGCGGGTCATGATCTGCGCGGTGCTCCGGTACACCCGCAGCCAGGCCGCCTCGGTGCGCTCGTCCCAGGACTGCGGGCTGTGGTGGCGGATGGCGGCGACGAGGCTCTCGCCGACCGCCGCGTAGTCCTCGTCCACCACACCGAACTTGCGGTGGTCCCGGCCCAGCCGCTCCAGGTGCGCGGTCAGTCCCGGATGGCGGAGGTTGTCCACCATGTGCACCAGGGCGGCGAACAGCCGCTCGTACTGGTCGTCCATCGCGGCGGGGAACAGCGGGCGCAGCTCGGGATGGTGGGTGAAAAGGTGCGCGTAGAAGTAGCGGACCACATGGCTCGCGCGCCGTCTGACGCGGTCCAGGCTCGCTCTGACCACATCTGTGTCGTCATGAATCTCGTCGTTCATGAAAATCCCCCGGGGCCTGCATGTCCGCGAGTCTGTTGAACGCGCGACAATGCTGAGCGAGCTGAACCGTATCAACTCGTGGGCGGGAAGGAGCCGTTCGGGGCAGACTGGGTCCCGACCGGGACATTCCAGATCCCGGCCGGGAGAGCGGACGGCGGCGCTACAGACCCTGCCAGCCGGGCTTTGCGGCGTAGGTGGCGCGGAAGTAGGCGGCGAGCTTGAGGCTGGATGCCGCGGCCTCGTCGACCACTACCGTGGCGTGCGGGTGCAGTTGCAGGGCCGATGCGGGCACCACAGCGGAGAGCGGGCCCTCGACGGCGAGCGCCACGGCGTCGGCCTTCGCCTCGCCGGTGGCCAGCAGCACCAGATGGCGGGCTTCCAGGATGGTGCCGATGCCCTGGGTGATCACATGGTGCGGGACCTCGTCGAGGCCGTTGAAGAACCGGGCGTTGTCCTGCCGGGTCTGCTCGGTGAGCGTCTTGATGCGGGTACGGGAGGCGAGCGAGGAGCAGGGCTCGTTGAAGCCGATGTGGCCGTCGGTGCCGATGCCGAGCAGCTGGAGATCGACCCCGCCGGCCTCGGCCAGCGCCCGGTCGTAGGCGACACAGGCCGCCGCGACGTCCTCGGCGGTGCCGTCCGGGCCCATGAAGGCGGCGTCGGTCAGGCCGAGCGGCTCGACCACCTCGCGCAGGACCACGGAGCGGTAGGACTCGGGGTGCCCGTACGGCAGCCCCACGTACTCGTCGAGCTGACAGATCCTGGCCCGGGACGCGTCCACCTCCGAGGCGCGCACCTTGGCCGCGAGGGCTTCGTAGACCGGCAGCGGGGTCGACCCCGTGGCCACTCCCAGGAGAGCGTCCGGCTTGCGTCGTAGCAGGTCGGCCATGGCTTCGGCGATGAGCTCGCCGCCCGCGGCGGAGTCCGGGACGATGACAACTTCCACGAAGATCCCTGTCTCTGAAAGCGCAACTGGTGTAGACCAATCTACCCGGTGACGGGTGTGCTGTCGCGCGAAGAGAGGGCCGGGAGCGCCGAGCTCCCCGAAGGTCAGCTGTCCGTCGCCCGGGGTTCAGGCTCGAGCTGCTCGAAGTACTCCTGCTGCGCCGGGTAGTAGTCGTCGAAGGACGGCAGCGGCCGGCCCTCGTGCGCGGCGAGGAACATGTCGAGGTAGTACTCCCAGCCGGGACCGATCGCGCCGAGCCCGGCCTCACCCGATGCCTGACCGTCCGCCGAGAGACGGTGAACGAGCTCCACCGCGGTGCCGCCGTCCGCCTCGGAGAGCCGCACTTCCATCGGCCAAGAACCGCCCTCGCTCGGGATCGACACGGTGAGCAGGTGCGGCGGTTCGCATGCCTCGATGAGGAACGGTGACCAGGGTGCGCCCTCCTCGAACACCAACTGCATCTCCACGGTCTTGCCGGGTCCGGCCTCGCCCTTCCACGGGCCGATCCAGCGCGCGGTCCGCTCGGACTCGGTGAGACTCGCCCAGACCTCCGGCAGCGGACTGCCCAGCGTGCGGGTCAGCACAAGATCACGGCCGTGTTCGGTGCGCAGCAGCCGGCCGGTGGGCTCCGGTGATGTCATGGGAATCCTCCAGGGCTCGAGGGCATGGTGGAATCCACAGTAGGAGCGGAATGTCCTGCGCGTCGGACGGAGACAGGATGACCAAGGTCCGGCGTCAGCGCACGTCGACCAGCCGGGCGAAGACCACAACATTTCCGTCGTAACCGGTCTTCTCTGCGTATCCGCCGCCGCAGGTGATGAGCCGCAGTTCCGCGTCCGCTCCGTCCCGGTACACCCGTGCCGCCGGGAAGTCCTTCTTGGCGTACAGCTCTACGCCGTAGACCGAGAAGACCGCGGTACGTCCGTCCTCGCGCGCCACCTGGACGCGGCTGCCGCGCTCCAGCGCGCCCAGCAGATAGAACACGGCCGGTCCCGCACTGTTGTCGACGTGGCCGACGACGACGGACGTACCGCGCTCACCCGGTGTGACGGCGCCGCGGTACCAGCCGGCCAGGTTGTTGTCCGCCAGTGGCGGCGGCTCCACCCAGCCGTCGGAGTCGAGACCGACGCCGGTCAGCGGCGCGTCCAGCCTGATCGACGGGACGGTGATCCGGCGTGGCGGAGAGTGGGGGAGCGGTCCGGGCGCGCGGGGCAGCGGGCCGGCCGCGCGATGGTCCGCCGCCACGGCCGCGCCGGGGCGAGGAGGACCCTGGTCGGTCCCGGTGAATCCCTCGCGTACCAGAAACAGGCCGAGGAGCAGGAGGCAGACGAGCGTGAACCAGGAGCCGCGGCGGGAGGACAGGTGCATGATTCCCACGAGCCGCCGTCAGACGCCGTCCCCGGCGCGACGGCGCAGCAGCAGGACACCGCCGCCGAGCGCGCCCGCGAGGAACGCGGAGCCGACGCCGATCTGCGCGGGACTCAGGCCGGAGAGGCTGCCTCCGGCACCGGCCTTCACGCCGCCGCCGGGCTTGGTCGTGCCGGTCACCGGGAGCAACCCGGCGTCCGGGGCCGTGACTGGGTCCGGGACTGGATCCGTGACTGGATCCGTGACTGTGCCCGTGTCCGTGGTGGTGCCGGTGCCGGTGCCGGTGCCGGTGCCGGTCCCGGTGTCCGTGTCCTTGCCGGCGGTGGTGGTTCCGGTGTCCGTCAGCGTGGCGGCGGCGGTGGCGCTGGCAGTGGCTGTGACGGTCGCGCTGACCGTGAGCGTGGCAGTGCCCTTCTCGCCCTGGCAGTCGAAGGTGACCTCGTACTCGGCGCCCGGCTTGGCGTCCTCATAGACCGTCGCCGTGCCCGGCAGTCCCTCATTGAGCGTGACGGTGTCGAAGACGCCCGAGGAACTCGTCACGGACGGAGCATCGCACTCCGTGGCGTTGAGCGTCACGGTGCCGCCGGGCTCGACGGTCTCGGGGCTGACGGTGAAGCCGAACGAGGTGACGGGGTTCGTATCGTCTGCGAGAGCGACCGGAGCGCCGAGAGCCGGCGCGGCGGCGCTTCCGATCAGAGCGAGGGAGGCGACGTGTATCGCGCGCATGGTCAGGTCTCCGATGGTAGGAAATACACCACAATGAGACCGACGCTAGGAGGGCCGCCCGGCCCCTGCCACTCCTGGGGGGCCGAACGGCAGGGGTCGCACTGACGAAGCGTCACGGACGGCGGAGCGGCAGCATCAGACCTTTCGGTAGTCGTACGCCTCCGAGGCCGCCGCCTGCACCTCGTCCAGACTGCCGCCCGCCGTCGCCGTCACCACCGCCGCCACCGCGCCCTCCACGAACGGCGCGTCCACCAGACGTGTGCCGTCCGGCAGCTCGTCGCCCTCGGCAAGCAGCGCCTTCACCGTGAGCACGGCGCTGCCCAGATCGACCAGCACGGCCACACCCGCGCCGCCGTCCACCGATGCCGCGGCCGCGGTGATCAGCTCCGAGCTGGTGCCGAGGCCGCCGTCCGGAGCGCCGCCGGCGGCGGCCACGGGTGCGGTCGTGCCGCCGCCCGTGAGGCCCGTCGCCAGCTCGGCGACGGCCTCCGCCACCTCCTTGCTGTGCGAGACCAGCACGATTCCGACCCGCTCGTTCATCCGCTCGTTCATCCGGCCGCCTCCGCCGTCTGTGCCAGCGCGGCGATCAGCAGGGCCGACGAGGTGGCGCCGGGGTCCTGGTGCCCGATGCTGCGCTCGCCGAGATAGCTGGCCCTGCCCTTGCGCGCCTGCAGCGGCACGGTCGCCAGCGCGCCCTGCTCGGCGGCGTCGCGGGCCGCCGCGAAGGACGCCATGGAGTCCTCCAGCGCCGCGACCGCCGGCACCAGCGCGTCCAGCATCGTTTTGTCGCCGGCCTTGGCGCCGCCGAGCTGCGCCACCGCCGCCACACCCGCACGCAGCGCGTCGGCCAGCTGTCCCGGTGTCACCTCGGCGGCCTCGCCGAGCGCCTTGCCCGTACGCCGCAGCAGCGTGCCGTACAGCGGACCCGAGGCGCCGCCGACCGTCGAGATCAACTGCCGTCCCGCCAGCGTCAGTACGGCCCCCGGAGTCCCCGGCGCCTCCTTCTCCAGAACCGCGGTCACCGCCGCGAAACCGCGCTGGAGATTGCTGCCGTGGTCGGCGTCGCCGATCGCCGAGTCCAGCTCGGTGAGATGCCCCGCCTCACGGTCGACCAGAACCGCGGCGGCCGTCAGCCAGCGGTGGATGAAGTCGGCGTCGAGCACATGAACTCCCTGTGATCAGTCGGTCCGGACGGTTCAGCGGCCCCAGCGGAGCCCGGCGGTCTGCACCGGCGCGTCCCACAGTCGCAGCAGCTCCTCGTCGACCTGGCAGAGCGTCACCGAGCAGCCCGCCATGTCGAGCGAGGTCACATAGTTCCCGACGAGGGTACGGGCGACGGCCACACCCCGCTCGGTCAGCACCCGCTGCACCTCGGCGTTGAATCCGTACAGCTCCAGCAGTGGAGTGGCGCCCATGCCGTTGACGAGTACCAGCACCGGGCCCGTCGGCGGCAGGTCCTCCAGCACCGCGTTGACGGCGAAGTCCGCGATCTCGCGCGAGGTCATCATCGGCCGCCGCTCCCGGCCCGGCTCGCCGTGGATGCCGATGCCCAACTCCAGCTCCCCGGAAGGGAGATCGAAGGTCGGGCTGCCCTTGGCGGGAGTGGTGCTCGCGCTCAGCGCGACTCCGAAGCTGCGGGAGCTCTCGTTCACCTGCCGGGCGATCGCCTCCACGCGCTCCAGCGGCGCGCCCTCCTCGGCGGCCGCACCGGCGATCTTCTCGACGAACAGCGTCGCGCCGGTGCCGCGCCGGCCCGCCGTGTAGAGGCTGTCGGTCACCGCCACATCGTCATTGACCAGGACCTTGGCCAGCCGTACGCCCTCGTCCTCGGCGAGCTCGGCGGCCATGTCGAAGTTCAGCACGTCACCGGTGTAGTTCTTGACGATGAACAGCACACCTTCGCCGCTGTCGACGGCGGCAGCGGCCCGCGCCATCTGATCCGGCACCGGACTGGTGAAAATCTCTCCGGGACAGGCCGCCGACAGCATTCCGGGGCCGACGAAGCCGCCGTGCAGCGGCTCGTGTCCCGACCCGCCGCCGGATACCAGCGCCACCTTCCCGGCGACCGGCGCGTCCCGCCGCACGATCACCCGGTTCTCCACGTCCACGTTCAGCTCGGGGTGCGCGGCCGCCATGCCACGGAGGGCGTCGGCGACAACGGTCTCCGGGACGTTGATGAGCATCCTCATGAGTTCCTCCTGGTGAGCCTGCGGGTCCTCCAAGAGAAGTATTGGCTCTGCGGGGTCCGGCGGTCACGTACCCCGCACGCGCTCTAGTCCTGGGCCGCGGTGATGGCGCCGAGCGCGCCGGCCTGGGTGCGCCAGTCAGCCGGGTTCGGGAGCGTGCCGGCCCAGCGCTGGCCGAGCCGGTTGAGCGGGTCCCGGTCGGCGGACCACACCGAATCCGACTGCCGCTGCACGAACTGCCGGTACGCGGCCGATCCGGTTGCCCGCGTCAGGGCGCCGAAGTGCCGCATGAAGATGCCCTTGAACTGCTTCTGGTTGTCGTCGCAGACGCCCTGGCCCACATCGCAGGACTCGGTGAGCACCCCGTCCCGCGTCAGCTGCGGCCCCGCGACGGCGGCGTCCGCCAGCCGGCGTGCCGTGTCCAGGAACCCGGCGTCCCCGGTGTTCTCCCAGATCTTGAGCAGGCCGCCGATGGCCAGGCCCTGGTTGTAACTCCACACCGTCTGCCCGTTGTTGCGGCAGTCCGCGGTCAGCCCGTCGTTGACCAGACCGGCCTGGTTGATCAAGCCACTGGACAGATACCACTGTCCGGCCGTCGTCGCCCGCTGCCCCCACAGGGAGTCACCGGCGATGCGCTGATGCAGCGAGGCAGTCAGATAGAGATGGAGGCCGCTGGTCACGGCGTTCTTGTAGGTGTGCTCGCGGTCCCACCACACCCCGCCGCCGCAGCTGCCGGTGTCCCAGTGCCCGTGGACGTACTCGGCGATCGTGACCGCCTCGTCGAGATAGCGCCGGTCGCCCGTGTAGTCGTAGGCCGTCAGCCAGGCCACGCCCCACCACGCGGCGTCGTCGACCGCCCGGCTGATGAAGTGCCCCTCGATCGGATCCGTGCCGCGCTCGCCGGCGGCGAAGACGCCGCGGTTCCGGTCGAAGGTGCGCGCGATGATCCAGTCGTACGCATGACTGCCCGTGCGCCGGGCGGTGTCGATCAGCGTGGTGAGGGTGACCGCGGAGTTCCACCAGCTGCTCCGCCACCAGCCGTCGTACGGGTCGTAGGACCACATCAGCGCGTCCGCCGCCGCGAGCGGCCGGGACGGCGCGGGCCGGGCCCAGGCGGTGCAGCTTCCCTCCTGGTGAGCCGCTTCCCGGCCGCAGGCGCGGACCGCGCCGCCGTACATCAGGCCGCGCGGGTCGCGGGTGGCGAACATCGGTGTACGCGTCGAGCCGGCGCCGCCGGGCACGGCGGCCCGGCCGAGCGACGAGCCGCCGGGCCAGCTCGTGCCGCCGTCCCAGGACCGGTCCAGCCAGATCTCGTCGCCGGGGCCGCCGTTCTCGATGCTGCCCCAGGCCATGGAGTTCTTCTGGTCCATGTGCAGCCGGATGGTGCGGCCGAAGAGCGTGGCCGGCGGCACCGGCTCGGCGTCCCCGGCCGCCTGCCCCGGATCGGCGCCGTCGCACAGCACGTCGCACACCGTGGAGTACACCCAGTCGGTGCAGCCGACGGCGCCCGCGTCCCCGCAGGCACGGATCCAGCCACGCCGATGGCCGCGTGGATCGGTGATGTTGTACATCAGCGTTCTGGTGCCGGTCCAGGTGCCCGGGATGCTCGCCCGGCCCAGCAGCGGCTCCCAGCTCACACCGCCGTCCCAGGACCGGTCCAGCCAGACGGAGTCCCCGGTGACACCCTCGTCGATGCTGGCCCAGGCCATGTCGTCCGGATCGGACACATGCAGTTCCAGCCGCCGGCCGTTGATCTGCCTGGCCGGTACCGGGAAGCTCTCCTGCTGGGCCAGCGACGGGTCCCGGGTGTCGCAGGACAGGACGCACACCACCGGGTCGGCGACGGCCGGCGACGCCGACAGCGGGACCAGCGCGGTGGCTGCCACGGCGGCGGACACGAGCAGTCTCAGCAACCGTGCCAACCGTGGATTTCTGGGCTTCATGAGCAACTCCCCTGAGCCGGGGGCCACATGGCCTGCTGGGCAGTGAAGCGTCGTTGACGAATACCTGTCAACGGCGGGTGTCGGCGGCGGCGCCGCTCAGCCGGTCGCCTCCTTGGTCCGGAACAGCCAACTGCCGTGCGCCACGCGGTGGACGACATGGCCCCGCTCGGTCCGTACATACGCGGCCCCGGCAGGCGCGGTCGTGTCGGACTGCCGGGCCGCGGGCACATGCACCTCGGCCTGCGCGCCCACCGGGACCTGGACCGTGAGCCGCAGCCCGCGTCCCTCACGCGCCCAGTCCACCGAGGCCGGTCCCCGGACCGTACGGATCGAGGTGCGCGCCCAGTCGACTCCCGTACGGGCGTCGGGACGGACCGTGAAAGTGCGGTAGCCCGCGTCACCGGGCCGCAGGCCGGCCACGTTCTCGTACAGCCACTGCACGACCGTGCCATGGAAGTAGTGGTCGCGCGATCGTGAGTCGAGCTGCCACATCTCCCACATGGTGTCGGCGCCCTGGTCGAACCAGTAGCCCCAGCTCGGATACGTCCGCTGGGTGGCGATGGCGTGAGCCACCTCCGGATGTCCCTCGGCGGTGAGCGCCCGCAGCAGCACACTGGTGCCCAGCGCGCCGGTGTTGAGGTGGTTGCCGCGCGCGGCGATGTCGTCGACGAGGCTCTTGGTGACACTTGCCCGGGCGGACTCGGGGACGAGCCCGAAGGCGAGCGGTATCGCATTGCTGGTCTGCCGGTAGCCGGGGTCCTTGGACGTGCGGTAGTGACCGGAAGCGGGGTCCAGGAAGGCCGCGTTGAAGGCGGACCGCAGCGCTCCGGCGGTGGCGCGGTAGCGGTCGGCGGTCGGCTTCTCGCCGAGGATCTCGCCCATCTCGGCGGTGTGCAGCAGCGCCCGGTGCAGATAGGCGGTAGCGGTCAGACGGGTGTCCTCGGGCGGGTTGCCGCCGTAGCCCGGCGGCAGGAAGTCGCCGAGCGCGGTCACCGCGAGCCCGTCGCGCAGCCGGCCGATCTCCCAGTCGAGATAGCGCGTGAGCGTGGGCCAGTGCTCCCGGGCGGCCCGTTCGTCGCCGTACGCGCGGTACATCTCGCGGATCACGAAGGGATAGACGGTCGTCCACTCGGGAGAGGGGCCCAGTTCGTTGTAGCCCCAGCCGCCGCTCGGGACGATGACCGGGAGATGGCCGTCGGCGAGCTGGCTGTCCGCGAGGTCTCCGAGCCACTTCGACAGGAAGCGGTGGACCCCGAAGGCGTAGGTCATCACCGGCGCGCCGAGCTGAGCATCGCCGGTCCAGCCGTTCTTCTCGTACATCGGCGTGTCGGTGGGGATGCCGTGCAGATTGTTGAGCACCGTACGGCGCATGGCCCGGTCGAGCCGCTCGTAGAACGGCTCGGAGCAGCGGAACTCGCTGACCTCGTCGACCCTGGTGTGCACGACCCGGCCGAGTACCTGCTGCGGGACGGGACGCTGCGGCAGCCCGCTGATCTGGACGTAACGGAAGCCCTTGTACGAGAACTTGGGCTCCCAGATCTCCTCGCCGCCGCCCGCGCACACGTACTCGTCGGTCTGGAAGCGGCCCGGCACATGGCCGGTCTCGGCATGCACGCTGCCGTCGTCCTTGAGCTTCTCGCCGTGCACCAGGCGCACGGTGGTCCCGGCGTCCGCGGTGACGGTCAGCCGGGTCCAGCCGGCCAGCGTGCGGCCCATGTCGACGACATACACCCCGGGACTCAGCTCGCTGATGCCCGTGGGACGGACGGTCTCGACGATCTCGATGGGGTCGTGCGGCTGGGCGCGGACCGTGCCCTTCGGCGCGCTCTGCACCGGGGCGGCGCGCCAGCCGCTGTCGTCGAAGCCCGGCCTGGTCCAGCCGCGTGGCGCACGTCGCGCGTCGTACGTCTCGCCCGCATAGAGCGAGTTGGCGAGGGTGGGGCCGTCGGTGATCCGCCAGTCCGGGCCGGTGGTGACGGTGGTCCTGGTCCCGTCCGGGTGGTCGATCTCCAGCTGGGCGAGGAGCCTTGGCTCGCCGTGCCACGGGGGAGTGTGCCAGTTCCAGACGTTCGGGGTCGTCATGCCGAAGAAGCCGCGGCCGAGGGTGACGCCGATGGCGTTGACACCATTGTCAAGCCGTTCGGTGACATCGTGAACGGCGTACAGAACGGTCTCGTCGTAGTCGGTGAAGCCCGGGTCGAGGACCTGGCGGCCGACGCGCCGGCCGTTGATCTCCGCGTCGTAGTAGGCGAGTCCGGACACATAGAGCCGGGCGCGGGCCACCGGCTTGGTGACGGTGAACTCCCGGCGCAGCAGCGGCGCGGGCAGCTCCGGGAGGCCGAGGCCGACGCCGCGGCCCCAGGGTCCCTGGCCGTACGGCGCGAGGACCGTGGCCGCGGCCCAGGCCGAGTCGTCGTGGTCGGGGCGCTGCCAGCCGTCCCGTTCGGTTTCGCTGACCCGCCAGCCCTCGCCGGTGACGAGCTGGTGGCTGCCCGCGCTGGTCTCCACGTCGAGCCGGAGCAGCAGACCGGCCGGATTGACATCGTTGCCACGGTTGGTGGCGACGGCCGCCAGCACGATCCGCCGGCCCGCCGACCGCACCTGCGCGGTGACATCGGCCGAGTGCCCGACGCGCCAGCTGTCCGTCTGCTCCGGCTGGTGCAGCACCTGCTGCCCGCCGAGGTGGAGTGTGAAGTCGTCGTCGGCGGTGGCCGTGACCGTCGCCCGGGTGACATCGGCTCCGGCGGGCAGTTCGAGCGCGGCCCGGAACCACCGCGGCCCTACCGGAGCGCCTGACGTGGTGGCGCCGGGCGACCAGATCCAGGACGTGCCGTCGAAGCCGGGCGGCGCGGGCGGTGCGTCCGCGCCGATCCAGCGGGCCCGCCAGCCGTCGGCGGGCAGCGCAGTCTCCCACCACCGCACCGCACTCCACGGCGACGCACTGCCGAGCTCGTCCCAGACCCGGACCTGCCAGTGGTAGCGGGTGCGGTCGGTCAACTTCGGGCCCGCATAAGGGACGTTGACCGTACGGTCGGAGACGACGCGGCCGGAGTCCCAGCGCGGGCGGCGACCGAGCTCGCGCGGATCGGTCGCCACCCGCACCTGGTACGCGCTCTGCCGCGCGCCCCGGCCCTCTGCGGCAAGCTCCCAACTCAGCTGCGGAGCGGCCGAGTCGGTGCCGAGGAGGTTCGGCGCGTACTCGACGGTCGTCCGCTCGACGCGCAGTCGGCCGGCTCTGGGGGCGCGCTGTCGAGCGCTGTCCGCGAAGGCGTTGCCGCTGACGTACGCCGATGCTGCGCCGGCGGCCGCTGTCGACACGGCGGCGCGCAGGAAGACCCGGCGGTTCCAGCTTCTGCTCATGATCGTCGCTCTCTGTGAGGTGGAGTGCGGAAGATGGTGGAACGATTCACTGCGCGCTCGGCAGGATGCAAGAAGAGCGGGAGTCGGCGACCGGGCTCAGTGGCCCCGACGCGTGGACCTCGTCAAGGAGGAGCCCCGGACGACCAGTTCGGGCTGGAGGACGATCCGCTGATGCCGATGGTCCGCGGCGTCCTCCCCGGTCTCCTCGATCAGCAGCTCGGCCGCGAGCCGTCCCATCCGGGCGGCCGGCTGCCGTACGGAGGTCAGCGGCACCGCGGCCGCCGACGCGAACTCGATGTCGTCGTACCCGACGAGCGCGATCTCGCCCGGAACGCTCACGCCCGCCGCGAACAGCGCCTGGAGAACGCCGAGCGCCAGCAGGTCGTTGGCGCAGAACACCGCGGTGGGCCGCGGCGACATGCCGAGCAGCCGGGCCCCGGCGTCCCGGCCCGACGCCACGTCGAGCCGCTTCTCCTCCAGCACCCGCAGCCGGTCCTCGGGCAGCCCCGCATCGCCGAGCACCCGCAGCAGTCCCGTACGCCGGTCCTGGCACTGCGCGAGATGCAGCGGCCCGGTGACGTACACGATCTGCTCATGGCCCTGGTCCACCAGATGGCGGCCGGCGAGCGCGCCGCCGGCCACATCGTCGACCGACACCGAACAGGCCTCGGCGGAGGGCACCACCCGGTCCACGAACACAAAGGGAATGTCCTGGCGCCGGAAGCTCTCCAGATTGCTTCCGGTCGGATCGGCCGGTGTCACCAGCACGCCGCGCACCCGCTGTTCGCTGAACAGGCCCAGATACTCGGCCTCCTCCTCGCTGCTCTGCGCGCTGTTGCAGAGCATCACGCCGAGACCGGCCTCGCGGGCCACCCGCTCGGCGCCGGACGCGACGTCGACGAAGAAGGGGTTGGCCATGTCGAGGACGAGGACGGCGATGATCCGGCTGTGGCCGGCCCTCAGCTGCCGCGCGGACTCGCTGCGCACATAACCGAGCCGGTCGATCGTGGACAGGACGCGCAGCCGGGTCGCCTCGGCCACCGACTGCGGGCGGTTGATGACATTCGAGACCGTGCCCACGGAGACTCCGGCCTCCCGGGCGACATCCTTGATACCCACCGACTGCGCCATCAGGCCACCACCTCCACCCGCTCCAACCTCGTCGGAACCCTACCGTCGGCCGTGCCTACGGCCATCAGAAGTCGAAGTCGTCGATGTTGTCCTTGTCGAAGACCGCCGGCGGGCCGAGGATGACCTCTCCGTCCTTGCCGATCGTGTACTCGCCGAGGTCGCCCGCCGTGAACTTCTCGCCCTCGGCACCGGTGATCCGGCCGGACGCGAGCGCCGCCGCCGCGTGCGCGCCGAGCCGGCCGAGCTTCTTCGGGTCCCAGAGCGCGAACTGCTCGACGGTGCCGTTCTTGACGTACGCACGCATCTGGTTGGGCGTGCCGAGCCCGTTCAGGACGACCTTGCCCTTGTACGACGAGTCGCTGATGTAGCGGGCGGCCGCGGCGATGCCGACGGTGGTCGGCGAGATGATGCCCTTCAGATTCGGATACGCCTTGAGCAGCCCCTGCGTCTCCTGGAAGGACTTCTGGTCGTCGTCGTCCCCGTACGCGACCTTCACCAGCTTCATGTCCTTGTACTCGGGCTTCTTCAGCTCGTCCTTCATGAACTCGATCCAGGTGTTCTGGTTGGTCGCGTTCTGGGTCGCCGACAGGACCGCGATCTCGCCCTTGTTGCCGAGCTGCTTGGCGATGTTCTGGATCTGGGCGCGGCCGATCTGCTCCGAGCTGGCCTGGTTGATGAAGAGGTCGCGGCACTCCTTGGCGGTGTCGGAGTCGTAGGTGACGATCTTGATCTTCTGCTGCCGGGCCGTCTTCAGCGGGCCGCAGACCGCGTTCGGGTCGTTGGCGGCGATCAGGATCGCGTCCTGACGCTGCTGGACGAGCGTGTTGATGTACGAGACCTGCGAGGACGCCTTGGCGTCGGACGAGCCGACCTCCTTGGCCGTGGCGCCGAGCTCCTTGGCCGCCGCGATCCCGGAGTCGTCCAGGATCGTGAAGTAGGGGTTGTTGATCTGCTTCGGCAGAAAGGCGATCTTCAGGCCCTTCTTGATCGGGGCGTCGGGATCGGCCTTGGCGCCGGCGGTGTTCTGGGCGGTGCTGTCCTTGGCGGACTCCTTGGTGGTGCCCGAGCAGCCGGTGAGCGCGACGGCGAGGGCGCAGACGGCGGCCGCGGCCGGGACGATGCTGCCGCGCGCGGTGGAGTGGAGGTGCATGGCGGTGCCTTTCGGGAGCTTGGGGACGGAGGTCAGTTCGCCGGGCTGCCGGCTGCGCGCCGGTGGCGGCGTTCGCCGAGCGCGGCGATGACCCTCGGAGTGAGGACGGACGCGACGAGCAGCAGTCCGGTGACGATCACCTGGATCTCGTTGGACACATCGTTGAGGGTGAGGAGGTTGCCCAGCAGGCCGATGAGCAGCACACCGGCGACCGTGCCGCCGAGCGTGCCCTTGCCGCCGTCGAAGTCGGCGCCGCCGAGCAGGACCGAGGCGATGACGACGAGTTCGAGGCCGACTCCGTTGTCCGCGCGGGCGCTTCCGTAGCGCAGCGTGTAGACGATGCCGGCGAAGGAGGCGATCAGGCCGGAGACCACGAACAGCGCCAGCTTGATCCGCTTGACGCGGATCCCGGCGAAGTGCGCGGCCTCCTCCTGAGCGCCGATGGCGAACAGCGAGCGGCCGAAGCCGGTGCAGTGCAGGACGACGGCGGCGACGATGGCGAGCACGCCGAACAGCGCCACGGGGTAAGGCACGAAGGTGCCCGGGACCGTCTGCGTGTACCTGGCCCACTGCGCGTACGTCTCCGGGAAGTCGGCCACCGCCTTGTCCCCGAGGACGACGGAGGCCAGGCCGCGGTAGAGCGTGAGCGTGCCGATGGTCACGGCGAGCGAAGGCAGCCCGATCCTGGTGACGAGCCAGCCGTTGAGCAGTCCGCCCAGCGCGCCCGCCAACAGGCAGACGGGGACGATCAGTTCGAAGGCCCAGCCCGCGTCCCACAGTGAACCGGCAAGTGCGCTGGACAGACCGAGCATCGAGGCGACCGACAGATCGACCTGGCCCGCGACGACCAGCAGCGTCATCGGCAGCGCGATCAGCGCGATCTCGGCGGTGTCGTCCAGCGCGGCCGAGAGGTTGGCGGTCTCGGCGAAACCGTCGGTGGTGCCCGCGCCGGCGAGGAAGACGGCGACGAGCAGAATGCCCACGGCCGTGTCCCAGCGGAGGTACTTGGCGAAGGAGGTGACAGGGCTGCTCATCGCCGGTTCCTCTTCCTCAGGGCACTGGTGCTGCGCACCTGCACGATGCGGTCTGTGGTGATGGCCAGAAGCAGCAGCACACCGGTGATCGCCTGCTGCCAGAAGGCGTCCACCTTCAGCACGACCAGGGCGCTGCCGATGGTGGTGAGGAGCAGCGCGCCGAGCGCCGCGCCCCAGACCGTGCCGGTGCCGCCGGTGATGGCGACGCCGCCGACCACGACCGCGCTGACGACGGTGAGTTCCCAGCCGTTCGCCGCGTCCGCGACGACCGTGCCGAAGCGGGCGAGCCACAGGGCGCCGGCGAATCCGGCGACGGCCCCGGAGAAGGCGTAGGCCGCCAGCACCCGGCGGCGGATCGGGATGCCGGCCAGCCGCGCCGCCTCGGGGCTGGACCCGATGGCGTACAGCTCGCGTCCGCCGCGGTAGGTGCGCAGGAAGTACGCCGTGCCGGCGAGCAACGCGGCGGAGATCAGCGGCAGATACGGGATGCCGAGCACCGAGCCGCTGCCGAGCGAGAGGACGGAGTCGGGGATGTCGGCGGCGTTGATCTGCTCGCCGTGCGCCCAGGCGTGGTCCACGCCCTGGATCACGTACAGCATGCCGAGCGTCACCACGAGGGCCGGGACACGGCCGAAGCTGACCAGCGCCCCGCTCACCAGACCGCAGACCACGCCGAGCGCGATGCCGAGCAGGACCACGGTGAACGCGCTGTGGTCCGTGCCGGACACGAAGCGGCCGCAGGCGAAGGCGGCGAGTCCGACGACCGAGCCGACGGAGAGATCGATGTTGCGGGTGATGACCACGACGGACTGGCCGACGGCGAGCAGCACCAGGATCGAGGAGTTGAGCAGGAGGTCCTTGACGCCCTGGTCGTCGAGGAAGGCCGGGTTGGCGAGCCAGGTGCCGGCGATCAGCAGGACGAGCGCGCCGCCGATGCTGAGTTCACGGGCCTTGAGGACGGACTCGGCGAACGAGCGGCCGCCCGGCCGGCCGGACTGCGCCGCGGGCGCGGGCGGTGTGTCGAGGGCGGTGGTCATGCGGGGCTCTTCTCGTTGTCCGCGGGATCGGCCGTCAGGGAGGTGCGCAGCCCGGTCGCCGCGGCCATGACCGTCTCCTCGGTGGCCTCGTCCCGGGCGAGCTCGCCGACGAGCCTGCCTTCGCGCATGACGAGGATCCGGTCGGCCATGCCGAGCACTTCGGGCAGATCGGAGGAGACCATCAGCACGGCGAGCCCGTCGGCGGCGAGCGAGGAGAGCAGCCGGTGGACCTCGGCCTTGGTGCCGACGTCGATGCCGCGGGTCGGCTCGTCGACGATGAGCACGGCCGGTTGCGTGGCCAGCCACTTGGCGAGCACGACCTTCTGCTGGTTGCCGCCGGAGAGCACGCCGACCGAGTCGGACAGCTTGTTGTACTTGAGCTGAAGACGCACCGCCCAGTCGGCGGCGCGGCCCTGCTCCAGCGTCCGCCGCACCAGTCCGGCCCTGCCGAGGCGGCCGAGTCCGGTGAGCGCGATATTGCGCTCGATGGACATCCGCATCACCAGACCGCGCTGTCTGCGGTCCTCGGGCACGAGCGCGAGCCCGGCGTCCATCGCGGCCGTCGGCGAACCGCCGGGCAGCTTCTGTCCGGCGACCCGTACTTCGCCGGCATCGGCCCGGTCCACGCCGAAGACCGCCTGGACGACCTCGCTGCGCCCCGCGCCGACCAGACCGGCGAGCGCCACGATCTCGCCGCGCCGTACGTCGAAGGAGACATCGCGGAAGACCCCTTCGCGGGTGAGCCGGTGCACGGACAGCGCCGTCTCACCGGGCGCGCTCGGCTGCTTGGGATAGAGCTCGCCGAGATCGCGGCCGACCATGCGCCGTACGAGATCGGCCTCGGTCAGCGTGTCGAGGGGCTCGGTGGCGATGTGCCGGCCGTCCCGCAGCACGGTGACGCGGCGGCAGATCTGGAAGATCTCCTCAAGCCGGTGCGAGACGAAGAGGATGGCGGTGCCTTCCGCTCGCAGCGCTTCGACGACGGCGAAGAGGCGGGCGGTCTCACCGGTGGTGAGCGCGGCGGTGGGTTCGTCCATGATCAGGACGCGGGCGTCGAACGAGAGGGCCTTGGCGATCTCGACGATCTGCTGGTCGGCGATGGACAGCCCGCGGGCGGGGCGGTCCGGGGCGAGTGCCACGCCGAGCCGTTTCATCAGCGCGGCGGTCGCCTCGTGGACGGCGCGGCGGTCGATGCGGCGCAGTGCCCCCAGCGGCTGGCGGCCCATGAAGATGTTCTCGGCGACGGACAGGTCGGGAAAGAGCGTGGGCTCCTGGTAGATGACGGCGATTCCGGCGTCGCGGGCGTCGGCCGGACCACGGAAGTCCACCGGAACGCCGTCGAGCAGTACGGTGCCGGCGTCGGGTCGGTGCACCCCGGCGAGGATCTTGATGAGCGTCGACTTGCCCGCCCCGTTCTCCCCGGCGAGGGCATGCACCTCGTGGGGGAGGAGGCTCAGCGAGACGTCGTGCAGGGCCCGTGCGGCGCCGAAGGACTTGGCGACGTCCCTCAGTGCGAGCACGGGGTCGGAGCCCGGATCGGGCTGGTTCATGGGGGCTCCTCACCATTTGTGGGCCAGCATCCCCGGATGCCATGAAAGGTTTCAACCGAACTTTCCACCGGAAGCTAGAGGCGTCGACCGCGCGGAGTCAATGGGGCTGCACGGCCTTGTTTGCAGCCCGGCCGATAAGTGCAATACCCAGCGGAATCCTGTCGCTTGACCCCTTGACGGTGCCTGCCACGCTCTCTAGCTTTTTTGGGATGAATCGATTCACGGCCGCTCTGTGAACGGGCCTGTCGTACGGGAGTGCTGACCATGCCGATCCGAACCGACCTCCGGGCCGTCAAGGCCCAACTCAAGGCCCAGAGAGTCGAGACGGCTTCCTGGGCATACGCCAACTCCGGCACCCGCTTCAAGGTCTTCGCCCAGTCCGGCGTCCCGCGCACACCGCGGGAGAAGCTGGACGACGCGGCCCAGGTCCACCGCCACACCGGCGTCGCCCCGACGGTCGCCCTGCACATCCCCTGGGACCGCGTCGACGACTACGCGGCCCTGGCGCGGTACGCCGAGGAGCAGGGCCTGCGGATCGGCGCGATCAACGCCAATGTGTTCCAGGACGACGACTACAAGCTCGGCAGCGTGTGCCATCCCGACGCCGCGGTCCGCCGCAAGGCGCTGGACCATCTGCTGGAGTGCGCCGAGATCATGGAGGCCACCGGCTCGCGCGACCTCAAGCTGTGGTTCTCGGACGGCACCAACTACCCGGGCCAGGACGACATCCGTGCTCGCCAGGACCGGCTGGCCGAGGCGCTCGCGGCGGTGTACGAACGGCTCGGCGACGGCCGGCGGATGCTGCTGGAGTACAAGCTCTTCGAGCCCGCCTTCTACACCACCGACGTGCCGGACTGGGGCACGGCCTACGCACACTGTCTGAAGCTGGGCGAGAAGGCCCAGGTCGTCGTGGACACCGGCCACCACGCACCCGGCACCAACATCGAGTTCATCGTCGCCGTGCTGCTGCGCGAACGGAAGCTGGGCGGCTTCGACTTCAACTCCCGCTTCTACGCCGACGACGACCTGATGGTCGGCGCGGCCGACCCGTTCCAGCTCTTCCGGATCATGTACGAGGTGATCCGCGGCGGCGGCCTCACTCCCGACATCGCCTTCATGCTCGACCAGTGCCACAACATCGAGGCGAAGATCCCGGCGATCATCCGCTCCGTGATGAACGTCCAGGAGGCCACGGCCAAGGCGCTGCTCGTGGACCACGCGGCACTGGAAGCGGCGCAGCGCGACGGCGATGTGCTGAGTGCCAACGCGGCGCTGATGGACGCGTACAGCACCGACGTCCGGCCGCTGCTCGCCGACGTGCGCGAGGAACTCGGCATCGATCCGGACCCGGTCGGCGCCTACCACCGCTCGGGCTGGGCCCAGAAGATCGTCGACGAGCGCGTGGGCGGCACCCAGGCCGGATGGGGAGCGTGATGACCGTGCCCGAACACCCGTCGGCCGAAGCGCTGCTGGCGCGCTCCCACCGGCTCGGAGCCGATCCGCGCAACACCAACTACGCCGGCGGCAACACCTCCGCCAAGGCCGTCGCCGCCGATCCGGTCACCGGCGGCGAGACCGAGCTGCTGTGGGTCAAGGGCTCCGGTGGTGACCTCGGCACGCTCACGGCCGAAGGCCTGGCCGTGCTCAGACTCGACCGGCTGCGCGCGCTGACCGCCGTCTACCCGGGCGTCGAGCGCGAGGACGAGATGGTCGCCGCCTTCGACCACTGCCTGCACGGCAAGGGCGGCGCCGCGCCGTCCATCGACACCGCCATGCACGGCCTCGTCGACGCCGCGCATGTCGACCATCTCCACCCGGACTCCGGGATCGCGCTGGCCTGCGCGGCCGACGGCGAAGCGCTGACGAAGGAGTGCTTCGGCGACCGTGTGCTGTGGGTGCCGTGGCGGCGGCCCGGCTTCCAACTCGGCCTGGACATCGCCGCGGTGAAGGATGCGCACCCCGAGGCGATCGGCTGTGTGCTCGGCGGCCATGGCATCACCGCCTGGGGAGACACCTCCGAGGAGTGCGAGCGCAACTCGCTGGACATGATCCGCACCGCCGAGGCGTTCCTCGCCGACCGCGGCAGGCCGGAGCCCTTCGGTCCCGCCATCGAGGGGTACGCGCCACTGCCCGAGGCCGAACGACGGGCGCGCGCCGCCGCGCTCGCACCGGTGGTCCGAGGCCTCGCCTCCCAGGACCGGTTGCAGGTGGGCCACTTCACCGACTCGGAGCAGGTGCTGGACTTCCTGTCCCGGGCGGAGCATCCGCGCCTCGCGGCCCTCGGCACCTCGTGTCCCGACCACTTCCTCCGTACGAAGGTGCGGCCCCTGGTCCTCGACCTGCCGGCCGGCGCCGGACACGACGAGACGGTGGCCCGGCTGACCGAACTGCACACCGCCTACCGGGCCGAGTACCGGGCGTACTACGAGCGCCACGCCGACGAGCGCACGCCGCCGATGCGAGGCGCCGACCCCGCGATCGTGCTGATCCCGGGCGTGGGCATGTTCTCCTTCGGCAAGGACAAGCAGACCGCGCGGGTCGCGGGCGAGTTCTATCTCAACGCGATCGAGGTGATGCGCGGCGCCGAGGCCGTCTCGTCCTACACGCCGATCGAGGAGTCCGAGAAGTTCCGTATCGAGTACTGGGAACTCGAGGAGGCCAAACTCCGGCGGATGCCGAAGCCCAGGGCCCTCGCCGCCAGGGTCGCGCTGGTCACCGGCGCGGGCTCCGGCATCGGCCGGGCCGTCGCGCAGCGGCTGGCCGCCGAAGGCGCGTGCGTCGTGGTCGCCGACCGCTCGGCGGAGAGCGCCGGGCGCGTCGCCGACGAACTCGGCGGGCCCGACCGGGCGTTCGCCGTGACCGTCGACGTCACCAGCGAACGGCAGATCGCGGACGCGTTCGCCGCCGCCCATCTCGCCTTCGGCGGAGTGGACCTGGTGGTGAACAACGCCGGGATCTCCATCTCCAAGCCTCTGCTGGAGACCTCGGCCGCGGACTGGGACCTCCAGCACGACATCATGGCGCGCGGCTCCTTCCTGGTCTCGCGCGAGGCGGCACGCACCATGACGGCACAGGGACTGGGCGGCGACATCGTCTACATCGTGTCGAAGAACGGTGTCTTCGCAGGGCCGAACAATGTCGCCTACGGCGCGACCAAGGCGAACCAGGCGCATCAAGTCCGGCTGCTGGCCGCAGAGCTGGGCGAACACGGCATCCGGGTCAACGGAGTGAACCCGGACGGCGTGGTGCGCGGCTCGGGCATCTTCGCCGGCGGCTGGGGCGCACAGCGGGCCGCCGTGTACGGCGTCGAGGAGGACAGGCTCGGCGAGTTCTACGCCCGGCGCACACTGCTCAAGCGCGAAGTGCTGCCGGAGCATGTCGCGAACGCGGTCTACGCGCTGACCGGCGGCGATCTCTCGCACACGACCGGCCTGCACATCCCGGTGGACGCGGGTGTCGCGGCCGCCTTCCTGCGCTGAGGTGTATGTGTCTGCCGCCGAGCCGCTCTGTTTCGCCGCCGTCGACCTCGGCGCGTCCAGCGGGCGCGTGATGCTGGGCCGGGTGGGACCCGGCGTACTGGAGCTGACCGAGGTCCACCGGTTTCCCAACCGCCCGGTCAGGACCGGCTCCACCCTGCACTGGGACATCCTCGCGCTCTACCGGGGCGTACTCGACGGTCTGCGCGCCGCGGCCGCCGCGACGGGCGGGCGGCTCGCCGGCGTCGGCATCGACGGCTGGGCCGTCGATTACGGACTCCTCGACTCCGCGGACGAACTCCTCGGCAACCCCGTGCACTACCGCGACGAGCGGACCCGGGGAACGGCGGACAAGGTCGCCGCCGTGATCCCGCCGGAGGAGCTGTATGCGGCGACCGGGCTGCAGTATCTGCCGTTCAACACGGTCTACCAGCTCGTCGCGGAGCGCACAGGTCCGCAACTCGCCGCCGCTCAACAGCTGTTGATGATCCCCGACCTCATCAGCTACTGGCTCACCGGCCGGGCCGGGACCGAGATCACCAACGCGTCCACGACCCAGCTGATCGATCCCCGTACCCGGGACTGGTCACCGGTCGTCGCCGGGCCACTGGGCATCGACCTCTCCCTCTTCCCGCCGCTGCGCAGTCCCGGCGACCACGCGGGCACACTTCGTCCGGAGGTACTGGCCGAGACCGGGCTGACCGGGCCGGTCCCAGTGACCGTCGTCTGCTCCCACGACACCGCGTCGGCCGTCGTCGGCGTACCGGCCGAGGACGAGAACTTCGCGTACGTGGCCACCGGCACCTGGTCGCTCGCGGGAGTGGAACTGCCCGCGCCGGTGCTCTCGGAGGCGAGCCGCCGCGCCAACTTCACCAATGAACTGGGCATCGACGGCACGGTCCGCTATCTGCGCAACATCATGGGCCTGTGGCTGCTCCAGGAGTGCCTGCGCAGCTGGGAGGCGGACGGCAGACCGCGCGATCTCGCGGCGCTGCTCGACGAGGCGGAGTCGGTGCGGCCGCGGCGCTCGGTCGTCGACGCGGGCGATCCGGAATTCATCGCGCCCGACGACATGCCGCGTCGCATCGCCGACGCGTGCGTGCGCAGCGGCCTGCCCGCGCCGCGGACGGAGGCCGAGACCGTCCGCTGCGTACTGGACTCGCTCGCGCTGGCACACCGCAAGGCGGTCGAAGACGTGCAGCGGCTGTCGGGACGGACGGTCTCCACCGTGCACATCGTCGGCGGCGGCGCGCACAATCGGCTGCTGTGCCGCCTCACGGCCGAGGCCACCGGCCTGCCGGTCGTCGCAGGTCCCGCGGAGGCTGCGGCCTTCGGCAATGTGCTGGTGCAGGCGCGTGCGGCGGGCGTCGTGACGGGTGGGCGCGCCGAACTGCGCGCCCTGCTCCGGGCGACTCAGCAGCTCCGGACGTACGAGCCCTGAACTGGACCAAGGCCGGGGTGGCCAGGCACGGTGTTCCCGTGTCCCCGACTCCTGCCCTCAGCCCGTCCGCGCCCCGCCCGCCGTGGTACGCGCGTCCCGCCGCCCGGACCTGGACCTGCGACCCGGCTCCGGCCGGGGTCCAGGACTTCCACGCCTCGCTGTCCGACTACGCGCCCACTCCGCTCACCGAACTCCCCGCGCTCGCCGCGGAGCTCGGCGTCGGACGGGTGTTCGTGAAGGACGAGTCCTCCCGGCTCGGGCTGCCCGCGTTCAAGGCGCTCGGCGCGTCATGGGCCGTCCACCGCGTCCTTGCCCGGCGCCCGGCCGGCGCCCGGCTGCGGCTGGTCACCGCGACGGACGGCAACCACGGCCGGGCGGTCGCGCGGGTGGCGCGGCTGCTCGGCCAGCGTGCCCATGTCTTCGTCCCGCAGGGCGTGCATCCGGCGGCCGCGGCCGCCATCGCGGACGAAGGGGCAGCGGTCACACGCGTCGCCGGCAGCTACGACGAAGCCGTACGGCAGGCGGCGGACGCGGCTGACGCCGCCGACGCCGTGCTCGTCCAGGACACCGCGTGGCCCGGCTACGAACAGATCCCGGGCTGGATCGTCGAGGGCTACTCCACGCTGTTCACCGAGGTCGACGCCCAACTGGCCGCCGCCGGCACCGAGTTGCCGGACCTGGTCGCCGTCCCGGTCGGCGTCGGCTCGCTGGCCCAGGCCGCCGTCACCCACTACCGCAGCCGTCCCGCCGGACCGGCCCTTCTTTCGGTGGAGCCGCAGGCCGCGCCCTGCGTGCTGACCAGCCTCACCCAGCAGAAGCCGGTCACCGTGCCGACCACCGCCACCACCATGGCGGGACTCAACTGCGGCAGCCCGTCCAGCGTCGCCTGGCCCTTCCTGCGCGACGGACTGGACGCGGCGGTGGCCGTGACGGACGAGGACAGCGCGGCGGCGGCCCGCGACCTCGCCGCGCTCGGTGTCGCGTCGGGCCCGTGCGGCGCCGCCTCCCTCGCCGGTGTCCGCGCCGCACTCACCGGCGACGGCGGGCCCGCCCGCCGCACCGTCCTCGCGCTCACGCCGACCGCGACGCTGGTCCTCCTCAGCACCGAGGGCCCCGCCGCGAATCCGCACCGCCTCTAGGGCCTGTCGTCTGGATCAGGCGACAGGCCCGGGCCCTGGGCCATCGGAATGATTCGCCGTGGCCGTCCCGGGCCGTCGGCCGGTTCGCCACCCGTACCCGCCGACGGCGCCTGAATACTCGAACCGCTCATCGGGACGGCGGAACGGAAGGCAGTCACCATGCTCGGCAGCAGCAAGGCATTCAGCAGCTTCGCGGTCAAGGACCTGCGGCAGGCGAAGGAGTTCTACGGCCAGACGCTCGGCCTGCAGGTCACCGAGAACACCGACATGCCCGGCGGCGGATTGCTGAATCTGAAACTGGCGGGCGGGGCCGAGATCCTCGTCTACCCCAAGCCGAACCATGTCCCCGCGTCCTTCACCGTGCTCAATTTCCCGGTCCCCGACATCGACGCGGCCGTGGACGAACTGGTGCGCCGCGGAGTCACCTTCGAGCGGTACACCGAGTTCGAACTGGACGACAAGGGCATCAGCCGCTCCGAAGGCCCGCAGATCGCCTGGTTCACCGACCCGTCCGGGAACACGCTCTCCGTGCTTCAGCTCGACTGAGGCTTGTTGCCGGGCCCGCAGCGCAGGCGGTCGCCCGCCACCGGCGCGCCCTCCACCATGCTGCGGTCGTGGACGACCTTCACGACCTTGGCGGCCACCGACCCGAGCCGTACGTCGAAGACCTGGCCGTGTCCCGGCACAGGACGCAGCCGCGCGCCGGGAAGGGCCGCGGCGAGGGTCGACACATAGCGCTCCCAGAACGGGTCGTAGGTGATGACCGTGGGACCCTTGGGCCGTGGCGCTTTGCCCGGGGTCCGGTCGACGACAAATCCGTTGGCGCGCAACGCGTCGGCGACCGCGGCATCGTCCACGCGCAGACTGATCGTGGCCGGATCCATCTCGACCGGGGTGTCCTTGCTGGGCCGGATGCGGGAGTCGCCGACGATCGGCCGGTCCTCCCGCAGCGCGTCCCACACGGCGTCGGAGCGCTGCTTGTCCCACAGCAGGGTGGAGCCCCACTCGGGCACGCGGTGGTCGAACTCCGAGATGGGGACCGTCGCGAACTCCGTCCGATCCGCCGTCAGCCGCCCCAGCTTCACGCCCAGGCGCATCAGGTCGGCGAGACCCGTGTGCCGATCGGTGCGTACGGACTTGCTCAGCTCAAGGGCCGTGTTGAGCGCGGTGGCCGGATTGCCGAGGGCTCCTTCGGTCTTCAGCCGGGAAAGCATCTCGATCAGCACCCGCTGCTGGCGGCGTACCCGGCCCAGGTCGCCGGGCGGAGAGACATGGCGGGCGCGGACATAGCGCAGCGTGCGACTGCCGTTCACCGTGCGGGTGCCGGTGGCGAGTTTCAGCCCGGAACTGAGGTCGCGCAGTGGCTTGTCCGTACAGACCTTGGCGCCGCCGAGGCGGTCCACCGTGTCGGCGAATCCCGTGAAGTCGGTCTCCAGGTAGTGATCGATCCGCAGCCCTGTTGCCTTCTCCACGGTCCGAGCGGCCAGATCTCCGCCGCCGTGCTTGAAGGCGCCGTTGATCTTCCCCGAGTGCTTCGGATGATCGTGAGCGGCGAATTCCACGTAGGAGTCGCGGGGGACGGAGACCACACTCATCCGCCGGCCGTCGTCGGCGAGATGCACCACCATCATCACGTCGGTGCAGTTGCATTCCCTGCCGCCGACGTGCAGCCGTTTGATGTCCGCCTTGGAAATGCCGGTGCGGCGGTCCAGCCCGACGACCAGGACATTGGTGCCCTTGCCCGCCTCGGTCTCATGGTCGGGTTTCGCGGCCGGTTGGGCGAGGGGCCAGATGGAGCCGCCGGATGCCAGCGCGGTGACCAGTACTGCTGTGACGGCGAAATGACGCATGGAGGCTCCTCGGGCAACGACCACCACATCGGTGCTTTCCATGACGAAATCATGAAGATCGTACGAAAGTGGCACCGGCGCGCCAGAGGATCGCCCGCGCACACGGGCCGCCCACCGGATCGGCGGACGGCCCGTGCGACAGGGTCGTATCAACAGCGGACCAGCGACGGATCAGCGGCGGATCAGACGGTGATGATCGCCGGGTCGCTCACACCCGGCTGGCCGTTCTCCGCATGCCCGGCGAAGCGCCGCAGGAACGTGCTGTCCTTGTCGGACACCACGCTCAGGTCGTACCAGCGCTTGCTGCCGCTCAGATCGACGGTGTGCACGACCCGCCCGCCCGCGCGCACGGTGAAGGTCCGCGTCCCGCCGTCGTACGCATTGGTCAGCGTGAGACGCACGTCGGCGCTGCCCGCGTTGGTCATCGTCAGCTGGACGCGGCCGGTGGACGCCACATGGCGGGCGGTCACCTCGGGGCCGGCCGCGGTGCCGGGGCCCTTGAAGCCGCGGACGAAGCCGTTCGGGCCGTGCACCGTGAGGTCGTACTGACTGTTGGAGTGCGCCGTGTTCCAGGTGTCGGAGAGCGTCTTGCCGGCCGACGTGGTGTATGTCCACGGGCCGTCCGTCCGGTTCCCGGCCGTGACCAGGAAGAACGCGCCCGCCGAAGGGCCGCTGCCGAAGGTCAGCGTGAACCGTCCGGTCGAGGGCGTCGCCTTGCCGTCGACCAGCGGTGCGTACGGCAGCGGACGGGCACGCTTGTAGCCCCTCTCCTGCTTGGGCAGGACCTGCTTGGAGGGCGGCTTCGGGGAGTAGTCGGGGTGGCGCTCGTTGTCCGGCGGCTCGTAGGCGTCGGTGTCCGGGAGCTCGGCCGGCGTGGTGTTGCGGAGGCTGAAGTCGAAGGCCGAGGTGAGGTCGCCGCAGATCGCGCGCCGCCACGGCGAGATGTTCGGCTCGTGCACGCCGAAGCGGCGCTCCATGAACCGGACGATCGAGGTGTGGTCGAGCGTTTCGGAGCAGACGTAACCGCCCTTGCTCCACGGCGAGACGACCAGCATCGGCACGCGCGGCCCCATGCCGTACGGACCGGCCGGACGGTTGCTGTCGCCCGCGTAGAGGTCGAGGGAGACGTCGACCGTGGACTTGCCCTGCGCGGCGGACCGCGGCGGAAGCGGCGGCACCACGTGGTCGAAGAAGCCGTCGTTCTCGTCGTACGTGATGAACAGGGCCGTCTTCGCCCACACCTCCGGGTTGGAGGTGAGCGCGTCCAGGACCTGAGCGATGTACCAGGCACCGTAGTTGGAGGGCCAGTTGGAGTGCTCGGAGAAGGCTTCGGGGGCGGCGATGTAGGAGATCTGCGGCAGCTTGCCCGCCTTGACGTCCGCCTTCAGCTGGTCGAAGTAACCGTCGCCGTTCTTGACGTCGGTGCCGGTGCGGGCCTTGTCGTAGAACGGGTCGCCGGGCACGGCGTTGCGGTACTTGTTGAAGTACAGCAGCGAGTTGTCGCCGTAGTTGCCGCGGTAGGCGTCCCCGATCCAGCCCCAGGAGCCGGCCGCGTCCAGGCCGTCGCCGATGTCCTGGTAGATCTTCCAGGAGATCCCGGCCGCTTCGAGGCGCTCCGGGTAGGTCGTCCAGCCGTAGCCGAGCTCGTCGTTGCCGAGGACGGGGCCGCCGCCCGTGCCGTCGTTGCCGGTGTAACCCGTCCACATGTAGTAGCGGTTCGGGTCGGTGGAGCCGATGAACGAGCAGTGGTACGCGTCGCAGACGGTGAAGGTGTCGGCGAGCGCGTAGTGGAACGGAATGTCCTCACGGGTCAGGTACGCCATGGTCGTGGTGCCCTTCGCGGGGACCCACTTGTCGTACTTGCCTCCGTTGTAGGCGGCCTGGCCGTCGGTCCAGCCGTGCGGCAGGCCCTCCAGGAACTGCATGCCGAGGTCGTCGGCGTCCGGGTGGAAGGGCAGCAGTTCCTTCGTGCCGTCCGACTGGTGCCACACCGACTTGCCGGGACCGGTGGAGACCGGGCGCGGGTCGCCGAATCCGCGTACACCCTTCAGTGCGCCGAAGTAGTGGTCGAAAGAACGGTTCTCCTGCATCAGTACGACGATGTGCTCGACGTCCTTGATGGTGCCGGAGCGCCGGCTGGCGGGGATGGCGGCGGCGCGGTCGATGCTGCTCGACAGAGCAGCGAATCCCGCGGTCGCGCCGGCGATCTGAAGGAACCGGCGCCGATTGAGTTCAGCCATGTGGGTGGGCCTCTTGGAGTCGGAGGGAAACAGGAGCGTGCGGAGTGTCCAAGAGGAGCGAAGGGAAAGGAAGGGAAGGCGTGGTGTCAGTGGCGTGAAGGCATCCCGTACGCGCCACGAACAGCAGGGCCGCATTCGTCGCTACGCCGCCCAGCCGAGCAACCGCTCGGCGGGCCACGTGTTGATCACCCGCTCCGCCGGCACGTCGCAGCGCTCCGCCCGCGCGCAGCCGAGGATCTGCCAGTCGAGCTGGCCCGGCGCGTGCGCATCGGTGTCGATCGCGAGGTACGTCCCGGCGGCCACCGCGATCCTCAGCAGCCGCAGCGGCGGATCCAGCCGCTCGGGCCTGCAGTTGATCTCCACGGCCGTGTCGTGCGCCGCGCAGGCCGCGAAGACCTTCTCGGCGTCGAACTCCGACTCCGGCCGGCTTCTTTCGGTGATACGCCGTCCGGTGCAGTGTCCGAGCACATCGACCAACGGGTTCTGCACCGCCTTCACCAGACGGCGCGTCATCGGCGCCGACCGCATCCGCAGTTCGGAATGGACCGAGGCCACCACGAGGTCCAGCTGATCCAGCAGTTCCGGCTCCTGGTCGAGCGAGCCGTCCGGCAGGATGTCGCACTCGATGCCGGTCAGCAGCCGAAACGGCGCCCACTGCCGGTTCAGCTCCGCCACCACCTCCAACTGCTCACGCAGCCGCTCCGCGGTCAGGCCGTTCGCGACCGTGAGCCGCGGAGAGTGGTCGGTCAGCGCCGCCCACTCGTGCCCGAGCGCCATCGCCGTACGTCCCATGGCCTCGATCGGGCTGCCGCCGTCCGACCAGTCCGAATGCATGTGGCAGTCGCCGCGCAGCAGGGCCCGCAGCCTTGTCCCGCCCTCGGTCACGGCCGAGGACGCCTCGTCCTCGAGGCGCTGAAGATACTGCGGTGTGTCACCGGCGAGTGCTTCCCGTACGACCTGCGCGGTCTTCGGGCCGATGCCCTTGACGGTCTCCAGCTTTCCCGCCGCGGAGCGCTCGGCGACCTCCGCGTCGGACATCTCGGCAAGCACGGCGGAAGCGGTACGAAAGGCACGGACCCGGTACGGCTCCGCCAGCGAGCGCTCCAGCAGGAACGCGACCCGGTCCAGCGCCTCGACAGGGTGCATCCCGGCTCCTCTCCCGCTTCTGCTTCCACTCTCGCCGCTGCGGCAGACGGCGGCACGCGGGACCACAGTGAGGCTTGTTCCGCACGAGCGGGAAGGACCAAGCCATGGAGGAATCGCGTGCGCCGCTCCGGACGCAGCTGGCCGAGCTCGCCAAGCTGCGCAATGAGCCTGCCGTCGTCCAGACGCTGCGGTCGACCGCGGCGGCGACCATCGCCTATGTCGTCGCCCTGCAGCTGAGCAGCGAGCCCGCGCCGCTCACCGCTCCTCTCACCGCGCTGCTCGTCGTCCAGGTGACCCTCTACCAGACCCTCACCACCGGCATCCGCCGGGTGAACTCCGTGGTCGCGGGCGTCGTGCTGGCCATCGCGTTCAGCGCCCTCGTCGGACTCAGCTGGTGGAGCCTCGGCCTGATCATCCTTGCCTCGCTGATCGTCGGGCACCTGGTCCGCGTCAGCGAGTTCGTGCCCGAGGTCGCCATCAGCGCCATGCTCGTACTCGGCGTGACACGGGTGGCGGACACCGCGTGGGACCGGGTGCTCGAGACACTCATCGGCGCGGTGGTCGGGCTGCTGTTCAATGTGCTGTTCGTGCCGCCGGTCTGGATCGACACCGCCGGGCAGTCCATCGCGGATCTGTCCCGGCGGATGCGCCGGCTGATGCTGCGCCTCGGCGAGGAGCTGAGCAGCCACACTCCGGTCGAGCGGGCCGCCGCGAGGCTCCATGAGGCGCGTCGGCTCGACAACGACATCGCCGATGTGGACGCGGCGCTGAGGCAGGCGGAAGACAGCCTCCGGTTCAATCCGCGGGTCAAGGAAGGACTGCTGTACCGCGTGGTGCTGCGCACCGGGCTCGACACGCTGGAGATCTGCGCGGTGGTGCTGCGCGTACTGGCCAGGACGCTGACCGACCTCGCCAAGGAGCGGGGCGACGAGGACCTCTTCCCACGAGAGGTCGGCGTGGCTCTGGAGGAGTTGCTGGCCCATGTCGCCGACGCCCTGGTGAGCTTCGCCGTACTGGTCACCACGCAGGTGAGTGCGAACGCCGAGGCCGCGGAACGCCGGCTGTCCGGAGAGCTCGCCGCGGCCTCGGCCAGCCGCGACAGGGCCGCACAACTGCTCCTCCGGGAGGTCCAGCGGCTGCCGCGCCAGTGGCAGCTGTACGGTGCGCTCCTCTCGGAGATCGACCGGATTCTGGCCGAGCTGGACATGGACCACCGCTCGCACCGCCTGATGGAAGAACTGGACCGCAGCACGCGCGAACAGCACGAGAAGCACCCGAGGCTGACCGTGCTGCACCAGCGGCTGTCCGGCATCCGCCGGGACCGCGCCGGGTCCCGCTGACTTCTTCCTGACGCGCATGCACGTTTTCCTCCGTACGGGGCGGGCAGCTTGCGTACGTCCGGAAGGGCCCGGCGGACGGGCCCCACTGGCGGCCGCGGTGTCGTCCTGACAACCTCGACAGCAGAGCGCACCCTGTTCAGGGGCCGCGTCCGGATGTACGTCAGGAAGGCGGGAGAGCCCCATGGTCTCCGGAGTTTCCGGGCAGCCAGAGGGGGAGGGCGCCGACGGCGGCCGGTTCGGCGTCGAGACGAGTACGAGGGCCGACGCGGTCGTCCTCGTACTCTCGGGGGAACTGGACCACGACACGGCCGAGCCGCTGCGTGAAGCCCTGCGGCAAGGTGTGGCGGCCGCTCCCGAGCGGATTCTGGTCGACTGCGCCGACCTGCAGTTCTGCGATTCGACGGGCCTTAACGTACTGCTCCACGCGCGGCTCGCCGCGCGCGAGGCGGGCAGCCGGATCGAGCTCGCGGCACTGCGGCAGCCGGTGGCCCGGATGTTCGACATCACCGGCGCTCACGCGGTGTTCCGCGTCCACGCCAGCGTGGCCGCGGCGCTGGCGGACGAGCGGCCGGCCTAGCGGAGGATCTGATGGGCGCAAGCCTCCGTGGTCAGGGGCAGACCCGTCGCCTGGTGCTGTTCGGCACCAAGGGCGTGGTGAGCCGCTGCCGCGACTTCACGGCGGAGGCGCTCGCCGACTGGGGGTGGACCCCGGCGGCGGGGGAGAACGGCGCCCGCGTCGAGGACGTGCTGCTGCTGGTGTCGGAGCTGGTCACCAACGCATGCCTGCACGCGGGCGGGCCGGACGAACTCGTGCTGCACCACGACGTGGACCGGCTGCGGATCGAGGTGGCGGACTCCAGCCCGGAGCATCCGCGCCGCCGTCCGCGTGAGGTGTCACTGCCGGGCGGCCACGGGCTGATCGTGCTGGAGCGGTTGTCGCAGAGCTGGGGCTGGACCGCGAAGGACGAGGGCAAGGTGGTCTGGGTGGAGGTCGCCGTCCCGCCGCGCGGCCGTTCCTGAAGCCGTCGCCGCTGTTCAGGGTGTCGGAGCTGGGGCGGCGTGCCACAGTGGAGGAAGCCGTCACAGCGCGAGGTCAGCGATGGATGTGCCCGCCGACAGGCCCGATCCGCACGGGGAACCGCCTCCTGCCCAGCCCTCCGCCCGGCTGAGCGAGGAAGGCCTGAGAAAGCTGCTGGCCGGGCTCACCGCCGTACGGGACGGCGATCTCTCGGTCCGGCTGCCGGACGACGCCGGTCTGCTGGGCGAGATCGCGGCCGTCTACAACGGCATGGTCGAGCAGCTCTCGCTTGTCACCTCCGAGGTCACCCGCGTCGCCCGCGAGGTCGGCGGTCAGGGCCTGCTCGGCGGTCACGCACGCGAACCGCGGGGCAGCGGCGCGTGGCGGGAGCTCACCACCGGCGTCAACACGATGGCGGACAACCTCACCTCGCAGGTCCGCTCCATCGCGCAGGTCGCGACCGCCGTGGCGCGCGGCGACCTCACCCAGAAGATCAGGGTCGACGCCCGCGGCGAGATCCTGGAGCTCAAGGAGACCATCAACACCATGGTCGACCGGCTGTCCTCGTTCGCCGAGGAGGTCACCCGCGTTGCCCGCGAAGTCGGCACCGAAGGCAAGCTCGGCGGCCAGGCCACCGTCCGCGGCGTCTCCGGCACCTGGAAGGACCTCACCGACAACGTCAACTTCATGGCCGACAACCTGACCAACCAGGTCCGCAACATCGCCCAGGTCACCACGGCGGTCGCCGGCGGCGATCTCACACGCAAGATCGACGTCGCCGCGCGCGGCGAGATCCTGGAGCTGAAGACCACCATCAACACGATGGTCGACCAGCTGTCGTCCTTCGCCGCCGAGGTCACGCGCGTCGCCCGTGAGGTCGGCAGTCAGGGGCGGC
The DNA here is from genome assembly GCF_044334895.1 of Streptomyces sp. NPDC020681. Classification (NCBI taxonomy): domain Bacteria; kingdom Bacillati; phylum Actinomycetota; class Actinomycetes; order Kitasatosporales; family Streptomycetaceae; genus Streptomyces; species Streptomyces sp. NPDC020681. Next base: position 285,789 of record NZ_JBIRTX010000001.1, on the reverse strand, counting down.
TGGGCGGTCAGGCCGAGGTCGAGGGCGTCTCCGGCACCTGGAAACGGCTCACCGAGAACGTCAACGAACTGGCGGGCAACCTCACCCGCCAGGTCCGCGCCATCGCCGAAGTGACCAGCGCGGTCGCCGAAGGCGATCTCACCCGGTCCATCACCGTCGAGGCCCCGGGGGAGGTCGGAGACCTCAAGGACAACATCAACGCCATGGTCGAGTCGCTGCGCGCGACGATCCGGGCCAACGAGGAGCAGGACTGGCTCAAGACGAATCTGGCCCGGGTGTTCAGCCGGATGCAGGGCACCAGAAGCCTTCCGGCGATCGCCGAACTCATCATGAACGAAGTGCCCCCACTGGTCTCTGCGCAGTACGGCGGCTTCTTCCTGACTCACGAGAACGGCGACGACGGCCGCGGGCCGGAACTGGTGATGACCGCCGCCTACGGCGCTCCGGACGACCCGGACGCCGGCCCCCGCCGCTTCCGCTTCGGCCAGTCGCTGGTCGGCCAGGCCGCGCAGAGCCGCCGCACCATCACCGTCGACGATCTCCCGCCCGGATACGCCACCATCGTCTCCGGCACGGGCGCGATGGACCCCAGCAGCCTCGTCGTGCTCCCGATCGTCGTGGAGGACCAGGTGCTGGGCGTCATCGAACTCGCCGCGCTGCGCCCTTTCACACCGATCCACCGGGACTTCCTCGACCAGTTCATCGAGACCGTCGGCGTCAACGTCAGCTCGCTGATCGCCAATCTGCGCACCGACGAGCTGCTGGAGCAGTCCCAGCGGCTGACCGCCGAACTCAGCACCCGCTCCAAGGAGTTGCAGGCCCGCCAGGAGGAACTGCAGCGCTCCAACGCCGCGTTCAGGGAGAAGGCGGCGCTGCTGGCGGACCGCAACCGCGACATCGAGCAGAAGAACCTGGAGATCGAGCAGGCCCGCAAGGAGCTGGAGGAGCGGGCGCAGCAACTGTCCCGGACCTCGATGTACAAGTCGGAGTTCCTGGCCAACATGAGCCACGAGCTGCGTACGCCCCTGAACAGCCTCCTGATCCTCGCCCAGTTGCTCGCGCAGAATCTCGAGGGCAATCTCACCGAGAAACAGGTCGACTACGCCGAGGTGATCCACTCCGCCGGCTCCGACCTGCTTCAGCTGATCAACGACATCCTGGATCTGTCGAAGGTCGAAGCCGGGAAGATGGACGTCCATGCCGAGGCGTTCCCGCTGCATCAGCTGCTGGAGTACGTCGAGGCGACCTTCCGGCCGGTGGCGAGCGAACAGGAGCTGGAGTTCCGGGTGATTCCCGGACCCGGCATCCCGGACACCATCACCACCGACGAGTCCCGGCTCCGGCAGGTGCTGCGCAATCTGCTCTCCAACGCGCTGAAGTTCACCGAGTGGGGCCGGGTCGACCTCCATGTCGACCTCGCGACCGCCGACGAGCTGCCGGCGGCGCTGCGGGACAGCGGTCCCGCGGTGGCGTTCCGCGTCAGTGACACCGGGATCGGGATTCCGGCCGACCGTCTGCAGAGCGTGTTCGGCGCGTTCCAGCAGGGCGACGGCACCACGTCGCGCCGCTACGGCGGAACCGGCCTCGGGCTCTCCATCAGCCGTGAGGTGGCGCAGCTCCTCGGCGGCGCGATCGTCGCGGAGAGCACACCGGGCGAAGGCAGTTGCTTCACGCTCTATCTGCCGGCCGCCGCGCAGGCGGCGACGCGGGGAGCCGTCGAGGAGGCCACGCGGGCGCACCCGCACATCGCTCCCGACGAGGAGGAACCGGCGGTCGGACACACCGTGCTCGTGGTCGACGACGACACCAGAAACATCTTCGCGCTCACCGAAATCCTGGAACGCGAAGGCATGGTGGTCCTCCAGGCGGACAGCGGCAGAGCCGGAATCGATCTGCTCCTCGCTCACGACGCGGTGGATCTCATCGTGATGGACGTGATGATGGCCGGCATGGACGGCACCGAGACCATGGCGGAGATCAGGCGGATCCCGCGGTTCGCCGATGTGCCGATCATCGCGGTCACCGCCAAGGCGATGCCGGGAGACCGGGCCGAGGTGCTGGCCGCGGGAGCGAACGACTATGTGGCCAAGCCGGTTGACGCCGACCAGCTGATGGCGAAGATCCGCAACCACCTGGCGCGCTGAGGCGTCCCTGCCGCCGCGGCGCTCCCGGTCAGCGGACCCGTACCGCGATCAGGCTGGTGTCGTCGTCGGTGTCGCCGGACGCCGTGGCGAGCAGCCGGTCGACCTGCTCGTCGACCTCGAGGGAACTCAGCTCCTCGGCGCTGCGCAGCAGCGTCGCCAGACCCTCGTCGAGACCGCCGTGCCGGCGCTCGATGAGGCCGTCGGTGAACAGCAACAGCGTGTCGCCGGGCTTCAGTTGCGTGGTGATCTCCCGGTACGACGCGTGCGGCATCGCGCCCAGCAGAATGTCCCGCGGCGGATCGAGAACCCGCGCCCGGCCCGCACGCAGCAACAGCAGCGGCAGGTGTCCGGCGCTCGCCCAGCACAGCGAGCGGTCGGCCGGATCGTAGAGCGCGCACACCGCGGTGGCCGTGGGATGGCCCTGGGTGTGGAGGGTGACCTCGTTGAGCCACTCCATGAGGCGTCCTGGAGCGTGACCGGTGAAGGCCAGGCCGCGCAGCGCGTTGCGCAGGGCGACCATGCCGGTGGCGGAGTCGATGCCGTGGCCCGCGATGTCGCCGACCGCGACGAGCACCTTCCCGCTGGGCAGCGGGAGTACGTCGTACCAGTCGCCGCCGACGCGGTACTCCTGCACGGCGGGCCGGTAGCGGGCGGTGGCCCGCAGGCCCGGCAGCCGCTGCAGGGCCGGCATGTCGGGGACGATGGCCTGCTGAAGCTGGAGCGCCAGCCGGTGCCGGATCGCGGCCTGCGCCTGCACCGCGGTGAGCTGGTCGAACGTCGCCGAGAGCGCGAACTCGGTGTGGTACTCGGCGGACACGTCCTGGTAGACGCCGGTGACGCCGGTGAGCTCGCCACCGTCCAGCAGCGGTTCCGCGGTGACCCGGACAGGCCGCTGCCTGCCGTCGTCGCAGACGAACCGGACGACGGCGGTGGCACCCTTGCGCCGGACGGTGAGGGTCGTGAGCAGCTCGGCCAGATCGCCGCCGTCCTCCGGATGGACCCGGCCGCGCAGCTCGCTGAGCGGGAGCGGCGCCGAATCGCGGGGCATGCCGAAGATTCCGTACGCCTGCTCGTTCCAGCTCGCCGTGCCGGTCAGCAGATCGTCCACGAACGGAGCCACGCCCTGCAGCCGGCCGACCGCCCGGGTGGCGGACGTGCCGAGGTCGCTCCTGGCGTGCCACAGCAGGACAGTGCTCTCTGCGCCGAGCGGCAGGACGCGGACGTCGAGGAGCGGGACGGCGGAGCCGGCGGTGTCGTCCGCGGGGAGGCGGGCCGCGTGCAGCACCGAGGCTCCGGCACGGGCCTGTTCGGACAGCCGGGCGATCTCGGCGTGAAGCAGCGGAACCACCCTGCCGAGCCGCTGTCCGGCCGATGTGCCCGAGATGCCGAGCGCCTCGGCGGCGGCCTCGTTGAGGTGCTCGACCTTGAGGTCGTCGTCAGGCGCCTCGGGATCACGGCTCAGCAGCATCGCCGGATGCGCCATCGCGTCGAGCAGATCGTCCAGGGCGGGCGTCGGCGAGCGTTCGTCCTCGGTCGCGGTGAGGACCCGGGCCGCCACGTCCATCAGATCGGTGAGCGCCCGGCGGACCGGCTCGCCGAGCTCGGCCCGGTCGGGCCAGGAGGCGAGAGCAAGGCCGACGGTCGCGCCTCTGAGCCGCAGCGGCAGCAGGGCACGGGCGGCTCGTGGTCCGGAGCCCGGCAGCGGCTCCTGGGCGGGCGCGCCGTCCGGGAGCCACACGGGTGAGTCGTCGGCGAGGGCGGTGCGGAAGGGCTCGGGCGCGCCCGGCGGAATCCACTGCCACTGCTCCGCCTGCGTCGCGCTCGCGCCCGCATGGCCGGCGAGCCGCAGCGAGCCGGAGTCCGTACGCCGCCACAGCCACAGGCTCTGGACGCCGAGCGGAGCGAGACCGCCGCGCAGCAGGGTCGCCGCGGCCTCGCTGACCGTGTCCTGTGCCTCCGCGGCCGTCGCCGTCCTGCGCATCCGGCGCGTCTCGGCGCTCGGGGCGGGGTGGGGCGCGCCGGTCGGTGTGACCGCGATTGTCCCGGCCACGCCGTTCACGATGTCCGCGGCGAGATCCTCCGCGCTCACGCCGGTCTCCTCGGCAAGGCGTTCCAGATGCTCGGCGGCCTCGGCCGGCGATGCCTCCAACCGCGTCACGAGGACCCCGGTCGCGAGATCGAGAAGCCGCCGCCGGACGAGTTCCGCACGCAGAGCGGCGTTCTCGGCGGACAGGTCGGCGACCGACGCGGACAGATCCTCCTGCCCGCGGCCGGAACCCGAAGGATCCTGCGCAGGCACGACCACAAATACTCCCATTCCGGGCATCAGGCGCGAAGCGGCATGATCGCGCCCGATCTGGATTCTACGTGGGCATCAAGGGCACGGGCAGTCGGCGCCGGAGACCGCGGTGGGCACGGTGACTGCCCGGATATTCGCGCCGCGCGGCCGGCCGCAGGCCGCGGGCAGAGCGCCGCGCGAACGCCCGGATTGCGGCCGCATGCCGTGCGTCGCACGGTGAGAAAAAGCCCCGCCACACCATCAAGGAGTTGTCGTCATGCCTCGCGGTTCGAGCCCCAAGCGGGAGCGGCAGTACGAACACATCAAGGAGAGTGCCGAGGAGCGCGGAGAGAGCAGGAGGCGCGCCGAGGAGATCGCGGCTCGTACGGTCAACAAGGAACGCGCCCGGTCCGGTGAGTCCCGTACGGCGAGCAAGAGCTCGACACAGGACATGTCGTCGTCCCGGCGCGGTGGGCTACGCTCCCACAGCGGCTCCGAGGGGCCGACCTACGACCAGCTCTACGCCGAGGCTCAGCGCCGCAACATCCATGGACGTTCCTCGATGAACAAGGCCGAGCTGAAGCGGTCGCTCGGGCAGAGCTGAGGACCTCGGGCTGAGCCGAGAACCTCGGACCGCACGGCTCGGCTCAGCCGGTCCCGCCGACTGCCCGCGCCCTCTTGCGGCTGGTGAGAGTGAACAGCGCGCCGTCCGGGTCGCGCACCGCGGCCTCCGGGCCCTCCCGGGTCTCGCGCCGCTCAAGAACCGAGCCGCCGTTGTGCTCCACGGCCCGGACCGTGGCATCCAGGTCGTCGACGGGGAAGTGGACGTCCCAGCGGGGACGGACCATGGGGTCGGGCGCCGCGCCGGTCGCCCCGGAGCTGATGCGCGCGAGGACATGGCCGCCGCTGAGCAGCACCACATCGTCGTTCTCGTAGCTGACGTCGCAGCAGCCCGGGCGTTCGCTCGCCCAGTCCAGCACCTCTCCGTAGAAGATCGCGGCGTCGAAGGCGTTCCGGGTGCGCAGCAGGAGCCAGGCCGGTGCGTCCTTGTGCCCGGACTGCCAGTCCGGGATCAGCGCGCCCTCCCAGATGCCGAACACCGCGCCGTCACGGTCCGCGGCCAGTGCGCCGCGTCCGATCGGGAAGGCGAGCGGTCCGACCGCGACCGTGCCGCTGCGCTCCCGGATGCGTGCCGCGGCCACGTCGGCGTCGCTGATCGCGAAGTACGGCGTCCAGGCGACGGCGACCTGCAGTGCGGGCGCCAGGGCTCCGATGCCGGCGACCGGCGCTCCCTCGAAGAAGGCGACGCTGAACTCGTCGCCGAGCTTCCCTTTGCGGAAGACCCATCCGAGAACCGTGCCGTAGAAGTCCTGCGACGACTTGAGATTCCGGGCCATGAGGCTGACCCAGCACGGCGCGCCGAACACCGAATCGCTCGACGTCATGGCGGTGCCTCTCGCTGATTGCTTCTGGTCCATCACACTCAGTGTCCTGGGATGTGCGCGGTGTATTCGGCTGGGCCCCGGATCTGGGAACGCGAGACGGGACTGGGCGCGGCCGGGATCCGGCTCCACCCATCCTCCCCTCAGGCGCGCGTCCTCGCGAGCCGCGGCGCTACAGGTCCTTGTCGAGCCGCCGCATGCTTGTCCTGGCCCACGGGCCGGGATGCTCATAGAGAGATGCAAGAACCTCTATTTGTATGGCTTCCTCCCTAAGAGGGCGGGATAGTCCTTTGTGCGGGTACCCGCAGGGTCTTGAGTCACACCACACCGCGAAACGAAGGAGAACGGCAGCCATGACGGAGGCCGAGAGCGAGCACCGCGGCATCGCGCCCAACCGCCTGGGGGAGGCGGAACTGCTGCGGGAGCTGGAGAACATCCACCGGAGCCGGCACGACACGCTCCTGCACGGGTCGGCGTCCGCGCTCGCCGCGCACACCACCCGGATGGCCGAGCTGGAGGAAGAGTATTTGCGCCGCCACCCGGAGCGTCGGGCGTCGGCGGGCCGGACGCGAGCGGGCGCTCGCGCGCGCTCGGAGTCGGACCAGGAGCCGGAGTGAATCCCTCACCGGCCTGACTGGCCCGCGCCTCGCCGAGGGGGCGCGGGCAGCGGGCGCATCCGCCCGGAGCGCACGCCGCCGGGCATGAGCCGCCCGTGCGCCGGGGCGCCGTGCATGATCGGCGTCCCGCCGGGTACTCGGCCGCGACCAGCCGTCCCAACAGGAAGGTGAGTCTCATGGGCCTGGGCGGGTGCATCATTCTGATCGCCGTCGGCGCGATCCTCACGTTCGCCACAGACTGGCAGATGGAAGGCGCCAACCTCGACGTGGTCGGGCTGATCCTGATGGCCGTGGGGCTCATCGGGGTCACCACATTCGCGGGAATCGCCAAGCGCCGTCGCGTGGTCGTGCCGCCGTCGACGCCTGTGATCGACGACCGGGACCGGCGTACGTACGAGTGAGAGCGACGTTGCCCGCGCCCGGTTCGGCAGGGCGGCTCAGGGGCACTCGGGAGGCCGCCGAGCACTCAACCCCGTCCCCGTCTCAACGGAGTCGATCGTGAGCCGTTCCCGTGTCGTTGTGGTCGGAGCCGGATTCGCCGGTTTCCAAGCCGCCCGCGCGCTCTCCAGGACGGTCCCGGACAAGACCGAGATCGTCGTGCTCAACCCCACGGACTACTTCCTCTACCTGCCGCTGCTGCCACAGGTCGCGACGGGCATCCTGGAGCCGCGCCGGGTGAGCGTCTCGATTCCGGACTCGCTGCCGCGGGCGCGCCTCGTCCTCGGCGAGGCGGACCGGGTCGACACGGCCGAGCGGCGGGTCCACTTCACCGACCCCGAGGGCGGCCGCGGCGAGCTGCCGTACGACCGGCTCGTACTGGCCGTCGGCAGCGTCAACAAGCTGCTTCCCGTGCCCGGCGTCACCGAGCACGCCAGCGGCTTCCGCGGCCTGCCGGAAGCGCTCTATCTGCGCGATCACATCACCCGCCAGATCGAGCTGGCCGATGACGCGGCGACCGCCGAAGAGCGCGCCGCCCGCCGCACCTTCGTGGTCGTCGGCGCCGGCTACACCGGCACCGAAGTCGCCGCCCAGGGAAAGCTGTTCACCGACGCCCTCACGCGCAAGAGACGGCCTGAGCAGCAGGGCTCTCCGCGGTGGCTGCTGCTCGACATCGCCGACCGCGTCCTGCCCGAGCTCGACCGCAGGCTGTCCACGACGGCCGACCGGGTGCTGCGCCGCCGAGGCGTCGAGGTGCGCACCGGCACCTCCGTGCAGGAGGCGACCTCGGCCGGAGTCCTGCTGGACGACGGTGAGTTCATCGGCACCAGGACGCTTGTCTGGTGCGTCGGCGTGCGTCCCGACCCGCTGGTCTCCGACCTCGGGCTGCCCGTGGAACGCGGCCGGCTGCTCGTCGAGCCGCATCTGGCCGTTGCCGGCCACCCCGAGGTCTTCGCCTGCGGTGACGCGGCCGCCGTGCCGGACGCCACCCGGCCGGGGCAGTTCACGCCGATGACGGCCCAGCACGCGTCCCGCCAGGGCAGGCTGGCCGGGCTCAATGTCGCGGCCACTCTGGGCCACGGCGAGCAGCGCGCCTACAAGCACCACGATCTGGGCTTCGCCGTCGACCTCGGCGGGGTCCAGGCCGCCGCGAACCCGCTGGGCGTACCGCTGTCCGGCCCGCTCGCCGGCGCGGTCACCCGCGGCTACCACCTCGCGGCCATGCCGGGAAACCGCGTGCGCGTCGCGGCCGACTGGCTGCTGGACGCGGTGCTCCCGCGCCAGTCCGTCCAACTGGGCCTCGTGCGCTCCTGGTCGGTCCCGCTGGACAGCGCCTCGCCCGAGCTGGCGCGGATCCCGGGCGGTCCCGACAAGCAGCACTGAGATGCGGTACGAACAACTGGCAGAGCCGGCACAGCAGTTGCGGGATGGACTCGGTAAGCGCCGCCGCGACCCTGCAGCGGGCCGTGGTCCGCCGACGCCGGCGGAAAAGGCTGGAACACGACGGACGGCGGCCCGCACGGGCCGCCGTCCTGTGTGCTTGAGAGCTCTGCTTCTCGCGTCTACCACCGGTACCAGCGTGATCGCGTCCCGGCGGCCGTGGTGCTCCTCATCACAAATCCGAGGAGCCACAGGACCAGCACAACGAGTGCAATCCACCACAGTGCCTTGACGGCGAATCCGACGCCGAAGAGAAGCACCGCGAGAAGCAGTACGAGCAGGATGGGAACCATATCTGCACCTCCGTGTTCAACGTGTGCCCCGAATCCCCTTGGATACGCCGCCAATTGAGGTGCGTGTTTGTGCGGACGGGTCGCGGGCAGGCGCTATTTCGTGCTTCGGACCGGAGGCACGTCCGCTCAAGCGGTGATCCGCCGGCAGAACGGCGATTGAATCCGCAATTTCGGCGGTCGCAATCATCCGTCCGTACGTGAGGAGTGGTCGCACATCATGCGCACGCACACGAGCACACATCATCCGCACGACGACGCGCCCGACACACGGGCCGCATTCGACCGACTGGTCACACTGCCCGAAGGCCCCGAGCGCGAGACGCTGCGCGAGGACCTGGTGCACGCCTGGCTGCCGATGGCTCAGCGGGTCGCAGGGCGCTTCAGAAACCGTGGCGAGTCCCTGGAGGACCTCCGCCAGGTCGCCGCGCTCGGCCTGGTCAAGGCCGTCGACCGGTACGACCCGGGCCGGGGCCACGCGTTCGTCAGCTTCGCCGTGCCCACCATCACCGGTGAGGTCAAACGGCACTTCCGCGACCACATGTGGGCTCTGCACGTGCCGCGCCGCGTCCAGGACCAGCGCAATCGCGTCCGGGCCGCGCAGCAGCAGCTGGCCCGCACCGTGTCCGGCGCCTCTCCGACCGTCGCGGAGATCGCGGCCGAGGCGGGGCTGACGCCGGAGGAGGCGAAGGCGGGCCTGGAGGCCATCGGTTCCTTCAGCACCCTGTCGCTGGACGTCGAGCTCACCGGCGGCGAGCGCGGGTACACGATGGTCGACACGCTCGGCAGCCCCGATCCGGCGCTCGATGTCGTCATCGACCGCGAGGCCGTCAAACCGCGCTTGCGCCAACTGCCGGAACGCGAGCGGGAAATCCTCTACATGAGGTTCTTCCGGGACATGACCCAGAGCAGCATCGCCGAGGAATTCGGAATCTCCCAGATGCATGTGTCGCGGCTGATAAACCTTTCCTGCGACCGGTTGCGCCGCGAGATCATGCAGGATGCCGCATAGGCTGCGTGCGCTGTATCCGGTTCACCAGAAACAGGAGGTGTGCGGTGATGCAAGACGACGGCGGAGACGGCCGGAACCGAGGTCGCGACGAGACGGCCGAGGAAAGGGCAGACCGTCGATGGGGCGATCTCCTGCAGGAATTGCGGGTGGCTCAGACGGGCGTGCAGATCCTGTTCGGATTTCTGCTCACCGTGGTCTTCCAGCCGCGGTTCGCCGATCTGTCCCAGACCAACCAGGACATCTATACGTGCACGGTGCTGCTGGGCGCGGCGACGACCGGCGCGCTGATCGGGCCGGTCTCGTTCCACCGGCTTGTCACCGGCCAACGGCTGAAACCGCAGACGGTGGTCTGGGCCTCCCGCCTCACCGTCCTCGGCCTGATTCTGCTGTTGTGCACGATGGCCTCGTCGCTGCTGCTCATTCTGCGCGTGGTGGTCGACGACACGGCCGCGGCCTGGCTGGTGGCCGGAATGGTCCTGTGGTTCATCCTCTGCTGGTACGTCATGCCGGCCTGGGCGCGCGCCGTCCACTCGGCCGAGAGCGACGAGCCTTCAACTCCGTCGCCGTAGGCGGACCAGGAGCCGACCGGCGAGATCACGCCAACGCGTGCCGGCGGCCCAGGAAACGGGGAGTCACAAGTGCACCAAGAGTGGGGTGGGGTGGGTGCATGTACCTGTGGCCATGGCGGTACTGTGCGCGCACCGCCAGAAGGGTGGCGCGGTAACAGTGGAGGATTAAGTGACAACCATCAACAGATCGTGGCGGCGTTCAGGGACACTTGTGGCTGCCGCGGCGGCCGGTGTTCTCGCCGTGGGCATGTCCGCCGGCCCGGCGCTGGCGCACACTCCCGTGTGGTCGGTGGACTGCGCCGAGGTCAACGTGAAGCTGACCAACTACGGCAACAACTCCGAGAACACCGTGACGATCACCGTGGACGGCAAGGACCTGCTGCCCACCGAGACGTTCAAGAACGACTTCGAGAAGAAGCTCGAGCTCCCCAAGCACGACAAGGAACTCACCGTCCGCCTCGTCGTGAAGGCGAGCGACGGCGACAAGTTCTCGCGCGACGAGACCAAGACGGCGCCGGTGTGCGAGGACAACACCACGCCGCCCCCGTCGGCGACGCCCAGCCCCTCGACGCCTCCCACCACCCCTGCTCCGTCACAGACGCCGAGCGACACCCCCAGCACGGCCACCAGCTCCCCGGCCGCCCCGGCTCCCTCGCCGACGCCCAACGGTGACCTCGCCGAGACGGGTTCCTCCAGCTCCACCCCGCTGATCGCCGGCGCTGCCGCCGTGATCGTCGTCGCGGGCGGCGGCATCATGTGGGCCGCGCGCAAGCGCCGCACCACCGCCTGAGCAGGTAACGCCCAGTACTCTCACCGGCGCACCGACGCGGCCGCCCCCGTGGGCCGTCGCCGGAGCCGGTGAACGCGGGGCGGGCGGGCCGACAACGGCCCGCCCGCCCCGTTCTGTTGTGCAAGCCATCCCGGAGCGGGGGCTGTCAGGCCGCCGCGGGCGTGTAGTGCGCGGCCTCGTCGCCCTCGACGACCCGGCTCGGTGAACCGTCGACGCCGACCGGCACATCGCCCGCGACCGTCACACGGTGCAGCAGCCGCGGCAGGTCGCCGTAGTCGTCCGGCGCATAGTGCTGGGTGATGCGGTTGTCGAACAGCACCAGGTCGCCCGGCGCCCAGGTCCAGCGCACCACGTTCTCCGGCCGCGTCACATACGCCTGGAGAATCCGCAGGATGTCGCGGGACTCGGACGGCGACAGGCCGACCAGGGACTGCGCGAAGCCGCCGATGAACAGTCCGCGCTCACCCGACTCGGGGTGCACGCGCACCACCGGGTGCTCGGTGCGGTACTTCTTGGACACGAACTGCCTGCGGTGCTCGGCGGCCTTCTCGGTCTTCGGCGCCGCGTAGTCGTAGTCGTTGGTGTGCACGGCCCACAGCCGGTCGGCCAGCTCCCGCAGCGGCTCGGGCAGATCCCGGTACGCGGCAGCCGAGTTGGCGATCAGCGTGTTGCCGCCGTACGGCGGGACCACCAGGCTGCGGAGCGTGGACGCCTTGGGCGGAGTGCGCAGGAACGTGACGTCGGTGTGCCACTGGTTGGCGCGGATGCCCTCGTCGCCGTCGACCGGCAGGATGTGCGGCTGACCGTCGGCCGACGGGACGGTGGGATGCGCGGTGGTGAGTTCGCCGAAGAGCGAGGCGAAGCGGATCTGGGCCGCGTCGTCGAGTTCCTGGCCGCGGAAGAAGAGCGCCTTGTGTTCCACCAGGGCGGCGTTGATCTCGGTGACGATGGCGGGATCGAGGTCCGAAGAGATGTCGACGCCGAGAATCTCCGCGCCGATGCGGCCGCCGATCCGGCGGATGTCGAAGCCTGTTGTGGTCATGAGAGGACTGCCTTTCTCCGTACGGGATGGGTGTGGGTCGGGTGGGGGACGGGAGCGGGGGTCAGTGCGTGGCGGCCGGCCGGCCCGCCGGGCGCTCGAGGCCGTAGTGGTCGCGCAGCGTGCGGCCGGTGTACTCGGTGCGGAACAGCCCGCGTTCCTGCAGCAGCGGGACCACCTGGTCGACGAAGTCCTCGAGGCCGCCCGGCAGATACGGCGGCATGATGTTGAAGCCGTCGGCCGCGCCCTCGGTGAACCACTCCTGAAGCTGGTCCGCGATCTGCTCGGGCGTACCCGCGAAGACCCGGTGACCGCGCCCGCCGCCGAGCCGGGCGATCAGTTGGCGAATGGTGAGCTGCTCGCGCCGGGCGAGTTCGGCGACCAGCGTGAAGCGGGACTTGTTGCCGTTGATGTCCCGCTCCTGCGGGAGTTCGGGCAGCGGCCCGTCCAGCGGCAGTCCGCTCAGATCCGTGCCGAGCATCCCGGACAGCTGCTGCAGTCCGTACTCCGGCACCTGCAGAGCGGTCAGTTCGTCCTCGAGCGCCAGGGCCTCGGCCTCCGTCGAGCCGATGACCGGGCAGATGCCGGGAAGGATCTTCAGCTGGTCCGGCTTACGGCCGTACTTCGCAAGCCGTGACTTGAGGTCCTTGTAGAAGGTCTGGCCGTCGGCGAGGGTCTGCTGGGCGGTGAACACCGCCTCCGCGTACCGCGCCGCGAACTCCTTGCCGTCCTCCGACGATCCGGCCTGCACCAGCAGCGGATGACCCTGCGGCGGGCGCTGCACATTGAGCGGTCCGTCGACGCGGAAGTGGGTGCCGCGGTGGTCGATCGCGCGGACCGCGTCCTCTTCGGAGTAGACGCCGCGCTCGCGGTCGATGACGGGCGCGTCGTCCCGCCAGCTGTCCCACAGCTGCTTGGTCACATCGAGGAACTCGGCGGCGCGCTCGTAGCGCAGCGCGTGCTCCAGATGCTCCTCGCGGCCGAAGTTCCTTGCCTCGGCGACGTTTCCGGAGGTGACGATGTTCCAGCCGGCGCGTCCGCCGCTGAGATGGTCGAGCGAGGCGAACTTGCGCGCCACATGGAACGGCTCGTTGAAGGTGGTGGAGACGGTGGCGATCAGTCCGATGTGCTCGGTTGCGACGGCCAGCGCCGACAGCAGCGTGAGCGGTTCGAATCCACCGACCGCGTTGTAGCGGGCGTTGCCCCACAGCGCTACGCCGTCCGCGAGGAACAGCGAGTCGAGCCTGCCGCGTTCGGCGATGCGGGCCAGCTCCTGGAAGTACGAGAGATCGGTGATGCGCTCCGGCTGGGTGCGCGGATGGCGCCAGGCGGCGTCGTGATGGCCGGCGTTCATCAGGAACGCGTTGAGATGGAACTGGCGGTCGGGTGCGGCGGGCATGGTCGGTTCCTCAGTTTCCGGTCGGGGTGCGCCACGAGGTGAAGCGGCGCTCCAGTGCCACGAGCAGCTGGTTGAAGGCCACGCCGATGGCGGAGAGCGTGATGATCCCGGCGTACATGTCGGGGATCGCGAAGTTGAACTGTGAGGCGTTGACGAGGAAGCCGAGCCCGGCCTTTGCGCCGACCATCTCGGCGGCGACGAGGACGAGGATCGCGACCGCGCCGGCCAGCCGGATGCCGGTGAAAACGGTCGGCACGGATGCGGGCAGGATCACCTTCTGGAAGATCTTCGGCGCGGGCAGATCCATCGACCTGGCAAGCCTGAGCAGGGTCGGATCGACGCTGCGTACGGCGCTGATGGTGTTCAGCAGGATCGGCCAGGTGCACGCGTACAGCACGATCGAGACCTTCGAGGTCTCGCCGATGCCGAGCAGCAGCACAAAGACCGGCAGCAGTGCCAGCGCGGCGGTGTTGCGGAAGACCTCGAGCAGCGGTCCGAGGAGATCCGCGAGCGGCCGGTACCAGCCGATCAGCAGACCGAGCGGCACCGCGACGGCGACCGCCAGCCCGAACCCGGTCAGCGAACGGCCGAGGCTGACCTGGGTGTGCTCGACGAGCTGGCCGTTCAGCAGCAACTGCCACCAGGCGACGGCGACTTCGGAGAACGGCGGCAGGAACGTCCGGTCGACCAGGCCGAGTCGCGGCGCGGTCTCCCACACCGCCAGCAGCGCGGCGATCGCCACGGTCCGCGTGACCACGGCGAGCAGCGCTCGGCCCACGAGGTGCGGCAGGCGTTTGCGGCGGGGGGCCGCGAGCGCGAGGTCGCCGCTGTGCGCCGCGCCGTTCACATCGGCGGCCGGCAGTGACACTTCGGTCGCGGCGGCCTTCTCGGTGGTGATGGTCATGGCGTTACGGCCTCCCTCTCCTCCTGCTGCGCCCGACTGACCTCGTCGCGCAGCAGGCTCCAGATCTGATGGCGGTGGTGCGCGAACTCGGGGCTGGAGCGCGGATCGGCGTCCGCGTCCCGATCGCCGAGGTCGATCGGCACGACCTCCTTGATCCGGCCGGGGCGGGATGTGAGCACGGCGACCCGCTGCCCGAGACGGACCGCCTCGTCGATGCCGTGCGTGATGAACACGATCGTCTTGCCGGTGCGCTGCCAGATCCGCAGCAGTTCGTCCTGGAGCGACTCGCGGGTCTGTGCGTCGAGCGCGGCGAACGGCTCGTCCATCAGCAGCACATCGGGGTCGTAGGCGAGGCTGCGGGCGATGGCGACGCGCTGGCGCATACCGCCGGACAGCTCGTGCGGATGCCGGTCCTCGAAGCCGGTGAGCCCGACGAGCGCCAGATACTCCTTGGCCTGCGCGGCCCGTTCGCGGCGCGGCACCCTGGTGGCTTCGAGGCCGAACTCCACATTGCCCTGGGCGGTGCGCCAGGGGAGGAGCGCGTACTGCTGGAAGACGATGCCGCGGTCGAGCCCGGGACCGGTCACGGGCTCGCCGTCGAGCAGGATCCGGCCGGACGTGGGATCGGAGAGACCGCCGAGCAGATCGAGCAGCGTCGACTTGCCGCAGCCGCTCGGCCCGACGACGACCAGGAACTCACCGTCGGCGATGTCGAGGTCGATGCCGTCCAGCGCGGTGACGGGACGCTGCTGTTTTCCGCGTACGGGAAACGTCTTGCCGACGCCCTGGAAGCTGATTTTCGCCGTCATGGGATCAGCCCGCCGCCTTCTTGCCGTTGAATTCATTGGTGAACAGCCCGTCGACCTGCACCTGGCCCGACTTGAGGTCGCCGCGCTCGGTGAGCCAGTCGGACCACACCGACAGTTCCTGCGCCTCGATCCGGCCGCCGGGCGCCGAGACGCCGTAGGAACGCCAGTACTTGAGGGCGTCCGCACTCTCGCTGCGCTTGCGCCGGGCGAGGATCTCGGTCATCCGCGCCACGACCTCTTCGCGCGGTGTCGTACGCGACCAGTCCAGGGCCTTGCCGACGCCGGTGACAAAGGTCCGCACCGTCTCCGGGTTCTGCTTGATGAAGCGGTCGGTGAGCACATAGGTGCCGGCGCTGAAGGCCCCGCGGAGTTCGAAGTCGCTGAAGAGTTTCCGTACGCCGCCGGTCTCCAGCGCCTTGTCGCGCAGGATGCCGCCGAGTACGGCGACATCGATCTGGCGCTGGCGCAGCGACTGTTCGGTGTTGACGGGCGGAATGACGATCCGCTCGACCTGCTCGGCCTCGGCGCGGCTCAGCCCGTGATTCTTGAGATAGATGTCGAGCATCGCCTCGGCGTGCGCGCCGAGGGTGTTCATGCCGACCTTCTTGCCGATCAGATCGCGCGGCGACCGGATGGCGCTCTTCTCCAGGACGTAGTAGCCGCTGTAGGCGTCCTTGTCCGAGCCGTAATAGCTGATGACTGCCTTGATGGGGGCTTTGCGGGAAGCGAGCTTGACGACCGCGCCGTTGAACGCGCCGCCGAAGTCGATCTGGCCGGACGCGGCGGACTGGATGTCCTGCGGGCCGCTGATGGTGTTGCCCACCCAGTCGAGTTTCAGTTCGCCCAGGTAGCCGAGGGACGCCGCGAGCTCGGGCGGTGTGACCGCGCCGGCCGAGCCCTGGTAGCGGAGCGTCGTGGTGTTGCGAATGCCACTGCCGCTCGCCGTGCCGCAGCCGGCGACCGCCAGGGCAGAGAGACCGGAAAGCGCGAGGAAACCGCGTCGGGAGTACGTCATCAGTCATTCCGTTTCGGGTACGCGAAGGTGCCTGAAGCAGCGCGGAAGTGAATTCGCTGAATTCAGGAAAGAGTCGGCGCAATACGGCAGGCGAAAACAAGCGGGAGCGCTGCCGGTGAAATTGCCACGGGTTGCCCGGGCGAGGTGGGGCTGAGCGCGTCAGATGCCTCAGGAGCTGGGGTTCGACGCGGAAAGGTCAGCTGCGCAGGTGTCAGCGGCCGGCGGCACAGAGTGCGCTGGCGTGCCGTCGGAGATCGACGTGCAGGCGCGATACGAGAATGTCAGCTTGACTCACAACGGCGAGCGTGGCAGTGATTTCCGGTCACGTCAATAAGTGGCGGTAATCGTCTCGCATCGTGAATTGTTACGGATTTCTTGCGCGAATGTGGCGTGCTGACGGACCGCCATGATCACTGACCGGCAACGGTCCTGACGGCACATGTTCTCCCCGGTGTTGCCCGGGCCCCCTGGTGCGAACGTACGAGCGCCGCGAAGCTGTCCGCCGACAGCGCTTACTCCGTGCTCAACCAGCCGCATTCCAGGAGTAGTTGTGGGCCTTGGCAGAGCAAGACGGACCGTCGTGCTGGTCGCGACGGTGTCCGCACTGACGGCGGGAGCCCTGTCTCCCGCCGTCGCCGACTCCACCCCCGATCCCCGTCCGCGGGACGCCGGCGAAGTGCTGCGCCCGCTCGCCCCGCCGCCGGCAAGCGGACCCGCCGGAGCACCCAGGTCCGTCGTGGACGGCGACGGCATCGAGACCGCGCGCAGCGCCCGGCCGATCGCCCCGGGCATCCGCCTCACCTCGTACGACCGGCTCGAGTCCGACAAGTGGCTGCGTGTCGACGCGCTCTCCGTCGACCTCGACGGCAGCGGCGCGCGGGCCGACTACCTTTCGTCCGGCAAGGTCGCCGACCGCGCCACCGTGTCGCAGCTCGCCGACCGGCACGACCCCGGTCCCGGCCGGCGCACCGTCGCCGCCATCAACGCGGACTTCTTCGACATCAACCAGACCGGCGCCCCGCAGGGCGCGGGAATCAAGGACGGCAAGGTCACCCACTCTCCGGCGGCCGGCGCCAACCGGGCCGTCGGCATCGGGCCCGAAGGAGCCGGACGGGTACTCCAGCTCTACTTCGAAGGCACGCTGGCCCTGCCGTCCGGTCCGCACCCGCTGGCCGCCTACAACGCCGCCAATGTCCCCGCCGGGGGCATAGGCGCGTACACCCCGGCCTGGGGGATCGCGGACCGCGCGCTGACCGTGGACGGCGCAACTCCCGTCGCCGAAGCGGTCGTTCGGGACGGCAGGGTCGTCTCCGTGGCCGACCGGCCGGGCACCGGGCCCATCGCGCCGGACACCATCGTGCTCGTAGGACGCGAGGCCGGCGCCGGACCGCTCGCCGCGCTGCGTCCCGGCGACCCCGTGTCGATGGAGTACCGGCCGCGCACCGACAGCGGCCCCGTTCCGCGCACCGCGGTCGGCGGCCGTGAACTCCTCGTCGTCGACGGCGTACCGCAGAACCACGAAGGCGAGGGCAACAACACCGCCGCGCCCCGCACCGCCGTCGGCTTCTCCCGGGACGGCCGCGCGATGCAGGTCATCACCGTCGACGGACGCCAGGCCGACAGCGGCGGCGTCACGCTCACCGAACTCGGCGTGATGATGAAGCAGGCCGGCGCGCACAGCGCGCTCAACCTCGACGGCGGCGGCTCATCCACCCTCGTCGCCCGCGAACCCGGCAGCGACGCGCTCCAGGTGGAGAACAGCCCCTCCGACGGCAGCGAGCGCACGGTCCCCAACGGGCTCGCGCTCACCGCGCCCGACGGCAGCGGTCGGCTGCGCGGATTCTGGGTCGAGACCCGTACACCGGCGCTGAGCGCCCCGACCGCCGACCCGGTCAAGGGCGGCCATCCCGAGCGGGTGTTCCCCGGACTGACCCGACGCCTCACCGCCGCCGGATACGACGAGACGTACGGACCGGCCGCGGGCACCGCGCACTGGCGGGCCGAACGCCCCTCGGTGGGCCGGGTCGACGCGCAAGGCGTCTTCCGTGCGCGCAACAGCGGCACCACCGAGGTCCGCGCCGAGCGCGCGGGCGCGCACGGCAGCACCGAACTGACCGTGCTCGACGACCTCACCCGGATCGAGCCGACCACCCGCCGCGTCTCACTCGCCGACGCCACCGTCACCGGCATGTTCGGCATCCTCGGCCTCGACGCGCAGGGCAACAGCGCTCCCGTCGAGCCTGCCGATGTGAAACTCGACTACGACCACACGCAGTTCGAGGTGCGCGACGACGGCAGGGGCTCCTTCGCCGTCACCTCCCGCACCGGCAGCGGCGCCGGCCGGATCACGGCCGAGGTCGCCGGAGTGAGTACCGTCCTCGCGGTGAGCGTCGGTCTCGCCGAGCAGCCGGTGGCCGGCTTCGACGACGCGGCGGCCTGGACCTTCACCTCGGCGCGCGCGAGCGGCTCTGTCGCGGCGACGCCGAACGGCCAGAGCGGCACGGGCCTGGAACTCACCTACGACTTCACGCAGTCGACGGCCACCCGCGCCGCGTACGCCAACCCGCCGCAGCGGATCGCGGTCCCCGGCCAGCCGCAGTCGTTCACGCTGTGGATCAACGGCGACGGCAAGGGCGCCTGGCCGACGCTGCACCTCAAGGACGCCGCGGGCACCGACCAGTTGCTGCGCGGCCCGTATGTCACCTGGACCGGCTGGCGGCAGGTGACCTTCACCGTGCCGCCCGGGGCCGGGCTGCCGGTGTCGGTCCACCGCTTCTATCTGGCCGAGGCGACGGCCGCCCGGCAGTACACCGGGAAGATCGTCATCGATGGCCTGACCGCACAGGTGCCGCCGACCGTCGACCTGCCGGACCAGCCCCGTACGGCCGACCCGCTGATCGACTCCGCTGCCGAAACACAGGACAGGGACTGGCAGTTCGCGGTCATGTCCGACGCGCAGTTCGTCGCGCGGGAACCGGACAGCGCCATCGTGAAGCAGACCCGGCGGACGCTGCGCGAGATCAAGGCCGCCCGTCCCGACTTCCTCGTCATCAACGGTGACCTGGTCGACGAAGGAACACCGGCGGACCTGGCGTTCGCCCGGCAGATCCTGACCGAGGAGCTCGGCGACGAACTGCCCTGGTACTACGTGCCGGGCAACCACGAAGTGATGGGTGGGAAGATAGACAACTTCATCGCCGAGTTCGGTGCCACGCACCGCACGTTCGACCACCTCGGCACCCGTTTCCTGACCCTCGACACCTCCAGCCTGACGCTGCGCGGCGGCGGCTTCGAGCAGATCAAGGCGGTCCGCGCCCAACTGGACGCGGCGGCGAAGGATCCGGCCGTGAGCTCGGTGATGCTCATCGAGCACGTCCCGCCGCGTGACCCGACCCCGCAGAAGGGCAGCCAGCTGAGCGACCGCAAGGAAGCGGCGCTGATCGAGCGGTGGCTGGCCGAGTTCCGCCGTACGACCGGCAAGGGCGCCGGGCTCGTCGGCAGCCACGTCGGCGTCTTCCACGCCGAGCACGTCGACGGAGTTCCGTATCTGATCAACGGCAACTCGGGCAAGACACCGGCAGGGCCGGCGGCCGGCGGCGGCTTCACCGGCTGGTCACTGGTCGGCGTCGACAAGGTGTCCCGCGGCGAGCAGTCGGCCGGCAGGCACAGGCCGTGGGAGGGGATGCCGGACTGGGTCTCCGTCCAGACCCGCGCCCATGTCGACGCGCTCGCGCTCGAAGCACCGGCGGTGCTGCCGCCCGGCCGCACCGAGGACGCGTCGGCGAAGGTCACGCAGGGTGTCCGCGAGGTCCCGGTCGCCTTCCCGTTGAGCGCGGACTGGACAGGGTCGCCGAATCTGTACATCGGTGATCCCGAGAACGCCCGGCACCGGCACGTGGCGGCGTTCGACCCGGCGACCGGCAGGCTCACCGGCCTGCGACCGGGGACGGTCACGCTGGCCGTCACCGTGGGCGGAGTCACCGAGCGGGCCGGGATCCGCGTCACGGCCGACAGCGCGGCACCGGCCGCGGAGGCGCGCCGCAACCGGGTGGCCTAGGGCCTCGGCGCAGCGCCTGAGCATGAGCGCGTGCACGGCGGGCGGGCGCCCTCTTCCCCGGGGCCCGCTCGCCGTGCGGGAAACACCCGCAGCGGGCAGCCTTGGTGATGGGCGGTGCGGAGGAGGTGGTTTCCCTTGTCGGATCCGCTCACCTCCGGGGTCACACAGCCGTCCGGCGGAAACCCTGGTGCCCAGCCCATGCTGTCGCTCGCCCTGGCTGGCATGCTCGACGACGTCCACGCCCACTCCGGGGCCGTGTATCTGCTCTCGCCCGACCGGCAGGTCCTCGAGATGGCGGTCATGGCCGGGCTGCCACGCGCCTTCGCGGCGCCCTGGGAGCGGGTCGCGATCGGCTCGCCGATCCCCGTCGCCGACGCCATGCGCGAACGACGGCTCATCTGGGTCTCCGGCGAGGAGGACATGGCGACCCGCTACCCGCGTATCGCCGTCGCGCTGCCTTATCCGTTCGCACTCGCCGCCCTGCCCGTCGCGACCGACGACGCCGCGTACGGAGCCGTGTTCGTCACCTGGCCCGGCTCGCACACGTCCACGCTCTCGGACGACGAGCGGGGACGCCTCACCGCCGCCTGCGACCGGCTCGCTCTGCGGCTGCAACGGGCAGTCGCGGAGGGCCGCACCCTGACCACCGAGAACGACATCCTCGGCCCCTCCACCATGGCCGCCACGACGGGCCCGATCGAGGCCGTGCGCATGCTCACCCGGATACCCGACGGCCTGTGCTCGCTGGACCTGCACGGCCGTATCACCTACGCCAACCCCGCCACGGCCGAGCTGGTGGGCGTGCCCGTGGGGGACCTGCTCGGCACCCAGCCGTGGGCCTCGCTGCCCTGGCTGAACGACCCGGTGTACGAGGACCGCTACCGGGCGGCGCTGCTCAGCCAGGAGACCATCTCGTTCGTAGCGCTGCGCCCGCCGCAGGACTGGCTGATGTTCAAGCTCCACCCCAGCAGGAACGGCATCACCGTGCACATCAGCCCGGCCAGCGGAACGGTTCAGGAGATTCCCGCCGACGCGCCCTCCGGGCACCCGGCACGCCTCGTCGCCATCTCCAACATCCTCAGCCTCGCCAGCGCGCTCACGGAGGCCGTCGGAGTGTCCGACGTGATCGAGCTGGTCGCCGACGAGATCATGCCGGCCGTCGGAAGCCGTGCGCTGGTCATGCTGGCGTCCGAGGGCGGGCGGCTACGGGTCCTCGGGCAGCGCGGCTACGAGAACGCGGAGACCGTCGAGCGCTTCGACGGCATGCCGCTGACCGCACCCACGCCGGGCGCCCAGGCGCTGGCGACGGGCGTGCCGTCCTTCTTCGAGTCGCGCGCCCAGCTCGAACACATCTACCCCGCACGATTCGCGACTCCCGACGGCATGGCCGCCTGGGCCTATCTGCCGCTGATCGCCTCCGGCCGGCCGGTCGGCACCTGCGTACTCGGCTACGACAAGGAGCACCACTTCTCCACCGACGAACGGGCCGTTCTCACCAGCCTCGGCGGGCTGATCGCCCAGGCCCTGGAGCGGGCCCGGCTCTACGACGCCAAACACCGCCTCGCCCACGGCCTGCAGTCCGCTCTGCTGCCGCACTCGCTGCCCGCGCTCGACGGGCTCGAGGTCGCCGCGCGGTATCTGCCCGGCACCCAGGGCATGGAGATCGGGGGCGACTTCTACGACCTGATCCGCACCGGCCAGGAAGCAGCCGCGGTCATCGGCGACGTACAGGGCCACAACGTCACCGCCGCCGGGCTGATGGGCCAGGTCCGCACCGCCGTACGCGCCTACACGGCCGTCGGCCAGCCGCCCGGGAACGTCATGGAGTCCACCAACCGGCTCCTGATCGACCTCGACGCCGAGCTGCTCGCCAGCTGCGTCTATCTCCATCTGGACCTGCCGCACCACTGGGCCCACTTCGCCCGTGCCGGACACCCGCAGCCGCTGCTGCGCGATCCGGAGGGCCGGGTCCACGTCCTCGATCTGGCCGGCGGCCCGCTGCTCGGCGTCGACCCGTCGGCCGTCTATCCGACCACGACCGTGGAGCTGCGCCCGGGGTCCGTGCTGGTGCTGTACACGGACGGACTGATCGAGGCGCCGGGCATCGACATGGACAAGGCTCTGGCGGAACTGGCCGGACAGCTGGAGTTCGCCGCCGACGAGACGCTCGAAGCCCTGGCGGACCGGCTCATCGACTGGACCACCGGCAGCCGCGAACGCGACGACGACACAGCGCTGCTGCTGCTCCGCCCGAGGTTCTGAGCGTTACCGCGACCAGTACCGCCGCAGGCCGGGCAGGGGACCGTCTGATACGAAGGGACCATGACCGTCGAACGCGCCAGCCTCCTCTATGTCACCGATCTCGGCTACGAGGCGAAGGGCCGGCGCTACTGCGACGAGGACATCCGGCTCTCCGGACGCCTGCGCGAGGACTTCGACATCGCGCTCTGCCATCCGCTGGACGCGGCCCGCCTGATGGGCTCCTTCGACGCCGTGGTCGTACGCAACAGTGGTCCTGTGCTCCACTACCAGCGGGCGTACGACGCGTTCCTGGAACGCGTCCGCGCGACGGGCACACTCCTCTACAACCCGCCGACGGGACGCGGCGACATGGCGGGCAAGCAGTACCTGGTGGAGCTGAGCGCGGCCGGATTCCCCGTCATACCGACCGTGGACCGCGCCGAGGACCTCGGACGGCTGCCGGAGGCCGAGGAGTATGTCGTCAAGCCCAAGCTGGGCGCGGACTCGATCGGCATGGAGTTCGCCGCCCGGGACCGGCTCGCCGGGCTCGTCCACGCGGACGTCCTGGTGCAGCCCCGGATCCCGTTCCGCTACGAGGTGTCGTTCTACTTCGTCGACCGGGACTTCCAGTACGCCCTGTACGCGCCGCTCCCCGAGCGCCGCTGGGAGCTTCAGCGGTACGAACCGGGCCTGGAGGACCTGGAGTTCGCGCAGCGGTTCATCGACTGGAACACCCTCGACCATGGCATCCAGCGCGTCGACGCCTGCCGGGCCCCGGACGGCGAACTGCTGCTGGTCGAGCTGGAGGACCTCAACCCGTATCTCTCGCTGGACCTGGTTGAGGACGGCGTCCGCGAGGCCTTCGTCGACCGGATGAAGGCCTCGCTGCACCACATCCTCGGGCGCTGAGCTCAGCCGCCGAGGCCGCGCGCGAGCCCGAGTTCCGCGTCCCCGAGCGGCTCGAAGAACCGTGCCACGTCGGCGTCGGACACCTGCGACAGCTCCGCGGGCGACCAGCGCGGCCTGCGGTCCTTGTCGATGACCTGCGCCCGTACGCCCTCGATCAGATCGGGCCCGGCGAAGGCGGCGCACGAGACGCGGTACTCCTGGTCCAGGACCTGCTCCAGCGAGTCCAGGGCCCGAGCCCTGCGCAGCGCGGCGAGCGTCACCTTCAGCGAGGTGGGAGACCTGCTGAGGATCGTTTCGGCGGCCTCCTTCGCCGCCGGGTCGCCATGGGCGAACAGCCGGTCCACGATGCGTTCCACCGAGTCGTACGCGTAGCACTCGTCGATCCACGCACGGGCGGCGGCCAGTTCGCCCTCGGGCGCCGGGGCCGCGAACCGGCGCAGTGCCTCCGGGACGTCCAACTCCGCGAGCGAGGCCGCGAGTTCCGCCAGCCGCTGCGAGGGCACGAACCGGTCGGCGAGGCCGCACAGCACGGCGTCCGCCGCGCCCACCGCCAGGCCCGTGAGCGCGAGATGGGTGCCGAGCTCGCCCGGCGCGCGGGACAGCAGGAAGGTGCCGCCGACATCCGGCACGAAGCCGATGACCGTCTCCGGCATGGCGACGGCCGAGCGCTCGGTGACGATCCGTACATCGCCGTGCGCCGACACACCGACGCCGCCGCCCATCACGATGCCGTCCATGAGGGCGACGCACGGCTTGGGATAGCGGGCGATACGGGCGTTGAGCCGGTACTCGTCCCGCCAGAAGTCCGTCGAGGCATGCCCGCCGGAGAGGGCGTCCGCGTGGATGGCCCGGATGTCGCCGCCGGCGCACAGCCCTCGCTCACCGGCTCCGGCGATCACCACGACGGCGACGGACTCGTCCCGCTCCCACTCGGCGAGGGCCTGGTCGATACGGCGGACCATCTCGTGCGTGAGCGCGTTCAGCGCCCGGGGGCGGTTGAGGGTGATGTAACCCGCGCGGCCCTCGGTGCGGAGCAGTACGGAGTCGTCGAGGGCCATCGGTGGTTCCTTCCGGGCGTGGATCTTCCGGTCCCATCCTCGCTCACCCGGCCGGGGCATCGGACGCCGGAGGTTGTGTCCCGGCTCTTCCCGACAGTCCGACCAGTCGGTACGTTCATGCGAAGAGCACCGGACACCGGCGTCCGGGCGGCCGGCCGAGGCGACGGAGGCACCATGTCCGAGAGCGCACCCAAGATCGAGGGTCACTGCGACGAACGCTTCCTCGCGGTGCGCGCGGCCTTCGAGCAGAACTTCCGCGAACGCGGCGAGCTCGGCGCGGCCGTGACCGTGCTGCACGACGGTGAAACAGTCGTCGATCTGTGGGGCGGCTGGGCCGACGAGGCGCGCACACGTCCGTGGGAGCGCGACACGCTCGTCAACGTGTGGTCGACGACCAAGGGTGCCACCGCCCTGTGCGCGCATCTGCTCGTCGACCGCGGACTGCTCGATCTTGACGCGCCCGTCGCCACGTACTGGCCGGAATTCGCCGCGGCCGGCAAGGACGCGATTCCGGTGCGCCAGCTGCTCTCGCACCGTGCCGGCCTCGCCGGACTGCGCGAGCCGCACTCCACCGAGCAGCTCTACGACTGGGAGCTGACCTGCGCCCGCCTCGCCGCCACCGAGCCCTGGTGGGAGCCCGGCACGCAGTCCGGCTACCACGCCTTCACCTACGGCTTCCTGGTGGGCGAGGTCGTACGGCGCATCACCGGACAGCTCCCCGGCGCCTTCCTCCAGCAGGAGGTCACCGGACCGCTCGGCATCGACTTCACCATCGGGCTGCCGGAGAAGGAGTCCGCACGCGCGGCCGAGCTGGTGCATCCGCCGGCCCAGGCGAGCAGTGAACAGGCGGCGATCTTCGCCCAGTTGGAACCGCTCGCGCTGGCGGCGCTGATCAACCCGATGCTCGGAGCGGCCGACGCCAACACGCCCGCGTGGCGCGCGGCAGAGATCCCGGCCGCGAACGGCCACGGCACTGCCCGCGCCGTCGCCGCGCTGTACGGAATCCTGGCCGGACGCGGAGAGGTCGCCGGCCGGCAGCTGCTGTCGCCCGAGGCCGCGGAGCGCGTGCGCGAAGGCCAGGGCGCCTGCCGGGACCTGGTGCTCGGCGCGGGCTTCAAGCACGAGACCGAGGTGGGCCTCGGGCTCTGGCTGAGCGGCGAGAACGGCTCGTACGGCCCCAACTCCCGTGCCTTCGGCCACGACGGCTTCGGTGGCTCCTGCGGACTCGCGGACCCCGAGGCGGGCCTGAGCATGGGCTATGTGATGAACCGGATGGGTCCGCACATCGCGGACGACCCGCGGAAGATGGCGCTGATCGACGCGGTGTACGCCTGACCGGGGAGGGCTGATTCCAGCCCGTCCGGCGATCGAGAGCAACGCCCGAACCCAACGGTCTTCCGGATTCTTGCAACACGTTCTACCGTGTGCGCCGCGCATGCGACGGATTGCGAGACTCTGGAGGGGCTGTGCACCTCGAATACACGCCTGAACAGCAGCAGTTGCGCGCCGAGCTGCGCACCTACTTCGCCGACCTGGTGCCCGACAACGTCTACGCCCGCTACGGCGACCCGGCCGCCCAGAAACGCTTCTACCGCGAGACGATCCGCCGTCTCGGCACCGACGGCTGGCTCGGCGTCGGATGGCCGAAGGAGTACGGCGGCCGCGGGCTGAGCCCGATCGAGCAGTTCATCTTCTTCGACGAGGCCGCGCAGGCCGGAGTGCCGCTGCCGCTGATGGCGCTCAACACCGTCGGCCCGACGATCATGCAGTTCGGCACGGACGAACAGAAGGCGTACTTCCTGCCGAAGGTCCTCGCCGGTGAGATCGACTTCGCGATCGGCTACAGCGAGCCCGACGCCGGCACCGACCTCGCCGCGCTGAAGACCCGGGCCGTGCGCGAGGGGGACGAGGACACCGGTACGTACACCGTCAACGGCCAGAAGATCTGGACCACCAACGGCGACACGGCCGACTGGGTCTGGCTCGCGGTGCGCACCGACCCCGACGCGCCGCCGCACAAGGGCATCACCATGCTGCTGGTGCCGACCTCCGACCCCGGCTACTCCTGCACCATCATCAACACCCTCGCCTCGCACGACACCACCGCCAGCTATTACGAGAACGTCCGCGTCCCCGCGTCCCGCCGCGTCGGGCAGGAGAACAAGGGCTGGCGCCTGATCACCAACCAGCTCAACCACGAGCGCGTCACCCTCGCCGCACACGGCACCATGGCCATCCGCGCGCTCCACGACGTCCAGCGCTGGGCGGCCGACACCAAACTCGCCGACGGCCGCCGCGTGATCGACCTCGGCTGGGTGCGCGGACGCCTCGCCCGCACCCACACCAAGCTCGACGCGATGAAACTGCTCAACTGGCAGATGGTGAACGCCGTCCAGGAAGGCACACTCACCCCGCAGGACGCCTCCGCCGTCAAGGTCTACGGTTCCGAAGCACGCCGTGACGCATACGCCTGGCTGATGGAGATCGTCGGCTCGGCGGGCCCGCTCAAGGAGGGCTCGGCGGGCGCCGTCCTGCACGGCGAGCTCGAGCGCGGCTACCGCTCCGCCGTGATCTTCACTTTCGGCGGCGGCAACAACGAAATCCAGCGCGAGATCATTTCGTGGATCGGACTGGGCATGCCGCGGGTACGACGATGACATGAGCGAAGCAGCCGACCCCGGTCTTTTCGGACCCGAATCCGTCACCTGGCAGATGCACGCAGACCCCATGATGTGGGTCGCCGGGGTCCGCGCGCTCTATCTGCAGGCGCTGCACCCGCGCGCCGTCCGCGGAGTGATGGAGAACTCGGACTTCAGGAAAGACGCCTGGGGCAGACTGCTGCGCACCGCCAACTTCGTCGGCACCATCAGCTACGGCACCACCGACGCCGCGGAGAAGGCCGGCGCCCGCGTCCGCCGCATCCACACCCGCCTCAAGGCCACCGACCCCGACACCGGGGAACGCTACGGCGTCGACGAGCCCGATCTGCTGCTGTGGGTGCACTGCGCGGAGATCGACTCCTACCTCCACGTGGCGCGCCGCTCGGGCCTTTTGACCGGCGACGCCCTGGCCGACGCCTATGTCGACGAGCAGCGTGTCTCGGCCCGTCTCGTCGGCCTCGACCCCGAGGCCGTCCCGGCGAACACCGCGCAGCTCGCCGCCTATTTCGACCGCGTCCGGCCCCAACTTGCCGCCGGAGCCGACGCCCGCGACGTCGACGACTTCCTGCAACGCCCACCGATCAACGCCCTTCTCGTACCGGCGCGCGAACTGCTGTGGCGGCGCGTGGCCCGGCTCGCGTACAACGCGCTGCCTCCTTACGCCCATGAGCTGTACGGCCGGCCCGCCCCCGCTCCTGAGCGCGTCACACGTCACCTCGTCGCCACCGGCAAACTGCTGCGCTGCATTCCCTCCCGTCTGCGCTGGCAACTCCCGCCGGGTCACATCTTGAAAGCGATGGCCCGACTCGGCCCCGGCAGCCGCCCGGCCCCGTACAAACTGCGCAGACAGGAGGCCATACTGGACGGGCCGGGGAGGGTGCAGCGAAGCGACGGGGGCGACAGCACGCGATGGCGGAATCCAGGCTGATCCAAGGCCGGTACCGGCTGCTCGATCTCATCGGGCGCGGCGGCATGGGCGAGGTGTACCGCGCCGTCGACGAGTCTCTCGGGCGACGTGTCGCGGTCAAGTGCCTCAAGCCGATGGGTCCGCAGCATGATGCCTCCTTCACCACGGTGCTCCGGGAGCGCTTCCGGCGCGAAGCACGGGTGGCCGCCGCCCTCCAGCACCGCGGTGTGACCGTCGTCCATGACTTCGGCGAGTACGAAGGCGTGCTCTATCTGGTGATGGAGCTGCTCGAAGGCCGCAATCTCAGCCAGCTCCTCGAGGGGAACCAACAGCATCCGCTGCCGGTGTCCGATGTCGTCGACATCGCCGAACAGGTCGCCGACGCGCTCGCCTACACCCACGAACAGGGCATCGTCCACCGCGACTTGAAGCCCGCGAACATCATGCGGCTCACCGACGGAGCCGTGAAGATCTGCGACTTCGGCATCGCACGCCTCGGCGCGGACATCGGCTTCACCTCGAAGCTCACCGGCACCGGCATCGCCATGGGGACGCCGCACTACATGTCGCCCGAGCAGATCAGCGGCGGCCATGTCGACCATCGCAGCGATCTGTACTCCCTGGGGTGCGTGCTGTACGAGATCGCCACCGGCGTCCCGCCGTTCGATCACGACGACACCTGGGCGGTGCTCGTCGGCCACCGCGACACCACGCCGGAACCGCTGCGCACCCACCGCGCCGAAATCCCGGACTACTTCCAGACGATCGTCCTCGACCTGCTCGCCAAGACACCCGACGGGCGGCCCGCCGACGCCAAGGATCTGCGTCGCCGGATCGGCGCGGCAGCGCGCCATGCCCACCCGGCCCTGCCGCCGCCCCGGCCGGCGCACCAGCTCACCCATGAACCAAGGCTGCCGTCCTGGACCCGCTCCATGACCACCGGCCCCAAAGCCACCGGCGGCTCGGCGCTGCGGCCCGCGCTGCCGGACCACACCGCGGGCCTCACCGGCGAGTGGACCACCGGCGTCGACCTGCGTGGACCGTCCCTCGTCCGGCTGCCCCGCCAGGAGCGCCCCACCCCGCCGCCGGAGCTGCTCGCCGTGCTCGCCAGCCGGCACAACGCGGGCCTGAGCCTCGGCAGGCTCGGCCGCTGGGAGGAAGCCGGCGAGGTGCACCGCGCGGTCGCCGCGGAGCGCGAACACGTCCTGGGCCCCGACCACCCGGACACGCTGGCCAGCCGCTACGAAGTCGGCTTCACGCTGAGCCGGACCGGACGTGCCGCGGACGCCCTGCGGGAGTTCGCACGCGTCGCCGACGGGCGTGAGCGCAGCATGGGCGCGGACCACCCGGAGACGCTCGCGGCCCGCCAGGAGACGGCATACGTACTGGGCCAGCTGGGCCGGCACTTCGAGGCCCACGATGTGTACGCGGCGGTGCTCGCCTCCCGCGAACGCACCACGGGACACGACCATCCCGACACTCTGCGCTGCCGGCACAACCTCGCCTTCAACCTGAGCAGGCTCGGACGGCTCGAGGACTCGTACCGGATGGCGCTCGACGTCGCGGCCGCGCGCGCCCGGGTGCTCGGCGCCGAACACCCGGACACGCTGGTCACCTGGTACGAAGTGGCCTACGCGCTCGGCCAGTTGGGCCGCTGGACGGAGGCCCTGGGGACCTATCGCGAGGTGGCGGCGGCGCGCGGACGCGCGCTCGGCGCCGACCATCCGGACACCCTCGCCGCGCGCTACGAGGTCGGCATCAGCCTCGGCCGCCTCGGCCGCAGCGCCGAGGCCCTCCAGCTCTACCGCGACCTCGTCGACGACCGCACCCGAGTGAACGGCCCGAACGACCCGGAGACCCTGCGCGCCCGCCACGGCCTCGGCGTGAACCTCGGCCGGCTCGCCCGCTGGGAGGAGGCCCTGGCCGAGGCGCGCGACGTCTGCGCCCTGCGCGAGCGGGTGCTGGGCCCCGAGCATCCCGACACGCTCGTCAGCCGCCGCGAAGTGGCCGTGGGCCTCGGCTGGCTGGGCCGCTGGGCGGACGCGCTGACGGTCTACGTCCAGGTCGCCGAGGCGCGCGAGCGCGTCTTCGGCACGGACCACCCGGACGCCCTGGCCAGCCGCAACGACGAGGCGCACTGTCTGGAGCAGCTCGGCCGCCACGGGGAGGCGGTGGAGCTGTACCGCCGGGTCGCGGCACTCCGACAGCAGCGTGGCCGCTAGGTCGTCTCCGGGGAAGCGACCGGTTAGGGTCCCGGCATGCCCGCACACAGCTCGTACGACGTCGTCATCGTCGGCGGTGGCCACAACGGTCTCGTCGCCGCCGCCTACCTCGCCCGCGCCGGCCGCTCCGTCCTCGTGCTGGAGCGCCGGGGGAACACCGGCGGCGCGGCCGTGTCCACGCGGCCCTTCGCCGGGGTCGACGCCCGGCTCTCCCGCTACTCGTATCTCGTCTCGCTGCTGCCGGACAAGATCGTTCGCGAGCTCGGGCTGACGTTCTCCGTGCGCAAGCGCACCGTCTCCTCCTACACGCCGAAGGGCGCCGGCGGGCTGCTCGTGGGCGCGGGCCGCACCAGGGAGTCGTTCACCGCGCTCACCGGCGGCGAGGCGGAGTACGCGGCCTGGCAGGAGTTCTACGCGATGACCGCGCGGGTCGCCGAGCGGGTCTTTCCGACGATGACCGAGCCGCTGCCCGCGCGCGAGGAGCTGCGCGCTCGCATCGACGACGAGACGGCCTGGCGGACGCTGTTCGAGGCGCCCATCGGCGAGGCGATCGAGAAGCGGTTCGCCGACGATCTCGTACGGGGCGTGGTGCTCACGGACGCGCTGATCGGGACCTTCGCCGACGCCCACGACCCGGGCCTCGCGCAGAACCGCTGCTTCCTTTACCACGTGATCGGCGGCGGCACCGGCGACTGGGACGTGCCGGTCGGCGGCATGGGCGCGCTCACCGACGCGCTGGCCGCGGCCGCGCGGGAGGCCGGCGCCGAGATCGTGACGCTGCACGAGGCGACCCGTATCGAGACCGACGGCGAGCGGGCCGAGGTCGGCTACCGCACGGACGGCGCCGAAGGCACGGTCGCGGCCCGGCAGGTGCTGGTGAACGCCTCGCCGCGGGAGCTGGCCGTGCTGCTCGGCGAGGAGCCCGCGGCGCCTGCCGAAGGCGCCCAGCTCAAGGTCAACATGCTGCTGCGGCGGCTGCCGCGGCTGCGTGACCGTTCGGTCGACCCGCGCGACGCGTTCGCCGGCACTTTCCATGTGTCGGAGGGGTACGGGCAGCTCGCCACCGCGTACCGGGAAGCGTCATCGGGCCGGCTGCCGAGCGCGCCGCCCTCGGAGATCTACTGCCACTCGCTCACCGACCCGACCATCCTCGGACCCGAACTCGCCGCGCAGGGCTACCAGACGCTGACGCTCTTCGGACTGCACACCCCGGCCCGGCTCTTCGCCGCCGACAACGATGCGACGCGGACCGAACTCCTCGCCGCCACGATCGCCGAACTCGACGCCCATCTGGACGAGCCGATCGCCGACTGCCTCGCGCTCGACGAGAACGGTGAGCCATGCATCGAGGCGAAGACCCCGCTCGATCTGGAGCAGGAACTCCGGCTTCCCGGCGGCCATATCTTCCACCGCGATCTCGCCTTCCCGTACGCCGCCGAGTCGACGGGCCGCTGGGGCGTCGAGACGGCGCACACCAATGTGCTGCTGTGCGGGGCGGGCGCCGTGCGCGGCGGCGGGGTCAGCGGCGTAACGGGTCACAACGCCGCGATGGCCGCGCTCGGCAGGTGACCCCGAGACCTTGAGGACACGTCAGTCCCGCGACGCCGTCCAGCCGTTGGTCTCGATCAGCGCGGCGTCGCCGGGCCGGGCCTCGTCGAACAGAGGACGGCCCCGGTCCTCGACCCGGATCGCGTCCACATATGCCCCACGGCCGACATAGAGCTGGTCGGTCGCATACCGCCAGCGCAGCCGCACCTTGCCGCCCTGCCATGCCGAGAGGTCCGCGGACAGCCGGTGCCAGACCCGCCCGGACCAGCCCGTCACCGAGCCCGCGGGATGCGGCTGCGGCTGGGCCCCGTCCCGTACGGTCGTGAACGGCACCGCCTGCCACGTCGCCCCGTCGTCCGCGGACCCTTCCAGGAACAGCGCGTCCGAGCCGGGCTCGGTGTCCCACCACAGCGAACAGCTCAGCCGCGCGCGCCGGGAGACGACGGCGAGCGCGGGCAGAGTGAGCGTGGCGGCAGTGGCACCGGCCATGCCGGAGAACCAGGCGGCCCGTCCGCGGTCCGGGCGAACGGCGACGGCACGGGCCATGTTGTTGGCGGCGGCGACCCGCGGCGCGCTGCCGGAACGCCAACTGCGCACCGGATGAACGGAGTTGCCGAGCACGATCAAGAAGGAGTCGGTGCTGGGGTCGAGGACGAGGCTGGTGCCGGTGAATCCGGTGTGGCCCGCGGTGCGCGGCGTGGCCATCGCGCCCATGTACCAGTGCTGGTAGAGCTCGAAGCCGAGACCGTGCTCGTCGCCCGGGAAGGCGGTGTTGAAGTCGGTGAACATCAGCTCCACGGACTCGGGGCGCAGCACGCGCGAGCGGCCGTAGACGCCGCCGTTGAGGAGCGTGCGAGCGAGGATCGCGAGGTCCCAGGCGCAGGAGAAGACTCCGGCGTGGCCGGCGACGCCGCCGAAGCTGTAGGCGTTCTCGTCGTGCACCTCGCCCCAGACGAGCCCGCGCTCCAGGCCGGACCAGGGCAGCCGGGCGTCCTCGGTGGCGGCGATCTTCGGCTTCCAGGACGCCGGCGGGTTGAACCGGGTGCGGTGCATCCCGAGTGGAGCGGTGATCTCGTTCCGGAGCAGCACATCAAGAGTGCGACCGGTGATCTGTTCCAGGATGAGCTGGAGCGAGATCAGATTGAGGTCGGAGTAGAGGTACTTGGATCCCGGAGGGTTCGCCGGCGCCTCGTTCCACAGCAGCCGGAGCTTCCCCTCCCGGGTCGGCTCCTTGAACAGCGGAATCCAGGCCCGCAGCCCGGACGTATGCGTCAGCAGCTGGCGCACGGTGATGTCCTGCTTGCCCGCGCCCGCGAAGTCCGGAAGATACGAGGCGACCGTGGCCTCCAGCGCCAGCGCGCCCCGCTCGATCTGCTGCACGGCGAGGATCGAGGTGAACAGCTTCGAGACCGACGCCAGGTCGAAGACGGTGTCCTCGGCCATCGCGATCTGCCGGTCCGCCGGGAACTCCACGGCGGTGTCGGTCTTCTCGTCGTACGCCGCATAGCGCACGGCCTTGCCGATCGGATGATGCAGCGCGACGGTGCCGCCGCGGCCGGCGAGCAGCACCGCGCCCGCGTACCACGGGTACTTGGGGGAGGGGCCGAGGAACCTCTCCGCGTCGGTGACGAGTCGGTCGAGATGGACGGGGAGCAGCCCGGCCCGCTCGGGTGTGCCGCGCCGCAGCGTCGGCCGCCGGCCCGGCCCGCCGGACCCGCCTTCCGAGTTCTCCGCCGCGTCCGCGAACGGGACCGGCGCCAGCGCGAGCGCGCCGCCGAGCGCCAGCACCCCGCCGCCCAGCCTCCGCCGGCTGATCCCTCTGCCCACCGCGCCCTCTGTCATCCGGAACCCTCTCCTGAAAGTATCTTTCGGGATCTCGCTCGACAGTGAAACTTTCTTGCGGGACCCGGGCACTGTCAACCATCCCAAAGAATCTGACACAGCATCAGAAAATCTCTTCCCTCGTCCACCAGGCTGCGGCATCCTGCCGCCCATGGAGACGGAGCTGAGCAAGAAACTGGGGATCGAGCACGCCATCTTCGGCTTCACGCCGTTCCCGGCCGTGGCCGCCGCCATCACACGGGCGGGCGGATTCGGGGTTCTCGGTGCGGTCCGCTACACCGCTCCCGACGACCTGAAGCGCGACCTCGACTGGATGCAGGAGCACACCGACAAAAAGCCGTACGGCCTCGATGTCGTCATGCCCGCCAAGAAGGTCGAAGCCAAAGGAAATCAAACACTGAGTGAGGCGGACGTCGAGGCGATGATCCCCGAAGGACACCGGCAGTTCGTCAGAGAAACCCTCGCCAAACACGGCGTTCCCGAACTCCCGGAGGGCGAGGCGTCCGGCTGGCGCATCACCGGCTGGATGGAGCAGGTCGCCCGCAACCAGCTCGATGTCGCCTTCGACTACCCGATCAAGCTGCTCGCCAACGCGCTCGGCTCGCCGCCGCAGGACGTTGTCCAGCGCGCCCATGACCACGGCGTACTCGTCGCGGCTCTCGCCGGGAGCGCCCACCACGCGGAGCGGCACGCCGAAGCGGGCATCGACATCGTGGTCGCGCAGGGCTACGAGGCCGGCGGCCACACCGGGGAGATCGCCTCCATGGTGCTCACCCCCGAAGTCGTCGACGCCGTCAGCCCGCTGCCCGTACTCGCCGCCGGCGGCATCGGAAGCGGTCAACAGATCGCCGCCGCGCTCGCACTCGGCGCCCAGGGCGCCTGGCTCGGCTCGCTCTGGCTCACCACCACCGAAGCCGATCTCCACTCCCGGGCCCTGACCCAGAAGCTCCTTGCGGCAGGTTCCGGCGACACCGTCCGCTCCCGGGCCCTGACCGGAAAGCCCGCCCGTCAGCTGCGGACCGAATGGACCGACGCCTGGGACGACCCGAGCGGCCCCGGCACCCTGCCCATGCCGCTCCAGGGACTACTTGTCGCCGACGCCGTCTCCCGGATCCAGAAGTACGAAGTGGGCCCGCTGCTCGGCACGCCGGTGGGCCAGATCGTCGGCCGGATGACCAGCGAACGCAGCGTCCAGCAGGTCTTCGACGAACTGACCCGGGGTTTCGAGGCGGCCGTGGACCGGATCAACCGCATCGCCGGAAGGAGCGAGTAGATGACTCAGCAGCCCGAACGACCCAACGGTTTCTGGGCCCAGGCCGCCGCGGACCCGGACCGTACGATCCTGACCGCGCCGGACGGCGAGAACTGGACCGCGGGCCGGCTGCACGCCGCGGTGAACCAGCTGGTGCACGGACTGCGGGCGGCCGGCCTGGAACGGGGCGACGCCTTCGCCGTCGTGCTGCCCAACGGGGGCGAGTTCTTCACCGCGTATCTCGCCGCGTCCCAGGCCGGGTTGTATCTCGTACCCGTCAACCACCATCTCGTCGGACCCGAGATCGCCTGGATCGTCGCCGACTCCGGCGCGAAGGTGCTCATCGCGCACGAGCGGTTCGCCGCCGCGGCGACGGCCGCGGCCGACGAGGCCAAGCTGTCCGCGAGCCACCGCTATGCCGTGGGCGCGATCGACGGCTTCCGCCCGTACGCCGAACTCCTCGACGGGCAGCCGGAGTCCGTGCCCGGCGACCGGGCGCTCGGCTGGGTCATGAACTACACCTCGGGCACCACCGGGCGGCCGCGCGGAATCCGCCGTCCGCTGTCCGGCAAGCTCCCGGAGGAGACCTATCTCGGCGGCTTCCTCGGCATCTTCGGCATCCGGCCGTTCGACGGCAATGTCCATCTGGTCTGCTCGCCGCTCTACCACACGGCCGTGCTCCAATTCGCCGGCGCGGCCCTGCACATCGGGCATCCGCTGGTGCTGATGGACAAGTGGACGCCGCAGGAGATGCTGCGGGTCATCGACGCGTACGGCTGCACGCACACGCACATGGTGCCGACGCAGTTCCACCGGCTGCTCGCGCTGCCCGACGAGATCAAGGCGCGCTACGACGTCTCGTCCATGCGGCACGCGATCCATGGCGCGGCTCCCTGCCCCGACCACGTGAAGCGGGCGATGATCGACTGGTGGGGCAGCTGCGTGGAGGAGTACTACGCGGCG
Source organism: Streptomyces sp. NPDC020681 (assembly GCF_044334895.1). Lineage (NCBI taxonomy): Bacteria > Bacillati > Actinomycetota > Actinomycetes > Kitasatosporales > Streptomycetaceae > Streptomyces > Streptomyces sp. NPDC020681. Next base: position 249,944 of record NZ_JBIRTX010000001.1, on the reverse strand, counting down.
AGCGAGGGCGGCGGCGCGTTCGCGACGGCGGAGGACTGGCTGAAGAAGCCCGGCACGGTGGGCAAGGCATGGCCCATCAGCGAGCTGGCCGTCTTCGACGACGACGGGAACCGGCTCCCGGCCGGTGAACTGGGCACCGTCTACATGAAGATGAGCACCGGCGGCTTCAGCTACCACAAGGACGAGGCCAAGACGAAGAAGAACCGCATCGGCGACTTCTTCACGGTCGGCGACCTCGGAATCCTCGACGAGGACGGCTATCTCTTCCTGCGGGACCGCAAGATCGACATGATCATCTCGGGCGGCGTCAACATCTATCCCGCGGAGATCGAGTCGGCCCTGCTCACTCACCCGGCCGTTGCCGACGCCGCCGCGTTCGGCATACCGCACGCGGACTGGGGCGAGGAGGTCAAGGCGGTCGTCGAACCGGCCGACGGTCATCAGGCGGGTGACGCGCTGGCGGCCGACATCCTTGCCCACTGCGAGCGGCAGTTGGCCGGCTACAAGCGGCCCAAGACGGTTGACTTCATCGAGACGATGCCGCGGGACCCGAACGGCAAGCTGTACAAGCGGAGGCTGCGGGACCCCTACTGGGAGGGACGGGATCGGGCGGTCTGACCGTCAGACGCGCGTGAGCGGGTCAGAGCCCGATGCGAGCGGCGATGGGCAAGTGGTCGCTTCCTGTCCCAGGCAGTGACCAGACATCGGTGACCGTCGCCGATCTGGCCATGATCTGGTCTATCCGGGCCACGGGCAGAGCTGCGGGCCAGCTGAAGGCGAAGCCTGTGTCCGCCGTGTTCATCCGCGAGCTGACCGGTGCCAGCCCGCGGTCGTCCACGGTGCTGTTGAGGTCCCCCAGCAGAATCACCCTGTCCAGTCGCTCGGCAGCGATCGCCGCACCGAGGAGAACAGCGCTTTCATCCCGCCACGCGGAACTGAATCCGTTCTTCAGGCTGAGGCGCACCGAAGGCAGGTGCGCAACGAAAACAGCGACAGCGCCCTGCTCCGTCGTGGCGGTCGCCCTCAGGCCGCGGTTCCAGCCTTCTCCGATTCCCTCCGGCCTGATGTCCACCGGCCGTATGTCGGTGAGCGGATATTTCGACCAGAGTCCGATCGTTCCCGTTGTCGCACGGTAGGGGTAGTCCGGTGCCATCGCCGCGGTGAAGGCCGGCAGGGAAGAAGGCGTCAGCTCCTCCAGAGCGATGAGGTCGGCATCAGCCCCGACCAGCTTCTTCGCGGTCCCTGCCGGGTCCGGATTCTCGTCACTGACATTGTGCTGAAGCGCGGTGATTCCGTCCGCCGAGTCGTTCCCGGGAAGGAGCAGCCCGCCGAAGAGAGCGAGCCAGACGACAACGGGCAGCAGCAACGCCGTCAGTGCGGCGAATGAGCGGCGCAGGAATGCCAGGGCCAGCAGCCCGGGGACGGCCAGACCGAGCCAAGGAAGAAATGTCTCCAGAAGGCTGCCGAGGCGGCCGGGCGCATTGGGCACGGCGGCATGAAAGGCCAGCAGGAAGGCGACCAGCAGGGAAAGCAGCGCAAGGATGCGCCCCCGCCTCCAGGCTGACAGTTCCGGTTCTTCCTTGCGACGCCCCACGGTACGACGACGCGGTACTCGTTGATCCGGTTCCGACCCTCCGCCCGACCCCCACCCATTGGCGCAGCACCTCGCGCGGCCCGAACGTCCTGCTGGCAGCGTGGGCCGCATGAAGACCGGCCCGGCAGCGCTGACGTCGCACTGGACGACCTGGGTGCCGGTCGCCGCGATCGTCGTCCTGGCGCTCGGCTGGGGCCGCGACCTGCCGGGCTTCGCCGTCGCCGTGGTCGGGTTCTGTCTGATGGGCGCGGTCCTGGCCGCCGTGCATCACGCCGAGGTCGTCGCGCATCGCGTCGGCGAGCCCTTCGGATCACTCGTCCTGGCCGTAGCCGTGACCGTCATCGAGGTCGGGCTGATCGTCACGCTGATGGTCGCCGGCGGCGACAAGGTCGCCACCTACGCCAGAGACACCGTCTTCGCCGCCGTCATGATCACCTGCAATGGCATTGTCGGCGTCTGTGTGCTGGTCGCGGCGGTGCGCAAACGCATCGCGGTCTTCCACGCCGAGGGCTCCGGCGGCGCGCTCGCGACCGTCTGCACGCTCGCGACCATGACGCTCGTCCTGCCCACGTTCACCACGAGCAAGCCGGGCCCCGAGTTCACCGGCGCCCAGTTGACCTTCGCGGCCGTCGCCTCCCTCGCGCTGTACGGGCTCTTCGTCACCGTGCAGACCGTGCGCCACCGCGACTACTTCCTGCCGCCGTCACACAAAGGCGAGGAGCCCGACGCCGAGGAGCACGCGCCGCCGCCCGGCGACCGCGAGACCTGGTGGAGCGTCGCGCTGCTGTTCGTGGCCCTCGTGGCCGTCGTCGGAAACGCCAAACTGATCTCGCCGGCCGTCGAGGACGGCGTGGAGTCGGCCGGACTGCCGAAGGCCGTCGTCGGCGTCGCCATCGCTCTGATGGTGCTGCTGCCCGAGACGCTCGCCGCCGTGCGCGCGGCGCGCCGCGACCGGCTGCAAACCAGCCTCAACCTCGCGTACGGCTCCGCCATCGCCAGCATCGGCCTGACCATTCCGGCCATCGCGCTCGCCTCGATCTGGCTGTCCGGGCCCCTGGTCCTCGGTGAGGACGCCACACATATGGTCCTGCTCGTGCTCACCGCGGTGGTGAGCACGCTGACCGTGGTGCCCGGACGAGCCACACTCCTTCAAGGCGGCGTCCACCTGGCGCTGTTCGCCGCCTTCGTCTTTCTCTCCTTCAGCCCGTGACCCGGGCCGGTCCTGCCTCAGCTCCTGACGCGCACGACCCTGAGCCTGGGCGAGCGCAGGATGTCCTTCTCGCAGAACCGTGCCGTCACCCAGCGCCCGTCCGAGAACAGCTCCGTCTGATCGCTGTAGTACGGCGAGTTCGGATTCGAGGACTGTGAGTACGTCAGCAGCGTGCGGGCCACCGGGCAGCGCCCGCCGTCCCAGCCGACCGCCTGGATGTGGCTGGAGCCGTGCGCCACCTCCGGATAGCCGCCGCCCGCCGGATTCCACACCGCCTCGATCTTGTTCCAGACTCCGAGCGCCTCCGTGCCGCCGTGGACCGGCATGCGCTTGCCGTTGCGTACCACGAACTGGCCCTCTCCCAGCGGCGCGTCCAGCGCAATGCCCGCGGCGCGCAGCTCGGCCACCGCGTCGGTGAGGGCCTTCGCGAAGCCCGGCGACGAGGTGTTGAGGGTGTGCGGCGTACGCACCGGATCGGCCGCCGAGAACGGGACCTTCCACTGGTCGGCGAGCGGCTGCGCGGTGAACTTCCGCCAGAAGCGGTCGAAGAGCAGCGCGCCGCGGCTGCCGGTGTTCGCCGTCCGGTCCCATGCGCCGATCACCGCGCAGGCCTCCGTGTCCGCGGGCAGCACGGCCGGGCAGGCCTTCGCGGCGTCGGCCGCGGCGAGATCACCGGCGGGCACCCGGTTCGCGAACTGCTGCCGCTGCAGATCACCGACCTTCAGCCGGCCCCGGTCCGCCATCGCCTCGACATCCTCGATCCCGCCCCGGGTGCGCAGCGAACGCGGGGTGCCGACCGTGCCGAAGACCCGCTCGTAGCCGGTCAGCGGCCGGTCCGCGTTGGCCAGCCAGGCACTGTCGTTGGAGTTCTCCGCATACGGAGCGTCCTTCAGCGTCGGCATCTTCGACGGGCCGAAGATGCCCGGCTGCAACGCGTCCCTGTCCGAGCCCAGCGCGCAGTCGCCGCGCGACCCGTCCAGTACGGCGACGCCGGACGCCGGATAGGTCACCCGGCCGAGCGACGTCGAGCAGCGCTGCGCCAGCTCGTCGGTGATCCGCGGCAGTACCTGCGACTGAGTGAAGAGCGTGTGGCCCTTGGCGTCGGCAGCGATCGTGTTCACCCACGGCAGCCCCTGGGTCCGCCGCAGCGCCCGCTCCATGTCCGCCGTGGAGCGGGACTTGCCGAAGGCGAGCGCCGTGTCGGAGCCACGCAGATTGACGGCGTTCGGGTCATGGAGCGCGTACGCCGTCGTCGCCGACCACGGCAGCGGAAGCGATGCGCCGAGCGAGGTGACGACCGGGCCGTACCGCGTCCACCACTGCGTACGCGTCACCGGTGCGCCGTTCCTGACCTGGACGGTGACGGTCCGCCTCGTCATACGCTCCGGCCTGCCGTCCACGAGATACGCGGTGGGATCGGCCGGGTCGAGGGTCAGCTGGTGGAGATTGAGCGTGACACCGGTCGCCACGGTGTGGCTCCAGGCCACGTGGTCGTTGAAGCCGATGTTGACGACCGCGGTGCCGAGCAGCGAGGCGCCGGAGACATTCAGCTCGCCGGGGATGGTCTGCTGCGACTGCCAGAAGCGTCGGCCGCCCTGCCACGGATAGTGCGGGTTGCCGAGGAGCAGGCCCCGGCCGTTGGCGGTGGTGGCGCCGCTGAACGCGACGGCGTTGGAGCCCATGTCGGCGCTCTCGGCGGCGAACAGCTCCCGCGCGGCCTGCGCGGTCGCGGCGGGGTCCGGGGCAGCGCCGAGCGAGGCCGAGCCCGGCACCGTGCCCGATGCGGTGCCTGCCGCCGATACCGCTGCCGCTGTGGTCTGCGCGCCCGGCGGCTGCGCCGCCGTGATGCCCTCCACGCCGCGGCCCTGGCCGCCGAGTACCGAGACCGCGAAGCCGCGCCTGGCCACGTCCAGCGTGGTCACGGGCGTCACCCAGTCCGCGTTCCGGCATGCCGGATCGGTGATGCGGTTCTGCTTCAGCCAGGCGTTGTAACCGGCCGCCCAACCGCGCATCAGCTCCTTGACCTGCCGCCCCGGACCTTGCGGAGCGGGCGTGGCGAGCAGCTTCTCGACGGTGCCCGCGTCGCGCACGCCGCGGAAGTACAGATCGCTGGAGAGGTTCTTGGCGGCCGAGGAGAGCGAGCCGTCCGGAGCCGCGTCCGGGCCGAAGTGGCGCGAGCGCTCACCGCGCACCGTGACAAAGCCGTCGGCGAGCACGCACACCTGGTCGGCGGCCTGCGCCCAGCCGGTGCCGAAGCCGAGGTTCGCGTAATCCTTCGCCACGATGTGCGGGATGCCGTGCTCGGTGTAGCGGATGACGGCGGACAGACCGTGGCCGGAAGGGTGGCGGTCGTCGCGGTCGCGGGAGTCCGCGGCGGCCGAGGGCGGCAGCGCGGCAGCGGCGGTCACCAGGGCGACGGCGGTGAGTCCGAGCCGTCTCAGGCGGGTGCGGAAGAGCAAAATGCCTCCCAAGTGGGCTGTGAGATAAGCAGGTTGGTCCATGCATTCAGTCGCCATGGACGGTGTCAACATCCCGTTCGGTATCCGAGGACTTGACCGGCCGTCAGGCACCGCACAGGATCGCGCCATGACAGGTGTACGCAGCAGCACAGTCGACGGCATCGTGCGGCGCAGCGCACGGCGCACCCCTGACGCCACCGCACTGCGGTACGCGGACCGGTCCTGGTCCTACGCCGAACTCGACGCCGCCGTGACCACCGCGGCCGCCGTCCTCACCGGCCACGGGCTGCGCCCGGGGGACCGGGTCGCCTCGTACGGCCACAACTCCGACGCGTATCTCATCGGCTTCCTCGGCTGCGCACGCGCCGGGCTGGTCCATGTCCCGGTCAACCAGAACCTCACCGGTGACGACCTGGCGTACATCCTCGGGCAGTCGGGCAGTTCGCTGGTCCTCGCCGACCCGGATCTCGCGACCCGGCTCCCGGGCGGCCTCGCCGTCCGTCCGCTGCGCGACGCGGACGACTCACTGCTCACCGAGCTGCGCACGCGACGGCCTTTCAGCCCGGCGCGCGAAGCCGCGGCCGAGGACCTGGTCCAGCTGCTCTACACCTCGGGCACGACCGCGCTGCCCAAGGGCGCGATGATGACGCACCGGGCGCTCGTCCACGAGTACGTCAGCGCGATCACCGCCCTCGACCTCCACCGGAGCGACCGACCTGTCCACTCGCTGCCGCTGTACCACTCGGCCCAGATGCATGTGTTTCTGCTGCCGTATCTCGCGGTCGGCGCGGAGAACACCGTCCTCGACGCGCCCGACGCGGCGAAGATCTTCGATCTGGTCGAGGCGGGGCGCGCGGACAGTCTGTTCGCTCCGCCGACGGTGTGGATCGGCCTGTCCAACCATCCGGACTTCGCCGCCCGCGACCTGAGCGCGCTGCGCAAGGCGTACTACGGCGCGTCGATCATGCCCGTGCCCGTTCTGGAGCGGCTCCGCGAACGCCTGCCCCAACTGGGCTTCTACAACTGCTTCGGGCAGAGCGAGATCGGTCCGCTCGCCACCGTCCTCGGCCCCGACGAGCACGAGGGCCGGATGGAATCCTGTGGCCGGCCGGTGCTCTTCGTGGAGGCGAAGGTCGTCGACGAGGACGGCAAGGACGTGCCGGACGGCACGGCCGGCGAGGTCGTCTACCGCTCGCCGCAGCTGTGCGAGGGGTACTGGGACAAGCCGGAGGAGACGGCGGAGGCCTTCCGCGACGGCTGGTTCCGCTCCGGCGATCTCGCCGTCCGCGATGCCGAGGGCTACTTCACGGTGGTCGACCGGGTGAAGGACGTCATCAACTCCGGGGGAGTGCTGGTCGCTTCGCGCCAGGTCGAGGACGCGCTCTACACCCATCCGGCGGTCGCCGAGACCGCGGTCGTCGGCCTGCCCGACGAGCGCTGGATCGAGGCGGTCACCGCCGTCGTCGTGACCCGCGCCGAGGTCACCGAGGCCGAACTGATCGACCACGCACGCGAGAAGCTCGCCCACTTCAAGGCCCCGAAGAAGGTCCTGTTCGTGGACGAGCTGCCGCGCAACGCCAGTGGCAAGATCCTCAAGCGCGAGCTGCGCAACCGGTTCTCGAGGTAGCGGTCAGGGTCACAGCCAGGGCGGCGGTCCCTGCGGGATGAGCTCGTGGACGTCCAGCAGCACCGCCGCCTCGACACCGAGCGCGGGCCCGCCCATCCTGCCGAGCCAGGTGAGGAACGGCCGCGGCTCGAAGCCCTGTTCGCCGAGGCCCTTGGTGTACTCGGCGTGGGCGGCGAGCGAGGCGATGCCGCGCTCCATCGGATCGCCCGTCACATCCACGCCGTGCGTGGGCCGTTCCGCGCCGGCGAAGCACATGAGGCGGACACCGCCCCACGGTTCGAGTCCCTCGCTCTCGAGCTCCGGGAAGACCCACCGGTTGCCGGCGTCCCGGGCGGCGTCCAGCGCGGCCAGACCCACCACCCGGTGGTCCGACTGATTGGTCATCCCGCCGACCATGCGTACGGAGAACGCGCCGGACACGATCACTTCGGGCCGGTGCCGGCGGATCGCCCGTACGATGTCGCGGCGCAGCGCCAGGCTGTACTCCACCACGCCGTCGCGATGGTCGAGGAACTCCACGACGTCCACGCCGACCGCCCGCGCCCCGGCCCGCTCCTCCTCCTCGCGCAGCGGGCCCGCCTGATCGGGATGCATCCCGTCGATCCCGGCCTCTCCGCGCGTGGCCAGCAGATACGTGATGCTCTTGCCCTGCGTGGTCCAGCGGGCGACGGCCGCCGCGGTCCCGTACTCGATGTCGTCGGGGTGGGCCACCACGGCCATGCCCCGCTGCCAGTCCTCCGGCAGTGCGGGCAGCAAGGCCCCACCACCTGTGTCCTCGAAGGCGTTCATGGAGCCCATGATGGCCGTCCGGAGGGTGAGTTGGCAGCTCCGGCGGACCAGCCGGCTAGACCGGGTTCCGGAGGTCCACGATCCGTTTGATCTTGCCGACCGACCGCTCCAGCGTCTCGGGATCCACCACCTCGACCGCGACCGACACCCCGATCCCGTCCTTCACCGCCGTCGCGATCGCGCGGGCCGCGGCCTCGCGCTGCTCGGACGTCGCAGCCGCGCGCGCCTCGGCCCGCACCGTGAGCGCGTCGAGCCTCCCCTCGCGGGTCAGCCGCAGCTGGAAGTGCGGAGCGACATGCGGCGTACGGAGCACGATCTCCTCGATCTGGGTCGGGAAGAGATTCACGCCGCGCAGGATCACCATGTCGTCGCTGCGCCCGGTGACCTTCTCCATCCGGCGGAAGACTCGGGCCGTGCCCGGCAGCAGCCGGGTCAGGTCCCGTGTCCGGTACCGGATCACGGGCATGGCCTCCTTGGTGAGCGAGGTGAAGACCAGCTCGCCCTGCTCGCCGTCCGGCAGCACCTCGCCGGTGAACGGATCGACGACCTCCGGATAGAAGTGGTCCTCCCAGATGTGCAGCCCGTCCTTGGTCTCCACGCACTCCTGCGCCACGCCCGGGCCCATGACCTCCGACAGTCCGTATATGTCGACGGCGTCGATGGCGAACCGCTCCTCGATCTCGCGGCGCATCTCCTCCGTCCACGGCTCGGCGCCGAAGATGCCGACCTGGAGCGAGGTGCTGCGGGGGTCGACGCCCTGCCGCTCGAACTCGTCCAGCAGCGTGAGCATGTACGACGGCGTCACCATGATGATCTCGGGCCGGAAGTCCTGGATCAGCTGCACCTGACGGGCGGTCATGCCGCCGGACGCCGGGATCACGGTGCAGCCGAGCCGCTCCGCGCCGTAGTGCGCGCCGAGGCCACCGGTGAACAGCCCGTAGCCGTACGCCACATGGACCTTGTGCCCGGGCCGGCCGCCCGCCGCGCGGATCGAGCGGGCCACCACATCGGCCCAGGTGTCCAGATCGCGCTCGGTGTAGCCGACGACGGTCGGGCGGCCGGTGGTGCCGCTGGAGGCATGGATGCGGCGCACCGCGGACTGCTCGACCGCGAACATGCCGAAGGGGTAGTTGTCCCGCAGATCCGTCTTGGCCGTGAACGGGAAGCGGGCCAGATCGGCGAGCGTACGGCAGTCCTCCGGGCGCAGACCGGCCTTGTCGAAGGCGGTCCGGTAGAAGGCGACGTTGTCGTACGCATGGCGCAGGGTCGCCCGCAGTCGCTCGAGCTGCAGCGCCTCGAGCTCCGGGCGGCCGAGCCGCTCCCCGGCGTCCAGCAGATCCGTCATCCCGCGACTCCCGTCCCCAAAACGGACGACCGATCATTCGGTCGTGGTGCTGTGGATCAGTAATCCAGCCCGCCCGGCTCCTGGCAAGAGGTGTGCGCGCGGGAAAGAAGCGATAGAAGTTGAATCCCGCAAACACCTTCCGCGAAGGAGACCGTGATGCCGCAGCCCGAGGGAGCCGAACTCGAAGCCGTACAGGCCCGCAGGGAGGAGCTGAAGCGGCGCTTTCTGCGGCCGCCGGCCGAACGGCCTCCGACCACGGCGCGCGGCATCCACCATGTGGCCTTCATCTGTCGCGACGTGGCGGAGACCATCCGCTTCTACCAGGAGTTCCTGGGCTTCCCGCTGGTCGAGATCGTGGAGAACCGCGACTACCGCGGCTCCACGCACTTCTTCTTCGACATCGGTCACGGCAATCTGCTCGGCTTCTTCGACTTCCCGGGCCACGACCATCCGCCGATCGAGGAGACGATCGGCGGCGTGCAGCATCTGGCGCTGTCGGTGGACGCGGAACAGTTCGACTCGGCACGCAAGGCGCTGGACGAGGCGGGCACGGAGTATCTCGGCCCGGACCGCGGCGTGGACGACAGCCTGTACATCCGCGACCCGAACGGCGTACCGCTGGAGCTCTACCGGGAGCGGCTCGGCGTGTTCAACGGCGAGCGCATCCTCGGTGACGACTGAGGCGCGAGGTCGCCGGACGCGTCACTGCGCCGCCGCGTCCGTCGCCACCGACCGCGCCCAGCGGTAGTCCGCCTTCCCGCTCGGCGAGCGCTGGATCTCCTCGGCGATGACCAGCTGGCGCGGGATCTTGTATCCGGCCAGCCGGGTCCGGCAGTGCGACTGGATCGCGTCCAGGCTCGGTGCCGCCGCGCCTTCGCGCACCTGCACCACCGCCGCCACATGGTTGCCCCACGTCGCGTCCGGCACCCCGGCCACCAGCGCGTCGTACACGTCCGGATGCGACTTGAGCGCCTGCTCGACCTCCTCCGGATACACCTTCTCGCCGCCGGTGTTGATGCACTGCGAGCCGCGGCCGAGGACGGTGACGATGCCTTCCTCGTCGACCGTCGCCATGTCACCGAGCAGCACCCAGCGCTCGTCGCCGCGCTGGAAGAAGGTCTCCGCGGTCTTCTTCGGGTCGTTGTAGTAGCCGAGTGGCACATGGCCGCGCTGCGCGATCCGTCCCGGCTCACCCACGGCGACCGGCTCGTACGTCGCCGGGTCGACCACCGCCGTACGGGCGTTGACACGCAGCCGGAAGCCTTTCTCCGGGCCCGAGTCGTCGGTCGCCGTGCCGTTGAATCCGGACTCGGACGAGCCGAAGTTGTTCAGCAGCATCACATTCGGCGCGAGCGCCGCGAACTGCGCGCGCACCGTCTCCGACATGATCGCGCCGGAGGACGACACGCTGAACAACGCCGAGAGGTCGGTGCCCTTCAACGAGCCGTTCAGCGCGTCGATCAGCGGTCGCAGCATCGCGTCGCCGACCAGGGACACGCTGGTGACCTTCTCCTTCTCGATCGTACGCAGCACTTCCTCCGGCACGAACTTGCGGTGCAGCACGACGCGCTGGCCGAAGTTGAAGCCGATGAACGCGGTGAGCGTCGAGGTGCCGTGCATCAGCGGGGGAGTGGGGAAGAAGGTGATGCCGTCGCCTCCGGCGGCCACCCGCTCGGCGAGTTGCTCGGGCGCGCCGACGGGCTCGCCGGTCGGCGCGCCGCCGCCGAGGCCGGAGAAGAACAGGTCCTCCTGCCGCCACATCACGCCCTTGGGCATTCCGGTGGTGCCGCCGGTGTAGATGATGAACTGGTCGTCGGCCGAACGCGGCGCGAAGCCGCGCTCCGGCGACGCGGCCGCCACCGCCTCTTGGAACGGCAGGGCCTCCAACTGCGGGGCGTCCTCCGGGGGCGTGCCGACGCGCACCACATGCCGGAGCTTCTCCGTTTTCGGCAGCGCGGCGGCGACCCGCTCGGTGAACTCCGCGTCGAAGACCAGAGCGGCGAGATCGGCGTCGCGGTAGAGGTAGACCAACTCCTCTTCCACGTACCGGTAGTTGACGTTGACCGGCACAACGCGGGCCTTGAGGCAGCCGAGCACGGTCTGCAGATACTCGATGCCGTTGTACAGGTGCAGCCCGAGATGTTCGCCGGGGCGGATGCCGGCGTCGATCAGATGGTGGGCGACGCGGTTGGCGGCCGCGTCCAGTTCGGCGTAGCTGAGCCGGTGCTCCGCGCCGGTGCCCGGATGGTCGATGTACACAAGCGCCTCGCGGTCCGGGACCACATCGACGACCGACTCGAACAGGTCGGCAAGGTTGTACTCCACCGTTCCTCCTGACCGCGGCCCGACTGACTCGGCGGTCATTAGAGCGCCGTCCCGGCCAACTGGGAAGGGTCCGCGCAGAAGAATCTGACTGACTGTCAGAAAACTATTGAACTGGCACCTCCACTACTGCAACCTGTTCTAGGTCTGAAGACGGGAGACAGGCAATGGGTGGTACCGAACACCTCAGCGTGCGGCGCGAGGGCGCCACGCTGGTGCTCACCTTGAACAGGCCCGAGGCGAAGAACGCTCTCTCACTGCCGATGCTGGTCGGCCTGTACGACGGCTGGCTGGAGGCGGACGAGGACGAGACCGTCCGCTCCGTCGTGCTCACCGGGGCGGGTGGCTCCTTCTGCGCCGGAATGGACCTCAAGGCCCTCGCGGGCCAGGGAATGGAGGGACAGCAGTACCGGGACCGGATGAAGGCGGACCCCGATCTGCACTGGAAGGCCATGCTGCGTCACCACCGCCCGCGCAAGCCGGTGATCGCCGCGGTCGAGGGGTACTGCGTCGCGGGCGGGACCGAGATTTTGCAGGGCACGGACATCCGCGTGGCGGCCGAGAGCGCGACCTTCGGACTGTTCGAGGTCAAGCGCGGACTCTTCCCGATCGGCGGCTCGACCGTACGACTGCCGCGCCAGATACCGCGTACGCACGCGCTCGAAATGCTGCTCACCGGACGGCCGTACAGCGCCGGCGAAGCCAAGGACATCGGGCTGATCGGCCATGTGGTGCCCGACGGCACCGCCGTGGAGAAGGCGCTCGCCATCGCCGAGCAGATCAACGCCTGCGGCCCGCTCGCCGTCGAGGCGGTGAAGGCATCGGTGTACGAGACCGCCGAGATGACCGAGACCGAAGGGCTCGCCGCCGAACTCAAACGCGGCTGGCCGATCTTCGACACGGCCGATGCGAAGGAAGGCGCGCGCGCCTTCGCCGAGAAGCGCGCCCCGGTGTACCGCCGCGCATGAACTCCCGCCTCGGAAGCCCCCTGGAGTCCGTGGAAGCCCCTTGGAAGGAGCATCGCCCATGGCAGCCGCACCCGCGCCGGAGACGCTGAGCGCACCGCTGGTCGTCGAGTTCCCCTTCACCCGCTCACTCGGCCCCGTGCAGAGCGCCTTTCTCACCGGCCTGCGCGAGCGCACCGTCCTCGGCGTGCGGACCGGCGACGGCACGATCCTCGTGCCGCCCGTCGAGTACGACCCGGTCACCGCCGACGAACTGCGTGACCTGGTCGAGGTCGGCTCCGCCGGCACCGTCACCACCTGGGCCTGGAACCCCGCGCCGCGCCGTGACCAGCCGCTGGCCACCCCGTTCGCCTGGGTGCTGGTGAATCTCGACGGGGCCGACACCGCGCTGCTGCACGCCCTCGACGCACCGGGCCCCGAGGCCGTGCACACCGGAATGCGGGTCCGCGTCCGCTGGGCCGAGGAGCGCACCGGCGCCATCACCGACATCGCCTGCTTCGAGCCGTACGAAGGGCAGACGAGCACCGGAGTACGCGACCACAGCGGCGAGTTCGAGGACGCCGTCACCGGCATCGTCGCAGCCGCCCGCCTCGACTACACCTACGCGCCCGGCCGCGCGCAGGCCGGCTACATCCACGCGCTCGCCGACCGAAGGACCGTCGGCGAGCGCTGCCCGTCCTGTCGCAAGGTGTACGTCCCGCCCCGTGGCGCCTGTCCCACCTGCGGCGTCGCCACCGCCGAGCAGGTCGAGGTCGGCCCGCGCGGCACCGTCACCACGTACTGCATCGTCAACATCAAGGCCAAGAACCTCGACATCGAAGTGCCGTACGTGTACGCGCACATCGCGCTCGACGGAGCCGACCTCGCCCTGCACGGACGGATCGGCGGCATCCCGTACGACCAGGTGCGCGAGGGTCTGCGGGTGGAACCGGTGTGGAGCGCGGAGAGCCGCTACCCCGACCACTACCGGCCCACCGGCGAGCCGGACGCCGACTACGACACGTACAAGGAGCTGCTGTGACGCGGTACGCCAGGGACGTCGCGATCGTCGCCTTCGCGCAGACCGACCATCTGCGCCACAGCGACGCGCTCTCCGAGGTCGAGATGCTGATGCCGGTCCTGCACAGCGTGCTGGACCAGACCGGACTGAAGACCGGCGACATCGGCTTCACCTGCTCCGGCTCGTCCGACTATCTCGCCGGACGCGCCTTCTCCTTCACCATGGCGCTCGACGGAGTCGGAGCCTGGCCGCCCATATCCGAGTCCCATGTGGAGATGGACGGCGCGTGGGCCCTGTACGAGGCCTGGGTGAAGATCCTCACCGGCGAGGCCGACACCGCACTCGTCTACGCCTACGGAAAGTCCTCGCCCGGCCAGGTCCGCGATGTGCTGACCCGGCAGCTCGACCCGTACTACCTCGCACCGCTCTGGCCCGACTCCGTGTCACTCGCCGCACTCCAGGCTCAGGCGCTGATCGACGCCGGAGCGGCCGACGAGCCGGCGCTCGCGGGCGTCGCCGCCCGCAGTCGCGCCGACGCGGTCTCCAATCCGCACGCGCAGCTGAGCGGTTCCGTCCCGCCGGGCGAATACGTCGTTCAGCCGCTGCGGACCGGGGACTGCCCGCCGATCGGTGACGGCGCGGCGGCCGTGATCCTCGCGGCCGGCGACCGGGCCCGTGAACTGTGCGAGCGCCCGGCCTGGATCCGCGGCATGGACCACCGGATCGAGGCGCACAGCCTCGGCGTACGCGATCTGACCGACTCGCCCTCCACCAGGCTCGCCGCCGAACGAGCCGGGGCCTTCGAGTGTCCCGTCGACACCGCCGAACTCCACGCGCCGTTCACCTCGCAGGAGATCGTCCTGCGCCGAGCCCTCAACCTCGACGACAGGGTGAGAGTGAATCCGTCCGGCGGAGCGCTCGCCGCCAACCCGGTGATGGCCGCCGGTCTGATCCGCCTCGGCGAAGCCGCCGCCCGCATCCACCGCGGCGAGTCCGACCGGGCCCTCGCGCACGCCACGTCCGGGCCCTGCCTCCAGCAGAACCTCGTCGCCGTACTCGAAGGAGAGGCCTCCGATGCCTAAGGAGCCCGTCGCCGTCGTCGGCATCGGCCAGACCAAGCACGTCGCCGCGCGCCACGACGTGTCCATCGCGGGACTCGTCCGCGAAGCGGCCCGACGCGCCCTGGACGACGCCCAGCTGACCTGGTCCGACATCGACGCCGTGGTCATCGGCAAGGCACCCGACTTCTTCGAGGGCCTGATGATGCCGGAGCTGTATCTCGCCGACGCGCTCGGAGCGGTCGGCAAGCCGATGCTGCGCGTGCACACCGCGGGCTCGGTCGGCGGCTCCACCGCACTCGTCGCCACCAACCTGGTCGCCTCGCGGGTGCACCGGACCGTGCTGACGCTCGCCTTCGAGAAACAGTCCGAATCCAACGCCATGTGGGGCCTCTCGCTGCCCGTCCCGTTCCAGCAGCCGCTGCTCGCGGGCGCGGGCGGCTTTTTCGCACCGCACATCCGGGCCTATATGCGCCGCACCGGAGCCCCCGACACGGTCGGCTCGCTCGTCGCGTACAAGGACCGCCGCAACGCGCTGAAGAATCCGTACGCCCATCTGCACGAACACGGCATCACCCTGGAGAAGGTCCAGGCGTCGCCCATGCTCTGGGACCCGATCCGCTACTCCGAGACCTGCCCGTCGTCCGACGGCGCGTGCGCGATGGTCCTCACCGACCGCGCCGGTGCTTCGCGCGCGCCGCAGCCGGCGGCCTGGATGCACGGCGGCGCCATGCGCAGCGAGCCGACGATGTTCGCCGGCAAGGACTTCGTCTCGCCGCAGGCGGGCAAGGACTGCGCGGCCGACGTCTACCGGCAGGCCGGCATCGCCGATCCGCGGCGCGAGATCGACGCCGTGGAGATGTACGTGCCCTTCTCCTGGTACGAGCCGATGTGGCTGGAGAACCTGGGCTTCGCGGCCGAGGGAGAGGGCTGGAAGCTGACCGAGTCCGGTGTCACGGAACTCGACGGCGATCTGCCCGTGAACCCGTCGGGCGGTGTGCTGTCCACCAACCCGATCGGCGCGTCCGGCATGATCCGCTTCGCCGAGGCCGCACTCCAGGTCCGCGGACAGGCGGGCGAGCACCAGGTCGACGGAGCCCGCAAGGCTCTCGGACACGCCTACGGTGGAGGATCGCAGTTCTTCTCCATGTGGCTCGTCGGCGCCGAGCCACCGACCACCTGACACACCGACCACCTGACACACCGGCCACCCGACACGCCGACCACCCGATACGTCCCGGGCACGGCGTGTCGGCCCGGCCGGTCCCCGGTCCTTCCTCCGCGGCCTGTCCCATGCCGGGGACGATCGCTAGTGTGAGCCGGAGACGATGCGGGAGGAGCACGGACGTGACCGAGAGCATGACCACCACGCAGATGTTTTCGGGCTGGGACAAGCCTGAACTCGACCTCAGCAACGCCGACTGGCAGTCGAGCAGTCAGGGAACGGGGGACGTCCAGATCGCCTTCGTCGAGGGTTTCATCGCGATGCGCAACGGGGGGAAGCCGGAGAACCCGTCGCTGATCTTCACGCCGGCGGAGTGGCGTGCCTTCGTCCTGAACGCCCGCGACGGGGAGTTCGACCTCACCTGACGGTGAACGCGCGGGGTCTGGCTCTCGTATGACTCTGCGTGCCCCGGGTGCGGGGTACGCAGCGTCCAGCGAGGATTCCGTTCCAGGAACGTGAGGTCAGCCCATGAACGACGCCGTCAACCCTTCTCTTCAAGCCCTCCCGGACGGAGAGGCCGAACTCCGGCTGGTGGTCCGACTGCAGTGGGAGGACGTCGCAGCGCTGGGACAGGAGGCGGGCCGGCTCGCCGCCCAGATGCAGCGTCCGGTGAGCCTGGACGAGGCGGCCGGCCACCGGCTGCGCAACCGGACCACCGCCACACATGCCCGGCCCCCGGCGGAGCGCCCCCAGCAGACCGTGCCGTCGTCCGTGTCCTCGCTGACCGCCCGCACTCCGGGTGAGCACGCCCGGCAGGCGATCGAGAAGATCAACGGGACGGCGCCCACCGGACTCGGCCCGGCGCAGACCTCCGCCTGATACCACAGGAGGCCAACGGATCGCTCCGGACAGCGCTTTCGTACCACCCCTTTTCTCCGGAGAGGTCCGCACAACCCTCCGCGGGCGTACGCTGAGGTGCCTCAAGGACGTGTGTCCGGCAGCTCTTCCCCGCGCCGGGCGTGCGCCCGTCCGTGGGGGTGCACATGACGCGACGTGCCGGCGCGATCAGACGCCGTCTCTTCGAACGCGACGCCGAACTGGCCGCCGTGGACGAGGCGTTGGACGAGTTGCTGGGGCTGCACGCGGAGGACGTCGATCCGCCCGAGCGACCGCGTGGTGCGCTGCTTGCCTTCGCCGGACCCGCGGGACTCGGCAAGACGACCCTGCTCGCCGAAGTGCGCCGGCGCGCCTCCGCCCAGGGCTGCACCGTGCTCTCCGCGCGCGGCGGCGACCAGGAACAGCGGGTCGCCTTCCATGTCGCCCGCCAGCTGATCCAGCCCCAGCTCGCCGGGTCCTCCGAAGCCGCGCTCCGGATGCAGCTGGGGAGTTGGTACGCCATCGTCGGGCCCGCGCTCGGACTGTGCACCGCCGAGGCGGGCTCGCCGCCCGACCCGCAGGGCCTGCGTGACGGCCTCGACTGGGTCCTGACCCATCTCGCCGTCCAGCGCGCGCCTCTCGTTCTTGTGCTCGACGACGCGCACTGGGCCGACCCCGAGTCGCTGAGCTGGCTCGCCGCCTTCGCGCCGCGCGCCGAAGAGCTGCCCATGCTGCTGGTGGTCGCCTACCGGCCCGATGAACTCCCCGATCATGCCCGGGAGTTCCGCGGTCTGCCCGGCCGCGCCGGACAGCGGCCGATCGGCCTCGAACCGCTCACCGCACCGGCCGTCGGCAAGCTGGTGCGCGACCTGCTCGGGGCCCACGCCGACGACGCGTTCTGCCGCGAGTGCTGGGCGGTCACCGCCGGCAACCCGTTCGAAGCCGTCGAACTCGCCGCCAAGATCCGCGACCGAGGCATCGAACCCAACGAAGCCGGCGCGCATCTGCTGCGCGATCTCGCCGCCGCGGTCAAGGGCAGCGGCCTGGTCTCCCGTCTCGAGCGCCTCGGCGCATCCACGGTCCGCTTCGCCTGGGCCGGAGCCGTACTCGGCACCGAGATCCAGCCGGCGCTCGCCGCCGCCGTCGCCGGACTCGGTAGTGAAGAGGCCGCCGACGCCGCCGACCGGCTGCGCGACGCCCGTATCCTCGCCGGCTCGGCCACGCTCGAATTTGTCCATCCGCTGATCGCGACCGCGGTCTACCGCGCCATCCCGGACGCCGTACGCGTCGCACTCCACGGCCAGGCCGCCTGGGCCGTCGTCGACGCCGGCCTCGGCCCCACGGCCGCCGCCCGCCATCTCATGGAGACCCACCCCGAGGGCGACCCGTGGGTGGTCCGCCAGCTGCGTGACGCGGCCCGTGAAACGCTCCGCTCCGGAGCCCCGGACGCGGCATGCCGACTGCTCGCCCGTGCGCTGCGCGAACCCCCGCCCTTCGAGGACCGGGCCGCCGTCCTCTTCGAACTCGGCTGCGCGTCCCTGCTCACCGAACCCGCCACCACCGTCAACCACCTGCGCGCCGCGCTCGAGGAACCGATCGCCGACCCGGCCATGCGCCACGGCATCGTCTACCGGCTTTCACAGGTCCTCGCCCACTCCGACCGGCTCGGCGAGGCTTCCGACACGCTGGCCCGGGAGGCACGCCGCACCACCGATCCGCGCACCCGGCTGCGGATGCAGGCCGAGAAGTTCATGTGGGACGCGTTCCGCGCCGACGAACCCGACTCGCCGGCCCGTTCCCGCCGGCTGACCCGGCTCGCCGACCGGCTCACCGGCCGCGATCTCACCGAGCGGTACATCATCGGCCTGCGCGCCTGGGACGCCACGCTGCGCGCCGAGCCCGCACCCGTCGCGCTGCGCCACGCCGAACGCGCCCTCCGCGGAGGACTGAGCTGGGCCGTCGAGGACCGCGGCTTCGAAGTCCCGGTCCTCGTCGCCCTCACCTTCCTGTACGCCGACCGGCCCGGCCGGGCCGAGGAACTGTTCGCCGCCGGGACCGCCGAGTTCGAGCGCCAGGGCTGGCGTGGCGCGCATCTGTCGTTCGCGTACACCTTGCTCGCCTATATCCGCTACCGCCGAGGACGGCTGGCCGAGGCCGAGGACTTCGTACGCGCCGGACTGCGGCTCGCCGAGCGCGTCGGCCACCGCGCTCCCGCGGAGTGGTACGCGGCGGGCGTCCTCATCGAGGTCCTGCTGGCCCGCGGCCGCATCGACGAGGCGGTGCACGTCGCCGAGGACCACGACTTCGGTGACCCCTTCCCGGCGGCCGTGACCTTCCCCGACTCGCAGACCGTCTACGGAGAGCTGCTGCTGGCCCGTGGCCGCAACAAGGAGGCGGCCGTCGAGCTGTCTGCGGCGGGCCGGCGGCTGGACCCGCGCGGCATGCGCAATCCCGCCTGGTGCCCCTGGCAGCTCCACCTCGCGCTCGCCGAGGCCCACGACGCCCCGGAGCGAGCCCGCGCGACCGCTCTGGAAGCGGTCGAACGCGCCCGCCGATATGCCACCGCGTCCGGGATCGGCCAGGCCCTGCGGGTCGCCGCCGAGGTCTGCGGCGGCAGCGAACGCACCGCGTATCTGACCGAGGCCGTGGCCCACCTGGAGCGCTCACCCGCCGCGTACGAACTGGCCAGGGCCCTGGTCGACCTCGGCACGCACCTGCGCCGCACGGGCATGACAAAGGAAGCCGCCGAGCATCTCTACCGCGGCCTGGAGGCTGCCGGCCAGTGCGGCGCGGACGGGCTCGCGGACGCCGCCCGCGACGAACTCGCCGCGGCCGGGCTGCGGCCGCGCAGGCTGCGCGCCATCGAGACCGACGCCCTCACCACCCGTGAGCGGACCGCGGCCGTACTGACCGTCCGAGGCCAGGACAAGGCTTCGGTCGCCGCCGCTCTCCAGCTCGACGAACAGGCCGTGACCAGGCTTCTCTCCGCCGTTTACCGGAAGATCGGCACCGATGCCGCGGGCCTTGCCCAGGCCATCGGAGAGAGTTCCCCCGAGGGCCCGGGAGGTGGTCGTGCACCGTGACCGACGGCGGCCGAAGGGGCCCCGGCCCCGGCTCGGCCGGGCCCGCGCCGACACGTACCATGGCGGTATGTCCTTCCTCCGCCGCCGCAGCGCCGCCACCCCCGCGGGCCCGGACTTCGATGTCCTGGCCATGGACCCGGGGGACTGGCCCGGAAATCTCGGCGCGGGTCTGCTGCCCGCTCCGGACGGCTCCTGCCAGGGCGTCTTCCTGCGCTACGACCTGTTCGGAGGCCGTGGCCCGGCGATGATCATCGGCAATCTGCCGGAGGGCTCGCCGGCCCGTGAGCTCGGCGACGGACAGGTTCCGTTCGAGGTGGCCCAGCTGCTGCTGGCCCTGGAGAACGACGAGCCCGTCGAGGTCGTGGAGACCGAGGACATGCCGGTGATGCAGGGGGACAACCTGCTGATCGTGCGCAGGCTGAAGCTCTCCGAGAGCCGCATCTCCTGCGTGCAGTTCGACCGCAGCGACAATGTCCTGGTCACCATCGCGAGCTGGGACCGGCCGATCACGGACGATCTGTACGCGCTGCTGAAGCCGCTGCCCGCGGAGCTCTTCCAGCAGGGCTGAACGTTCATCCGAGCAGCGCGGTCACGCGGGCCGCCGCGGTGCCGATCCCCGTCGGACCGGCCCACAGCGGCGGCGCGCTGTCGTCCCGGCGCAGATCCTCCTCCCGGTAACGGCGCACGCCCCGGTGCCAGTTGAGGATGCCGGCGGCCCAGTCCTCCAGCTCCCGCACATAGGCGTCGACCGCGGCCCTGCCGCCGTCGTCCAGCCCGAAGTCCTCGTACAGGACGGGCAGTTCGTTCTCCTTGACATGGAGGAACTGCCGCAGCCGTCCACGCATCAGGTCGTCGACGATGCGCACACCGGTCGGATAGTCGCAGTCGAAGAACGACTGCACCACCAGAACCGCGTTGTGCACCTCGCCCTCGAACTCGATCTCCTTCTGGTAGGAGAAGAGATCGTTGATCAGGCAGGCGTAGTCGGCGATCGAGCTCTCCAGAGTGCGCACCGTCGCGCTGCGCAGCACCTCCGGCGGCAGTTGCTGCTCGTGCCGCAGCCTGCAGAGCAGCATCGTGAGATCGGAACCGAAGGTCAGCCGGCGCATCTCCGTGTAGTCGACCGGATCGGGAATGCGGTGCTGCGCCTGGTTGTGCAGCTCCCACAGCCAGCTCTCCAGCATCACCGCGATCGCGTGGTGCAGGGCCTGACGCGCCCCTGGCTCCATCGGGCCCGCCGTCCGGGCCCACAGATCGGCGAGACCGTGCTCCATCGGGCTGACCGCCACCGCGGCGCCCGCGGCCGGATCGGCCACCGGCATGCAGGCGATCAGCCGCTCGGTGCACAGTTTCGCGCCGATGAGATTGCGCGGCTGCCCGTAGACGACGGGGTAGTAGTCGTCGCCGTACGTCCCCCAGGTCAGCCACTCGGCGCTGAGCTCCAGCTCCTCAGGGGTGGCGTCCGGGTCGAGACCCGCCGAGCACAGCGCGAAGTCGAAGCCCCGCAGCTTCTGCTCGTCCCAGAGGTCGCCGAGCAGCCCCATCCGGGCCGTCCACTCGACGGACTTTTCCAGCGCGTCCTGGTGGTGCGGGCTGATCGTCAGCGGGAACGGCAGGTCGAAGTCCGGCAGCAGGGACGGGCCGATGTGCTGGTGCGGTACATGGGTGAGGCCGCGCACCCGAGCCGCGGCGGGACGGCCGAACAGCGCCCTGATGTCGAGCGCCGAGGTGCCGAGAACACCGTCGAACGGAGACCGGCTGAGCTCAATCTCTTTGTTCATATAGCGACTTGACCGCATGTGCCACTCGTGGCCGCCGGACTGCCAGTCCTGCAGGCCCTTCACATAGGCGAGTACGGCGGCGGTCTGGGCCGGATCGAGGCCCTTCTCGACGCAGAGCGGGCCGAGTTCGGTGAAGAAGGTGTTCTCGAACTGGTGCAGCCGGGACGTCAGCAGATCATTGACGGCTTCGGCGGCCTCCTGTGTCGTGCAGGCCAGAAACGTCTCCAGCACGAGCACGCCATTGCTCAACTCGCCCTCGTCCTCCACCTCCCGCTGGTACGAGAAAAGGTCGTTGCGCAGATGAACGCCGTCGGAGAAGGCGTCGGTGAGGACGCGCAACGGCCGTGAACCGGCCACGGACTCGGGCACCTCGGCCCCTGCCGCGTACTCCACAAGCCCCGCCGACCACGGGGCGCCGCCGACCTTGCGGCGCATCTCGATGTACTCGACGGGATTGGCGACCCGTCCTTCGTTGATGTTGGAGAGCTCCCACAGCGATTCGTTGAGAAGGTTTCTCGTGGACTCCGCGAACCGGGCGCGCCAGGCGGGCGACATGCTCGGCACCGTCCGCAACCACAGATCGGCGAGACCGGCTTCGACCGGGTTGGTCGGCTCGGGCGTGGCCTGCGAAGGATCCAGCGGCATGAAGGCGGGCAGCCGGTCCAGATAGGCCTTGCCGCCCTCCCGGTCCTGCGTCCGCTTGAAGATCTCCAGGAAGTGGTCGTCGAAGAAGAAGACCCACACATACCAGTCGGTCACCAGCGACAGCGCGTCAGCGTCGCAGTCGGGGTGCGTATAGGCGCACAGCAAGGCGTAGTCGTGCGCGTCGAGATCGCGCTCCTCCCAGATGCCGGAGCCCTCCAGCATCCCCATCCCGCGCGCCCACTCCCTGGTGTGCGAACGGGCCGAGTCGACATGGGGATTGAGGCGCGCCGGATGCGGCACGTAGAAGTCCGGCAGGACGAAGGGCTGTGCCATGCGTGCGAGACCTTTCGGGTGGGCGGAGCGTTACCGGGCCAGCCCTACCCGTCGCCCATACAGCCCACGCATCACGCCCATTAGTCACACAAGCCCACAAAGGGTGGGGACTTGAGGCCCTCAGTCGGTGCGCCACCAGCAACCGGGGCCGGTGGCGCACCGCGATCTACCTCAGCACCCGCACATCCGCCGCCTTCACAAAGGCGACCCTGTGCCCGAACTGGATCTCGTAGTACATCTCCTTGCCGCGCACCACCTGATGCCCGGTCGTGTCGAACGTCGTCGCGTACAGGTACTCGCCCGGCGTCAGATCGCCCGTCACATACCTCTGCCCGGCCAACAGCTTGTACGGCAGCGGAGAGACCGCCTGCACCGGCACTGTGGCCGGATATGCGGAGGCCTCCGGATAGGCGCGCCCGTAGACCGGGATCTCGGCCAGGCCCGCCTTCGGAGTGAGCAGCGCTCCGCGGGCGTTCACCGCCGTCGGCTGGTTGCGCGGATTGTGGAACCACGCCTTCTGGCCCAGGTACCAGATCGCCGTCCAGTCGCCCTGCCGGCCGGCCACCGCGTACTGCTGGCCGGTCGAGGCCCGCGCGCCCGTGTCGTTGACGCCGGTCGTGGAGTCCTCGCCGCCCGGACGCAGTCCGATGTCCTTCACCAGCGGCGCGTCGTCCGCGGGCGCGGTGTGCAGCCGCACCGCGCCGGAGCCGTGCGGCACACACGCCTCGCCCGCCTTCACACAGCCCGTGTACACCGGCTGGTGTTTCGCGTAGTCGGGGCGGATGGTGACGACAGCGCTGCCGGGTCCCGCCGTCGGCTTGAACGGCTTGCCGAGCAGCGTGAAGTAGTGCGCCCAGTCCCAGTACGGTCCGGGGTCGGTGTGCATGCCGCGGATCGTCGCGGTGGTGGTGCCCGGCACAGTGTCGTGGCCGAGAATGTGCTGCCGGTCCAGCGGAATGTCGTACCGCTGTGTCAGATACCGCACCAGCCGCGCGGAGGTGCGGTACATCGCCTCCGTGTACCAGGCGTCGGGCGAGACGAGGAAGCCCTCGTGCTCCAGGCCCACCGACTTGGCGTTGACGTACCAGTTGCCCGCGTGCCAGCCGACGTCCTTCAGCGGCAGATGCTGCGCGATGTGCCCGTCGGACGAGCGCAGCGAGTACTGCCACGACACATACGTCGGGTCCTGCACCAGCTTCAGAGTGGTGTCCCAGGTCGCCTCGGTGTCGTGAATGACGATGTAGTCGATCTTCTGGGACTTGGGGCGGTCCGACTTGTCGTGGTTGCCGTAGTCGCCGTCGCCGAACTCCTCGTACGGCGCCGGGATCCACTCGCACGCCACCGTCGGCGGGCACTCGGTGCGCCGCGCGTCGGCGGTGCGCAGCCCGAGCCACGCGGTCTGCGCCGGATCGGGCACCGCGGACCTCTCGGCCGGCAGCGTGACCCGCTGGCCGCTGTCCGTGGTGCGCGACTCGCCCGAGCGGATCACTTCGAAGACATCGTTGGCATAGGTCGTCGCGGTCGCGATGTCGTCGGCGCCGGAGAAGCGCGCGACCGCTCCGTACCAGTCGGCCGGGTCCTGGCTCAGTGGCCGGCCCAGCTTGCGCTGCGCGTCGGCGAGCAGCGCCGCGCCGCCGCGCACATTGGCGGCCGGATTGTCCCGCAGCTGCTCGGCCGTGTGGCCCGACAGCTCGGCGGCCCGGTCCAACGTACGCAGCCGGGGCGGGAGTTCAGCGGCCTTCGGCAGCGCCGCTTCGGCGCGTTCGAGCGTGCCGCGGGCATCGTCGCCGCGCGGGTCCTCGCTGCCGTGCGAATGGTGCGGAGCCTCGGCCAGCGCGGTTCTGGCGTCGGTCAGATGCATCGGCCCGTAGC
This sequence comes from Streptomyces sp. NPDC020681, assembly GCF_044334895.1. Taxonomy (NCBI): domain Bacteria; kingdom Bacillati; phylum Actinomycetota; class Actinomycetes; order Kitasatosporales; family Streptomycetaceae; genus Streptomyces; species Streptomyces sp. NPDC020681. The sequence goes on along the minus strand of NZ_JBIRTX010000001.1, from coordinate 225,820 downwards.
CGCCGGTGACGCTCGCCGCACCGCCGTGCGCGTCCCAGCGGGACTGCAGATACGAGACGCCGAGCAGCACGCTCTGCGGCACCCGGTAGGCGGCTGCGGCCTCGGCGAAGTCGCGTTGCAGCGCACCGGGCGGGGGCTGTTCGGCAGTCGCGGACGGGCCGGCCGACACCAGCGGCAGCAGCAGCGCGGCGGATGCCACCGCGCCGCCTGCTCTCAGCATCCGGCGGCGCGTGGTTCCCGGTCGTACGGCAGCGGATCCCTGCAAGGCAGCCTCCTCTGGCCAGAACTCGACTACAGGGGTATCGGCTCCCCGACGATCCGTCAATCACGCCCCGACACGGGAGATCGAAGCCAGCTGACGATCCACCTGGGTGGGCGACAGCGCGTGCTCGATCGCGAGGATTCCCGCACCGAGCGCGGCCGCGTCCTCACCCGTACGGCTCGGCTCGATCCGCAGCACATGCGTGGCCAGCGGATGCGAGCGGCGGTAGACCGCCTCTCGTACGCCCGCGAGCAGTTGGTCGTGCACGGCCGCCAGCGCTCCACCCAGCACCACCGTGTCCGGGTTGAAGAAGTTCACCAGGCTCGCCAGCACCTCGCCGACCGCGCGGCCCGCCTCGCGCACCATGCGCACCGCGTCGCGGTTGCCGGACTTCACCAGATGTACGACATCGCTGCCCGACGCCGCGTTCAGCCCCAGCTCCGAGAGCCGGGCCGCGAGTGCCGCGCCTCCCGCGACCGCCTCCAGACACCCCGAATTGCCGCAGCGGCACGGCTGTTCCTCGTCGCCGACCCTGATGTGGCCGATGTCGCCGGCGCAGCCCTGCGCTCCCCGGTGCAGCCGGCCGTCCGCCACGATGCCGCAGCCGATGCCCGTGCCCACCTTGATGTACAGCAGATAGCGGGTGTCCGGGAAGGCGCGACGCTGCTCCGCCAGCGCCATCACATTCACATCGTTGTCGACGAGCGCGCGCACCCCGAAGCGGGAGGCGAAGAACTCCGGAATCGGATACTGGTGCCAGCCCGGCATGATCGGCGGATCCACCGGACGGCCCGTGGAGAACTCCACCGGACCCGGCACGCCCACGCCGATCGACCGCAGCGTCCCCGGCTCCCGGCCCGCCTCCTTCAGCAGCGCGTGCAGCGTCCGCTCCACATGGCGCAGCACCGAATCCGGGCCGTCCGCGATGGACAGCGGATCCTCCCGGGTGGCCAGGGTCGCCGCGCCGATGTCCATCAGCGCCACGCGGCAGTGCGACGCGCCGAGGTCCACGCCCGCCACGGCGTGTTCCACGGTGCGCAGTTGGAGCCGGCGCGGCGGCCGGCCGCCGGTGGACGTGCCGGCCTCCGCCGCTGTCTCGTCGACGAAGCCGTGCGCGATCAGGGCATCGACCCGCTGCGAGGCGGTGGAGCGGGCCAGCCCGGTGATCCGGGCGACATCCGCGCGCGTTGCGGCGGCCCCCGAGCTGATCAGTGCGAGCACGTCGCCGGGCGAGTGCGCGGCGGCCGAGGCGCTGTGGTCCTGCGGCGTAGACATGGCAGAAACCATAGGGACGACTTCCGCTGCTCACAAGGCGGATGTTGTTCGTTCATCGGCGTAAGTCCGGTCCAATTCGCTTGTGACGAAGGCTGCTTGGGCTCTTGACAGGTCAAAGAGCACTCAGGACATTGCTCTGCAGACCGCTGCCCAAGGAGCAGGCGATGCTGACGATGCACGGCGTGTCCAAAAGCTTTCTCGGGGTGCGTGTGCTCCACGATGTGGGGCTCGACCTCCAACCCGGCGAAGTACACGCTCTGGTGGGAGAGAACGGCGCCGGGAAGTCCACCCTGATGAAGATCCTCTCGGGGGAGTACGTCCCGGACGCCGGGACCATCACCATCGACGGAACCGAGCACGCCTTCAGTCACCCGGCGCAGGCGCAGGCCGCCGGAATCGGCATCATCCACCAGGAGTTCGCGCTTCTCGCACACCGCAGCGTCGCCGAGAACGTCTTCCTGGGCCGCGAGCCGACGCGGTACGGACTCGTCGACCGCCGAGCCATGGAGCGCCGGACCGCCGAACTCCTCGCGGAACTCGACGAGACCGGCATCACTCCGCGCACACTCGTCCGCGACCTCTCCGTGGCCCGGCAGCAGACCGTCGAGATCGTCAAGGCGCTCGCCTCGGACGTACGCGTACTGGTCATGGACGAACCCACCGCGCCGCTCGCCGACCACGAGGTCGAACTCCTCTCCGGCCTGGTGCGCCGGCTCGCCCGGCGCGGCCTCGGCATCCTGTACATCTCGCACCGGCTGCGAGAGGTGTTCGACCTGTCGCGGCGGATCACCGTCCTCAAGGACGGCCGCCGGGTCTGCACCGTCGACACGGCGAGCACCGACTCGGATCAGGTGGTACGCGCCATGGTGGGGCGGGAGTTGACCGCGTACTACCCGCCGCGGGCCCGGCCCGAGGAGATCGGGCCCGAACGCCTCACCGTCACCGGCGGCGGCAACGACCGGATCTCCGGCATCGACCTCACACTCCGGGCCGGAGAGGTCGTCGGCGTCGCGGGCCTCCAGGGCTCGGGCCGCACCTCGCTGGCCCGGGCGCTGTTCGGAGCGGCGCCGTTCGAAGCGGGCGACATGACGGTCGGCGGCAGGCCGTTGCGGCCGGCCGGGCCGCGCGACGCGATCGCCGCCGGCATCGCGCTCGTCACCGAGGACCGCAAGGCGGAGGGCCTCGCCCTGCGCCAGTCGGTGCGCGACAACGCTCTCCTGGTCACCCGCGCGGTCCCCTCCCGCGCCCGCCCGCCGGCCGGCCGCGAGATCACCGCGCTCCTCGAACGCGTCCGCCTCCAATCCCGTGGCGAGGACCAGCAGGCGCAGTACCTCTCCGGCGGCAACCAGCAGAAGGTCGTCATCGCCAAGTGGCTGGCGGCCCGTCCGCAGGTACTGCTCTTCGACGAACCGACCCGCGGCGTCGACGTCGGCGCGAAGGCCGCGATCCACACACTGGTCCGCGAACTCGCCCGCGAGGGCCTCGCGGTGCTGATCATCTCCTCCGAACTGCCGGAGCTGATCGGCATGAGCGACCGGATCCTGGTGATGTCCGAGGGCCGCGTGGCGGGCGAACTCCCGGCGGGCGCGTCGGAGGAGTCGATCATGCACGTGGCGACGGGCGCGGTGGGCTCGCCGCCCGGGGGAGCGGATGCGGCTCGTCGTGCCGCCGCCGGAGGCGCCGCCCGGCCCGGCTCATCGGCCGCCCCCGGTGATCGCCGAGAAGGCGAAGCAGACCAGGCCAAGACCCCGCCCACGGGCCCCAGCGCAACGCCGCGCGGCGACGCTGCGGGCACAGCCCGACCGGGCGTCGGCTCTGCCGGCTCATCGACGGCCCCCGACAGGGAAGCCTCCGTCCGCGGCGAAGCCGCAGGACGCGGCGGGCCGGCCGAGCCCGGGTCCGGTCCGGCTCCCACAGCCGACAACGCCGCGCTGCCCGGCGCGGTTTCGGATCGTCGTGCCGACAACGCCGCGCCGTTGGCTCCCGACGGCGATGGCACCTCACCGGGAACCGGCCACTCCGGCGGCGAAGCCGCCGAGTTGGCGACGAGCCCCGATCCGCTTGTGCGCGGCGAGGCCACAGGACGCGACAGGCCGCCCGGTGACCCGGTCGGCGACTCCTTACCCGGCCGGCCCCGCACCGCCAAGGAGGCCCCGTGAACGCCCTCACCGCCGCCGCCCTCCGGCCCTCGCCGAAGGCGAGAAACGCGCGGCTGACCGATCCCGTCGTCGGCGTGTGGGTCGCGGCCCTCGGGGTCACGGTCATCGGGTGGATCGTCGTCGCAGCGCGTGGCGGGGACTTTCTCACCGTCACCAATGTCGTCGCCATCCTGCAGAACTGCGTCGCACTCGGCCTTGTCGCCGTCGGCCAGTCCGCCGTCATCCTCACCGGCTCGCTCGACCTCTCCGTCGCGTATCTCATCAGCCTCGGCACCCTCGTCGCCGCCGAGACCATGCAGAGCGGCGGCGTCGTCACCGCCGTCATCGCGGTACTCGCGCTCAGCGCCTGCGTCGGGCTCGCCAACGGGCTCATCGTCACCGGGCTGAAGGTCAACGCCTTCATCGCCACCCTGGGCACCGCGTTCATCCTGCGCGGCTGGATCGAGGACAACTACACCGGACCCGCCGGCAAGGTCCCCGCATCCTTCCAGCATCTCGGCTACGACCGCATCGGGCCCGTCCCCGTATCCCTCTTCCTGCTCGCCGCCGTAGCAGCGGCCGTATGGCTGATCACCCGCCGGACCCGCCTCGGGCACCACATGTACGCCACCGGCGGCGACGAACACGCCGCCCGGCTCTCCGGCGTACGCACCCGCCGCACCGTCGTCGCCGCCCACGTCCTGTGTTCGCTGTGCGTCGGCGCGGCCGCGCTCTTCCTCGCCGCCAGGCTCGGCGCCAGCGCGCCGTGGGCAGGCACCGAGGCGCGCTACGACCTCGAGTCGATCGCCGCCGTCGTCCTCGGCGGCACCGCGCTCGCCGGCGGGCGCGGCGGAGTCGCCGGCACCCTCGGCGGCGTCCTGGTGCTCGCCGTACTCGACAGCATCTTCAACCAGCTCTCCGTCGACCCCTTCTTCAAGAACGTCGTCCGCGGCGTCGTGATCATCGCGGCCGTCGCGCTGTACGCGCGCCGCTCGACCAGGAGGCCCGCATGACGACGGCAACAGCGTTACAGGGCAAGCGAGTGGTCCGGGCGCTCGGCACCGGCACGCCGGTCTACGTACTCCTCGCCGTCCTCTTCGCGGCGCTCGCGCTCACCGACCCCGGCTTCTACGAACCCGACCGCTTCCTCGCCTTCGTCAAACGCGCCGCACCGCTGGTGATCCTCGCCGCCGGCCAGTATCTGGTCATCGTCTGCGGCGAGTTCGACCTGTCCGTCGGCGCGATCGTCACCGCGGGTGTCGTGGTCGCCGCCGAGGTCTACGGATCCTTTCCGTCCGCGCCCTGGCTGCTCGTCACCCTCCTCCTGCTGGCCGCGGGCGCGGTCGTCGGCCTCGTCAACGGACTGATCACCACCGCTCTGAGGGTGCCGTCCTTCATCACCACGCTCGGCATGATGCTGATCCTCGAAGGCGCCGTCTTCTTCTGGACCGGCGGCTCCCCGCACGGCGCGCTGCCCACCGCCTTCCGCCAGCTCGGCCGCGGCACCGCCTTCGGCTGGCTGCCGTGGGCCGTTCTCGCCTGTCTCGTCGCCGGAGCGGCCGCGGTCCTGCTGATGCGCTCCGACTTCGGGCGCACGCTGGTCGCCACCGGCGACAGCGAGCGGGCCGCGGCACTCGCCGGCGTACGCGTGGCCCGCGCCCGAACCGTCGCGTTCATCCTCTCCGGCACCGCGGCAGCCCTGGCCGCCGTCCTCGTCGGAGGCTTCTCGGGAGTCTCCGCCCAAGCGGGCCGCGGCTATGAGTTCGAGGCCATCACCGCCGTCGTACTCGGCGGAGTGGTGCTCGGCGGCGGCCGCGGCTCGGTCGTCGCCGCCATGGCCGGGGCCTTCTCGCTCCAGGCGCTGTTCACGTTCCTCAACCTCCGGGGCGTGTCCGGCGCTCTGGAATCCACCGTCCAAGGGCTCATCGTCATCGCCGCCGTGGGCCTCGGAGCCGCCGACTGGTCCCGGCTGCGCCGCCGCCGTACGCACCCCTCGGGAGGGGAACCCTCATGACCGCCATCCGTACGATCCGCAGGCGCGCCCTGGCATCCGCCGCCGCGCTGCTCACCACGGCGTTCATCGCGTCCTGCACCAGCGACGCGCCGCCCGATTCCCCTGCCGGTGCGACCGGCGCGTCCGGGGCGAGCAAGGACTCCGGTACCGGCGCCCAGTCGAAGTTCTTCCAGCAGACGGAGTACGACCGTCAGCTGGCCCTCGGCAAGCAGACGCCCGAGGGCCCGGCCGGCAAGCCCTGGGAGCAGATGCTCAGCCCGCAGCTGACGGACACGGCGCAGTACAAGAAGCAGGGCCAGGGCATCCATCTCTGCTTCTCCAACGCCGGTGTCTTCAACCCCTGGCGGCAGGTCGGCCTGAAGAACATGCGGGCCGAGGCCGGGCTTCACAAGGAGATCACCAAGTTCACCGTCCTGGACGCCCAGGGCAAGGACGACAAGCAGATCTCCGACATCCAGGAGCTCGCGGGCCGGGACTGCGACGCGCTGATCGTGTCGCCGAACACCACCGCCACGCTGACCCCGGCCGTCAAACAGGCCTGCGCCAAGCTGCCGGTCATCGTCTTCGACCGGGGTGTGGAGACCGACTGCGCCGTCACCTTCATCAACCCGATCGGGGGCTACGGATACGGGGCCGTCGCCGCCGACTTCCTGGTGGAGAAGGTGAAGCCCAAGGGCAAGATCCTCGCTCTGCGGATCTCGCCCGGTGTCGACGTCCTGGAGACCCGCTGGTCGGCGGCGAAGGTTGCCTTCGACAAGAGCGAACTCGACGTCGTGGACGTCAAGTTCACCGACGGCGACCCCGCCAAGACGAAGTCGATCGTCACGGACGCGCTGACCCGGCACGGCGACATCGACGGAGTGTGGATGGACTCCGGGGCCACGGCGGTCGCGGCCGTCGAGGCGTTCGAGGACGCGGGCAAGGACGTACCGCCGATCACGGGCGAGGACCAGCAGGACTTCCTTCAGGCGTGGAAGGACAAGAAGCTCACCGCGATCGCGCCGACGTATCCGACGTTCCAGTGGCGCACACCCGTGATCGCCGCGCTGAAGATCCTGAACGGTCAGCAGGTTCCGAAGGAGTGGAAGCTGCCGCAGCCCACCGTCACGCAGGACACCCTGGATCAGTATCTGCGGCCGGGCATGCCGCCGCTGCACTACGCGATGTGCGGCTGCGAGAAGCTGCCCGGATTCCCGGAGAGCTGGGGCGGCAAGAAGTGATGCCCCGTCCGATCGGCGCGAACCCGTGGATCTGGCACTCTCCCGTGTCCCTCGAGGCGCTTGCCGACGTCCTGCCGCGCCTCGCCTCCTGGGGCTTCGACTGCGTCGAACTCCCGCTGGAACAGGCCGGGGACTGGGATCCTGCCGCGACCGCGAAACTGCTCGACGCGACCGCTCTGGCACCGGCGGCCGTCATCGCCGTCATGCCTGCGGAGCGCGATCTCGTACGCACCGACCCGGCCACCGTGCGCGCCACTCAGGACTATCTGCGGCGCTGCGTCGACGCGGCGAGCGAGGTCGGCGCACCGGTCGTCGCGGGTCCCGTCTACACCGCCGTCGGCCGCACCTGGCGGATGGACCCCGGCGAACGGAGCGCGGCCTACGAGGAGTTGCGGGAGAACCTCGCACCGGTCGTGGACCATGCGCGGGCCGCCGGTGTACGGATCGGCGTCGAGCCGCTCAACCGCTATGAGACCAGCCTGCTCAACACCGTCGCGCAGGGTCTCGAAGCCCTCGACGGACTGGATCCGGGGACCGTGGGACTGGCCCTCGACACCTACCACCAGAACATCGAGGAGCACTCGCTGCCCGGCGCCGTACGGCAGGCCGCCGGCCGGATCGTCCATGTCCAGGTGTGCGCCAACGACCGCGGCACGCCCGGCGCGGACCATCTCGACTGGCCCGGCTTTCTCGAGGCTCTCGACGAGCACGGTTACCAAGGGCCGCTGTGCATCGAGTCGTTCACCGCGCACAACGACGCCATCGCCGTCGCGGCCTCTGTCTGGCGCCCGCTCGCCGGGAGCCAGGACGCCATCGCGACCGACGGTCTCGCCTTCTTGCGTTCCCTGCTCGCATCCCCACCAGAGAGGACCGGCTCATGAGCTGTCATGCTCGTGACATTCGCCGGGCGGTGATCGCCGTCGTCGCAGCCCTGCTGCTCGCGGTGACCGCACTGCCCGCCACCGCCGACCCCGCCGCCAAGGCACCCGCCTTCCGCGCGCTGCTCTTCACCAGAGCCGTCGGCTACGTCCACACCTCCATCCCGGCCGGCATCCAGATGTTCAAGGAGGAGGCCGCCGAGAACAACTTCGAGGTCGTCCAGACCGAGGACCCCACCGTCTTCGACGACGAGAAGCTGAAGGACTTCGACGCCATCGTCATGCTGCAGAACTCCGGCATGGTCTGGGACACCGACGCCCAGCGTGAGGCCATGCAGAAGTACGTACGCGGCGGAGGCGGCGTCGTCGCCATCCACAACACCCTCGACATGGGCGTCGAGGAACAGTTCCCGTGGTGGGACGACGCCATCAACGGCGGCGCGCACATGCCCGCCCACTCGCCCGGCGTCCTGCAGGGCACGGCCAAGGTCGCCGACCAGGTCCACCCCTCCACCAAGGGGCTTCCCGAACGCTGGGAGCGGCCCGAGGAGTGGTACAACTTCGACAAGAACCCGCGCGGCGACGTCCATGTCCTCGTCACCGCCGACGAGACGACGTACAACCCCGGCGGGTCCGCCATGGGCGCCGACCATCCCATCTCCTGGTGCCGCAACACCGAAGGCGGCCGGATCTGGGCCACCGCGATGGGCCATGACATCCCCTCGTACAGCGAAGCCGCCTTCCGCGACCATGTCGTCGGCGGCGTCAAATGGGCCGCGGGCAACCAGCCGGGCGACTGCGGCGGCACCGTGTGGAGCGGCTACGAGAAGGTCACCCTCGACGACAACACCGCCGACCCGATGGAGCTCGACGTCGCCCACGACGGCCGCGTCTTCTACGCCCAGCGCAACGGCGAAGTGAAGGTCTACGACCCCGCATCCCACTCCACGGTGAGCGCCGGCAAGCTCGACGTCTACGCCGGCGGCGAGGACGGCCTGGTCGGCATGGAGCTCGACCCCGGCTTCCGGACCAACCACTGGATCTATCTCTACTACGCGCCGGCCGCCGCCACGGAAGACGTCAACCGGCTCTCCCGGTTCACGGTCAACGGCAACACGCTCGACCTGGCGAGCGAGAAGAAGATCATCGACGTCCCGGCATACCGGGACCGCACCTTCCCGGAGCCCGGACACACCGGCGGCGCGGTCGAGTTCGGCCCCGACCGCACCCTCTATCTCGGCGTCGGCGACGACACACCGCCCAACTACGACCCGAACTGGCAGGGCTACGCGCCGATCGACTGGCGGCCGGGCAAGCAGATGCTGGACGCCGCCCGCACCGCCGGCAACACCAACGACCTGCGCGGAAAGATCCTGCGCGTCAAGCCGCGCGACACCGGCGGCTACACCATCCCGAAGGGCAATCTCTTCCGCCCCGGCACCACGAAGACCCGCCCCGAGATCTACGCGATGGGCTTCCGCAACCCCTTCCGTTTCACCGTCGACCCGAAGACCGGCTATGTCCACGTCTCCGACTACGGACCCGACCGCAACCCGCCGGAGACCGAGCGTGGACCCGAGGGCCTCGTCGAGTACAACGTCATCAAGAAGCCCGGCAACTTCGGCTGGCCGTTCTGCCACGGCAACAACCAGGCGTACGCGCCCTACGACCCGGACACCAAGGTCGTCGGCCCCAAGTTCGACTGCGCCAAGCCGGTCAACCCCTCACCGAACAACACGGGCCTCAAGGACCTGCCGCCGCTCCAGCTGCCCGAAATCTGGTACGGCTACGGCGCGTCCAAGGAGTTCCCGGAGATGCGCACCGGCGGCTCTGCGCCGATGAGCGGCCCGGTCTACCGCTACGACGCCAAGAGCACGTCCGAGACCAAGTTCCCCGCCTACTTCGACGGCGCGAACTTCTTCTACGAGTGGTCGCGCAACTACATCAAGGAGATGCGCTTCGACCAGCAGGGCAAACTCCTCAAGATCAATGACTTCCTGTCCACGGTGAAGTTCACCAAGCCGATGGACATGACCTTCGGTCCCGACGGATCGCTGTACGTCCTGGAATGGGGCAGCTCCTTCGGCGGCGGCAACAACGACTCGGGCCTCTACCGGATCGACTACGCACAGGGCAAACGCAGCCCCGTCGCCAAGGCCGCCGCATCCGCCACCAACGGACCCACCCCGCTCACGGTCGACTTCTCCAGCGCGGGCAGCACAGACCCCGACGGCGATCTGCTCAGCTACGCCTGGGACTTCGACGGCGACGGGACCTACGACTCGACCGAGGCGAGTCCCCAGCACACCTACACGGCCAAGGGAGACTTCACCGCACAGCTGAAGGTCACCGACACCACCGGAAAGTCCGGCTACGCCAACATCCCGATCACCGCAGGCAACACCGCACCCAAGGTGACCATCGACTTCCCGGTCAGCGGCAAACTCATCACCTTCGGCGACAAGATCCCGTACAAGGTCACCGTCACCGACCCGGAGGACGGCCCGGTCGACTGCTCCAAGGTCACCGTCAACCCGGCCCTCGGCCATGACGACCACGAGCACCCGACCACCGACATCCCCGGCTGCGAAGGCACCGTCGACACCGGCGACCTCGGCGGCCACCCGGAGGGCGCGGACCTCACCTACGTACTCAACGCCAAGTACACCGACAAGGGCGCCGAAGGCACCTCGGCCCTCACCGGCTACGGACGCTCCGTGCTGCAGCCCGCGCACAAGCAGGCGGAGTACTACGACGCGCAGTCGGGCACCCGGGTCGTCTCACAGGAAGGCGCGGAGAACGGCAAACGGATCGGCGATGTGAGCAACGGAGACTGGGTGGCCTTCGACCCGATGAGCGTCGAAGGCGTGGACTCGGTCAGCTACAAGCTGTCCTCTCCGTACGGAGTCGGCGCGATCGAACTGCGTGCCGACGCCCCCGACGGACAGCTGCTCGCCACCACGCCCGTACCGAACACCGGAGGCTGGGACAACTACCAGGCCACCACGGCCGTCCCGGTGGCGGCGCTCGCCGGAACGCACAAGCTCTATCTCGTCTTCACGTCCCCGCAGAACAATTCCTTCGACGTGGACGCCGTGGAGTTCCACCGGCCCTAGGGAGGACCGGGCACCACAGCGCGCTGCGCGCCCAGTGTCTCCACTGGGCGCGCAGCGCGCTTCCCCCTCTGCGGCGGTCGGACTCAGCGAGTGCCGACCGCGGCACGCACGGCCCGCCGGGCCAGTGCGCAGTCGTCGTGCAGCCGCCGCAACAGCAGCCGCTGTTCCTCACCGGCCGACAGACCGCCGGCCGAGACGGCAGGGTTCGCGCCCGCGGGCGCGGCCTCCCGCATCGTCCGCTGCACCGCCGTCTCGTACGTACGGATCTCCCGGGTCAGCACCAGCATCAGATTCACCAGGAACGCGTCCCGCGCCGCCGGACCCGTCTGCTGCGCCAGCTGACTGATGTGCCGGCGAGCCGCCGGCGCGTCACCCAGCACCGACCACAGCGTGGCCAGGTCGTACCCGGGCAGATACCAGCCCGCGTGCTCCCAGTCGACCAGCACCGGACCCGTCGGCGACAGCAGGATGTTCGACAGCAGAGCGTCACCATGACAGAACTGGCCCATGCCCTGCCTGCCGCCGGCATGGGCGAGACCGTGCAGCAGCTTCTGCAGATCCCCCAGATCACGGTCGGTGAACAGACCCAGCTCGTGATAGCGCGAGATACGGGACGCGTAGTCGAGCGGTGCGTCGAACATCCCGGCAGGCGGCCGCCAGGTGTTGAGCCTGGCGATCGCGCCCAGGGCGGCGCGTACATCGGCGCGGGGCGGAGCCTCGGCCGGGTGCCGCGCAAGGGCCGCCGCCCGGCCCGGCATCCGCTCGATCACCAGTGTGCAGTTGTCGGGATCCGCGGCGATCAGCCGCGGAACCCGCACTGGCGGGCGGTGCCGGACGAAGGCGCGATATGCAGCTATTTCGTGCCTGAACCGCTCGGACCAGACGGGCGAGTGGTCGAGTAAGCACTTGGCGACCGCCGTGGTCCGTCCTGTTGTCCCGACGAGCAGTACGGAACGTCCGCTGCGGCGCAGCACCTGCACCGGATTGAACTCCGGGCAGATCCGGTGCACCGACGCCACAGCCATGCGCAGCTGCGCGCCCTGAGGGCCGGACAAGTCGATTCTCCCGCTGAGGGGTTGGCCGACCATTCCCGCCGGCCGACGAGCCCGCCCGGCCTGAGTGGGGTCGAGGAACGGTCCGGTGCCGGCCGGGAGTGCGGTGCGCGACGGCCGGTGTGGGGCGGACACGGAGGACGATGCTGTGTACATGGGGTGACAGATCCCTTCGTGCGCCGACAGATGCGTGCGCGGCCCCGCCCCGGCAGCCCGTCTGCACCCTGGGGAGTGTCGACCGGCTGCCGGGCCGGGGTGGCGCGTTCCTACGTCACACCCCGTGACGGGTGGCACACCATCTGGCGGACCCTGGCGAACCCTGGCGAATAGTCGCCACGCATCTGACAGGGGGTTACTGTCAACTCAGCCGAGAACCTGGGGGCTTGACGTGACCGGAGAACCCAACACCCGCCTCTGCGACCTGTTCGGCCTGGCCGGCTGGTCCAAGGGGGAACTCGCGAGACTCGTGAACCGGCAGGCGGCGGCCATGGGCCACCCACAGCTGGCGACCGACACCTCTCGGGTGCGGCGCTGGATCGACATGGGGGAGACCCCGCGCGATCCCGTGCCCCGCGTGTTGGCGGCTCTGTTCACCGAGCGGCTCGGCCGTGTCGTGACCATCGAGGACCTCGGGTTCGTACGGAACGGGCGATCGGGAAAGCGGCGGGACGTCAAGGCGGTTGACAACCCTGACGGCCTGCCGTGGGCGCCCGACCGGACGGCTGCGGTCCTCACCGAATTCACGGGAATGGACCTCATGCTCAACCGACGCGGCCTGGTGGGCGCGGGTGCCGCGCTCGCCGCCGGCTCCGCACTCAGCAGCGCCATGCACGACTGGCTGCACACCGACCCCGCACTCGCACAGGACGCCCCCCACACCGCGAATCCCCTGCATGCCGACCCCGCTGGGTTCGACCGCTACGAGGCCGCCCCCATCGGGTCGCAGGAGATCGAGGCACTGGAACGTTCGGTCGAAGTCTTCCGCGCCTGGGACGCCGCCCGCGGCGGCGGGCTCCAGCGCAAGGCCGTTGTGGGACAGCTCAACGAGGTGGGCGGCATGCTCGCCTACCGCCACCCCGACCATCTCCAGCGACGCCTGTGGGGCGTCGCGGCCAACCTCGCCGTACTCGCCGGCTGGATGTCCCACGACGTCGGCCTCGAACCCACCGCCCAGAAGTACTTCGTCATCGCCGCCCATGCGGCACGCGAGGGCGGCGACCGCCCGCGCGCCGGCGAAGCGCTCTCCCGCGCCGCCCGCCAGATGGTCCACCTGGGCCGTCCAGACGACGCGCTGGACCTGATGAAGCTCGCCAAGTCCGGCTCGGGCGAACAGACCCTGCCGCGCACCCGCGCGATGCTGCACACCATCGAGGCCTGGGCGCAGGCATCGATGGGACGTGGCCAGGCGATGCGCCGCACCCTCGGAGAGGCCGAGGACCTGTTCGTCTCCGACCCGGGCGACGTACCGCCGCCCAGCTGGATGCAGATGTTCGACGAAGCGGATCTGCACGGCATGGAGGCACTGGCGTACCGCACGCTGGCCGAGCACGAACCGTCGGCCGCGAACATCGCGCAGGGTCACGCCAAGCAGGCGCTGGAGCTGCGTGAGGGCGGACGGCAGCGGTCGAAGATCTTCGACTACATCTCACTGGCCTCGGCGTGCTTCATCGCCGACGACCCCGAACAGGCGGACCGCTACGCCAGGCTCGCGCTGGTGTCGATGGGGGAGACCTCCTCGCACCGGACCTGGGACAGGCTGCGCGAGATGTACCGGCTGACCGGGCAGTACGCGGGGTACGCGAAGATCCAGGATCTGCGCGAGGAAATCCAGCTGTCGCTGCCCAACAGCCCGGCGAAGCACTCCAGGAGCGCGGAAATCTAGCCGCCCGCCACCTTCCCAGGCTCGCGGCAACGACGCCGGAACGAACCTGGACCGTACCTGGACCGTACCTACCCCTCCATCCACACCTACACCTGACCGACTCTGCTACGAGCCGATCCTCGCGACCATCACACAGGCGTCGTCCTCGCGGTTGTCGCCACCGAACGCCTCGGCGACCCTGCGTACGCACTCCTGCGCGTCACGGGCCTCGGCGAACCGCGGTGCCAGCGCAAGCAGCCGGCTCGCGTCGTACTCCGCGGCGGCGCTCCTGCGTGTCAGTCCGTCGGTGTGCAGCACCAGCAGGTCGCCGGGGAGCAGTTGCAGTTCGGCCTGCTCGTACACGGCACCGGACGTCGCACCGAGGAGTACGCCGTCGGGCGGTGTCAGGGCGGACCCCGTCCCGTTGCGGAACAGCAGCGGGGCGGGGTGTCCTGCCTGCGCCCAGCACACGGTCCGGGTCGACGGGTCGAAGCGGCAGCACACCGCACTGCCCAGGGCCGGCTGGGTCGCCGTCTCCAGCATCTGGTTGAGATGGGCCATCAGCGCCCCGGGCCTGATCCCGGCCACAGCCATGCCGCGCAGCGCGCCCAGCAGCGTGGCCATCGCCGATGTGGCACTCACTCCATGTCCGGTGAGATCGCCGACGCTCAACAGTGAGTCGCCGTTGGGCAGTTGCAGCGCGTCGTACCAGTCGCCGCCGATCAGCGCGCTGTTCGCGGACGGGAAATAGTGCGCGGCCACGTCCAGTGCGCCAGGGCCGTCCAGCGGGAACTGCAAGGAGCCACGCCACGGAGGCAGCACGGCCTCCTGGAGCTCGACCGCGAGGCGGCGCTCCGCCTGCTCGAAGTGCTGCTTGCGCTGCAGCGAGTCACGGCTCTCGTGCATCGCGCGCTCACTGCGGCGCAGCTCGCTGACGTCCCTGAACACCGCCCACATCGAGGCGGTGGAGCCGTCGGCGTCGAGCACCGGCTCGCCCATCATGTGGACCGTACGCACCCGGCCGTCGGCGCGGACCATGCGGAACTCGCCGTCGATCGGACGGCCGTCGACAAGACAGTCCGTCACCATCGCGGTGAGCAGCGCCTGGTCCTCCGTGAAGACGATCGACGGCAGCTCGTCCAGAGTCATCGGGCCGCTCTGCGGGGCTCGTCCCAGGATCTGGTACAGCTCATCGGACCAGCTCACCTCGTCGGTCAGGAGGTTCCACTCCGCGCTGCCGACCCGGCTGAGCAGCGATCCGGTGCTCTGGGCGCCGTCCGCCTCATAGCCGGCGAGCTCTTCCTCGAACGCACCGACGACGTCCGTCGGCAGCCCTTCCTTGAGCTGGCCCAAGTGTGCGCCGAGATCGTCGAGATGGTGAACCGCCAGGTCGCACAGGGCGCGCTGCCAGCGGCCCTGCGGGTCGTCCTCGTCCACCACGGCGTCACGACGGACCGCGTCCACGTCCCCGCGCAGCCGACGCGTTTGAGTGATCAGCGCGTCGACGGTGCCGCGCTCGGGCGGCTGCGGGGCGGGACGGTCCGCGGACACATGGGACGGCATGTCGTACTCCGATACAGGCGCGGCTCTCACGGCCAGGTCTGAGACACGGTCTTCAGTCTGAACAAGGGACCGGTTACGACTGTTGCACAGGCTGCGACGGCCTGTAAGGGATTTGGCAACACTCGATGCGGTGGTGCCCGCGGTATATGCCACAGGCCGGACGGGTAGAGATCGGTTGGCGCGGCAGCGATGAGTTCCCGGTGGCGTCGGCGTCTTTACCCATGACGAGAGCGTGCGGCAAATCCGCCGCAGGCCCCAGGAGTTGGAGGTGCACCATGTGTCCGCATCAGCCCCCGTGCCCGCCCGCCGAAAGCCACGACCACGCCGCGGCACACACAGTTGTATCCCATCCCGAGCAAGGCTGGAGCCTGCTGTGCAACGGTGCGATCCTCTTCGAGGACCTGGGCGAGCTGCTGCCCGACGGACAGGTGGTCTCTCCTCGGCGCCCGGCCGAAGAGCGCGTACCCGTTGCGGCTTGAGAAGGTGAGTGCGATGGCCAAGGCTCCTCAGATCCGGATCCGCAAACCGGTGCGTGCCAAGCCCGCCCGCGATCTCGACCTGCGGACGCCGTCGGGCCGAGTCCTTCCGTTCTGAGGTCCGTGCCATCAGCCGTACAGCAGCTCCAACAGCTCGGGCGTGTACAGCTCTTCGACCGGACTGACGCCGGCCACCGACGAGAAGTACCGCTCCCGCAGGTCCTCGCTGGTCGCCACCGCCCTGAGCATCGCCAGCCGGTCCTCGTGGATCTCCAGCGCCGCCACGGTCAGCGTGCTGTGGTAGTCGTCGATCAGCAACTCCTTCTGGCCGGCCGCGTATTCGTCGAGAGCGGCAGCCAGCCGGACGGGTGAATGCAGTTCCGAGCCGATCGCGTCCGCCAGCGACTGCGCCTGACGGAACGCGTCGGTGATCCCACGGGCCGTGATCGAGTCCTTGTGGTGCGCGGCATCGCCGACCAGCGCCCAGCCGGGTCCCGACGCACGGCGGAAGAAGTTCCGCTGCGTGCCCGTTCCATGGAGCCGCTCCAGCGGACGCAGCCCCGGCAACCGGTCGGCCAGACCCGGCGCCGTGGTGCGGACGGCGTCCAGATACGCGGACAGCGCGTCGGCCCGCACCCGCGCAAACTCCGACTGCGGAAAGTAGGCTCCGATCAGCGTCGCTCCGTCGTGCGTGGGAATCGCGCCGACCCATCGGCCCGGAGCCTCGAAGAGCTCGAAGTGCTCCGAAACACCTTCCCAGTACGTGTAGTACGCGCAGGTCAGTTCCGGATCCTCGATCAGCGTCGCGGCTCGCACCCGGTCCGCGACCAGCGAACGCATCCCGTCCGCGCCGACGACGAGCGAGGCGTGCTCCTGCTGCGCGCCCGACCGCGCACTGCGGCAGCGCACGCCCGTGACCCGCTCACCGTCGAAGAGCAACTCCTCCACCGCGCAGCCCTCGCGGTACTCCGCACCCGCCGCCACCGCCGCCTGAACGAGCAGCGGATCGAGCAACGTACGGCGCGGCGCGTACGCCGCACGTCTGCCGTCCACGGGCCGCGAACAGCCCTCCAGACGCACATCCGCCACCTGGTACGTCACCCGGTCGAGTGGCGGGCAGCCGCTCGCGGTCACCGCGTCGAGGACTCCCCAGCGCCCGAGCAGGGCCACGCCCGGCTGGTGGATGTAGAGCGTGGAGAGCGTGTCCTTCGGGAACGCCGACCGCTCCAGCAGCAGCACGCGATAGCCGGATCTGGCCAGCAGCAGCGCGGTGGACGCGCCCGCCACGCGGGCGCCGACCACGATCACGTCATACATCGGTCTCTCCCTGGGCGTGCGAAAGACGGGCTGCTGCCGGGTGGCGGGCGGCGAGGAGGGCCGCGAGTTCGGCGGCCCGGTGTTTGACGAAGTAGTGCCCGGCGCCGGTCAGCACCTCGAGCTCCGCGGGCCCGGCGGACCGCTCCCAGTCGCGGTAGCGCTCCGCGTACCCGTCGGTCAGCGGATCCGCGTCGCCGACCACCACACACACCGGAACCTGCGGACGCGGCTCGGGATCGCGGCGGGAGCGCGCGTGCATAGAGGCAGCCTCGACCATGTCGTGCCGCACCAGCCGCACGGCACCCGCCGTGTCGTCCGGGTCCAGCGCACCGTCGAATCCGCCCAACGAGCGCAAAAACGCCTCCAGTTGCTCGTCCGAGCCCGACAACGAGCCCACGGCGCCGACCGAGCCGTTCGCGCCTTCCGCCTCGTCCGCCGCGTCCTCGTCGGGCAGCGCCGCGCCGAGATAGACCGCTGTCGGCGTCACGCCACGCAGCGCGAGCCGGTGCGCCAGCTCCACCGCGAGGACCGTGCCCGCGCAGTGTCCGTACAGCGCCACAGGTCCGGCCACCGTCGAGGAGATCTGCTCGGCCAGCTCCTCCACGGCCTCGCCCCAGTCCACGGGCGGCACATCGCGGTCCGCCGGGTCGTGGCCCGGAAGCGTGACGCCCCACAGCGCCAGATGCTCCGGCAGCTCCCGGGCCAGCGGCTGGTAAGCCAGCGCGCTGCCACCGCCGTACGGCACGCACACCAGGCTCAGTTCGACCTCGTCGCGGTCCGGCGTCAGCCGGTGCAGCCAGTTCCGGTCCCGCTGCGTGTCCTCGCGCGATGCGCGCAGATATGCGGCCAGCGCGCGTGGCGTCGGGTGCTTGAAGAGCTCGATCACCGGCAGCCCGGGATCGATGCGGCGGGCGATCCGCACCGCCTTGAACGAGTCGCCGCCCAGCGCGAAGAAGTCGTCGTCGATGCCGACGTCCGGAACATCGAGCAGAGTCCGCCACACATCGGTGACCTGCCGCTCCAGTTCGTCCCTCGGCGCGGTCACCTCGCGCCCGCTCACGACGGTGTGGTCCGGCAGCGAGGCACGGTCCAGCTTGCCGTTCGCGGTCAACGGGACGGCAGCGACCGTGACATACGTCTGCGGCAGCATCCATGGCGGGAGCTGCTCGCCGAGCGCCTTGCGCAGTTCGGCCGCCTCCGGCGCCGTCTCGTCCTGCGGCACCACATACGCCACGAGCCGGGCGTCACCCACCGCGTCCGTGCGCACCAGCACCGCCGCGTCCAGGATGCCGGGACAGGTGCGCAGCGCCGCCTCCACCTCGCCCGGCTCGATCCGGAAGCCCCGGACCTTCACCTGGTCGTCGCCGCGGCCGAGATATTCGAGTGTCCCGTCGGCACGCCACCGCGCCAGGTCGCCCGTCCGGTACATCCGGGTCCCCGGCTCTCCGTACGGGTCCGCCACGAACCGGCCTGCGGTCAGCGCCGGACGGCGCAGATATCCGCGGGCGAGCCCGGCCCCGGACACGTACATCTCACCGGCCGTGCCCGGCGGTACCGGCTGCAGCCACCGGTCGAGGACACGGATCCGCAGATCGGGAATGCCGCGTCCGATCGGGCTGCCGGTCCCGGTGGCGGCCGTCGCGGCGTCCAGTGCCAGATGGCTGACATGGACGGTGGTCTCGGTGATGCCGTACATGTTCACCAGCGACGGTGAGGTGTCGGGATGGCGGGTGTACCAGTCGGCGAGCCGACTCGGGTCGAGCGCCTCGCCGCCGAAGACGACCTGGCGCAGCGAGAGCCGGCGGCCGAGTTCGGGATGGTCGCGGTCGGCGCGGGCGAGCTGGTAGAAGGCGGACGGGGTCTGGTTGAGCACCGTCACACGCTCGCGTGCCAGCAGTCTCAGCAGCTCGACGGGGGAGCGGCTGGTCTCCTGGTCGACCACGACCAGCCGGCCGCCGTGCAACAGCGGCCCCCACAGCTCCCAGACCGAGAAGTCGAAGGCGTAGGAGTGGAAGAGCGTCCACACGTCCTCCGGCCCGAAGCCGAACCAGTGGTCCGTCGCTCCGAACAGCCGCGTCACATTGGCATGCGGGACCACGACTCCCTTCGGCCGGCCCGTCGAACCGGAGGTGTAGATGACATAGGCCGGATGAGCCGGTGTGAGGCCGCTCTGCGGATCGGCGTCCGACGCCGCCGCGAGCTGCCTGAGGATCTCGGGATCGTCGAGGAGTACGGCGGGTACGGCCATGCCCGGCGTCTGCGCGGCGACATCCGCCGTGCTGAGCAGCAGTGCGGGCGCGGCGTCCTGGAGCATGAACGAGACGCGTTCGGCCGGGTATTCGGGATCCACCGGCAGATAGGCCGCGCCCGCTTTGAGTACGGCGAGCAGCGCGACCACGAGCTCGGCGGACCGGGGCAGCGCGACCGCGACCAGGCTCTCGGGGCCCGCGCCGCGCGCCGCCAGCAGCCGGGCAAGACGGTTCGCCCGGGCGTTGAGTTCGCGGTAGGTGAGGGCGCGGTCGCCCCGGCTCAGGGCCGGCGCGTCCGGGGTCTTCGCGGCTTGGGCCTCGAAGAGCTCCGGAAGGGTCGCGGGCCGCAGGTCGGGTGCCGGGTCGTGCCACGCGCGGAGGATGCGGTGGCGTTCCGTGTCGTCGAGTACGGCGATCCGGTGCAGCGGCATGTCGGGTTCGGTGACGGCCTCGGCGACAAAGCGCTCCAGCCTGCGGGCGAGCGCCGCGGCGGTCTGCGGGTCGAAGAGATCCAGCGCGTACTCCAGCGAGCCGGTCACTCCGGCCGGAGAGGCGTCGTCGGTGAAGGTCTCCCGGACATCCACCAACAGATCGAACTTCGCGGTGCCGGAGCCGACCTCTTCGAACGCCACCTGCAATCCGGGTAGTCGGGCGGCGGCCGAGGTGTCGTTCTGCAGCGCGAGCATCACTTGGAACAGCGGGTGCCGGGCGGGTGAGCGGTCGGGGTTGAGGGCCTCGACGAGCCGGTCGAAGGGCAGATCCTGGTGCGCGTACGCGGCGAGGTCGGTCTCCCGGACCCGCCGCAGCAGCTCGGCGAAGGTCGGCGCCCCGGACACATCCGTGCGCAGGACGAGAGAGTTGACGAAGAAGCCGACGAGATTGTCCAGGGCCTCGTCCGTACGGCCCGCGACCGGTGTGCCGACCGGGATGTCCTCACCGGCGCCGAGGCGGGAGAGCAGCCCGGCGAGTGCCGCATGCAGGACCATGAAGACGCTGGTGCCGGAGTGCTGGGCGAGTTCGTGGATGCGGCGGTGTGTCGTGGCGTCGATGCGGATCGGGGTGACCGCGCCCCGGTGTGAGGCGACGGCGGGCCGCGGGCGGTCGGCGGGCAGCGTGAGCTCCTGCGGCATTCCGCTCAACCTCTCGCGCCAGTAGGCGAGTTGGTGGGCGTCCAGGCTCGCCGGATCCCGCTGATCGCCGAGGAGTTCACGCTGCCAGAGCGTGTAGTCGGCGTACTGCACCGGCAGCGGAGCCCAGCCAGGAGCCGCTCCGGCGGACCGTGCCGCGAACGCCCGCTCCAGATCCGCCAGGAACGGTGCGTAGGACCAGCCGTCGCCCGCGATGTGATGCACGACGACCAGCAGCACATGCTCGGCGGGAGTCACGGCGAACAGCTCGGCGCGTACGGGAAGTTCCGCCGCCAGATCGAAGCCGCGACCGGCGGCAGCGGCCAGCGCGTCGGTCAGCACATCCGCACCGGTGGGCGACACCGGCAGCGGAACGCCGCACCGCTCGATCGGCAGCACCAGCTGGTACGGCTCGCCGTCCTGGTCGGGAAACAGCGTGCGCAGACTCTCGTGCCGGGCGACCACATCGGCCAGCGCCTGCTCCAGCGCGGTCCTGTCGAGATCGCCGCTGATCCGGAGCGCCAGGGGCATGTTGTATGCGGCGCTCCGGCCGTCCAGCCGATGGATGAACCACAGGCGGCGCTGGCCCGGCGACAGAGGAATGCGTTCGGGCCTCGGCCGGCTTGTCACCCGTTCTCGCGCCTCGGCCGGCGGTGCGGCCACCAGCGGTGCCAGCTCGGCGACCGTCCGGTTCTGGAAGAGAGTCCGGATGGTCAGCTCGGCGCCGAGCCGGGCCCGGATGCGGCCGATCAGCCGCATGCCGCGCAGGGAATGGCCGCCCAGCTCGAAGAAGCTGTCGTCGATCCCGATGTCCTCGACGCCCAGGACCTCGGTGAACAGCCCGCACAGAACGCGCTCGACCTCGGTGCGCGGTGAACGGCCGGCCCGTCGCGGCTGTTCGTCCGGTGCGGGCAGCGCCTGCCGGTCCAGCTTTCCGCTCGGCAGCAGCGGCAGCGAGTCGAGGACCAGCACGGCGGCCGGCACCAGATGGGTCGGCAGGCTCTGCTCGGCGTACCGCAGCAACTCCGCACCGAGCGCGCCTGTTTCGTCAACTGCCGCTGCCGGAACCGCCGCCGGAACTGCGTACGCCACCAGCCGCTTGTCGCCCGGCCGGTCCTCCCGCGCCAGCACCGCCACCCGGTCCACCGCCGGATGGCCGGACAGCACGGCCTCCACCTCGCCGGGCTCGATCCGGAAGCCGCGGATCTTCACCTGCTCATCGGTACGGCCGAGGAACTCCAGATCCCCGTCGCGCAGCCGCCGCACCAGATCGCCGGTGCGGTACATCCGGCCGCCGGGCTCGCCGTACGGATCGGCGACAAACCGCTGCGCCGTCAGCCCCGGCCGGCCCAGATAGCCGCGCACCACACCCGATCCCGCGACATACAGCTCACCCGGAACGCCCGGCGGCACCGGGCGCAGCCGCTCGTCCAGCACATACACCCGCGTCCCCGGCAACGGTCGCCCGATCGGCGGCGCTCCTGCGACGAGCGGCGACTCCGGCACGCTCGTGGTCGCGCAGACGGTCACTTCGGTGGGGCCGTAGGCGTTCACCAGCCGCCGGCCGTCCGACCAGCGGGCGGCCAGCTCGGCCGGCAGCGCCTCACCGGCCAGTACGAGCGTCAGATCGGCGGGAAGCACTTCGGTGCCGGACAATGCGGCGAGCGCGCTCGGCACCAACAGCAGGTGGGAGAGGCGCTGTTCCGTGACGAGGTCGACGAGCGCGGGTCCGAGAGTGAGCCGCTCCGCCGGTGCGAGCACCAGTGTCGCGCCGGTCAGCAGACACATCGTCACCTCGGCCACAGCCGCGTCGAACGACGGAGAGGCGAACTGCAGAAGCCTGCTGCCCGGGCCGATCCCGGTCCGTTCGGCCAGACCCCTGGCCATCGCGCCGATACCGGCGTGCGGGACGAGCACACCCTTGGGCCGGCCGGTGGAGCCGGAGGTGTGGATGACATACGCGGTGTCCAGCGGGGACGGCTTGCGCAGCGAGCCGACGGTGCTCGGTGCGGCAGGCTCGTCAAGGACCAGCACGGGCGCGGTGTGGTCGCCGGGCACCGTGGACCGTAGCCCGGACGTCGTCAGCACCAGCGCCGGGGCCGCGTCCTCGAAGAGATACGCGATCCGCTCCGCCGGATAGGCGGGGTCGACCGGCAGATAGGCCGCACCCGCTTTCACCGTGGCCAGCAGCGCGACCACCAGCTCGACCGAGCGGGGCAGGACGAGAGCGACCAGTCGGCCGGGGCCGACTCGACGCGCGACCAGTTCGGCGGCCAGCGCATTGGCGCGCCGGTCCAACTCCGCGTAGCTGACGCTCTCCTGCTCGAAGACGAGCGCCGTCGCCTGCGGAGTCCTCGCGGCCTGCGCCTCGAAGAGCTCCGGGAGCGTGGCCGGCGGCCACGGCGACTCGCTGCCGCTCCACTCGTGGTGGATGCGGTGGCGCTCGTCGGAATCGAGGATGTCGATGTCGCCGACCGGGACGTCCGGCGACGTCACGGCGTCGGCGAGGAAGCGCTCCAGCCGGCGGGCGAAGGCGAGGGCCGAGCGTGCGCCGAAGAGATCGAGCGCATACTCCACCGAACCGCTCAGCCCTTGCGGGGTTCCGTCCGGTGCGAAGGACTCGACCAGCTCGACGGCCAGATCGAAGCGGGCGACGCGGGACTCGACGGCCTCGAACCGCACATCCAGACCCGGCAGTTGAGGCCCGGATCCGGTGTTGTTCTGCAGCGCGAGCATCACCTGGAACAGCGGGTGCCTGCCCGTCGAGCGTTCCGGGTTGAGGGCCTCCACCAGCTGGTCGAACGGCAGGTCCTGGTGTGCGTACGCGGCGAGGTCGGTGTCCCGGACCCGCCGCAGCAGCTCGGCGAAGGCCGGGTTCCCGGACACGTCGGTGCGCAGGACCAGCGTGTTGACGAAGAACCCGACCAGCTCGTCGAGTGCTTCGTCGGTGCGGCCGGCGACCGGCGTTCCGACCGGGATGTCCGGTCCGGCGCCGAGCCGGGACAGCAGCGCCGAGAGGGCCGCCTGTACGACCATGAACGCGCTGGTGCCGGTGGACCTGGCCAACTGGAGAATGCGGCGATGCGTTTCCGCGTCGATCCGGATCGGGGTGAGGTCTCCGCGGTGGGTGGCGACGGCGGGCCGCGGCCGGTCGAAGGGCAGCTCCAGCTCGGGCGGCAGGCCCTCCAGCGCCCTTGTCCAGTACTCCAGTTGGCGGTGCGCGAGGCCCTGGGCATCGGCCGGGTCGCCGAGGAGATCTCGCTGCCACAGCGTGTAGTCGGCGTACTGGACGGGCAGCGGCTCCCAGTCCGGCTCCGCGCCCGTCGACCGCGCGGCGAACGCCCGGCCCAGATCGGCGGCGAGCGGAGCGGCCGACCAGCCGTCCATGGCGATGTGATGGACGACAAGCAGCAGCACATGCTCGGCGTCGGAAAGCCGCAACAGATGGGCGCGCAACGGTAGTTCGGCCGAGAGATCGAAGCCTTCGGCCGCCGCTCGGGCCAGCGCCGCCGTGAGTCCGTGCTCGGTCGTCACCGAGAACCTCAGCCTCGGGCAGGCATCGGCCCCGGCGCGTATCTCCTGCCGGGGCTCGCCCTGGACGTCCGGAAAGACCGTGCGCAGGCTCTCGTGCCGGGCGACCACATCGGCCAGCGCCTGCTCCAGCGCGGTCCTGTCGAGATCGCCGCTGATCCGGAGCGCCATCGGCATGTTGTACGTCGCCCGGTCCGCGTCCTCGCGGCTGAGGAACCACAGCCGTCGCTGAGCGGGCGACAGCGGCACCGACTCGGGGCGCATGCCGGCCCGAAGCGGCGGACGGGCCTGGTCCGCGTCCCGAAGCAACTCCGCGAGTGCACCGAGGTCCGCCGCCTCGAACACGGCCTGGATGCCGAGTTCGACGCCGAACTCCGTACGCACCCGGCTGATCAGCCGCATCGCCAGCAGCGAGTGACCGCCGAGGTCGAAGAAGTTGTCGTCGACCGTGACCCGCTCACGGCCCAGCAGCTCCGCGCACAGGCCGCACAGGATCTCCTCCTCCGGGCTGCGCGAGGCGCGGCGCGCGCCTCGGGGCTTCGGCCTGATGGACCGCGCCGCCTCGTGCACGACGACGGCCTCGTGCTCCGGCTCGGCGGGGACGGGGCCGGGTTCGGGGTCGGGAAGGGCCAGCAGGGTCCAGTTCCGCTCGTCCGCGCCGGACAGCCGCATGCTGCCGAGCGGCGCGCCGGGTCCGAGTTCGGCGGCCGACTCCAGCCACGCCAGAAACGCCTCGCGGACAGCCGTGACATCGTCCGGCCCGTACCGCTCCGGACTGGCGTTTAAGTCAATACGCGTCACCAGGCCGCCCGACCCGTAGACCATGATGTCGAAATCGTCGATCCGGCCATTGGCGAGGTTGTGCACGGTGGAAGGCAGGCCGCCGAACGACGGTCCCGCGTCGAACATCATGATGTTGATCGACGGGCCGGTGATGTGGTCGGCGCGGCCGGTCAGCCCGAGGTCGTGGCGGATCTCCTCGTAGCGGTACCGCTGATGGCGCAGCGCCTGACGCACCTCGCCGGTCACCTGGCGGACCAGCTCGCGCTGGGTCGTCGACGGGTTCGCCGTCAGTCGCAGCGGCAGCACATTGGACGTCATGCCGGGAACGGCCCGGGTCGCGCGGCTGGTGCGGCCGGTGACCGGGAGGGCCAGCGTGAGTTCGCTCGCTCCCGTCATACGGTGCAGCACTCCCGCGAGCGAGGCGATGAGCAGGCCGGGGACACTGGTGGCGGAGGCCGCGGCGAGTTCCTTGAGCCGGGCCGCGGGTTTTGGTCCGACGTCGACGCTCTGCCGGATGAAGCCGAGGCCGCCGACCGTGCTGCCGACCGCGCCTGTGCCTGTGCCCGTGCCTGTGCCCGGGAAGGTGATGGCGTCCGCCCGGCCCGCCATCCGCTCGGTCCAGTACCGCCGGTCGTCGGCATGACTCTCCGACGCCCGGTAGGCGGTGTCCTCGTCCAGCAGGATCCGCAACGAGCCGAACGCGCCGTCGTCGGCCGAAACGCCGTCCACCAGCGCGGAGTACAGGTCGGCGACACGCCCGGCGAGCAGCGTCCCCGCGAAGCCGTCCATCGCGATGTGATGGCAGCGCTGGTACCAGAGGAACCGTTCGGCGCCGGTCCTCAACAGGGCCATGGAGAACACCGGCCCGTTCTCCAGATCCAGCGGTCGTACGACGTCCGCCCTCATCCAGGCCTCGGCCGCCGCCTGCGGATCGGCCTGCTCGCGCAAATCCAGCACCGGGAACGGCCAGAACTCCAGCGGCTCCACGAGCTGCGAAAGACCGCTCGCCTCGCCCCCGCCGTCGCCGCCGCCGTCGCCGCCGTCCGCGACGAACCGCGCGTTCATCGCCTCGGTCTCGCCAACCCCCTGCCGAACCGCCACCTCGAACAGCATCGGATCGAGCGCGCCGCGGATCTCGACGTAGTGGGCGATCGAAAAGGCCGGACTGTCCGGGGCGAGCTGCTGCGCGAACCAGATACCGGTCTGCGCGCTCGACGCGGGCCACGACCCGCCGTATTCGGAACCAGACATGTCCGCCCCCTGAAGAATTGTCCAGCAATGCAAAAGGATTCCCCGCGGCCGGTCACGCTAGCACCGCATCCGAGCCGTACGGCAGGCTGAACTTGACCTTCCGGCTGACCAGTTGCTGCCACTGACAACAACCTGCCCGGAGATTTCCGCGAGGCAGATGGATCGGACACTCCGGCTGCGGTTACGTTCGTCCTGTCCCTGGGAGAGGGGCGACCGGGCAGGGGGGATGGACATGCCGCATCAGCCGTATTCCTATACGCGCAGGGAACTCATCGAGCCGGACTGGAAACGACTCCCGGCCTGGCGGGACGTGACCCCGGAACAATGGCGCGACGCGCGCTGGCAGCGGGCCCACTGTGTGAAGAACACGCGGCAGCTCCACTCGGTTTACGGCGCCTCGCTGCCGGAGTCCTTCTACCGGGACATCGAGCGTGACCAGGCCGAACGGGCCACGATGTCACTGCTGTTGCCGCCCTATGTCCTCAACACCATGGCACCGGCGGCCGAACCGGACGCGGACGCGATGTATGCCGATCCGGTACGCCGCCATATGCTGCCCGCCTTCTCCGATCGCGATCCCGAGTGGCCCTCGCATCCGCACGCGTCCCGCGATTCGCTGCATGAGGCAGAAATGTGGGCGGTCGAAGGTCTCACGCACCGCTATCCGACAAAAGTGCTGGCGGAACTCCTCTCCACGTGTCCGCAGTACTGCGGACACTGCACCCGTATGGATCTGGTCGGAAATTCCACTCCCCAAGTGCGGAAGCTGAAATTCACCGTACGCAGGCCGGACCGACTGAACGCCATGCTCGGCTATATCCGCGAAACACCCGCAGTTCGCGATGTGGTGGTCTCGGGCGGCGACATAGCGAATGTGCCGTGGCCGCGGCTCGAGGAATTCATCATGGCCCTGCTGGACATCGACCATGTACGGGACATCCGGCTCGCGTCCAAGGCGCTTGTCGACCTGCCGCAGCACTGGCTGACTCCCGGTGCGCGCAGTTGCGTCGAACGG
This sequence comes from Streptomyces sp. NPDC020681, assembly GCF_044334895.1. Classification (NCBI taxonomy): domain Bacteria; kingdom Bacillati; phylum Actinomycetota; class Actinomycetes; order Kitasatosporales; family Streptomycetaceae; genus Streptomyces; species Streptomyces sp. NPDC020681. Next base: position 198,692 of record NZ_JBIRTX010000001.1, on the reverse strand, counting down.
CTGGCCAAGACCGCCCGCGACCGTGGCGTCGCTCTCGCGCTCCACACCCATGTCAACGCCGCCCAGCAGGTCACACCGCTCGCCGCGCAGGCCGCGCGGACCATGCTCGACCTCGGCATCCGCGATGTCCGCAACCAGGGCGTGCTGCTGCGCGGCGTCAACGACTCCGCGCAGCAACTCCTGGACCTGTGCTTCGCGTTGCTCGACGGCGCGGGTGTCCTGCCGTACTACTTCTACCTCTGCGACATGATCCCGAACGCCGAGCACTGGCGGCTCGCGCTCCACGAGGCGCAGGACCTGCAACAGGCGATCATGGGTTATCTGCCGGGCTTCGCCACACCGCGCATCGTGTGCGACGTGCCGTTCGTCGGCAAGCGCTGGGTACACCAGACCGAGGAGTACGACCGCGAACGCGGCATCTCCAGCTGGACGAAGAACTACCTCACCGCGCTGGAGCAGGACGACCCGTTCGCGCTCGCGCGACGCCACCACTACTACGACCCGGTGCAGACGCTCGGCGAGGAAGGACAGAGCTGGTGGCGGCGTAAGGAAGCGGCCGCCGCACGTCCCTGAGTTCCGCACGCCCCTGAATTCCGTACCACCGAACGCACCCGAACCCGCGAGAGGCAGTGCCATGTCCACCCCAACCGATCCCGCGGCCACGGATGTCATCGCCGGCTTCCGGCGAACCGCCCGGCTCCATCCCGAGCGCACGGCGATCGTCCACAACGGAACCGTCATCGACTACCGGACCCTCGACCGTCTGGTCACCGGCATCGCCACCCGCCTCGGACCCGCGCCCGGCACGGTCGCGGTTGCGGCACACCGGACCGCGCCCACCGTTGTGGCGCTGCTCGGTGTGCTGGCCGCGGGCGGGGCGTACTGCCCGATCGACCCGGCATACCCCGCCGAGCGGCGCGAGGCGCTGGCGCATGCCGCAGGCTGCCGGAGTGTCGTCGCCACCGGGCCCGGGCCGGAGCTGGTGGCCGGCCTGCCGGTCATCGACGCCACGGAGGTGAGGCCCGCCGACACGCATCCGGGCGATCACGGGAGTGCCGCGTTCCACGGAAGCCCGGCGGACCCCGCGTACATCCTGTTCACCTCCGGATCCACCGGAGCGCCCAAGCCGGTGGTGACGCCGCGGCGCGCCATCGCCGCGGCCGTCCGTTCGCTGGGCGGTTTCCTCGCTCTCACCGCCGACGACCACGTGCTCCAGTTCGCTTCGCTCAACTGGGACACCTGCTTCGAAGAGATTCTGCCCGCGCTCACCGTCGGCGCCGCGCTGGTCATCGACGACGCGGCGCACACCGGCTCCTACCGCCGTTTCCTCGACACCGTCGAGCGGGAGCGGATCACCGTCGTCGATCTGCCCACCGCCTACTGGCACGAGCTCGTCCACCATCTGGTGCGGGAGCGGCAGCCGTTGCCGTCGTGCCTGCGGACGGTCGTCATCGGCGGCGAGGCCGCCCACGCCGCGCGGCTGGCCGACTGGCGCGCGCTGGACACGGCGGCTGTACGGCTGGTCAACACCTACGGCTGCACCGAGACGACCCTGGTCACGCATGCCGTCGATCTGCACGGTCCGCTCACGGCCGAGCGGACCGCGCAGGGAGGTGAGCCCGTGCCGATCGGGTGGCCGCTGCCGCACGTCGTCGAACGCATCGGCCGCGACGGCGAGTTGCTGATCGGCGGAGACTCCGTCGCGCTCGGCTACCACCAACTGCCCACCGCCACCGCGGAGAAGTTCCTCGTCCTCGGCACGGCGACGGGCGCCGTGCGCTTCTTCCGTACCGGAGACCTGGTACGACAGCTCGACAACGGCGTGCTCGTCCACGAGGGCCGCGCCGACCATCAGCTGAAGGTCTCTGGCATCCGGGTCGACCCCGGGGAGGTCGAGGCGCAGCTCTGCGCACACCCCGGGGTCGCGGCGGCCGCCGTCACCGGTCGCGTCCGGGACGGCCTGACGAGTCTGGCCGCGTACGTCGTGCCCGCGCCGGGCGCCGAGCACGCCGAACTGCCCGCCGACATCCTGGCCTTCGTGCGCCGCCGCAGCCCGCGCCATCTCGTGCCGGCCGCGGTCGCCGTCGTACCGCAGCTTCCGTACACGGCGAGCGGCAAGGTCGACCGCTCACGGCTGTCCTGACTCAGCCGCGGCCCTCGAGCGCCGCGCGGCTCAGGAACGCCAGACGCGCCCGCTTCTCTGGCTTGTCGATCTCCGGGCCGAGCACAAATCCGGCCCGGAGCATGCGTTCGATGGCCTTCGCGTTGCGGGCGTCGGGCTCGACGACGATCCGCTGATGCACCGGATCCGACAGCACAAAGCCGATGAGTGCGGTCATCAGGCCGCCGGTGAAGCCCCGCTCCGCCGTGCCGGAGGAGGGGCCGATCAGCAGATGGATACCGAAGTCGCCGGGCTGCACGTCGTAGCACTCGCCGACCGGGTCGGCGGCGGGATCGTACGTCTGGAAGAGCGCTACCGGCTTGCCCTCGCGGAAGGCGAGGAAGGCGTGATGGGTGCTGAGCGAGTCGACGTACTCGTATATCTCCCGCACCTGTTCACGGCTGTGGCCGACCATGCCCCAGAACTGTGCGCGCTCCTCGGTGACCCAGCCGTGGACGAGGTCGGCATCGGCGGCCGGGTCCAGCGGAACGATGCGTACGGTCCCGAAACCCTCGACGGTCTGCTCGTGCACCGCCTCGCGCGAGAGGTCGGGGGCAGCGGCGGGGGAGGTGGTGGCCATGGTTTCCTCGGTGAGTCGGGTCCAGTCGGTGATCACAGGTACGAGTTCGCCGCGCAGCCACAGCGGCAGTTGGTCGCGGCGGTGCGGATCACCGGGCACCCCGGACGCGCCGAACGGCACCGCCCAGAGGCTGTTGTCCCGGCGGTCCAGGTCCCAGACATAGCGCGCGGCCGGTCCGCGCGAGCTGAGGTCGGTCAGGCCGGGCACGCTGGTGGTCGACAGCACACAGTCGTGGTCGCCGGAGAGCGCGGGCCATTCCTCGTGCTGCTCGCCGGGCAGCGCCTGCCACGGCGCGAGCCGGTGCTTGCTGCCCCAGGCCGCCGGCTCACCGGCCGCCGCCGCGACCTCCTCGACCGCGGCCCGGACGAGTTCCGTACGGTCCATGTCGGGCAGCGCCCGGGTCGTGAGCAGGCCTTCCAGCGCGAAGGCGACGCGCGGGAGGAAGGCCAGCCAGGGGCGCAGGGCCTCCGGGTACGACGCCGGATCCACCTGCTTCGCCAGTTTCTCCAGCGCGGGGTGCCCGGCGATCCGGTGCACCACGGCCGATCTCAGCTCGGCGTACGCGGCCGCGTCCGTGCTCTGCGCGTCCATCCGGCGGTCCCAGCCGAGCAGTTGCTCCCGGAGTACTTCCGCGTTCGCGCTGAGCCCGTCGAGTTCGGCGAGGATCGTCAACAGGGGTGTGGCGGAGGCCAGATGCGTGTCCATGTGGACCGCTGCCATGCCCTCTGGCGTCCAGTCGTGGTGTTCGCTCAGCAGCGTCCGGATGCGTTCGGACCGGTGGGGTGCGGCGAATTCGACGCCGAGCGGCGTGGCCAGGCCGCGTCCGTTCGCCATCACCGCGATGTCGTCGACGGTCCGGCGGGGCATGGGCTCGTACCGGCCGAGCCATTCGTGTCTTCGCCGCCACGCCGGCACCACCCGCAGCCGGTTGTCCTCGTGCCGCAGCGGCACGCGGCCCGCGACGCGATGCAGCAGTCCGCCTTCGGTGTCCGCGGCCTGAACGACGTTGACGGGCTCGGTCCACTGGTCGAACGCCCGGTCCACATCGCCGACGGTGCGCGCCCGCAGCAGCGCGGGCAGCGCTTCGAAGCCGAGGTCACCGGTCACTCGTGGCGGAATGCGCAGGCTGATCGCCTCCGCGGCGTCGGGTCCGCCGACCACGACGGGCCCGCGCTCGGTCTCGATCACCTCGACGACGACGGGCTCGCCGCCGGCGACCTCGATGGTCTCGGTGTGCACGGATGCGGGCTGCCAGCCGTCCGGGCCCAGTGCCTCCACCTCGGTGCCCCGGCGGCGAAGCTGTTCCCGGTACAGGTCCTGGTAGTCGGCCATGGCGTTGGTGATCGCCCAGGCCACCGAGCCGGTGTGCCCGAAATGTGCGATTCCGGGAACGCCGGGGACGGCCAGTCCCACCACGTCGAACTCCGGGCACGCCAGATGGATCTGCTGGTAGATGCCCGGATCCTCGATGAGCCGGTGCGGATCGCCCGCGATCAGTGGCGCGCCACTTTCGGTCCGCCCGCCGGTGACAAGCCATCCGTTGCTTCCGGAACTGCCGCTGCCGTCCGTGGCGAACAGCTCGATCAGCTCCTCGCCGAGCGCACGGGCCACCTCCTCGCGCCAGAGCTTCGTCGGGAAGCCCGCGAAGAGGATGTGCGTGGTGAGCCAGATGCCCAGCGGCGTCCACGGCTGCCAGGCCCCCGGCTCCAGCCCGGTCTCCGCGAACTCGGGCGAGCGGCGCGCCCCTTCGCCGAGACCGGCGTTCACACCGTCGACGTACGCGCCGATCCAGGCCGCGGTGTCCGGGTCGAGTCCGCGGAAGCAGCGCCTCGCGGTGTCGTCCAGGCGTGCCTGCCGGGCGAAGCGGTCCCAGCCGACGGCGCTCTCGCCGAGGTGCGCGGCCGAGGTGCCCTGCGACCTGTGCCGGTCCGTCTCCATCTGCCACGCCCGGTCGGTGGCTGCATTCCGCCCCTGCGCAAAGGCGAGTTCGTCCGCGCTGCCGGCCCGTAGATGCGGGATACCCCAGGCGTCACGGTAGATCTTGGTGCTCAACTTGTTCCCCGCCCTTGATGGCTCATTCCCCCACCTTGTTTAGGTTAGGCTGGCCTAAATTAATGCACGAGTGTTCGGGAGACAATCCCGGACCGATGGGGAGGAGCTGTCGTGGGGCATGGCTGGGAGGGCGTCGTCCTCAAACTGATGCGCGGCAAGGACTTCGAGTTCACCGTGACCGGGGCCGAAGAAGTCTCGGAGCACTTCCGGCGCGTCCACTTCACCGACGGCGGCATGCTCGCGCTCACCGGAGTGCACCCCACGATGTGGGTCCGGATCTGGTTCGACAACGCCGGCAAGCCCCATCAGCGCGCGTACACGCTGGTGGACCCGGATCCCGCGGCCGGCACGTTCAGCCTGGAGTTCGCGCTGCACGAAGGCTGCGCGAGCGACTGGGCACGCAAGGCGCAGCCCGGCGACACCGTCGAGGCGACCCTCCAGGGCACCGGCTTCAGCGCGCCCGACCCGCTGCCGAGCCGGCTGTTCGTCATCGGCGACCCGGCCTCGCTCCCGGCGATCAACTCGCTGCTGGACGCGTTGCCGAAGGTGCCCGCGACGATCTGGTTCGAGACCACGCACGCCTCGGACGAGGACCTGCCGCTGCGGCTCGACTCCGCGCACCACGAGGTGCACCGCGTGCCCCGCCGCGAGGCCGGCGGCCACCTCGTCGAGCAGGTGAAGTCGGCGCTGCCCGGACTGCTCGGCGACCCCTCGGGCGCGTATGTCTGGATCGCCTGCGACACGACGACGACCCGGACCCTCACGGCGTACGCCCGCAAGGACCTGGCCCTGCCCAAGGACCGCGTCAACGCACTCGGTTACTGGCGCGCGGCCTGACCGCAAGCACCGCACGCACCGCACGCACCGCGCGTACGCTGACGCGGTGACGACCGCCGACCCGTTGCAGCGTGCCCTGCACGACACCGGTGACCTGCCCCTGCGCCCGCTGCCGCAGCGTGCGGCGGAGCTCCTGGAGGCCCTGGACGCTCCGCCGCGCCTCGCGGCGCATCTGCGGGCCGTTCACGATGTCGCGCACCAGCTCGTCGGCTGGGCGGAACGGCGGTATCCGACGCTTCGCATCGATCGCGACGCCGTGCTCTTCGGCGCGGCCACGCACGACCTGGGCAAGACGGTGCATGTCGCCGAACTCGGCGGCTCCGGCTCCCGGCACGAGGAGGCCGGACGCGAGCTGCTGCTGTCCCACGGAGTCAGCGCGCAGCTCGCACGTTTCGCCGCCACCCACGCGTCCTGGTCCGTCCTCGACCCGGACGACCCCGCCGCGATCGAGGACCTGTTGGTGAGCGTCGCCGACAAGGTCTGGAAGAACAAACGGGTGCCCGAACTCGAGGATCTGCTCGTCGCGCGGCTGGCCGCCGTGAGCGGACGCGAGGTCTGGGAGGAGTTCCTGGCGCTCGACGAAGTCCTGGCGCGCATCGGCGAAGACGCCGACGCCCGCCTGGACTTCCAGGCCGCCCACCCGGTGCGCCGCTGACGCACCGGGCTTCCCGACGGGTAGCTGACGCACCGGGCCCCGTGCGGTCGCCCACGCCGTGGCATCAGGCCCGAGGCGTCACCGCTCCACCGGCAGCGTCACGCTGCTGACTCCCGTCCGGACCGTCATCCGCGTCCCCGACGGATACCGCAGCGTGTAGTCGTAGTCCGTCGAGATCAGCACCACACCCAGCCGGTGGCCCTTCTTGAAGACGTAGTCCTGCGGCTGCATGCCCCACTCCAGCTTGTACTCCCGGCCCTCGACGACCTTGTCCTCGTGCGTGATCGAGCGACGGTTGCGCGCGTCCAGCCAGCCACGGGAGACGATCTTGAAGTCGGCCGTCTCCGTGCGGTGCACCGTGCGATAGGTGCAGCCGGTGTCCTGAGGGATGCCCTCGCCGTAACAGATCAGCTTCGAGGTGTCCGCCACCGTGCCCGCCGTCGCCCTCGTGTCCCGGCCGTAGTCGACGAGCAGCGCCGTCACATAGGGCGATGTCCCGTCGAGCGACGCCCGCACCGAGACCTCCGGCACGCCGTTGACCCGCAGATCCTTCGGCAGCGCGCCGGTCGTGTACACGAGCCGGTTCGGGTTGGCTCCGTCCGGATCCGCTGCCAGCGTCTCCGCCGTGACCGTACGGCCCGCGTCCGACAGCGACTGCGTCACCGGCACATCCGGCAGCGCACCCAGTCCGCCCGCGTTCAGCCGCATCGTCAGATCACGCGTGCCGCGCGCCGGCCAGTCGGACTGCGCACGCCAGCTGAAGTCGGACTGCTCGACCTCGACCGGCGGTGCGTCGAGAGCGCCGTTGTCCAGGTCGTACAGCCAGTAGTCGAACCACTGGTGCAGCTGACCCAGCCACGCCTCCATCCGCAGCGGCATCGGATTGATGTGACCTGCCTGATGCAGCCACAGCCTGCGCGGCACATCGTGCCTCTTCAGCGCCTCCCACAACTGACCGACGTGCTGCGTCTTCACGTTCCAGTCGTTGCCGCCGTGCACGGCGAACACTCCGGCCCTGATATTCCGGACGTCCTTGACGTAGTCCCGCTCCGCCCAGAACCGGCTCCAGTCGCCGGTCTTACGGTCCTGATCCGCCGTCAGCCCGTCCAGCACCGGCTTGCAGACCTCCCGGTCGGTGCGGCTGTAGACGGCCTTGGCGAGAATGTCGGTGTCCTCGCCCTGATAACCGCCCGGCGCGACGACCCCGCCGTTCGCCCGGTAGTAGTCGTACCAGGACGATATGCCGGAGATCGGCACGATCGCCCTGAGGCCCTCGACTCCGGTCGCCGCGACGGCCGTTGGCAGCGTTCCGTTGTACGAGATCCCCATCATCGCGGTGTTGCCCGTCGACCAGGCCGCGCCGACCGGCCGGCCTTCCGGGTCCCAGCCCTTCGCCCGGCCGTTCAGCCAGTCGACGGCGGCCTTCGCGCCGAGGGTTTCGTTGCGTCCGCCGGAGGTCGGGCAGCCGGTGGAGCCGCCGGTGCCGAGGCTGTCGAGCTGGGCCACCGCATAACCGCGTGGCAGAAAGTAGTTGTCGGTGTAGCCGGGGAAGGGCACCGAGGGGCCGATGAGGCCGGGCAGCCGCTCCTCGCCCGCGCGCTGCTTCGCCGGCAGCCCGTCCTCGTCCAGGTCCACCGGGTGGAAGGGCACATCGTTGCCGCCGCCCCAGTAAGGGCTCGCCTCGATGATGGTGGCGACCTTCAGGCCGGCATCGGTCTCCTTCGGCCGCAGGATCCGCATCCTCACGGTGTCGAGGCGGCCGTCGCCGTCACTGTCGGCCTCCGTCTCGATGTCCACGAGCTGCGAGATCGCGTCCGCGCGGGAGAAGACCGGCTCGGTCCGGTCGCCGACGATACGCAGCGCCGGATCGTCGGCCTGCGCGACGGGAGCGGGCAGCGCCGCGATCAGCGAAGCCGCGAGCGCGGTGATGCCCAGCCTCCGGGCCGTACGTAAAGCGGTGGGGGTCGCCATCGTGCCTCCAGGGACCGGGAAGTGACGATCACGCGGGGAGCGCGCGCACATTCCACCGCGTGCGCGCGCCCCGCGCCAGACCCAACTCCCGCCACTTCCGCCCCCGTCCGATGCGTCGGGCTGAATGTCAGCCGGTGAAGGACTCGGGACCGAAGCGGCCCCACGCGATGAAGGCCGCAAGCGCGAGATAGATCAGGTTCAGCACCACGAACGCGGATTCGCCGCGTCGGCCGTGGGTGATCATTGCGCCGACCATCAGCAGGACCCAGCAGACGGCAGTCACCGGCACCAGAACCGGTGCGATGTCGAGTGCGGCGGGCAGGATCAGGCCTGCCGCGGCCAGCAGCTCCAGGACGCCGAGGGTCTTGAGGAAGCCGGCGCTCACGTCCGCGGTCCATCCCCCACCAGGAAGCGCGGCCAGTTTTTCCTTGGGCACGAATGTCTTGCTGATGCCGCCGCCCAGGGCTACCGCGGCCAGCAGTCCGGCAGCGATCCACAGCGCGATGTCCATCATCTGCTCCTTGATCGAGGATTGCCTGCACCGAGTACGACGGATCAGCAGCCCCGAATGTGACATCTCCGAACACCCCGGCCGCCCGACCACGGCGAGGATCATTCACGGGACGACTCCTAGGGCAGGTGATGCAGCGTGACCTCCGGATTCGCCGGCGACGGGCCGTCGAACAGCGGCTGTGCGATGCCTCGCAGATGGAGGTCGAAGAATGCGCCGACATAGCCGTTGGTGATCTCCGCGGCGCGCTTGCCGGGCAGCGGCGCCTCCGGGTCCGAAAGCCCCAACTGAGCGCCGAGCGGCGGCAGATCGGTGAACGAGAAGTGGCCGGCGCCGGCCACGGTCGCCCAGCGCTTCCAGCCGTCCATCCGGTCCCAGGCCCGGTCCCACGTGGTGTCCCTGCCGCCCGGAACGTGGAGCGACTCGGTGCCGAGCATCATGAACGCCCGGCCGCCGAGGCCCCCGGCGGTGGGCCAGGAGTGGAAGCTGCCGTCCATGTTCACCCCGGCGCGGATCCGTGGGTCGGACTCCATCGCCGCCGCGGTGCTCGCGCCGCCGATCGAGTGCCCGGCCATGCCGATCCGGGTGCGGTCGATCATCCGGGAGTATGCCCAGGCGGGATGACGTCCCGTCAGCTCGTCCAGCACGAAGGACAGGTCCTTCGCCCGTACTCCTGGGACCTTGCCGGTGGACTCCGGCGGCAGATCGCACGCCGTGCACGGCAGGATCCGCCCTCCCGTGAAGTTCGCCCCGACCGCCTCGTAGGCATGGTCGACGGTCGCGACGACATATCCGCGGCTGGTCAGGTCCTCGGCGAGCGCGCTGATCGTGGTCCGCGGCGCGGTGAAGCCGGGCGAGAGCACGACCAGCGGGAAACGGCCCCGAGCGGGCCGGGCGCCGGTCGCGGAGTGGGTGCGGGTACCGCTGAGCACCTCGGCCGGGACCAGCTCGGCCAGATCCTGGTACTCCAGCAGCTGCCGGGCCCCTTCGGTGGTCATGTACGGCGCGGCCCTGCCGGTCCCGGGCCTGGCCGGGTAGTACACCGACACCATCAGTTCCCGCGCACCGGCCGACGGCACCCAAGGGTCGCGACGCGAGTGGTCGACGAGATGGAGCGTGTTGCGCCCGACGGCGTACGGCCCGGTCGGACGCGGCAGCTCCAGCCGCACGCCCTTGCTGTCGGACGAAGCGGTCGCGGCGGCGCCGTCCGGCTGCGGAACGGCTAAGGCCGTCCCCGCGCCGGCCAGCGACAGCACCAGCGCGGCGGCGACGGCGGCATGACGGACTCCGGTCATCCAGGGGCCTCCTACTTCTGTCGGCCACGCGGGTGCGGCGGCCTGATGGAGGGAAGCGTAGGAATCGGGCAGGCACCGGAGCGTCAGCCCGCGGAGGCATCTCGGGTCATACGCAGGGCTGACAGCACCCGGAGACCTGGAGCCTGTCGTCTGGGTCTTGCCCTCACTGTTCTGCGAGGTCTGACCCGCGGGTAATACTCTCCGCATGACTTCGGACATGACAGCGGCCGGCCGCGGCGGGCGGGGGAAGGCTGTGCGGATCCGGCGGGCCACTGCGCGGGATGGGAAGCGGCTCACCGGGCTGGTGCGGAATTCGCGCGCCTACCAGGGACCGTACGAGCCGATGGTCGCCGGTTACCGGGTGGGCCCGGACTACATCGAGACCCACTCGGTCCATGTCGCCGTCGGCGAGGACGACGCCGTGCTCGGCTTCTACGCGCTGGTCCTGTCGCCGCCGGAGCTGGACCTGATGTTCGTCTCCGACGCCGCGCAGGGACTCGGCATCGGCCGCGGCCTCGTCCAGCACATGGCGGGCGAGGCCCGAAGAGCAGGCATCACCGCCGTGCGGGTCGTCTCGCATCCGCCCGCCGAGGGCTTCTACCGGAGCGTGGGCGCGCAGCGCTGCGGCACCGTGCGGGCGAACCCGCCGGCCGTGATGTGGGACCGGCCGGAGCTGATCATCCCGATCCCTTCGGCCTGGTAGTTCAGCCGGTGAGACGGTGTGGACGCATCGTGGACAGCTCCGCTCCCGCAACCGCTCAGTGCCTTACGATCTCCGACGGACGGTCGCGTTCTGCCGGCCGCCCGCAATGCATACTCATGGAGGTCAACCGTGTTCTGGACGGCCAGAGGACACCGCAGTCACCGCAGCAGCTTCCGCGCCCGCGCCACCGCCGGTGCTGTCGCGGCGGGGATGTTCCTCGCCGTGGGTTGTTCCTCCGGCGGCGACGGCCCGGGCGAGGCGGCGGGCGGCGTTCCCGTCGTGGAGAAGGGCAAGCTCACCACTTGCACGCATCTGCCGTACCCGCCGTTCCAGTTCGAGCAGAGCGGCAAGGTCGTCGGCTTCGACGTCGCGCTGATCGACCTCGTCGCCAAGAACCTCAAGGTCCAGCAGAAGATCGTGGACACGCCGTTCGAGAACTTCAAGACCGGCGCGTTCCTGAACTCCGGCGAGTGCGACCTCGCGGCGGCCGGCATGACGATCACCGACGAGCGCAAGAAGAACGTCGACTTCTCCGTCCCGTACTTCGACGCCACCCAGGCGCTCCTCGCCACCAAGAAGAGCGGCGTGAAGACGCTGGCCGACGTCAAGTCCATGAACAAGAAGCTCGGCGCTCAGGCCGAGACCACCGGCGAGAGCTACGCCAAGTCGCAGGGCTTCGACCCGGTCGCCTTCGAGAGCTCCGACGCGGTGCTCAACGGTCTTCGTACGGGCCAGGTCGACGCGGTCGTCATCGACTACCCGGTCGTCCAAGGCTGGCTCAAGGACAAGGCGAACGCCGCCGCGTTCGCGCTCGGCCAGAACATCGAGACCGGTGAGCAGTACGGATTCTCGGTGAAGAAGGGCAACACCGAGCTCCTCGCGGCGATCGACAAGGCGATCAACGACGCCCGCGCCGACGGCACGTACAACAAGCTCTACCAGCAGTGGATCGGTCCGCTGCCCAAGGGCACGTCGTGACCTCTCGGCTGACCCGAAGGCAGCGTCGCCGCGTCTCGCAGGGCATTCAGTACGCCGTCTTCGTCGCCGTGCTGGTCGTGGTCGGCGTGTTCGCCGACTGGGGCCGGCTGCAGAACCAGTTCGCCCAGCAGGACCTGGCCGAAGAGCTCTTCCCGGACATCATCACCATCGCGCTGCGCAACACGGTGGTGTACACGTTCTCCGGCTTCGGCTTCGGACTGGTCCTCGGGCTGATCATCGCGCTGATGCGGCTGTCGTCCGTCGCCCCGTACCGCTGGGTCGCGAGCGTCTACATCGAGCTCTTCCGCGGTCTGCCCGCGCTGCTGATCTTCATCTTCGTGGGTGTGGCGGTGCCGCTGGCGTTCCCCGGCTACCAGATCCCGGGCGGCACGTACGGCAAGGTCGCTCTCGGTCTCGGCCTGGTCGCAGCCGCCTATATGGCGGAGACGATGAGGGCGGGCATCCAGGCGGTGCCCAAGGGCCAGATGGAGGCGGCCCGCTCGCTGGGCTTCTCGCACGCCCGGGCCATGGTGTCGGTGATCATCCCGCAGGCGTTCCGCATCGTGATCCCGCCGCTCACCAATGAGCTCGTCCTGCTGTTCAAGGACTCCTCGCTGGTGCTGTTCCTCGGCGTCACGCTCGACGAGCGAGAACTGACCAAGTTCGGCAGGGACCTCGCCAGCCAGACCGCCAACTCCACCCCGATCCTGGTCGCCGGACTCTGCTACCTCCTGGTGACCGTGCCGCTGAGCTTCGTCGTGCGCCGTCTCGAGACCCGCGCCGACAAGGCCAGGTGAGGACGAGATGTCACAGAAGACTCAGAGCGTGGACGCCATGGCCGCGGACCACCCGGAGATCGAGATCCGGGGGCTGCACAAGTCGTTCGGCGACAACCACGTGCTGCGCGGCATCGACCTGGACATCGGCCGCGGCGAGGTGGTGTGTGTCATCGGCCCTTCCGGCTCGGGCAAGTCGACACTGCTGCGCTGTGTGAATCTGCTGGAGGAGCCCAGCTCCGGCCAGGTCTTCGTCGGCGGCACCGAAGTGACCGACCTCGACGTGGACATCGACGCCGTACGCCGCCGAATCGGCATGGTCTTCCAGCAGTTCAACCTCTTCCCGCACGTCAACGTCACCGAGAACCTCACGCTGCCGCAGCGGCGGGTGCTGCGCCGGGACAAGGCGCGCGCGGCCGCCGTGGCCCGGGAGAATCTGGAGCGCGTCGGGCTCGCCGACAAGGCGGAGGCCTATCCGGCGCAGTTGTCCGGCGGTCAGCAGCAGCGCGTGGCGATCGCGCGGGCGCTGGCGATGGGCCCGGAGGTGATGCTCTTCGACGAGCCGACCTCGGCGCTCGACCCCGAACTCGTCGGCGAGGTGCTGTCGGTGATGCGGCTGCTGGCCGCGGAAGGCATGACGATGATGGTCGTCACCCATGAGATGAGCTTCGCCCGTGAGGTCGCGGACCGAGTGGTGTTCATGGACGGCGGAGTGATCGTCGAGCAGGGACCGGCGGCCCAGGTCGTCGGCGACCCGCAGCACGAGCGGACCAGGAACTTCCTCGACCGGATTCTCGATCCGGCCGCGGCGGACGTGCCGAGCGCGGACGCGGAGTCCACCGGCACGGAGTCCACGGACACGGAGCCCGGACCGCGGAAGGCCGGCGGCTCGACCGGCGAGTGACGGCGGCGGACCAGCGCATCGGCCCGCGGAACCCGGCCCGCGGAACCCGGCCCGCGGAACCCGGCCCGCGGGAGTGGTCCGCACTAGCGTGGACCCATGAGGACGCACGGAGCGCCAGGTCCGCGGCCCGTTCCTGACGACGGTGACTTTCCCGCCCGCAGCGCGCCAGGGTGCCAGGACCTGGCCGAGCTGGACGCCCGGCTGACGCAGTGCCGGGCCTGCCCGAGGCTGGTGAGCTGGCGCGAGGAGGTCGCTGTCAGCAAGCGCTCGGCGTTCCAGGACTGGGAGTACTGGGGCAGGCCGGTTCCCGGGTTCGGTCCGCCGGACGCACCCCTGGCGGTGGTCGGGCTCGCTCCGGCGGCGCACGGCGGCAACCGGACCGGTCGGATGTTCACCGGTGACGCATCGGGCGACTTCCTTTTCGAGGCGCTGTACGCCGCAGGGCTCGCGAACCAGCCCACCTGCACCCACCGCGGCGACGGACTCGAACTGCGCGGAGTGCGGCTCACCGCGCCGGTCCACTGCGCTCCGCCGCAGAACAGGCCCACTCCGGCGGAGCGGGACGCCTGCCGGCCCTGGTTGGCGCGCGAGCTGGAGCTGTTGCGTCCGTCGCTGCGGGCCGTGGTGGTTCTGGGAGCCTTCGGCTGGCAGGCTCTGCTGCCCGTGCTGAGTGACGCCGGCCGACAACTGCCCAGGCCCCGGCCGGTGTTCGGGCACGGTGCGCATGTGGTGCTGCCCGACAGCGGCGGCGGGCGAGAGCTGCATCTGCTCGGCTGCTATCACCCGAGCCAACGGAACACCTTCACCGGGCTGCTCACCCTGGACATGGTCGTCGACGTGTTCCGCCAGGCGGCCGCCGTCGCGGGCCTGGAGCAGTAACCGCAGCCGGCGGGCCGCCCGAAGGCGACCCGCCGGCCACGTCGATCACGTCGATCACGAGCTGTGCATCAGAAGCGGTCGATCAGAAGATGCTCACGCCGTAGACGCTCAGCGCCTCGGTGACGGGCTGGAAGAACGTGGTGCCGCCGGAGGAGCAGTTGCCGCTGCCGCCGGACGTCAGGCCCAGCGCGGTGCTGCCGGAGAACAGCGAACCGCCGCTGTCGCCGGGCTCGGCGCAGACGTTGGTCTGGATGAGGCCGTAGACGATGTCACCGCCGCCGTAGTTGACCGTGGCGTTGAGACCGGTCACCGTGCCGCCGCGCAGACCCGTGGTGCTGCCGCTGCGCTGGACGGACTGGCCGACGGAGGCGTTGCCGGCGCTGGTGATGTCGCGGTACGAGCCGTTGTAGAGGTAGACCCGGCCGTCGGCGGCCGAGGCGTTCGAGTGCCGGATGATGCCGTAGTCGTTGGTCGGGAAGCTGGATCCGGCGGTGGATCCGAGCACCGTGGTGTTCGAGGAGTTGGTGTACCAGGTGCTCCCGATGTTGGTGCAGTGGCCCGCGGTCAGGGCGTAGTACGTGCTGCCGCTGCGGACGTTGAAGCCGAGCGAGCAGCGGCCGCCGCCGGTGTAGATGGCCTGGCCGCCGGCGATGAGCTTGTTGAACGTGCCGGGCGTGCGCTTGATCTCGAGTGCTCCGGCACGCGCGCCCGCGGCCTTCTTGATCTCGGCGATCTCGGCGGGGGACACGCTGCTGTCCGCCGTGACGACGAGCTTGCCCGTGGCCGAGTCCGTGTACCAGGCGGTGCCGGGCACGTCGGCGCCGAGCACGGCGCTGCTCGCCTGCGCGAGCTGGGCGGTGGTGGCCCGTACGCCGTCGCCGGACTCGGCGACCGCGGTCGGGGCGGCAAGCGCGGAGACGGTCAGCAGGCTGGCTGCGACGGCGATCAGCCGTCCGCGTCTGGCGACGCCGCCGAGGGGGGAGAAGCGCTTGATGTTCACTACATCCTCCGGTGGGGGTTCCGGGGCCCGCTGGGTGGACGGGCCCTTCAGCGCGGTGGAGGACAGCACCGTTGACCGTTTGACAGTCATGGCCCTGACAACCGCCGTGCGATAGGAATCCTCGACTCCGGATGGGGCTGCCACAAGATCGCCTTTCGGCCGCTCTACGCGCGTCCAGTTCGCGCCACACGGGCGTGAACTGCCGAGTGCCGGAAGGAGGTTGAATGTCGTGCTTTCGCGCGGGCTCGGTGGGCATCGTGGCTGGTCGAGGGCGCTTCTTCGGCCGGAGCCCGCTTCGGGCCGTCGGCCCCGGGAGGTGAAGTGCGGCGCCGGCGCCCGGCGTTATCGCCCCGATCGGCACGCTTCGCGCACGGCGTGCGGGTGTCCGGATCTACGCGGGTCACATTGCACGGGTGTTACGCGATGCCCGCCGCGTCCAAGAGCGCTCCCGCCGTCGCCGGCGTCAGCCCGTCCAGCGTCTCCGCGCCGACCCCGGCCCTCGCGCTCGCCCCGTCGAAGACCAGCGTCAACTGGCGTGCCAGCAGCGCCGGATCCTGGGCGCCTCCGCGCTCCGCCTCCGAGCGGAAGTAGGCGGTCAGGCCGTCCTTGACCTTGCGCGCGACCCGGCTCGCCGGGTGGTCGGGGTTCTTGAGCTCGACCTGGGTGGCCAGATACGGGCAGCCGCGGTACTCGGGCCGGATTGAAGCGGCCTCCAGCTGTTCGAAGACATGCAGGATCCGGGCGCGCGGCGGCCGCTGGTCGTCCTGCGGCGGGAGGAGCTGCGATTCGTAGCCGGCCGCGCGCCGCTTCAGTGACGCGGCCAGGACGGCGTCCTTGCTGTCGAACAGCTGATACATCGAGCGCTTCGACACGCCCGCGGCCCGGCACAGCGCCTCGACGCCGATGCCGACGCCCTCGCGGTAGAAGAGCTCGGCCGCGGCGTCGAGCAGCCGGTCGCGGGTGGATGGCGTCGATGTCGTGGTCATACGCCGAGATTACCGCCGGGGCTTGGCAAAGGAAAACGATCGGTTTACCATCGAGGCAGCACCCAGGAAACCGATCGGTTTCCGAGCCGGATTTCGCAGCGCGACGAGAAGAGAGATCACCATGCAGATCGACGGCGCAGTGGCCCTGGTGACGGGCGGCAACCGCGGACTGGGGGAGCAGTTCGTCAAGGCCCTCCTCGACCGCGGAGCCGCGAAGGTCTATGCGGCCGCGCGCAATCCGGACACGGTCACTGTCCCGGGCGCGGTGCCTCTCGCCCTCGACATCACCGACCCCGCCGCCGTTCGCGCGGCGGCCGAACAGGCCCAGGACGTCACGCTGCTGATCAACAACGCGGGCATCTCCACCGGGACCGGCGTCCTCGACGGCGACCTCGAAGGATTCCGCCGGGAGATGGACACGCACGCCTTCGGCACCCTCGAGGTGAGCCGGGCCTTCGCTCCGATCCTCGCCCGCAACGGCGGCGGCGCACTGCTGAACGTCCTCTCGGTCCTGTCCTGGTACGTGATACCCGCCAACACGGCCTACAGCGCGTCCAAGGCCGCCGCCTGGGCCATCACCAACGCCTTGCGCGTCCAGCTCGCCGAGCAGCGGACGCTCGTCTCCGCGCTGCACGTGGGCTATATGGACACCGACATGGCCGCGGCCGTCGACCAGCCCAAGGCCGACCCGGCCAAGGTCGCGCACGCCGCACTCGACGCCATCGAGGCCGGCCGGTACGAAATCATCGCCGACGAGATCACCGCGCAGGTCAAGGCAGGACTCTCCGCCGACCCGAGCGCGCTCTACCCGCAGCTGGTCCAGCCGGCGGCCTAGGGCCTGATCCAGACGAAAGGCCCTGAGCCGCAAGACTCCCGCGGCTCCCGTTCCCGGCGGGGGCCGCGGGCCTGCGGTGCGCCACCGTGTCCGCCTCAGAGAAGCAGCCGCAGCGTCGTGTCAGCGATGCCCAGACGTACGGTCTGGCCCCAGGTCAGCTCCAGCGCGTCGCTCTCGATGCCGTCGCCGAAGGCGACCAGCCGGTCGGACTCGACGACCAGCCGGAGCTGTTCGGAGCGTCCCAGCGTCCCCTCGACGAGCGACGTGCCGGTGGTGGGCGAGGGCCAGGCCTCGCGTACGAACCAGATGAGCCGCGGATCGGCGGGGCCGGGCAGTTGGAGACCGCTGGCGCGCTCCTGCCACAGCGAGCGCAGCCAGCCGGTCGCGCCCGTGCCGGTGCCGACAAGCACTCCGGAGGACGCCTGCGCTTCGGAGGCGTCCGTGTCGTCGGCGGGGCTCAGCCGGTAGCGGGCGCTCTGGTGGCCGGGCCGGCCCAGATAGATCTCGTTGAGTGCGCGCAGTCGCTCGGTGTTGTCTGCGACGGCCTCCACCATGGTGAGTTCGTCGCAGGCGCAGCGAGGCGTCACGGCGGCTGCCAGCAGCCGGGCCGTGTCCTTGGTCCGGTGGCGCACCAGGACACCGGGGTTGCGGCCGGGTTCCGTGTCGATGCCGACCACCGGCTGGCCCGAGAGGTACTTGGCGGTGTTCGCCACCAGCCCGTCCGCCCCGACCACGACCACCACGTCCTCGGGGCCGAACAGGAAACGGTCGAGATCGGCCCGGTCGACCCGGGCCTGACGCCAGTTCAGAGGCACCGCGGCGGCCGCATCGGCGAGCGCCCGCCGGGCCCGCCGGTGGCGCTCCGCCACGTCCTCGATGCTCCGGCCGCGCGACGAGAGAAAGAAGCCGGCCTGCCCGTGCGTGCCGTGGCGGGCCAGCAACTCCTCGTACTCACTGGTCCGGTGCACCAGCACCGCCCGGGGCGCGAGGCTCACGCCTGGTCTCCCTGCCTGCCGCCGAGCTTGGCGAGCAATCCGGTGAGCACGTCCGGAGAGACCGTGAGGCTGTCGATGCGCGGCAGGTTCTCGGCGAGCCGGGAGCCGGTCAGCGCGTGCAGCGTGGCCGCGTCGACCTCGGCGTGCACCCGCAGCCACGCGGCCTGGGCCTGGGCGCGGGCGTCGCCCACCTCGCGTGCGGCCTCGGCCTCCGCCTTGGCCAGCCGTACGGTGCGCGCGGCCTCGGCCTCGGCCCGTACGCCGTCGGCCGCCGCCTTCTCCTCGGCCTCGCGGCGGGCGTTGGTGCCGCGCTGTTCGACCAACTGCTCCTCGCGGCGGGCCAGTTCGATGCGGCTGGCGAGTTCGTTCTCGGCGATGGCGCGCTCCCGCTCGACTGCGACGGCCCGCCGTTCGTAGGTCGCACGGTCCGCCTCCTGCTGGATCTGTTCGCGGGCCGGGGTGCGCAGCGCCCGCTCCACCTCCGGCTCGGGCCGGATCGCCACGACGCGCACGGCCACCACGGCGATGCCGGTCGCGGCCAGCCGCGGCTCGCCTTCGAGTCCGGCGCCGATCCGCTCCCGTACCGCGGCCACTCCGTCGACGAGAGCGGCGGCCAGCGGGGTGCGGGCCAGCACGTCCAGCGCGTGCTGCTGGGCGGTCTCGGTGAGCAGTGTGGAGATCTGCTCCAGCGGAGCGCCGCGCCAGGCGCCGGTGTCCGGATCGATGGAGAAGTCCAGCCGGGCGGCGGCGGTGGCCGGTTCGCCGATCCGGTACGTCACGGTGGCCTGCACGGTCACGTCCTGGAAGTCGGACGTACGGGCATGGAAGGCCATGGACTCCTCGCGGTCGTCGACCGGCACTTCGCAGAGCGCGGCGGTCAGCGCGCGAAACCAGAAGCTCAGTCCGGGTCCGTCGTGGACGAGCTGTCCCCGCCGGTGGTGGCGGACATGAGCGGTGGGTGCGGAACGAAGGTGGCGCCATCCGAAGCGCCTGATGATGTCGGCCATGCCGGACCCCTTTTCGTCTCTTCGACGATATAGGGCCTGACCGGTTATCGTCAAGACGACGACATGAAGAGGGCGGCTCGCTTTCGGCGAGCCGCCCCCATCGAGTTGCGATGCCTGCGGTCAGCAGTCCGGCACGTCGGGAAGCTTGTTGTCCGGCGAGTTGACGTAGATGTTGGTCATGTAGCCGCCGTACTGCGGCAGATGGGCCCACCACTCATTGGTGTACGGCGGTACGGAGACCACATCACCGCGCTTCTGGCAGTCCACCAGCACCTCGACACCGGCCGGCAGCCGGGTGAGCACCTTGGACGAACTGGTCGAGTCCGCCCGGACGTTCACGTCGGAGCCCCATGTCCCGTACCACTTGCCCGCCGGCCGGACGCCACCGGGCACGGTGAGTGAGCGGGTGAGGCGACCGATGTCGGTGTAGGCCTTGCCGTACGTCGTGCCCATGGGGTGCAGCGTGAGAACGGCGACGATGCTGCGGTCACCGGCGCCCACCGTGCCGGTGGTGTGCAGCGCGGGACGCGACAGGTCGGCGTCGGCCGCGGCCTGTCGAACGGAGACCGCGCTCTTCTCGGCGCTGCTCGACGGGCCGCAGGTGCCCGGCGCGTACTGGCCCGACCAGCCCTGCTTCACGGCCCAGGGCTTCTCGAACGCGCCGGCGATGCCGAAGTGCTGGTCGAAACTGTCCGACGCACAACGGGTCGACTGGCGCAGATTCCCCATGATGTAGTCGCGGACCGGGGCCGGCGCCGAGTCCAGCAGATAGCGGTAGATCGTCACGGTGTCTCGGGCGGACAGCGCCGTGTAGCCCCAGTAGCCCGGGTGGCTCGCCGGCGGCGGCGCTGTGTCGGACAGGCCGAGCCGCGTGACCATCCGGCCGATGATCGCCGAACCGCCGTTGGCGCTCCAGTAGTGGCTGGCGGCATCGTCGTTGCTGCTGCGGAGCATGGCGTCGAGACGGGTCCGGTCGGCGGCCGGGATGCTGTAGTCGGGCCCGCGGTTCCACAGGAAGTCCAGCGCGAGCAGCAGTTTGACCACCGAGGCCGAACGGAACTGCATGCCGGTGTTCAACTGCTCGGTGAACGTGCCGGTCCGGCGGTCGAAGACGGCGACTCCCGCCGTCACTCCCGCCGGGACGGCGACGGACGCCGCCTTGGGTTGCGGCTCGGCCGCGGGGCGCGCGGGGGCTGCGCCCGCGGCCGTCGCGACGCACAGCAGCGTCGCGGTCAGGGCGGCGAGGGCGCCGAGTCTGGTGCGAAGGGTCATTGTGGTTCCCCCGGAGTGGGTTGGCGGAGCGGTCCGTACGGTAGTCAGCCGTGGGCCGGGCGCCTCCTGACGTATGTCAGGACCACTCCGGGGCGTCCTCGGTCACGCTCAGCGGGTGTAGGCCGCGAGGTTGCTCAGCACCGTGTCGACATGGCCGCGGGTACTGGCGGGCACGCCGCCGGCCTCGATGACCGCCTTGTCGCTGGTGCGGTATCCGGCGGCGATGAGTGCGGGCAGGTTCTCGCGGAGGCCGCTCTGCTTGAAGCGCTGGTCGAGCCAGCAGGTGAAGACGGCCATGCTGGAGATGGCGTCCGGCGGGGACATGTAGTCCTTGTCGCCGTCCCGATCACCGTCCACCGCCCATGCGTTGAAGACGGAAGGTGTCCACATCGCGATGCCGTACTCACCGGTGGCGGGCCGCGCTGCCTTCGGATCGAAACCGCTCTCCGCCTTGACCATCGCGGCGAGCAGCGCCGGGGTGACCTCCTTGTCGGTGCACCGCTTCGCGGCCTCGTTGATCACCGGTCTCAGCTCGCGCGGCACGTCCGAGTCCTCGGGGATCGCGCCGGGGAGCGTGACGACGGTGGACTTCCTCGGCCTCGGACTGGCTTGTTGTTCGCGCTCCGGCCACGCCACCACCGCAACTCCCGCGAGGGCGGCGGCCAGTGCCAGTCCGGCGCCGACGAGAATCTGCGTCCGCCGGCGGGTCGGCGGACGGGAGCCGGCGTGCAGCGCGCGCACCCGGTCCGACAGCTCCTGCGCGCCGAGCGGCGACCTCGACGCGTGGTCCGGGGCCAGGCACGCGGTGATCAGATCGCGCCAGCCTTCGGGCAGCCTGTCGTCCAGTCGCAGGGGCGCGGCGCCCTTGGCGTACGTCTGCGCCGCCAGCGAACGCGCGCGGGCGGTCGAACCGAGGAAAGGATGGAGTCCGCCGGTGAGCACCTGGTGGGCGAGCACGCCGAACGCCCAGATGTCGGCGGTCGGGCGTACGACGCTGCCGCGCACGCCGGTGCGCTGCGACCACCACTCCGGCGGCACATGGTCGAGCGAGCCGATCGGCGGTATGTAGGCGTGTGTGCCGTCCAGTTCCGCGGTGAGCCCGAAGTCGGCGAGCCAGACGGCTCCTTCGGACGCCAGCAGTGTGTTGGCCGGTTTGAGGTCGCCGTGCACCCAGCCCTGGGTGTGCATATGGGCGAGACCGGCGGCGATGCCGCTGAGGATGTGCCCGGCGCCCGGTACGGGCACGCCCGCCTCGCCGTCCGCGAGCAGATCCTGCAGGCTCCGTTCCGCCCGGTCCATGACCAGCACGATCACGCCGTTCAGCTCGGGCCGGTCCGGGTCGTCGAGCGTGACCGCGGCGTGGGTGCGTACGAGATTCGGGTGGTCGGCCTCGCGGCTGAACCGCACTTCCTGACCGGTCAGCGCGTCCATCGAGGCGCGCTGACCCGGCGTGAGCAGATCGGTGCGGAGGAACTTCAGAGCGAGCGGCCTGTCGCGCTCGGCGGACCCGGCCGCGTAGACGCTGCCCCAGCTGCCGGATCCGATCAGCTCGGTCACGGTCCAGTCGGCGACGCGGTATCCGGCGGGGATGTCGAGTGGGGGCGTGGGGGGCGTGCTCTGGTCCATCCTCGATGGGCCTTTCGGTTCAGCGTCGGTGCAACACCGGTTCAGCGTCGGACAGGTGGAGGAAGGAGCGTGAGGTGTTCCTCGCGCACCAGGTTGAAGCGGAGTGCGAGAGCGATGAGCTGTCCTCGTTTACCACCGCGACCGGCGGACTCGTCGGCGTCGTCGCCCAGTCGTAGCTTGGCGGTGGCGAGATAGTCGATGTGGTAGTTGACCGCGGACCGGGTCAGATCGCCGCAGGACGGCAACGGCCGCAGCCGGTCCACCACTTCGCCGACTCCGGGTACCGCGGTGCTCAGGGACGACCGCAGCCTCGGCTCGCACAGCGCCAGCAGCACCAGGAAGTACTTGGATGTCGGGTCCAGGGCGAAGGGGGCGGCGGTGGGCTCGCCGGCGGACGGGCCGGAGTGCGGGTCGCGGTAGGCGTGCTGAGGCGCGAACACCTTGAAGTCGGCCGGTCCGCCGGCCGAGGGAAGGATCACCCGCGAGAGCTCGAAGGGCACGGGAGCGGCGATCCGGCCTGGCGCGACCTTGATGTGTTCGCCGGCGCCTTCCAGATTCTCCACGACATAAGTGGCGGACGGGCTGTAGTTGGTCAGGCGCCAGTAGTCCTCGGCCGCGATGATCTGGCCGGCGTAGCGCGAGACGCCCGGGTCGTGCAGCGGTACGGCCACCGGGCAGCCGGGTGCGCCACGACCGAATTCGGCGGTTTCGCCGGGTCCCAGGTGCAGCAGCCGGGGCCTGGGCTCCGGATCGTCCGCATGCCGAAGTGCCCGTTCGGGCAACTGAACAATCACTGTTGTCACTGTGCTCACACCCGTGTTCCGCGCGCAGGCGCTGTCACGCCCACGGCTCCCCCTCTTGACTCACGGTTCAGTGGTCGACGGTCGACAATACCGACTGCCGCAGAGTGGACGCACCACCTCCGTTTGTGGCCGGCGGCTCCTGTGCCGGTGCGGCCGGAAAGAGCCCTCGGTCCGGCGTGCTCACGTCACTGCGCGGCGTGCTCGGGACGGCGGAACGGCAATGCGCAAGGGCCATTCGAGACGCTCGTCGGGCCACCGCACTTGGCCTGATCGTGCTGCCAAGCTGCTTGCGCCCGGCGGAGGTTGACGCGACCCCGTCACGCCCGTACGTTCCGAGAGCGCTCTCATTCATGCCTCCCCCCTCTCGGCCTCAGGGAGCCGCTCATGTGGCCAGCACTGTCCGCCAGGATGCGCCGCCTCGCCGTGCCCGTCGTCGCCGCGCTCGTCCTGTGCGCCCCGCAGGCGTCCGCCACGCCTGCCTCCGCACCGTCCGGAGCCCCTGCCGCGGCTGCCGAACCGTCCGGAGCACCCGCCGCTTCCGGTGCCGCCGCCGCGATCTGCAACAAGTACTGCGACGCCCGCGACCCCGCGCTCGCTCCCGTGACCCGCAGCCCTGTCTCCACCTCGGTCCACTCCCGCAGCATCACGCTGCACTTCGACGACCAGGACGCGATGGGCTGGGCCTCGCTCGGCAACGGCAGCCCCGGCGACGAGATGTGGCTCGACCGCTCCTTCGACGGCGGGCGCACATGGAGTTCGGGCAGCCGCCTGGGCCTCACCACCGTGCCCGCCGCGAGCCGTGGCTGGCGCACGCTCATGTACAACGTCGACGACTGGAACAACCACGGAGTCGGCGCCCTGCGTGCCTGCGGAAAGGCCGGCGACCGGCCGGAGATCGCCTGCACGGCCTGGGCGCGCACCACGTGGAACGCCTACGACCGGCGGACGGCGGCGGCCACCGCGCAGATGCAGTTCTACAACAACGGCACCGGTCTGTTCGCCACCACCGGATGGTGGAACTCGGCGAACGCCCTGACCGCCGTCATCGACAACATCCGGGTCTCCGGCATGCCCAGCTACCGCTACGCGATCGCCAACACCTACGACCGCCAACTGAACGCGCACGCGGGACAGTTCCGCAACGAGTACATCGACGACACCGGCTGGTGGGGGATGGCCTGGGTCGCCGCGTACGACGCCACCGGCGACAGCCGCTATCTGAGCACCGCCCGCGCCGGCGCCGACCACATGGCCGCCTACTGGGACGGCACCTGCGGCGGCGGAGTCTGGTGGAGCACCGCGAAGACCTACAAGGCAGCCATCGCCAACTCCCTCTACATCCAGCTCAACGCTGCCCTGCACAACCGCATCCCCGGTGACACGGTGTATCTGCAGCGGGCGCGCGCCGGCTGGTCGTGGTTCCAGGCGACAGGCATGATCAACGGCTCCAACCTGGTGAACGACGGTATCTCGCTGTCCACCTGCCGCAACAACGGCAGCACGGTCTGGTCGTACAACCAGGGCGTACTGCTCGGCGCGCTCACCGAACTGCACCGGGCCACCCAGGACGATCAACTGCTCACCCGTGCACGGCAGATCGCCGACGCCGCGACCACCACCTCCTCTCTGCACACCGCGGAAGGCGTTCTGCGGGACCCGTGCGAGAGCGGCGACTGTCAGGCCGACGGCCCGTCCTTCAAGGGTGCGCACGTCCGCGGCCTCGGCAAGCTCAACGCCGCGCTCTCCGACCATCCGTACACGGCCTATCTGACCCGTCAGGCCGATGCCGCCCACGCCCGCGACCGCAACCCGCTCGACCAGTACGGGCTGCGCTGGAGCGGGCCCCTCGACACGACGGACGCCGCTCGCCAGCACAGCGCGCTCGACCTGCTCAACGCCGCGCCGTGAGCGTGGGCTTGAGCCATCGGGATGCGTCCGCGTCCGCTTCGAGAGCGCTCTCTCCCGGCGCATCCCGCTCCATCGCAATCCACCCCCCACCAGGAGGCCCAACGTGTTCCGCCCACGTAGAACGCCCGCGGCACTGTTCGCGGCGATGGTCATCGCCTCTGGCCTGACGGCCATCAGCGCCACAACGCCCGCGCAGGCCGCCGTGCCCGCCACCATCCCCCTCACCTTCACCAACAACTCGGGGCGCAGCGAGCCGATCTACATCTACAACCTCGGCACACTGCTCACCACCGGACAGCAGGGCTGGGCCGACGCGAACGGCACCTTCCACCCCTGGCCCGCCGGCGGCAACCCGCCGACGCCCGCGCCCGACGCCTCGATCGCCGGACCCGCGAACGGCGGGTCGAAGACCATCCGGATGCCCAAGTTCTCCGGCCGCATCTACTTCTCGTACGGCCAGAAGCTGGTCTTCAAGCTCACCACCGGCGGACTGGTACAGCCCGCCGTCCAGAACCCGACCGACCCGAACAGGAACATCCTCTTCAACTGGTCCGAGTACACGCTCAACGACGGCGGTCTGTGGATCAACAGCACACAGGTCGACATGTTCTCGGCCCCGTACGCCGTCGGCGTCAAGCTCGCCAATGGAACGACCAAGAACACCGGTCATCTGAAGCCCGGCGGCTACAACGGCTTCTACAACGCGCTGAGAGGACAGCCCGGAGGCTGGGCGAACCTGATCCAGACCCGCTCCGACGGCACCGTGCTGCGCGCCCTCGCGCCGTCGCACGGCATAGGGACCGGCACCCTGCCGGCCACCGTGCTGGACGACTACATCAACCGCGTGTGGCAGCGGTACAGCACCTCGACGCTGACGGTGACTCCGTTCGCCAACCAGCCCAACACCAAGTACTACGGCCGGGTCTCGGGCAACGTCATGAACTTCACCAACGGCTCGGGAGCGACCGTCACCAGCTTCCAGAAGCCCGACTCCGACAGTGTCTTCGGCTGCTACAAGCGGCTGGACGCTCCCAACGACCAGGTGCGCGGCCCGATCTCCCGCACCCTGTGCGCCGGCTTCAACCGCTCCACGCTCCTGACCAACCCGAACCAGCCCGACACCAGCTCCGCGAACTTCTACAAGGACGTGGTCACCAACCACTACGCGCGGAAGATCCATGCGCAGATGGTCGACGGGAAGGCGTACGCCTTCGCCTTCGACGACGTCGGAGCCCATGAGTCGCTGGTGCACGACGGCAATCCGCAGCAGGCGTACATCACGCTCGACCCGTTCAACTAGGTCCTGTTCCGTGACCAGTCCTGTCCCGCCGCCGTCCCGCGCTGTCCCCGACGCCCCGGCCCGCCCGTCGTTGTCAGACCCTGGCCTTACGGTGAGATCGTCCGACTTCGGCGAGCAGGGGCAGGGCGAACGGCATGACTGGTTTCACGGGGCGGTGGGCGCTGCGCGGCGCGGTATCGCACGATCCCGGGGTGAAGTACGTGTTCACGGGCGACGATCGGACCGGAGTCGAGGCGGTCGTCGGCGATGTGCAGATGACCTTGGACCTACTGATCGAGAGATGGCTGGCCGGCGAGGCGCTGGTTCCCGAGCCGGCCGTCGAACCGGCGTCGGGTCTTGTCCTGGACATCGGGCCGGACCTGACCTTCACGGAACGCGGGGCGGCGGAGGTGGAGTGGTTCTGCGAGGAGGGCGTCCTGGAGCCGCGGGCCAAGCCGTTCGACGGCCGGATCGTCACCAAGCCGACCGGAAGCCATCTGCTGTTGAGCGAGCCGGTGACCTGGGCACAGCCGTACCGGGAGGACGTGGACGTGCCCCTTCGGATGGACGACGGCGACACCAAGATCGCCGACACGATCGAGCTGGTGGGCGCCAGGCTGCGGCGGAGGGTGTCGGTGGTCACGGACGAGATGTATGTGACCCGGGTGCTGTACGAGTACGGTCCGGATCACCCGCACCGGTAGGTGAGGTGGGCCGTGGCCGTGTGCCGGGTCGGTGAGGTGATCTGCAGGACCGCACTGGCGCGGTACTCCCCGCGGCCGCGGAAGGTCCACAGCAGATGTAGATGGGCCTGCTTCTGGCCGCGTGTCAGTTTCTCCTGGAGCAGGCCCGAGGTCGTGCCGTCGCTGCGGGTCCAGCGATAACTGACGGTGCCCGGTCGGCCGTTGGTGTCCACGACGCCCACGATGTCCGCCGTCTGGTCACATCCGGGCCCTTGGGAAGGCGTGCGTACGGCCACACCCTCCACGGACAGCGCGGGCCCGTAGCGCTGCCAGGCGAGAAAGGCGAGCACGCAGACAAGCACGCCCGCGGCCAGTGCGTAACGGCGCAGGCCGCCGCGCTGCTTCTCGCTGGGCTCCGCGCTCTCGGACTGGCCTGCCAGGGTGCCGTGCCAGACAGCGGCCGTGGTGTTGTGCGGGCTGCGACTGCGATCGCGCACGACCGCGGTCACACCCGGGCCGAAGCGGAGGACCTCGCCCTCCACACGGTCCGGTGCCACGTCGGACCACTGCGGGTCCTGGAGCAGGGTCGCGCCCTCGGGCGCGGCCTGCGGTTCCGGGCGTTCGAACCAGTGGCTGCCGAGAGCTGTCGCGCTGTAGGCGTCGTCGCCGTCGACGGCGTGTTCGCGACCGGTCTCGGGCGGCTTGTGCGCCGCAGGCTCGGGGCCGTACTCGTGGTCGTGCGGAATCCGTGGATCGTTCATCCGATCATGCACCGCCGGATGAAGACCTGCTGCGAGGAACTGCCGTTCGCCGCGGCCGGGTTCGTCGTCGCCCGCACGCCCCAGAAGCAGCCCTTGCCCTGGAAGGTGCGGTCGAGCGTGAGCGTGTACTGCGTCGCGCCGTTCCGTTCGATGGTCTGCGTTCCTTCCTGCGCGCCGAGCTCACCCTTGTTGTCGCCGGTGAACCAGGCGATGACGACGGTCACGGGACCGGTTCCGTCCGTGACGATGTCGAAGGATGCCTGGCCGGTCGTCACACCCGTCTGCCGGAAGCTCGTGACGGTCACGGACTTCACGGCCACAGGCGGCTTGGCGGGCGGGGTGGTCTCGGTGGTGGGAGGCGTCGTCGGCGGATCGGGTGTGAAGGGAGGCGTCGGCACGTCCGTGTCCGAGGGACTGGGAGTGGCTGTCGCGCCGTCGGAATCGGACGGTGAAGGAGATGGCGAGAGCGAGGTGTCGGGCGAGGCGCCGGCACTCGGTGACGAGCTTGCGGAACCGGATCCGCCGCCCGGCGAGTTGGCCGTGCCCGGTTCCGCGCTGGTCGTGGCCAGCGTCTGAGCGGTTGCCTGGCCTGGGTTGTCCTCGGTCGCCTTCGCGGTGACCGTGACCAGCACGGCCAGCAGCGCGGCGGCAGCACCGGCCAGCAGTCCCCGCAGACCCGGCTTCCAGCCGCTCCAGCCGCCGCCCGACCCACCGCCGATTGCCGTCGTCGCCAGCTCGGTGGTGCCCGCGGGCTGACCGCCGGCCGACGGAAAGAGCAGCGGGAGCAGGGCGGCCAGGGCGGCGAGTTTCCGCTGGCCCCGCTCCTCCCAGTCCGGGCCGTAGGCGACCTCCGCGATCTCCTCCAGCTCCGCCACGAATGCCGTTGCGTTCTCCGGCCGCGCGCCGGGTTCCTTCGCCAGCCCGCGCCGGATCAGCGGCCGCACCGGCTCCGGCACCTCCTGATCGGGAACGGGTGCCTCGATGTGCTGGAGCGCGAGTTCGGCGAAGTTCTCGCCGGCAAACGGCTTGCTGCCGGTCAGGCACTCGTAGAACGTCGCGGTCGCCGCGTAGACATCGGCCGCCGGCGACGCGGGATCTCCGTTCCACTGCTCGGGCGCCATGTACGCGGGAGTGCCGGCCACGCCCGGTGTCGTGCCGCGGCCCGCCGCGATGCCGAAGTCGACCAGCTTGGAGGAGCCGTCGGCCGCGACCAGGACGTTCTCCGGCTTGTAGTCGCGGTGCACCACGCCCGCACGGTGTGCCGCGGCAAGACCCAGCAGCGAGCCCTTGAGCACCACCAGCGCCGCCTCGGCCCCGGTCGCGCCTTCCCGCAGCAGCAGTGCGCGCAGGGCGATGCCGTCGACCAGCTCCATCACGATGGCCGCGCCCTGCGGCGCCTCGACGTACTCGTACAGCCCGACCACATACGGCGAGTCGAGCCCTGCGAGCAGACCGGCCTCGGCCCGGAAGGCCCGGACGAAGTCGGAGTCCGCCCGCATCCGCTCGCTGAGGTACTTGATCGCCACGGGCATGCCGGTGGCGTGATGGGCGGCCAGCACGACACGCCCGCTCGCGCCCGAGCCCAACTCCCGGGACTCTGTATACCCGGGCACCTGCCATGCGTTCACTGTCGTCCCCCCATCGCCACGGCTGCCGAAACGGGCCGTGCGGCGCGGTCGCCGATGCGCGACCGCCGCACGCTAGCCCATCGAAGCCCAGCGGGTCTCCTCAGGGCAGACACATTTCCATCACGCCTTGGTTCCGGCCTCCCCACACTGTTCCTGGAGGGGGTGGTGGGGTTTCGGTCGTCTTGTGCACCGACCGGGGCGCCGGTCGGCGGCCCGTGGTTCCATGTGCTCCGCAGTCCGGCCGGCAGAGGGGAGACGGCATGGCGGAACCACCAAGGGCGATCGGGAACGACGACGGCCGTCAGGAAGGAGTGACCCGCCGCAGGCTGCTGACGGGTGCGGCTGCCTTGAGCGGCGCCGTGCTGGGCGGGTCGCCGCACGCCGCGGCCACGGCCGGGAGGGACGGAGTGTTCGACACAGCAGCGGCCCGGGAAGCTCTGCGGCGCCTGGTGCCGGACCATCACCGGCAGATCACCCTGCGGGCGGTCAGCGGCGCCACGGACCGGTTTCGCGTCACCGGCAGTGACGGACGCATCGTCGTCGAGGGCACCAGCCCGGCCGTGCTCCTCACCGGACTCCATGCGTATCTCCGCCGTGCCGCGAAGGCGCATGTCTCCTGGAACGGCGAGCAGATGAACCTTCCGCGCACTCTGCCTGCTCCCGGGGCCGAGATCACCGCTGCCGCGAACGTCCCGTACCGCTTTGTCCTCAACGACACCAACGAGGGCTACACCGGGCCCTATTGGGACTGGGACGCATGGCAGCGCGAACTGGACGTGTTCGCGCTGCACGGTGTCAATGCCGTCCTGCTC
The DNA here is from genome assembly GCF_044334895.1 of Streptomyces sp. NPDC020681. Lineage (NCBI taxonomy): Bacteria > Bacillati > Actinomycetota > Actinomycetes > Kitasatosporales > Streptomycetaceae > Streptomyces > Streptomyces sp. NPDC020681. The sequence continues at coordinate 168,795 of NZ_JBIRTX010000001.1, read as the reverse complement.
GGCATCGGAACCGATGCCGTCTACTACGACACGTTCCGCGAGTTCGGCTACTCGGACGCCGAGTTGCGTTCCTGGATCCCGGCCCCCGCCCATCAGCCGTGGTGGCTGCTGCAGAACATGTCCGCATTCGGCGGACCGGTTTCGCGCCGGCTGCTGGAGCGGCGGGCCCAGCTCGCCGAGAAGGTGATCGGCCGGGTGCGGGATCTGGGCATGACGCCGGTGCTGCCGGGCTACTTCGGCACCGTGCCGGACGACTTCACCGCCAGGAACCCGGGCTCACGCGTCGTGCCGCAGGGAGACTGGTGCGGGTTCCGGCGGCCCGACTGGCTCGACCCGCGAACGCCCTCCTTCGCAGCGGTCGCCGCCGCGTTCTACCGCCACCAGCGGGCACGATGCGGCGACAGCACGATGTACAAGATGGACCTGCTGCACGAAGGCGGCCAGGCCGGCGACGTACCTGTCGGCGAGGCCGCCCGTGCCGTCGAGACGGCACTGCGGACCGCGCGTCCGGCTGCCGTCTGGGCCATCCTCGGCTGGCAGAACAACCCGCGCCGCGACATCCTCGATGCCGTGGACCGAACCCGGATGCTCATCGTCGACGGCCTCTCCGACCGGTTCCCCACCGTCACCGACCGCGAGAGCGACTGGGGCGGAACGCCGTACGCCTTCGGCAGCATCTGGAACTTCGGCGGTCACACGGCGATGGGCGCCAACGCGCCCGACTGGGTTCAGTTGTACCCGCGGTGGCGGGACAAGGCGGGCAGCGCGCTCGCCGGGATCGCGGCCATGCCGGAGGCGGCGGACAACAATCCGGCCGCCTTCGCGCTGCTGACGGACCTGGCCTGGACAGAGGGCTCCGTCGACCTGGACGACTGGTTCGCCGCGTACGCCGTCTCCCGCTACGGCGGCGAGGATCCGCACGCCGCCGCGGCCTGGCAGGTCCTGCGTGAAACGGCGTACGGCACGACCCGCGCGGACTCGTGGAGCGAGGCTCCGGACGGCCTCTTCGCAGCCAGGCCGAGCCTGACCGCCACCAGGGCCGCCTCCTGGAGCCCGGACGCAGCCCGCTACGACCTTGCCGCATTCGACCGGGCGCTCAGCGAACTCCTCCAAGTCGCACCGCGCCTGCGCGACAGCTCCGCGTACCGCCACGACCTGCTCGACGTGACCCGCCAGGTGCTCTCCAATCGCAGCCGGCTGCTGCTGCCGCGGATCAAGGCGGCGTACGAGGCGGCGGAGCGGCCCCTGTTCGCCGAGCTGACGGCCACATGGCTGGACTGGATGACGCTGCTGGACGAGGTGCTGGCGACCTCCGAACAGCACCTGCTCGGCCGTTGGCTCGCCGGCGCCCGGTCCTGGGGCGCCGACCGCGCCGAGAAGGACCGGCTCGAGTACGACGCCCGGTCGGTCATCACCACCTGGGGCGGCCGGGCCGCGAGCGAGCAAGGGCTGCACGACTATGCGAACCGCGAGTGGTCGGGGCTGGTCGGCAGCCTGTACCGGCTGCGCTGGAAGACGTACTTCGCCGAACTGTCCGCCGCGCTCGCCGAAGGCCGGCCCCCGGCGGAGACCGACTGGTTCGCAATGGAGGACGACTGGGCGCACCGGCACGACACCCATCCGGTGAAGCCGCACGGATCCATCCACGCGCTGGCCCGCCAGGTGCGGGACACGGTCGCGGGCTGAGCCGCCCGCGGCGCCGGTTCAGGCGTTCGGGATCCGGGTGAAGCGCCCGGCGACATGGAGATCGGCCTCGATCCGGGCCGCCGTGGCGCGCAGTTCGGGCAGCACCTCGGACAGGCACTGCTCCACCGAGCGACGGCTGCTGTGCATCGCGACGTTCACCGCCGCCACCGCCTGCCCGGCGAGATCGTGCACCGGTACGGCGAGCGAGCGAAGGCCCTCTTCGAGTTCCTCGTCGACCAGCGCGTAGCCCTGGTGCGCCACGCGATCGAGTTCCGCGTCGAGTTCGGGCAGGCGGGTGAGCGTGCGCGGAGTCAGCGCCCGCAGATCGGTGCCGGCGAGCAGTGCGGAGCGGGTGTCGGCCGGCAGGCCGGCCAATAGGACACGGCCCATGGAGGCCGCGTACGCCGGAAACCTCGTGCCGATCTGGATGTTGACGCTCATGATCCGGCCGGTGGCGACGCGTGCGGTGTACTGGATGGCGTTGCCGTCGAGCACGGCCAGCGACGCCGAGTCGTGCACCCGCTGGACGAGGGTGACCAGATGGGGTGCGGCGACCTCGGAGAGCGTGGTGCGCGACAGCGGCGGATAGCCGAGCCCGAGCACGCTCGGCGTGAGGCGGAAGGTGCGCTCTCCCGCCTCGACGCAGCCGAGGTGTTCCAGTGTGATGAGCGCGCGACGGGCGGTGGCACGGGCGAGACCGGTGGCCTCGGCGACGGCGGCGAGAGCGAGCTCCGCCCGGCCGTCCCCGAAAGCGGTGATGACCGTGAGGCCGCGGGCCAGGGACTCGACGAACTCCGCGCCGAGCTCCTGCTTGGAGGCGTTGGTCCAGTCGGCGAGCCCGCCGGCAGGCTGCCGCCCGGCGGGCTCAGGGGCCTGGCGCAGTCGCTGCTCCATGGCGGCCACGGCCTCGCGCGCCTTCGGCAGCAGTGCGGTTCGCAGCGACGATGCGCTGTGGCGGCTGGTGTGGCTCACGACGCTGACCGCGCAGACCACCTCTCCGTCCGGCGCGCGGACCGGCAGGGCGAGGGCGATCAGGCCGGGCTCGATGAGCTGGTCGTCCACGGCCCAGCCCTGCTCGCGGGCTTCGGCCGCGCGCTCCTCGAAGGTGCGTCCGGCGTCCTGTGCGTGCGGTGGCGGTACGGCGGTGAACGCGCGGCCGTCCGGGTCGGCGGCCCGCCGTTCGCGCCAGCGTGACCACTGGGCCCCGGACCAGCCTGCGGCGAAGACCGTTCCCTGCGCGGTGCGTTCGGCGGGCAGCAGGTCGCCGATGCGGAACGTGAGGGACATGGCGCGCCGCCGGGTGGTCTGATGGACGAAGCGGATGCCGTCGCCGTCGGGCACGGCCAGGGACACCGATTCGTCGAGCTCCTCGGCCAGCCGCTGGGCGAGCGGGCCGAGCGGTCCGGGCAGCTGGATCGCGGCCAGATAGGCGTTGCCGAGTTCCATCAGGCGCGGCGCCAGCACGGCGGCATTCCCGTCCAGACGGAGGTAGCCCATGCGTGCCAGGGTGGCGGCGATCCGGTCGACGGTGGAGCGGGCGAGACCGGTGGAGCGGACGAGTTCGCTGACCGTCAGGCGCCCACCCGCGTCGCTGATGTCGCGCAGCACCGCGATACCGCGCATCAGGGGACCCACGGCCTCGGCGGGCGCGGTGTCCTCGGCGGCTGTCGTGACGGTCATCGGACCTCCGTGCGGTTCTCGAGCGTCTCTGGAAGCCATTGACATGCGTGTCAGGTGAACGCACACTCATCCCATAGGAATGAACCATAGTTCATCTGGCGAACAACTGCACTCCCGGCCGCACCCCCAAGGAAGCCCTCCATGGACAAAGTCAAGCAGAGCGCCACCGAGGCGGTCGGCGACATCGAGGACGACGCCTCGCTCGCCGTCGGCGGCTTCGGCCTGAGCGGTGTGCCGAACACGCTGATCGAGGCGCTCCATGCACGTGGCGTCCGCGGACTGCGGGTGGTCTCCAACAACTGCGGGGCGGACGGCGCAGGTCTCGGCATTCTGCTCGCCGCCGGGCACATCGCCCGTGTCACGGGCTCCTACATCGGCGAGAACAAGGAGTTCGCCCGCCAGTACCTCGCCGGTGAACTGGAGGTCGAACTCGTACCGCAGGGCACGCTCGCCGAGCGCCTGCGGGCCGGCGGCTGCGGCATCCCCGCCTTCTTCACTCCCGCCGGCGTCGGCACCCAGGTCGCCGACGGCGGCCTGCCGCGGCGGTACGCCCCGGACGGTTCGGTGGCCGTCGCCGGACCGGCGAAAGAGATCCGCACGTTCGACGGTCTCGAGCATGTCCTGGAGTACGGAATCACCACCGACTTCGCGCTGGTACGGGCCGCCAAGGGGGACCGCTACGGCAATCTCGTCTTCAACAAGTCGTCCCGGAACTTCAACCCGCTCGCCGCGATGGCCGGACGGGTCACCATCGCCGAGGTGGAAGAGCTTGTCGAACCCGGCGAGCTGGACCCCGACGCCGTCCACCTGCCCGGAGTGTTCGTGCAGCGCGTGGTGGTGCTCACCCCGGAGCAGGCCGCCGACAAGCAGATCGAGAAGAGGACGGTACGAGGCTGATGCCCTGGACACGCGACGAGATGGCGGCCCGCGCGGCCCGCGAGCTGACCGACGGCTCGTACGTCAACCTCGGCATCGGCCTGCCCACACTCGTGCCGAACTTCCTGCCGGACGGCGTCGACGTGGTGCTCCACTCGGAGAACGGCATCCTCGGCGTCGGCCCCTACCCGTCCAGTGCGGATGTCGACCCGGACCTCATCAACGCGGGCAAGGAGACCGTCACCGTGCTGCCAGGCACCGCGTTCTTCGACTCCGCGCTCTCCTTCGGCATGATCCGCGGCGGCCACATCGACGCCGCCGTCCTCGGCGCCATGCAGGTCTCCGCCTCCGGCGACCTCGCCAACTGGTCGATCCCCGGAAAGATGATCAAGGGCATGGGTGGCGCCATGGACCTGGTGCACGGCGCCCGCAGAGTGATCGTGCTGACCGACCACACCGCCAAGGACGGCTCCCCGAAGATCGTCCAGGAATGCACACTCCCACTGACCGGCAAGGCCTGCGTGCACCGCATCATCACCGACCTCGCCGTACTCGACGTGACCGAGGACGGCCTCGTGCTCGTCGAAACCGCCCCCGGCGTCACCCCGGACCAGGTGCAGCAGCACACGGCCGCACCCGTCCGCATCCCCGTCCCCACCCACTAACGCCCGCCTCCGCCCGCACAGGAGCTGACATGACCGACCGCCTCCGTGATGTCTATGTCGTCGACGCCGTCCGCACACCGATCGGCAAATACGGCGGTGCGCTGTCCGGCGTACGGCCCGACGATCTCGCCGCCGGCGTGCTCGGCGCCCTCGTCTCCCGCACGCCCGACCTCGACCCGGCCCGTATCGACGACGTCTTCTTCGGCAACGCCAACGGCGCCGGAGAGGAGAACCGCGATGTCGCCCGCATGGCCGTGCTGCTCGCCGGGCTTCCCGTCACCGTCCCCGGCACCACCGTCAACCGGCTCTGCGGCTCCGGCATGGAAGCGGTCATCCAGGCGGCCCGCGCCATCGCCGTGGGCGACGCCTCCATCGCGGTCGCCGGCGGCGTCGAGTCGATGAGCCGCGCGCCCTGGGTGGTGCCGAAGCCCGGCCGCGGTTTCCCGGCCGGCCATCAGCAGATGTACTCCACCACTCTCGGCTGGCGGATGGTCAACCCGCGCATGCCCGAGGAGTGGACCGTCGCACTCGGCGAAGGCGCGGAACTCGTCGCCGACCGGTACGGCATCGGCCGCGAGGCACAGGACGCGTTCGCGCTCGAGAGCCACCAGAAGGCCGCCCGCGCCTGGGACGCCGGGCTGTACGACGCCGAGGTGGTTCCGGTCGACGGCGTCGACCTGGCCCGCGACGAGTGCATCCGCGACAACACCTCCACCGAAGCACTCGCCAAGCTGAAGCCCGTGTTCCGCGACGGCGGCACCGTCACGGCGGGCAACTCCTCGCCCCTCAACGACGGCGCGGCAGCGCTGCTGCTCACCGACGAGGACGGACTGCGCGCCACCGGCCGCGAACCGCTGGCCCGGATCGGGGCCACCGCCGTGACCGGCATCGAGCCGCAGTACTTCGGAGCCGGACCCGTCGAAGCGGTCCACCGCGCGCTCAAGAAGGCCGGACGCGGAGTCGAAGAGCTGACCACTCTCGAACTCAACGAGGCCTTCGCCGCGCAGGCGCTCGCCTGCGTCGGCCAGTGGCCCGGCCTCGACCCGGCCGTGGTCAACCCGCGCGGCGGGGCCATCTCCATCGGCCATCCGCTCGGCGCGTCCGGCGCGCGCATCACCGGAGCCGTCGCCCACCAGCTCGCCGCCGCGGGCTCCGGCACCGGCCTCGCGGCCCTGTGCATCGGCGTCGGCCAGGGCCTGGCGCTCGTACTGGAGAAGTGACCCGATGACCGCCACGACCCGTGTGACATCAGCAGTGCTGACACAGCGGCAGATAAGCGCCGAGATCACCGCCGCCCACGAAGCAGCCGGCGAGGCCGCCCGGAAGGCGGCGGCCGAGGGCGCCGCGCCGCCGCAGCACCCGGGCCGGGACTTCACGCCGTACCGCAGCAGCGTCCTGCGCCACCCCCACCAGCCGCTCATCGCCATGGGCCACGATCCGGAGGCAGTCGAGCTGTCGGGACCGGTCTTCGGGGTCACCGACGTCACCGAACTCGACGCCGATCTGACCCGGCAGCACGCCGGCGAACCGCTCGGCGAACGGATCGTCGTCACCGGGCGCGTACTCGACCGGACAGGCAGGCCCGTCCGCCGGCAACTCGTCGAGGTCTGGCAGGCCAACGCCTCCGGGCGGTACGCCCACCAGCGCGACCAGCATCCGGCGCCGCTCGACCCGAACTTCACCGGCGTCGGCCGCTGCCTCACCGACGGCGACGGCCGGTACTCGTTCACCACCGTCAAACCGGGCGCGTATCCGTGGCGCAACCACGAGAACGCCTGGCGGCCCGCGCACATCCACTTCTCGCTCTTCGGCACGGAGTTCACCCAGCGTCTGGTGACCCAGATGTACTTCCCGGGCGATCCGCTCTTCCCGTACGACCCGATCCTCCAGTCCGTCACCGACGCCGACGCCCGCGCGCGGCTGGTCGCCGCCTACGACCACGAGCTGTCCCGTCCCGAATGGGCGCTCGGCTACCGCTGGGACATCGTCCTCGACGGCCCGGCCGCCACGCTCCCGGACCCCGAGGACCACTGATGCCGCAGCCCACTCCGTCCCAGACCGTCGGCCCGTTCTACGGCTACGCCCTGCCCTTCCCGGGCGGCGGCGACATCGCCCCGGCCGGCCATCCCGACACGCTGACGCTGCACGGGTACGTACGCGACGGAAACGGCGACCCGGTGCCGGACGCGCTGCTGGAGACCTGGCAGCGCGTGCCGTCCGGCGCACAGCCTGGCTCCCTGCGACGCGATCCCGTCACCGGCGGCTTCCTCGGCCGCAGCGGCGTGGACTTCACCGGCTTCGGCCGGGTGGCCACCGACGCGGACGGCCACTGGGCCGTGCGCACCCTGCCGCCGCACGCCGACGCGCCGTATCTCGCGGTCTGCGTCTTCGCCCGCGGACTCATGCACCACCTGTTCACCCGGGCCTACTTCGAGCAGCCGGCCACCGATCCGCTGCTGTCCGCGCTGCCGCCCGGCCGCAGGGCGACCCTGATGGCACGACCGGAGGGGGAGCGGGTCCACCGCTTCGACATTCATCTGCAGGGGGAGAAGGAGACGGTCTTCCTTGACTTCCACGACTCCCGGCGATGACGCACCGGACGACGCGGAGCAGGACGTCGGCCTGCTCTCTCCCGTACGAGCCGGAAGCCCGGCCGAGTACGCGACCGGTGACCGGGCCGTTCTCCAGGCGCTGTTGGACGCCGAAGCCGCGCTGACCCGCGCCCAGTCCACGCTCGGACTCGCCCCGAAAGAGGCGGGTCGGGCGGTCACCGAGGCCGCCTGCGCGGACCGCTTCGACGTACGCTCGCTGGCGCTCAGGGCCCGGAGCGGCGGCAACCCGGTCATCCCGCTCGTCGCCGACCTCACCGCCGTGGTGGCCGAACTCGCCCCGGACGAAGCCGAGTTCGTGCACCGCGGTGCCACCAGCCAGGACATCCTCGACACCGCTCTGATGCTGGTCGCCGCTCGAACGCTGGACCTGATCACGGCCGATCTGGCGGACACCGCCGCCTCGCTCGCGGGCCTGGCGGCCGCACACCGCGACACGCCGATGCCGGGCCGGACACTCACCCAGCATGCCGTGCCCACCACGTTCGGCCTCAAGGCCGCCGGATGGCGCGCGCTCGTCCTCGACGCCCATGACCGCCTCACCCGCGTCCGCGCCTCGCTGCCCGCCCAACTCGGGGGAGCGGCGGGCACACTGGCCGCCTTCCACGCCTACGCGCCGGATGCCGAAGGGGACGCAGGGCTGGAGCTGACCGCCGCGTACGCCGGTGAACTCCGCCTCGCCGCGCCCGATCTGCCGTGGCACGCACTGCGCACACCGATCGCCGACCTCGCAGGCGCGCTCGCCTTCACCGCAGGTGCACTCGGAAAGATCGCGGCCGACGTCCTGGTGCTGTCCCGCACGGAGATCGCCGAGGTCGCCGAGGCGGCCGGCGGCGCATCCTCCGCCATGCCGCACAAGAGCAACCCGGTCAGGGCGACCCTGGTCGCGTCCGCCGCCCGCCAGGTCCCGGCGCTCTCGGCGATCCTCCTCGGCTCGCTCACCGCCGAGGACGAACGGTCCGCAGGACCGTGGCACGCGGAGTGGCAGCCGCTGCGCGAGGCCCTGCGGCTGACCGGCGGAGCGGCCCACACCGCGGCCGAGCTCTGCGCGGGCCTGCGGATCCTGCCGGACCGGATGCGGGCCCATCTCGATCTGACCGGCGGCCGGATGCTCAGCGAACGGCTGAACGCCGAACTCGCCCCGCTCATCGGGCGCGCCGCCGCCAAACAGCTGCTCGCCGAGGCCTCGCGCCGCGCCGCCGGACACGGCACGGACCTCGCCGACGCCTTGCGCCAGGACCCGCGCGTGACCGAAGCCCTCGGCGACGGCCGGCTGCGCGAACTCACCGATCCCCTCGGATACCTCGGCTCCGCCGCGGCGCTCACCGACCGCGCGCTGGAGCGCCACCCCCGCCAGGACACCCCATGACCAGAAAACTTCACCACCGCGCCGAAGGACCGCCCGGCGCACCGGCGTTCTTCCTCGGGCCGTCGCTCGGCACCTCGCTCGCCGTCTGGGACAAGCAGGCACAGGCGCTCGCGCAACGGCACCGGGTCATCCGCTGGGACCTGCCGGGCCACGGAGCCTCGCCGGCCGGACTGCTTCCCGCGCCTGCCACCATCGCCGATCTCGGACGCCTGGTCCTCGATCTCGCCGACTCGCTCGGCCATGAATCGTTCGCGTATGCGGGCATCTCGCTCGGCGGAGCCGTCGGCACCTGGCTCGCCGCGCACCATCCGTCGCGGATCACCTCGCTTGCGCTCGTCTGCTCGTCCGCTCGCTTCGGCGAGCCCGAACCCTGGCTGGAGCGGGCCGAACTGGTCCGTGCCAAGGGCGTCGGACCGCTCGCGGACACCGCACGCGACCGCTGGTTCACGCCGGCCTTCGCGACCGGCGGCGACCCGGCAGCCGACGCTCTGCCCGCGGACCAGAGGTCCGTCGACGCCGAGAGCTACGCGGCGTGCTGCGAGGTGCTGGCCGGCCTCGACCTCCGCTCCGACCTGGCCCGTATCACCGCGCCGACGCTGGTCGTCGCGGGCCGCGACGACAAGGCCACGCCGCCGCCCCACGCGCGCCGGCTTGCCGACGGGATCCGCGACGCCCAGCTCGTCGAACTGCCGCGCGCCGCCCACCTGGCCAATGTCGAGCAGCCGAGGGCCGTGCAAACCGCCCTGCTCGCCCATCTCAGCCATCTCAGCCGTCTCGGCCATGACCCGGGCGGATCCGACGGCATGACGATGCGCCGCACGGTGCTCGGCGACGCGCATGTGGACCGCGCAGTGGCCGCCACCACGGCCTTCACCGCCCGTTTCCAGGACTTCATCACCCGCTATGCCTGGGGCGAGATCTGGACCCGGGACACACTCGACCGTCGCACCCGCAGCTGTATCACGCTCACCGCGCTGGTGGCGGGCGGCCACAAGGACGAACTCGCTCTCCATGTCCGCGCCGCCCTGCGCAACGGACTGACGCCCGAAGAGATCGGCGAGGTCCTGCTGCAGACCGCCGTCTACTGCGGTGTCCCGGCCGCCAACGCCGCCTTCGCCGTCGCGGACGAGGTGCTGCGCGCCCACGACCAGAACCCAGAGAACGAAAAGGAGCGCTGATGCACACCACCGTCGGCATCGTCGGCGGCGGCCCCGCGGGGCTGCTGCTGGCCCGGCTGCTGCGCAACGCCGGAATCGACAGCGTGACGCTGGAGTCGCGCGACCGCGCATACGTCGAGCAGCGTCAGCGGGCAGGCATCCTCGAGCAGGGCACGGTGGACGCGCTGCGCGCCGCCGGAGCGGCCGAGCGCATGGACCGCGAGGGAATGGTCCACCACGGCATCGAGCTGCGCTTCGACCGCGGTCTGCACCGCGTGGACTTTCCGGCGCTCACCGGCGGCCGGAGCGTGATGGTGTACGCGCAGACCGAGGTCGTCAAGGACCTCATCGCACTCCAACTCGCCGACGGCGGCCCGCTGTTGTTCGGCGCCCAGGTGCGCTCGGTGGAGGGCGCGGACGGCGACCGGCCGGTCATCCGCTATGTCCACGAAGGCCGGGAGCAGACGCTGACCTGTGACTACGTTGTCGGCTGCGACGGTTTCCACGGCGTGGCGCGCAATGCGGTTCCGGAGTCGGTGCGGACCACGTACGAGCGCACCTATCCGTACTCCTGGCTCGGCATCCTCGCCGAAGCGCCGCCCGTCTACGACGAGTTGATCTACGCGCACTCCACGCGCGGCTTCGCACTGGCGAGCATGCGTTCGCCGGCCGTCAGCCGGCTCTATCTCCAGGTTCCGAACCACACGGATCCCGCCGACTGGCCGGACGAGCGGATCTGGGACGAACTCGACGCGCGGTTCGCCGTGGACGCCGATCCGGGCTGGAAGCTGGAGCGCGGCCCGGTCTCCGCCAAGGCGGTGCTGCCGATGCGGAGTTCGGTGACGGAGCCCATGCGGTACGGCCGCGTGTTCCTGGCGGGCGACGCTGCCCACATTGTCCCGCCGACCGGCGCCAAGGGTCTCAATCTCGCCGCCTCCGACGTGATCGTCCTCGCGCGGGCCCTGATCCACGAGCACAACACCGGGTCGGCCGAACTGCTCGACGCGTACTCGGACACCTGTCTGCGCCGGGTGTGGCGGGCCGAGCACTTCTCGTACTTCATGACGACGACGCTGCACACGGATCCGGCCCAGTCGCCGTTCGACACCAGGCTGCAGCTGTCGCAGCTCACGCGCCTGACGAGCTCGGCGCACGCGGCGGCGGAACTGGCGGAGAACTACACGGGGCTGCCGATCGGCTAGAGGCGACGGCCCGGAACCGGGGCGCCTGCTCCGGTTCCGCACGTCAGTCGCCCAAGAGGCCCCCTCACGCCCCAGGGCGTGAGGGGGCCTCCGCAATTGCCGCAGCGACGCGTCAGGCGTCCGCGGCGGTGACGGTCGACGCACCCGACTTCACGGCCCCCGGGGCCGCGTCGCGACTGCCGAACCGTGCCGCCAGCGGGACCAGCGAGATGGCCACCGCTCCGAGCAGCCCGGCGATGGCGAACGCGGTGAAGCCCCAGCTCTCGTTGCCGCCCTGGGCGAGCGCGCCGCCCAGCCAAGGTCCCAGCACCGCGCCCGTGCGGCCGACGCCGGTCACCCAGCCGAGGCCCGCGGCCCGTTCGCTGCCCCGGTAGACCGTGTTGGTGGCCGCGTAGACCATCACCTGGGCGCTGAACAGCCAGATGCCGGTGAGGGCCACCACGACATAGGTGATGCCGAGCGGCAGGTGCGACTTCAGCAGCAGCGCACCGGCCGCGGTGAGGACGAACCAGATGGCCGAGACCCGCACGGGCCCGAACCGGTCGGCGGTACGGCCCGCGATGAGCATGCCGACGATGCCGCCCGCGTTGATGACGAGCAGGAAGCTGACCGACGAGGTGAGCCCGTAGCCGGAGGCCCGCATCAGCTGCGGCAGCCAGGTGGAGACGCCGTACACGAGCAGCAGTCCGCAGAAGGAGGCCAGCCACAACAGCGGCGTGGCCCAGCGCGACTCGGGCCTGAAGAGGGCCAGCACCGAATCGAAGCGGCCCTTGGCGCCTGCGGCCGGGGCCTCGACCGGGGTGGGCCGCGGGAGCCCGTAGCGGTCGGCGACCGCCGTGGCCTGTGCGCGGTCGCCGCGGGCGAGGAGGACGCCGGGGGACTCGGGCAGCAGCTTGTACAGCAGGGGTACGGCGATCAGCGCGGGAAGCACGCCCGCCCAGAACACCCAGCGCCAGCCCGCTGACGGCGCGACGGTCAGGCCGAGTCCCGTGGCCGCCATGCCGCCGAAGTGGTACGAGGTCATCAGCAGCCCGGTCGTCAACGCGGCCCGGCGGGGCGGCGCGAACTCCATGACCATCGCCAGACACAGCGGCATGAGACCGCCGAGGCCGAGGCCGGCGATGAAGCGGCCGGTTCCGAACAGTGCGGGGGACCCGGCCATCGCGCAGACCGCGGAGCCGAGCGAGAAGAGCGTCACGCTGACCATGAGCAGGGACCTGCGGCCCAGCCAGTCGGTGAGGTTCCCGGCCACGAGCGCGCCGATGAGCATGCCGAAGGTGGTCCAGCTGCCGATGGTGCCCGCGGTCGCCGGCGTCAGTCCGAGGTCTGGGTCGTCGAGCATGTGCGGCATCACGGCGCCGTAGATGTTGACGTCCATGCCGTCGAAGAAGACGGCCAGCCAGCACAGCGCGAGGACGGGGAGGACGCTGCGGAAGGTGTGCGACGGCGGATCGGGGTCCGGGGCGGGCGTGCCCGGTGTCTCGGTGGAAGTCATGTCTGTTCCCTGGGTGCGAGCGGGTGTGGTGCGGGCGGCTCGTTCAGTTGAGCGGCTTGTTCGCCTGGTGAACTTCATTTCACTGCTCGGGGTGCGTTGAGTGTCCGCGTGAGGCGGGACGGTGTCAATGCATGTGCACGCGGAAGTCGCGGCGCCCTCGTCGAAGCGGGCGCTATGCGCCGAGGCGGTCCACCGCGGCGAGGACCGGACCCACGCCGTCCTCCTGGTGCAGTCGCGCCGCCAGGGCCCGGGCGCGCTGACCGTAGTCGGGATCTGCCGTCACCTGGCGCAGGGCCGCGGTGAGAACTTCCGTGCTGAGACGGCGCAACGGCACCGGCCCCGGTGAGACGCCGAGCGCGGCCAGCCGGGCGGACCAGAAGGCCTGGTCGAACTGAATGGGTACGGGGACTGCCGGGACTCCGGCGCGCAGGGCCGCGGCCGTGGTCCCGGCGCCCGCGTGATGAACCACCGCGGCCATCGCGGGAAACACCGCGCTGTGCGGGATCTCGTCGACGGTGAGCATGTCTTCGCCCTCGGCGTGCAGTCCGCTCCAGCCGCTCTGCACGACGCCCCGCAGTCGCGCCGCGCGCAGGGCGCGCACCACCGTCTCGCTCGCCCGCTCGGTGTCGGGCACCGTGGAACTGCCGAACCCGACGAAGACCGGCGACGGGCCGTCGGCCAGGAAGTCCCGAAGCCGCGGCGGCAGCTGCGGCTGCGGAGGGTCGTGCGGCCACCAGTATCCGGCGATCCGAAGTCCGGGCCGCCAGTCGCGCGGCCGTTGCAGGACCAGCTCGCTGAAACCGTGGAAGACGGGCCAGTCCTGCCGCTCGCGGGCGTGGCGTGCGGCGCGCGCTCCGGTGCGCGGCAGACCGAGACGGGCCCGCAGTTCGGGTGCGGTGGCGGCGAAGACATGGTCCACGGCGGCGTTCACGGCTCGCCCGGCCAGCCGGTTGCCCACCCGGCCCAGGGAGCGCGTGCCGCCGACGGGCGGAGCGAACTCGCCGGTGGCGGCGATCGGTTGGAGATAGACGCCCATGCTGGGCAGTTCGAGCCCCTCGGCGATGGTGTGGCCGAGCGGCCCCAGCGAACCGGACAGCAGAAGCACGTCGCTCGCCCGGGCGGCGGCCAGCAGATCATCGGTCAGCTGCCCCACCAGCGCGCGGGCCATGGAGATCATGCGGGCCAGCTTCCCGGCGCCGGTGCTGCTGCGGTGCAGGCCCTGGCCCGCCGTGGACTCCAGCTCGGCGCGCGGGTCGACGGGCAGCGCATGAAATCCGATGCCCGCCGCCGCGGCCAGTGGCGCGAAGCGCTCATGCGTGACCAGCGTGACGTCGTGCCCAGCGCGCGCCAGACCATGGCCGAGGCCCGTGTAGGGAGCCACATCGCCTCGAGAACCCGCCGTCATGATTGCCACGCGCATGATCGCAGTATGTCCGGGAAGCCCGGCCAGCCGTGCGCGGCACGCTCCGCCGCGTCCGCATGCATGTACGAGTTGGCCGGTGGGCGTCTTGTAGTCGCGTTGACGGGGCATCACGATAAGGAATGCCGCCCGGAGCCGTACAGTCGAGGAGACCCCATGGACAGCGACGAGCTGCAGCCCGCGACCATCCCTGGAGTGCTCCCGGACCACAGCGGAACCCCCCTGGGCCGGGTTTCCGAGGAGGCTCAGATCGCCGTACTGGCACGGGTGGGTTCGGCGCGCGGTGAGACGATGTCCGCTTTCCAGTCCTCAGGATCCACCCAGCTGTCAACCTAGAACGCGGGTCTGGAGGAACGCTCAAGTGCCCGCGGGGACACGGCCCTTCCGCCAGTTCGTGATCAAGGTCCACAGCCGCTGCGACCTGGCCTGTGATCACTGCTATGTCTACATGCACGCGGACCAGAGCTGGCGCGGTCGGCCCGTCACGATGTCGGAGGAGGTTCTGCGGCTCACCGCGGGACGCATCGCCGAGCACGCGGCCGCCCACGGACTGCCCCGCGTCCATGTGGTGCTGCACGGCGGGGAACCGCTGCTGGCCGGGCGTGAGCGGCTGCGTGGCTTCGCCCGCGAACTGCGCGCGGCGCTGGACGGCGAGAGCACGCTCGACCTGCGGATGCAGACCAACGGGCTGCGGCTGGACGACGAGTTCTGCGCCATGCTCGCCGACGAGGGAATCGTCACCGGCGTCTCGCTCGACGGTGACCGCAACTCCAACGACCGGCACCGGATCAGGGCCGACGGATCGGGCAGCTTCGACGGTGCGGTGCGTGCCGTGCGCAAGCTCGGCGAGTCCGCCTACCAGCGGGCCTTCGGCGGGCTGCTGTGCACCGTCGACGTGGAGAACGACCCGGTCGCCGTCTACAAGGCGCTGGTCGAACTCGACCCGCCGGGCATCGACTTCCTGCTGCCGCACGCCACTTGGGACCGGCCGCCGTCGCGTCCGTACGGCGGGACGGACTACGCGGACTGGCTGATCGCCGTCCACAATCAGTGGACGGCCGACGGAAAGCCGGTCCGTATCCGGATGTTCGAGTCGATCACCCGGCTCGCCAACGGCGGTGTGAGCCTCACCGAGGCACTGGGCCTGGGCAGTTCGGACCTGCTGGTGGTGGAGACCGACGGTGCGATCGAACAGGCGGACTGGCTGAAGACCGTCGCTCACGGCGCTCCGGAGACCGGCTTCCATGTGGCGCGCGACAGCTTCGACGCCGCCGCCGCGCATCCCGGTGTCGAGGCCCAGCGGCAGGGCCTGGACGGCCTTTCGGCGCAGTGCCGGGCGTGCCCGGTGGTCGCGGTGTGCGGCGGCGGCCTCTACGGACACCGCTTCCGTACCGGCCCGCAGGGTTCGGGCGACTTCGACAACCCGTCCGTGTACTGCGCCGATCTGTTGAAGCTGATCAGGCATGTGGAACGGGCCGACGACAGCCGGCCGGCCCACGGGCTTCGTCCCGCGCACTTCGACGAGCTGGCCGCCGGCTACGGCGGCACGGCGGCCCTCCAGGAGTTGGAACAGGCGCAGCACAGCCTGCGTCGGGTGCTGCTCGCGGCCGCCCACCGGGCCGATCCGGAGCCGTCCGAGGGCTGGCAGGCGGTCCTCGCGCTCTCCGGGGCCGCAGTGGAAGCGGCGCTCGCCGATCCGTATCTGCGGGTGTGGGCGCTGGCGGTCTGCGAAGGGAAGGGCGCGGACCCGGGACGGCCCGCCGAGATCGCCCTGTCGGCCGCCGCACGAAGCGGAGGGCGGCTGAGCCTCACGGTGCCGCTGCGGGACAAAACTGTGCAACTGCCGCTCCTGGGACGGCTGGTGGTGTCCGAGCCGCGGGGCGAGGTGACCGTCTCCGTCGAGTCGGGCCGGCTCTTGTTCGCAGGCAGGCCGCTGGACGCGCTGCCGGAGGGACTCGTCTGGCAGCCCCTGCGCCATCTGGTGGCCGACGGCATCAGGGTGGCACTGGACGACCTCGACCCCTACCGCGCCCCGTATCAGGTCGAGGCCCGGCCCCGGCTCACCGACGCCGAATTCCAGGAGTGGCAGACGGCGTTCGAGGCCGCCTGGCGGATCGTGCGCGCCGGCTTTCCGCGCTATGCCGAAGGGCTCGCCGCGGGGCTACGCGCGGTGACCCCGCTCGTCGCGCCGTCCGGGCATGTGGTCGCCGAGACGTCCCGGCACGCGTTCGGCGCGTTCGGCATGGCGCTGCCGCCGTCCGCCGAGGCGCTGGCGCTGCTGCTGATCCACGAGTTCCAGCACGTCAAACTCGGTGCGCTGCAGGACATGTACGACCTGCTCAGCCCGGGCGGCGGCCGGCACCTGGTCGCCTGGCGTCCCGACCCGCGTCCGCTCGACGCCGTGCTTCAGGGCACGTACGCACATTTGGCGGTCGCCGATGTCTGGGCGACCCGTGCCGAACAGGCGCTGCGCGAAGCCGACCGGGACGAAGCCGTCCGGCTCGCCGACTACTGGCTCGATGCGGTCCGGTCCGCCCTGGACACCCTGTCCGCAGCGGGCGCACCGACCGCCGTGGGCGAGCGGCTGCTGGCCGGTCTGCGGACGACAGCCCGGGCGCTCGGCCGGGCACGGCCGTGAACCGCTCCGCGCGCGGGCGCACGCCGGCGGGTGCGCCGGGGAGGCACCATGGACCGGCCCACGCCGCCAGTGGCATGCTTCGCCCTCTAGCACCGGCAGTTGGTTTCAGGCTCCAATGGATTCCTGAGGACCATTCCCGGTACCGAGGCAACTCGCGACCGGGCAGACGGCGGGCGACGACGGGGGAGGCGACGCGATGACCCATCCGTTCGCGTCCGCGCCGTCGGCGCCCGAGAACCTGGACCCCTACTTCTTTCTCAGCTATGCGCGTACTCCATCGACCGAGGACGAGCGCAGCGGCGACCACCCGGACCGGGACCTGTTCAACTTCCACCGGGAGTTATGCCGCCATGTCATGCAGCTGACCGACCACGACGGCACGGAACCGCCCGGCTTCCTGGACCGGCGGATGGACCCCGGCACGGACTGGGAGAGAAACCTCAAGCGGGCCCTGGCGACCTGCCGGGTGTTCGTGCCCGTCTACGCCAAGAGGTACTTCTCCAGAGAATGGTGCGGCAAGGAGTGGGACGCCTTCGCCCGGCGCCAGGCGCTCCAGCACAAGACCCGGCCGTACACGGTCAATGCGATCGTCCCCGTGCTGTGGCTGAGCCCCTCACACCTGGATCTGCCGCCGGTCGCCCAGGCGGTCCAGTACACACATCCGGACCTCGGACAGCAATACCTCAAGATGGGTCTCTACGGACTGCGTGAGGCGGGCTACGCAGTGCAGTACCGCAGGGCCGTCTGGGCGATCGCGCAGACCATCGTGAAGGTCGCCCAGCAGGCGCGCCTCGAACCGTGCGACACAGGACTGTTCGACGACCTCCGGAATGTCTTCGAGGAGGGATCGTAAGATGCCGCTCTTCTTCCTGAGCTACGCGCGGATCCCGGGCGGCCGTTCGGGCCACGACCCGGACAAGCTGGTCTTCGACTTCTACGAGGAGCTGCGCGGCAGAGTCGCCGCACACGCCGGAGTCGCCGAGTCCGCGGCCGGATTCGTCGCCCACGAGGGAACGCCCGGGGAGGAGTCCTTACGAGCCCTGTCCCAGTGCCGGGTCTTCGTACCGCTCTACTCCAAGCGGTACTTCACCGATCCGCTCTGCGGCCGCCAGTGGTCCGCGATCACCCGGCGGTCCGCCTCGGTCCCCGCGCCCCGCATCGTGCCCGTGCTCTGGACGCCCTACCCCGCCGCCTCCGTTCCGGAGGCCGTGCAGGAGACGCCTGCCGTCCCCGACGGCACCGGCGACGCCGAGGAAGGCTACGCGGCCATGGGGCTGCACCAGCTGCTCGACCTGGAGGAGAGCCAGGAGCTGCTGGATCTGGAGGAGAGCCAGACCCGTGGAGTGAGCCAGGCCCGCCAGGTCATCGACTGGATCGCACAGCGCATCGCCGCGGTCGCGCCCGGCAGTTCGGCTCCGGACCATCTCGACGCGGCCTCTCTCGCCCGGCTTCCGGACGCCTTCGCGGCCACGCCGCCGAGCCCTCCGCTGCGGGTCACCGTGCTCGCGCCGTCCGAGGACCGGCTGCCGATCGGCCGCGAGGCGTCGCGATACGGTCCACGGCCGCTCGACTGGCGGCCGTACGGTCCGGTGGCGGGCGGGCCGGTCGCCGAGCAGGTCACCGAACTGGCCCGCAATCTCGGCTTCGATCCGGAAGTGGTGTCGTTCGACAAGGCGCTGGTCGATCTGCGGAGCGCGGACACACCGGCCGCGCCATGGATCCTGATCGTGGACCCCTGGGCGCTCCAGGACGCGAAAGTGGCCGGCCAGGCCAGGGCGTTCGACGAGGCGCACCGGCCGTGGACCGCCGTGCTGACCGCACTGGCCGACGACGATCCGCAGACCAAGGAGCACTCCGAGAGACTGCGCGGACTCCTCGAATCGACCTTCACCCGCTATCTGCGAGAGGGAAGAATAGGGCAGCAGGACGCCGTGCGAGGGCTCGTCACGGCCGACGCATTCGCCCTGTGGTTCGGCGAGTTGGCGGAGTCGGCCTACATGAGATATCTGCGATACATTCATCCGCAATCGTCCCCGCGGAGTACGGCGCAGGGGAGACTGCCGGGGGTCGGTGCGGACGGACTCGGTACCGACGAGGGCGGCGCGGAGGCCAGGCCATGACCGGTGAGGACGCGGGCAGAATCATCACGTTCTACTCGTACAAGGGCGGCACGGGCCGGACGATGGCACTCGCCAACACCGCCTGGATCCTGGCGTCGGCCGGCAAACGGGTGCTGGTGGTCGACTGGGACCTCGACGCCCCCGGCCTCGACCGCTTTCTGCACCCGTTCCTCGACCGGGACAAGCTCCTCACCACACCCGGCGTGATCGACCTGGTCACCCGGTTCAGCCAGTCGGTGCTGGAGCTCCAGCGGCAGGGCGAGGGCCAGTACCTCGGCGGCTGGGGCATGACCGACAAGGTCCCGGACGTCGACGACACCTGGGTCGCCGAGCGAGCCCGCTTCAACCACTGCGTCATCCCCGTCATCTGGGACTTCCCGCAGAACGGCCGGCTCGACTTCCTCCCGGCCGGCACCAAGACCAAGGGCTATCTGAGCGCGTTCTCGCAGTTCGACTGGAAGCCGTTCATGGACGGCCCGCTCGCCACCGAATTCATCGAGTCGCTCAAGCGCGGATTCGTCCAGAACTACGACTACGTCCTGATCGACAGCCGGACCGGCCTCAGCGACATCTCCGACATCTGCACCGTGAACCTGCCCCATACGCTCGTCACCTGCTTCACCCCGAGCAGCCAGAGCATCGACGGCGCGGCCGCGGTCGCCGAGCGCATCGAGGCGATGTACGGCAACCGGAACATCCGCATCCTGCCCGTCCCCATGCGGGTCGAGGACACCAACGGCCAGGCCGACCGGCTGGATGCCGCCCGCGCCCAGATCCGGCTGCGGTTCGGCAGGCTGCTGGGCCGGCACACCGGCATCCCACCGCACGACTACTGGGGCAAGGTGGAGATCCCGTACCGGCCCGCGTACTCCTACGAGGAATTACTCGCGCCCTTCCGCGACACCCCGGCCAACCCCTCGTCGCTGCTCGCCGCGTACGAGCGGCTCACCGCCGTCGTCTCCGACGGCGAGGTGACCGCGATGCCGCGTATGGAGGAGGGCCTGCGCCAGCAGTACCTCGACCTGTACACCCGCCGCCGTCCGCTCGACGTCTCCGATGTGTACATCAGCTACGTCCCGCAGGACCGCACCTGGGCCGACTGGATCCGGGCCGCGCTCGAAGCCGCCGAATTCCGGGTCCATCTGGCGCAGGAAGGCACCGACGAAGGCGCACGGCTCAAGACCGAGACCGAGCGGGGCGTCGAGTCCACCTCCCACACGCTCGCCGTGCTGTCCGGCGCGTATCTGCGCTCCTCCCGCTTCAGGACGACCTGGGAGGCGCTGTTCTCACCGGACCGGCTGGCCAACCGCCGCCACTTGGTGCCGGTGCGGGTGGAGGACGTGTCCCTGAGCGCGCCGTTCACCGAGCGGCTGGTCGACCTGACGCGCTGCGACACCGAGGACACCGCACGCGAGTCGCTGCTGCGTGCCTTCGACACCGCGCCCGAAATGCGTTCGCGCGCCCACTTCACCGGCGCGGACCGGCTGGCTCCGCGCTATCCGGGAGCGGAGCCGCCCGTCTGGTCGGTCCCGCTGCGCACCACGTCGTTCACCGGCCGCACCGAGCTGCTGGAGACCATCCGCGAGGGCCTGCGGACACGCAGTCAGACCATCCTGCTCAGGGGCATGGGAGGGGTCGGAAAGACGCTGCTGGCCCAGGAGTTCGCACACCGCTACAAGGGCGACTACGACGTCGTCTGGCACATCCAGGCCGAGCAGCAGCGCCTCGCGGTCGAGCAGTACGCGGGGATGGCCCGTCCGCTCGGACTGTCCGAGCGGACGAACCCGACCGACGCCGCCAGGGCGGTACGGGAAGCGCTCGACAGCGGCGAGCCCTACCACCGCTGGCTGCTGATCCTGGACAACGCCGACGGTGCGGGCGGCCTCACCGACTTCCTCGCCGGCGGTGGCTCGGGACATGTCCTCGTCACCAGCCAGCGCTCCGAGGGCTGGAGCAGATACGCGGAGACCATCGAGGTCGGCGTCTTCAGCCGGCCCGAGAGCGTCAGCCATCTGCGCCGCCGGCTCCCGGACTTCGGCCCGGAGGAAGCCAACCTGGTCGCCGACGCGCTGGGCGACCTGCCGATCGCGGTCGAACAGGCGGCGGCCGGTATCAAGCAGACCGGCCTGAGCGCCCGCGAGTACATCAAGCTGCTCCAGCGGTCGGCGGCGGGCGGCGAGGAACGCGGCGACGGTGATCTCGCCGTCCTCACCAACACCACGGGCGGCACCTGGGACTTCGCGATCGGGCGGCTGCGCGAGAGCTATCCGCCGGCGGTACGCCTCCTCCAACTGTGCTCGTTCTTCAGCCCCGAACCCATCTCCATGGACCTGCTGGAGGGCATCGAGATCGCGCGAGCCCTCGGCGGTGGCCGCACCGTGGCCCGGGCCTACCAGGAACTGAGCCGCTTCGCCCTCGTCCGCGTCGACCGCAAGGCCAGAAGCGTCCAGGTGCACCGGCTCGTCCAGCTCTCCATGCGGCGCAGCATGACCGAGCAGGAACAGCAGGACGCGCGTGAGGTCGTCTACCGTGCGCTCGTCGCGGCGCGGCCCGGCAAGGACGACCCGGAGGACCCGAACACATGGGACCAGTACCGGATCCTCTGGCCGCACCTCGGCACCGCGTGGGCGCACACCACCGACGACGACGGCGTCCGCGAACTGATGGTGGACCGCGTCCGCCAGCTGCGGCGGCGCGGCGAGTTCGCCCAGGCCCTGGAATTCAGCGAGCGATGTGTCAACGGCTGGTGCGCGGGCGGTGAACCCGACGAACGCTGGACGCTGCACATGCGCTTCCAGATCGGCAACATCCTGCGCGCACAGGGCAAGTACGAGGAATCCCTGGCCCTGGACGAGTCGGTGCGCGATCGGCAGATCGCACTGTTCGACGACAAGGACGACCAGCACGTCCTGATGACCACCAGTAGCATCGCCGCCGATCTGCGCGGACTCGGCCGGTTCTCCGAAGCGCTGGAGCACGACCGCGAGACACACCAGCGATACAGCGACTTCTACGGCGACGACCATCCGCGCACCCTGACCGCCGCCAACAACCTCGCGGTCTCGCTGCGCGCCTCCGGGGACTACTACGCGGCCTGCGATCTCGACCGCAAGACGTTCGAGACCCGCGAGGAAATCCTGCTGCCCGACCATCCGTTGACCATCGAATCGGCGGTCAATCTGGGACGCGATCTGCGCGACTGCGGCGACTACGCCGCCTCCGTCAGCCTGCTGAAGCGCGCTCACGAACGCTGTCTGCGCAATGTCGAACTCACCGAAGGCGCGCCGACGGTGCTCAACACGGTGAAGGGGCTTGCCGGTTCGCTGCGCGGCGCGGGCCGTCCCGGCGAGGCGGAGCAGTTCACGCGGCATGTGCTGAAACACATGCCGGAAGGCGAAGCCGGCGACTCGCCGGAACGGCTGCTGATCGAAATGAACCTGGCCAGCGATCTGATGGCGCTCGACCGCAAGGACGACGGTCTGGAGTTGGTGCGCCGAGTCCTCGACGGCCTGCAGCGCGGGCTGGGCGACGACCATCCGTCCACCGTCGCGTGCTCGGCGAACTATGCGGTGCATCTGATGGCCGCCGGAGAGGCCGCCGAAGCCGCGACCATCTCCGAGCAGGTGGTGGCGGCGTTCACCGAGATCCTCGGCGAGAGCCATCCGCATGTGCTGGTCTCCCGGGTCAATCTGGCCAACGCGCAGGCGGAGTGCGGTCGGCACAAGGAGGCCCGCAGGACGTACGAGTCGGTCTTCGACCAGCTCCGGGAAGTGCTGCGATCGAGGCATCCGTCGACACTGGTGTGCGCCGGGAACCTCGCCGTGCTGCTGCGGGAACTGGGTGACGAGAGCGCGGGCGAGACCATGCGCGACGAGGTGCTGATGGAGATGGCCAACCTGCTCGGCGCCGACCACCCGAAGACCGTGGCCCTGCACTCCTGGCGGCGGACCGGCCTGGAACTCGAGCCGCATCCGATCTGAATCCGATCTGACAGGCGGCGCTGCTCCAGGGCGGGGCCGGGGCGGGCTCGGTGCGATGCTCGAAGGACTCGTGCTCAGGCGGCGTTGTCGCGGACCCAGGCCAGGATCGGCGGCAGCGCCGGCAGTGCGGCGAAATGCGCTGCCGATGGTTGCAGCACCGCGCACGCGTGCGGAATGCGTTCCGCAAGCCAGCGGAAGTGGCTCACGGGCGAGAAAACGTCCTGCTCTCCATGCCAGAGCAGGACGGGCACCTCTTCGATCTTCTCCGGATAGAAGCCCCATGGCTTGCGGAAGGACACCAGGTCGTCCAGCCAGCCCGTCGGCTCCGGCGGATCCTCCAGCTCGGTTCTCGCACCGGTGAACTCGCCCACCGCGGAGAGGTAGTTGAGCATCAGCAGGTCCCGGATGCCGGCGTCCTCGACGACCAGCCGGTCCACATCGGGCATCTCCTGGCTGAGCGAGCTGAGGAGCGAGGACGGGTTTCTCCGGATGGCGTCCGCATTGCGGGCGAGCAGTGCGCCCACCTGGGTGAGACCGGGCGAGTTCTCCATCATTTCGTACGTCATCACATTGGAGTCGGCCATGCCGGCCAGCCAGTCGAGGCCTTCGGCGTCCGGCGGAGCGACGGTGACCACCGCGGCGGCGCTCGCCACCCGGTCGGGGCTCAGCGCGGCGCACGCCAGAGCATGTGGTCCGCCGCCGGAGCGGCCGACGACCGAGTAGCGGCCGAGTCTCAGGTGGTCGGCGATGGCGATGACGTCCTGCGCCGCATGCGCGACATCACGGCCCACGTAGCGGCCGGATTCCCCGTATCCCGGGCGGTCGTAGGCGATGAGCCGGATGCCGAGTTTGTGGAGGTCGAAGGTGCGCGGCTTGGGGCCCAGCCGGCTGCCGGGCGTGCCGTGCAGGAGGAAGACCGGGTACCCCTTGGGGTCGCCCCATTCCTCGTACGCCAGCTTCCCGTCGCGGTCGGGCGCTTTCACCAAACCGAACACCCGTTGCCTCCCGTTGCCAGCGGCTTAAGCCCGGAACGGCACCAGAGTCCAGGATCGTGGACTTTGGTGCCGTTGGCAGCGCTCTAATCAGCCGAGTTGCCAGCGTCGGCGGTTACGAAGGTAGCCGACGGGCCTGGACAGCGCGCGGCGAACCCCCCAGGCGTTCCGGGATTGCGGGGGTGAGCCTGCATTTCCGTGGTTGACGCCTTCTGTGCCCCTGCGGTTCCCTGGGCCGCCGACGACGACGGCGGGCCGGACCTGTCTCCTCCGTGCTCTGACCAAGCGTCAGAGATTCGGCCACAAGGGGGAGTTCTACTCCGTACGCGACGCGCCGTCCGGTCAGCCTTGCTCCGGTGGCCCGGCTCAAGCGCCCCGGGCTCGTGAGCCGCCGGGGCCGGTGGACGCCCGGATCTGGAGGTGCGCGGGCACGATCGCCGGCTCCGGCTCGCGGTCCGGGTGTTCGACGATCTCGACGAGCGCGGCGACCGCGAGCGCAACCGTCTCCTGCGGGGCCAGTGACACGGTGGACAGCGGCGGGTCGGTGGTCGCATAGGCCGGGTCCTCGCTGGCGCACACCACCAGCAGATCGTCGGGCACACGGAGTCCGCAGCGCGCGGCCGATGCGAGTACCCGGCGGCCGCAGGGGTCGTAGATGCCGTAGACCGCGTCCGGGCGCCCCGGCCCGCGGAGCAGCGGGTCGAGGTCGCGGCCCTCGTCGTCCTCGGGGGTCAGCGCGATCGTGCGCGGTTCGGTGTCGTGTTCAACGCACCACCGGCGATAGGCCGCCAGACAGCTGCGGGTGTAGTGCTCCTCGCCGGGACCGGCCATCAGGGCGATCCGGCGTGCGCCTCGGTCGGCGAGATGGTCGAGGACCTGGTGCGTGGTGGCGCGGTGATCGTTGTCGACCCATGCCTCGTGCGGGTGCACTCCGGCGGGGCGGCCGTCGAAGGCCAGCGGAATGCCGCGGGCGCGCAGCACGCGGACCACGGGATCGTCGGCCGGGCTGTCCAGGACCAGCACTCCGGCGACCGCGATCGACCGCCAGACCGTTTCGTCGGGTGTGGCGGGCAGCGCGATGAGCGCGTAGCCACGTTCGTGGGCGGCTGCGGTGGCGGCGCTGATGGCCCGGGCGAAGTACGGGACGTCGGCGAAGTTCCAGGGCCGCTCACCGTAGGTGGTGACGGCCAGTCCGAGGGTGCGCGGCGCGGCACCGGTGGAGCCGTAGCCGAGTGCGGTGGCGACCGTACGGACGCGGGCGCGGGTCGAATCGGCGAGCCGGCCGGTGCCGTTGAGGGCGTTGGAGACCGTTGCCGTGGACACCTCGGCGGCTCGGGCGACATCGGCGATGGTCACTCGGGTCACGTGGCACAGCCTACGGAATCCGTTGCAGAAGCGGGAGTGGACAACGCATTTCGGTAGTCCGAGGGTGCTGGTGATTATGGAATTAATCACGGAGGGTGCGGCGCAACCGAGTCCCGCCGAGTTCTGGGAGCAGCCGTGAGCCCTGACCTGTCCCGCCGTCGACTGCTGGCGGCCGCTGGCGCAGGAGCCGCCGCGGCCCTGACACCGGCGGCGTCCGCGACCGCCGTCCCCGCGACCGCCTCCCGGCGGCGTTCGGCCGCGCTGGTCGTCCACAACGCACGCCTCCTGACCGGTGAGCGCCACGCACCGGTGCACGACGCGATCGCCGTCGGGCGCGACGGCAGAGTGCTGGCCGTCGGCCCCTCGGCCGTCGTGCGGCGGCTGGCGGGCCGGGACACCGAGGTCGTCGACGCCCGGCGCGCCACGGTGATGAGCGGCATCGTCGACGCCCACGCCCACCCCCTCGGCGCGGGCGCCCGCTCACTCAACCCCTCGCTCGCCAACGAGTCGTTCACCGTCGAGCAGCTCCAGGAGAAGCTGCGCGGGTTCCTCACCGAAAGCGCGGGTCAGGAGCCCGACGGCTGGCTCGTGGTCGAGGACTGGAACCCGGTCGGTCTGCCCACGGGCACCGAGACCCACCACCGCATCCTGGACGCTCTGCCCACCCGCCGCCCGATCGCCCTGCTCGGCAGCGACGCGCACAACACCTGGGTCAACCGGCGCGCGCTCGACCTCGCCGCCATCACCGCGGCGACTGACGACCCCGCGGGCGGCGAGATCGTGCACGGCGCCGACGGTTCGCCGAGCGGACTGCTCAAGGACACCGCCCAGGACCTGGTGACCCGGCTGATCCCCGGGCCCGACGAGGCCACACTGCTCGACGCCTGCGCCAAGGCCCTGTCCCGGGCGGCGGCGATGGGCATCACCACGTTCATGGACGCCGCCGCGGGCGCCGGCGATCTCGACACCTATGCGGGTCTCGCCCGCACCGGGCGGCTGCTCCAGCGGATCGTGCCCGCCCTGCGGCTCGACGCAGAACACACCAAGGACCCGGCCGCTGCGCTCACGTACGTACGCGGACTGCGCAAGCAGTACGGCGAGGTGGCAGGACTGCACTTCGGAACGGTCAAGGTCTTCCTGGACGGCGTGATCGAGCATCCGGCGCAGACCGCCGCACTGCTCACGCCCTATCTCGACGGACACGGCAGGCCGACCGACAACCGCGGCGACCTGTATGTCACCGCCGCCGAATACGGCCGGCTCGCCACCGCCCTGGACCGCGCGGGCTGGCAACTGCACGGGCATGCCATCGGCGACCGTGCGGTGCGTACCGCACTCGACGGCTACGAGGCGGCGCGGCGCGCCAACGGCCGACGCGGCAACCGGCACACCGTTGCACATCTCCAGCTGGTCCACCCGGACGACTTCGGGCGCTTCGCGCGCCTGGGCGTGGTGGCCTGTATGCAGTTGCAGTGGGCGATGCGCGATGTCTGGACGATGGAGGCGCTGCTGCCGTACATCGGCGAGGACCGCCACCGGCTGCTCTATCCGGCGCGCAGTTTGCGGCGGCACAAAGCGGTGCTGGCGGGCGGTTCGGACTGGCCGGTGGATCCGCTCAGCCCCTGGAACCAGATCCGCACGGCGATCGACCGGGAGGGCGAGGTGGCCGAACAAGGCGCTCTCCACCCGGAGGTGGAGGGGCTCGACCGGTCGACCGCACTGCGGATGCACACCGCGGGCTCCGCGTACCAGCTGCGCATGGAACGGCACATCGGCACTCTCACCCCCGGCAAGGCCGCCGACCTGGTCGTCCTCGACCGCGATGTCACCCGGGTGCCGGTCAAGGAGCTCAGCGCCACCGGTGTGCGGCTGACGCTCGTCAACGGACAGCCGGTGCATGAAGCACAGTCACCGGCCGCCGAGAACAGGTCGGCCCGGCCGGCCGCACTCGCCCGGGTGCACGGCGGCCGGCACGACGCCTGCGGCTGTACGGCCGGCTCAGGCCGTGGCGGCGTTTGATCCGGACTGACCGACGATCATCTCGTGCAGCCGGTCCGCGGCCGCCTGTCCGAACTCCGGGTCGTTGAAGTGGGTGTCGAAGGTCCGGAATTCGACGTTTGTGTTGTTGAGTCCGGCGGAGAGCGCGGCGACCAGCGCGGCGTCGGCGTGCGGGTCGTGGTACGGCCCGCCGGGGTCCCCGAGCGTCGACAGTCCGCGCAACGGCGCGAAGACGGCCGTCGGACCGGTCGCCGTGCGCAGCTTCGCGGCGACCCGGCGGCCCAGTTCGGCGCACTCCTGCGCCGTCGTGCGGATGACGGTGATGGAGGGGTTGTGGACCCGGACGTGACGGTCGTGGAACTCGGCCGGCAGGCTGTCGAGCGGCCCGAACTTGACCATGTCCAGCG
This sequence comes from Streptomyces sp. NPDC020681, assembly GCF_044334895.1. Taxonomy (NCBI): domain Bacteria; kingdom Bacillati; phylum Actinomycetota; class Actinomycetes; order Kitasatosporales; family Streptomycetaceae; genus Streptomyces; species Streptomyces sp. NPDC020681. The sequence goes on along the minus strand of NZ_JBIRTX010000001.1, from coordinate 141,136 downwards.
CTCCCAGGCTCACCACCTGAGGCACGCCGCGAAGTCCCGCGGCCTGAAGACGGTCGGGTCCGGCGGTGAGGATGCCGCCGACCAGATCGTCGGCGAGTTCGCTGAGCGTGAGGTCCAGCACGCCGGCGAACAGGCCCTGTCCCGCCAGCGCTTCCAGCGACCGCCCGCCGGATCCGCTGGCGTGGAACACCAGCACCTCGTAGCCGAGTTCGGTCAGCCGCTCGCGTGCCGCGTCGACGCCCGCCGTGGTCACGCCCGCCATCGACGCCGCCACCAGCGGCCTGCCTTCGGCGAGCAGATCCGCTGCGCGGACCGCACGCGGACCGCGGGCATAGCCCTCGGCCATGCCCGCCATGGCGTCCGCGGCGTTGGCGAGCAGGGGCGCCGAGATCCGGTTGATGCCCGCGATGTCGACGACGCTGTACATCAAGGTGATGTCGCTGGCGCCGACGTAGTGCGCCACATTGCCCGAAGCCATCGAGGAGACCATCAGCTTGGGCACGCCGATCGGCAGCGCACGCATCACCTGCGTCGCCATCGACGTACCGCCGCTGCCGCCGAGCGCCAGCACTCCGTGCAGCCGGCCGTCGGCGAACAGATCCAGGACGACGGCCGTCGCGCCGCGCGCCATGGCCGACACCGCCGCGCCGCGCTCCTGCTCCTGGAGCCGGGCCAGGTCGACGCCCGCCGCGCTGGCCACTTCGGCGTGGGATATGTCCGGACGCACTCGCGGCTCTCCGAGCGCTCCGGTGTCGATGAGGATGGTCTCGATGCCGTGCCGGTGCAGATGGTCCCGCAGCCGGCCGTACTCCACGCCTTTGGTGTCCAGCGTGCCCACCAGTGCAACCGTCGCCATGACATTCCATCCTCATGGCGTTCCGCAGCCGCGGCAAGGAGCAGATCCCGACACTGCACGACATGGCCAACTGCCTGGTCAGCGCCGGTTGACGGAGGGGAGAGCGGGACTGGAGATGGTCCGGCGGCGACCGATGCCCGGGAGGCATGAGGGCCCCTCGCCCTACCCGGCGGGCTCCCGTACCGGTGCGTTGTGCCGGGCGTGCGCGAGGAACGCGCGGGCGGACCGGCTGAGCGGGCGGCGCTGGTGCACGATGCCGACGGCGCGCAGCAGCGGAGGGGTGAAGGAGCGGACTTCGACGCCACGGCCGAAGGCTCGCAGGACCATGTCGCGGTACCAGATCAGCGAGCCGCGTCCGTCCGCGACGCTGCTCACCCACGCCGGCCGCTCGTCCGACTCCACCGCGGCGACTGGCCGTACGCCGAGTCGGCCGAACATCGCCTCGAGTTCCGTGCGCCGCCCGGTGCCGGGCGTCGGCAGCACCATCCGCAGACCGCCGAGCATCCGGAACGGGACCGGATCGGGCAGTCCGGAGCCGGGCGGCGAGATCAGCACGAACTCGCGGTCCTGGAGGTGGTGCGTGGACAGTTCCTTGTCGACCGGCAGATCGACCAGCGCCAGCTCCGCCGCGCCGTCGGTCAGCGCCCGTACGAGTGCCTCCTGGCTCTCGTGCTGGAGCAGGCGCACATCGATGGCCGGATGGCGCTCGGCGAAGGATGGCACCAGGTCGGCGGCGAGATCCAGCGAGAGGGTCGGGGTCGCGGCGACGGTCAGCGAGGCGCGCGAGCTGCCCGCGTGCGCCGGACGGATGTCCTCGATCGCCTCCACGGCGTCGAGGACGGTGCGGGCCAGCCGCACGACACGAGCGCCTTCCGCGGTGAGCGTCGCGCCCCGGCTCCTACGGTCCAGGAGCTCCACCCCTAAGTCGCGTTCCAGTGCCTGGATGGACCGGGAGAGAGCGGGCTGGGCGATGTAGACCGAGTACGCCGCGGCCGTGATGGACCGGCAGTCCGCGACGGCTACGAGGTAACGCAGCTGCTGAAGTGTGGGGGTCATGTGCGGACGGTAGTCCTGAGGTGTTGCAGGTGTAAGAGCGCGATGGTGAACAAATTTCCGTCCGCATACGGGAGTTGAGGCTCCGCAAGGCGGCCGTCCATACCTCTGTGGCATGGCTCGCGGCTGAGCGTTGACTCTGAAGGCCGACCGCCGCAGGATTCAACGCGGCATGGCGGGTTACCGCCCGGTACCGCTCTCGACGAGCCGGAGCCCGTACCTCCTGGACCCGTCGCGGTACGACCTGTCATGCCTGCGTATCCGCGGTGCCGTGCCGCCGGCGTTCCGCGGAGATGAGGCAGTTGCGCCACGCTCGCTCCCTCGCCCGGCCCTGCTCGGAACCCAAGGAGAGCCCGTGATCCCTCACCCCACCCTCCGCCGTGCCGCCCGGGATCTCGTCGTCGTGGTGAGCCCGTTCGAAGAGCCCAACGCGCGGCTGGTCGCGGCCGCGGAACGCGCCGGTGCGCTGGGCCTGCTCGACCTCGGCAGGGACCGCGAACGGGCACGGGCCGCGATGGACGAGCTGCGCGGACGGTACGGCGTACGAATACCGGCCGGATGCCCCGTCGCACCGGGCGAACTGCCCGACGCAGTGGACACCGTCCTGCTCGCCGCAGAGCACTGGCGCAGCGGAACCAGCGGGTGGGGCGCGCGCAGGGTATGGGCCGAGGTCGTCGACGTCGCCGAGGCCCGGGCCGCCGTCGCCGCCGGAGCGTCCGGGCTGGTCGCCAAAGGGCACGAGGCCGGCGGCCGCGTCGGCGAACTCACCACGTTCGTGCTGCTTCAACTACTGCTGTCCGACATCGAGTTGACCGTGCCCGTCCATGCGGCAGGAGGCATCGGGCCGCACACGGCCGCCGCGGCCGTCGCGGGCGGAGCCGCCGGCGTCGTGCTCGACAGCCAGCTCGCGCTCACCACCGAAGGCGCGAACGGACTGCCCGCCGACGTCGAGGCCGCGATCCGGGCCATGGACGGCAGCGAAACGGCAGTCGTCGGCGGCCACCGCGTCTACATCCGCCCCGACCTGGCACCCGTTCACGGCGAAGTCGCCGAACAGCTCGGCGCCCGCGGCCTGCACACCCAGCCGCTGCCCGTCGGCCAGGACGGAGCGGCCGCCGCCCGGCTGGCCGAGCGCCACCGCACCACCGGCTCAGTCGTGCAGGCGGTGCGAGCGGCCATCACCGACCACCTCGAGGCGGCCGTACGGGCCCGTCCGCTCCGGCCACGCCCCGGCGACGGCCATCTGCCCGTCGCCCAAGGACCCATGACCCGCGTCAGCGACCGGCCCGCCTTCGCCTGCGCCGTGGCCCAGTCGGGCGGGCTGCCCTTTCTCGCGCTGGCCGTGATGAACGGCCCCGACGTACGCGAACTGCTCACCGAGACCGCCGCACGCCTGGCCGGCCGCGACTGGGGCGTCGGACTGCTCGGCTTCGCACCCGACGAACTGCGCCGCGAACAGCTCGCCGCGGTCGCCGACGCACGGCCTCCGTACGCGATCATCGCCGGCGGCCGGCCCGCCCAGGCCGCTCCGCTGGAGGCCGCAGGCACCCGGACCTATCTTCATGTGCCCTCACCAGGCCTGCTGGAGCAGTTCCTCGCCGAAGGCGCGCGGCGGTTCGTCTTCGAAGGGCTGGAGTGCGGCGGCCACATCGGCCCGCGCGCCGCCTTCCCGCTCTGGGAGGAACAGATCGAGCGGCTGCTCTCGTGCCCGTACGCCGCCGAACTCGACGTGCTCTTCGCCGGCGGCATCCACGACGAGCGGTCGGCCGCGATGGCCATGGCGGCCGCCGGCCCGCTGGCCGAACGCGGCGCCCGGATCGGCGTCCTCATGGGCACCGCCTACCTGTTCACCGAGGAGGCCGTCACCGCCGGAGCCGTACTGCCGGGCTTCCAGCAGGAAGCGATCGGCTGCGAGGCCACCACGCTGCTGCACACCTCCCCGGGCCATGCGACCCGGTGCGCCACCACGCCGTACGTCGACGCCTTCACCGCCACCGCGCAACGGCTGCGGCAGGACGGCGCGAGCCAGAGCGAGATCTGGGCCGAGCTGGAGCAACTCAACCTCGGACGGCTGCGGCTCGCCAGCAAGGGCCTGCGCCGCACCGAGACCGGACTCGTGCCGGTGAACGAGGCCGAGCAGCGCGGTGAGGGCCTGTACATGCTCGGCCAGATCGCCGCCGCACGCACCGCCATCACCACCGTCGCCGAACTGCACACCCAGGTCACCGACGGCGCAACACGGCTGCTGGAAGAGCGACATGAGCAGCTGCGGGCCGCGGCGCAGGCGCCCGAGCCCGCCCAGCCGCTGGACATCGCCGTCGTCGGCATGGCCTGCCGCTATCCCGGCGCCGACGATCTCGCCACGTACTGGTCCAACATCGTCGCCGGCACCGACTCGGTCACCGAAGTCCCCGCCGACCGCTGGGATCCCGAGGTCCACTACGACGCCGACCCGGCACGCGCGGGCGAGCGGACCCCGTCGCGGTGGGGCGGTTTCCTGCCGGCGGCACCGTTCGACGCGCTCACGCACGGCATCGCTCCCGCCTCGCTCGGCAGCATCGAACCGGTGCAGCTGCTCGCACTCGACATCGCCGCGCGCGCACTCGCCGACGCCGGATACGCGGGCCGGAGGCAGTTCGACCGTTCCCGCACCTCGGTCGTCTTCGGGGCCGAAGCGGGCACCGATCTCGCGGGTGCGTACGGATTCCGCGCCCTGCACCCCGGCTATCTCGGCGAACTGCCGCCCGCACTCGACGAGCAGTTACCCAAGCTGACCGAGGACTCCTTCCCCGGCGTCCTCGCGAACGTCATCGCCGGACGCGTCGCCAACCGCCTCGACCTCGGCGGCGCCAACTGCACCGTCGACGCCGCCTGCGCGTCCTCGCTCGCCGCACTCGACCTGGCCTGCAAGCAACTGCGCGACCGGGACAGCGACATGGTGCTCTGCGGCGGCGCCGATGTGCACAACGGCATCAACGACTACCTGATGTTCGCCTCCGTACGTGCCCTGTCGCCCACCGGCCGCTGCCGGCCCTTCGACGCGTCCGCCGACGGCATCGCGCTCGGCGAAGGCGTCGCCTGCGTCGTGCTCAAACGCCTCGCGGACGCCGAGCGCGACGGCGACCGCATCTACGCCGTCGTCAAGGCCGTCGGCGCGTCCAGCGACGGACGCTCCCTCGGCCTCACCGCGCCCCGGCCCGAGGGGCAGCGACGGGCACTGGAACGCGCCTACCGGCGCGCCGGAGTCGCACCCGCCGAGATCGGACTCGTGGAAGCACACGGCACCGGCACCGTCGTCGGCGACAGCACCGAACTGGCCGTCCTCACCGAGGTCTTCAAAGACTCCCGGGCGGGTTTCTGCTCGCTCGGCTCGGTCAAGTCGCAGCTCGGCCACACCAAATGTGCGGCGGGCCTGGCCGGGCTGATCAAGGCGGCACGGGCCGTGCACTCCGGCGTGCGGCCGCCGACCCTGCATCTGACCAGCCCCAACCCGGACTGGAAGCCCGACGCCAGCCCCTTCTGCTTCGACACCGAGGCCAGGCCGTGGACCTCGCCCGCGGAAAGGCGGCTCGCGGGCGTCAGCGCCTTCGGTTTCGGCGGCACCAACTACCACGCGGTTCTGGCCGGACACGGAGACGGTCACGGCGGCGGCGAGCCCGAGCACGGACTGGACGCCTGGCCCGCAGAGCTGTTCTGCTTCCGCGGAGCCGACCGGGCCGCCGCGCTCGGTGCCTTTGACCGTCTGGCCGCGCGACTGGAGCAGAACGACGCGGCCGGACGGCCGTGGCCGCTGCGCGACCTCGCCGCGGAGGCCTCGCGCGGCGAGGGAGCCGTCCAGGTCGCGGTCGTCGCCACGGACCTCGACGACCTGGCCGCCAAGCTGGGCAACGCCCGCTCCTTCACGGCCGGCGACGGGATCCACGTACGCGACGACGCGCCCGCGCCGGGCGGCCGGACCGCCTTCCTCTTCCCGGGCCAGGGCAGCCAGCGGCCGGGCATGCTGAACGATCTCTTCATCGCCTTTCCCCACCTGCGCGGGCTGTTGTACGAGGCGGATCCGCGCCTCGCGGCCGCGATGTTCCCGCCCGCGGCCTTCACCGCCGAGGAGCGCGCCGCCCAGCGCGCCGCCGTCACCGACACCCGCACCGCGCAGCCCGCGCTCGGCATCGCGGGCGCCGCCGCGCACCAGCTGCTCACCTCGCTGGGCATACGGCCCGACTGCACCGCCGGTCACTCGTACGGCGAACTCGTCGCGCTCTGGGCCGCCGGCGCGTACGACACCAAGACCCTGCTGCGGCTCAGCGACCGACGCGCTCAGGCGATCCTCGCCGCCGCGGGCGACGACCCGGGAGCGATGGCCGCGGTGTCCGCGGCGCCGAGTGAGCTGCCCGAACTGCCGCCCGGATGCGTCCTCGCCAACCACAACGCCCCGGCGCAGAGCGTCATATCCGGCCCGACCGCCGCGGTCGAAGCCGCGATCGGCACGCTGCGGGACAGCGGAATCAGGGCCGAACGCATCCCGGTCGCCTGCGCCTTCCACAGCGAGGTCGTCGCCGGCGCGGCGGATGCGCTGGAGAGGGAGCTGGCCGCTTCGTCCGTCGCCGGTCCCGCGCTCCCGGTGTGGTCCAACACGACCGCGAGCCCTTACCCGGTTCAGGCCGCGTCCGTACGGGCGCTCTTGGCGCGTCAGCTCGCCGAACCCGTGCGGTTCGCCGAACAGATCGAAGCGATGTACGCGTCTGGCGTGCGGACCTTCGTGGAGGCGGGCCCGGGCAGGGTGCTCACCGGCCTGGTGGGCCGCATCCTCGGCGACCGGCCGCACACCGCGGTACCGATCGACATCGTGGGCGAACGCGGTCTGACCCGCCTGGTGAGCGCGCTGGGCGAACTCGCCGCGGCCGGCGTGCCGTTCGACCCGGAGCCCTTGTTCGCCGGCCGCGCCTCGGCGCTGCCCGCCGAGCCGCCGCGCCGGGCCGGATGGCTGGTCGACGGCCATCTCGTCCGCACGGCGGACGGCGTTCCGGTGGCCGGCGGACTGCTCCCCGCGCAGCGCGTGACGCCGGTTCGTCCGGCGGCGGAGACCGTGGACCGCCGTGAGGACGCGGTCCTGGAGTACTTGCGCGGGGCACGGGAACTGGTGGCCGCGCAACGGGACGTGCTGCTGGGCTACTTGGGAGCGGAAGCGGCTCCGAGGGCTGTGCCGGAACGGCTGCCGGAGCCGCAGGCGGGGCCGGTTCCGGTGCCGCTTTCGGTGCGACCGGTCTCCGAGGAGCCTGCTGCCGGTGCTCCTCCTCTGACGCCCGAACAACTCCTGGACGCGGTCCTGGAAATCGTCCATGTCCGCACCGGCTACCCGAGGGAGATGCTCGACCCGACGCTGGATCTGGAGGCCGATCTGTCGGTCGACTCCATCAAGCGAGTGGAGATCATCGGCGCGCTGGCCGACCGGATCGGACTCCCGCGCGGGGCGGACGGCCCGGCGGAGTCGGCTGTCGAGGAACTGTCGCGGCTGAAGACCATCGGGGGGATCGTCGACTGGATCGTGACGCGGGACGCGGCGGCGGAACCTGTCGCGGCCACGGGACCTGTGCCGGCCGCCGACCAGGGCGCGCCGCGACCGGGCCCGGCCCTGACCCCAGCGGGCAGCGGGGCGCCCTCCGTCCCGCGGCCCGCCCGGCCCGACCGGCTGGTCGTCGAAGTCGTCCCCGTCGCACCGCCCGACGCCCGCAACCCCGCCGACGTGCTCCCCGGACTGCGGCTCGCCGTCGTCGACGACGGGCTCGGGGTCGCCGCGGCCCTCGCCGCCGCGCTGGAGTCCCACGGCGCGGAGGTGCGCACCCTCCACCCGGACCGGCTCGCGGACGCCGCCGGAGCGGACGGGGTGGTGGACCTCAGCGCCCTGCGGCCCGCCCCCGTTCCCGTGCTCCCGGAGAGCTTCGCCGCGTTGCGCGACATCCTGGCCGCGGGAACGCACCGGCTCCTGCTCGTCACCGGCCGCGGCGGAGACTTCGGCCGGACCGGCTCGCCCGACCCCGTCCCCGGCGCCGGACTGTACGGCTTCGCCCGGACCGCGGCGATCGAACACCCCGGAACCGCCGTACGTGCCGTCGACGTCGACCCCAAGGACCGACCCGAGCGGATCGCCGCGCATCTGATCGCCGAACTGTGCGCGCCCGATGAGCCGTTGGTCATCGGCTACACCAACGGCACCCGCAACACCCTGCGCACCGCCTCCGCACCACTGCCGGTCACCGGACCGACGCCACCGCTCCCGATCGGCCCCGACGCCGTAGTCCTGCTCTCCGGAGGAGCCCGCGGCATCACCGCCCGTACGGCCCTCGCCCTCGCCGACGCGACCGGCTGCCACATCGAACTCATCGGCCGCACACCACGGCCCGACGACGCCGAGGACCCGGCCGTCGCCCATGCCCACGACCGCGTGTCCCTGCGTGCCGCCCTGTTCGGGAAGGGCCTGCGCACACCCGCCGAGATAGAGGACGCCGCGACCCGCGTCCTTGCCGCACGGGAGGTCCGTGCCGCGCTCGCCGCCCTCAACAGCACGGCCGCCTCTGTGCGTTACCACGTGGCAGACGTGACCGACGCCGCAGCAGTGCACGCCGTCGTCCACGACATCCGCACCCGCCACGGCCGTCTCGACGGCATCGTGCACGGCGCCGGAACCATCGAGGACAGGCTGCTCGCCGACAAGGACCCGGCATCCTTTGCGCGGGTCTTCGCGACCAAGGTCGACGGCGCCCGCCACCTCGCCCGCGCCGCCGCCGACCACGGCGACGGACCGGTCCCCGGCTTCCTCGTGCTCTTCGGCAGCGTCGCCGGCGTCTTCGGCAACCGTGGTCAGGGCGACTACGCGGCCGCCAACGAGGCCCTGGACACGCTCGCCGCCACCCCTGCCTGGTCGCGCCGTTTCCCGGGCCGAGTGCTGGCCGTCGACTGGGGCCCGTGGGCGGCCGAGGCCGGCGGCATGGTCACACCGGAGCTGGCACGGATGTACGCGAGCCGCGGCATCCCGCTCCTCGATCCGGCTGCGGGAACCGAGGCGTTCCTCGCGGAGCTGGCACACGGCACCGAGGGACAGGTCGTGCTCCTGGCCGGGGACGGCTCGCATGGCTGACGGCGGGCCGCGCCCCACCGACGCCGCCATCGTCGGGATGGGCGCGGTCTTCCCCGGAGCGGGAGACCTGAGCGCATACCGGCGCAATCTCTTCGCCGGCACCGACGCGATCAGCGACGTGCCGCCCGACCGCTGGGACCCTGAGGTCTATTACGACCCGGGCGGGTCGCAAGGCCTCGCCCGGAGCGACCGCTTCTACTGCCGGCGCGGCGGATTCATCGACGACCTCACGGCCTTCGACCCGACCCGTTTCGGCATCATGCCCGCCGCCGTGGCCGGTGCGGAGCCCGATCAGCTGCTCGCGCTGCGCGTGATCGCCGAGGCCGTGGCCGACGCGGGCGGCGAGGAGCGGCTGCCCGCCGACCGGTCCCGCATCGGTGTGATCCTCGGCCGCGGCGGCTTCATGGGCGTCGCCACCGCCCGGCTGGACCAGCGCGTACGCACCGCTCACCAGCTCGCCGCGACCCTGCGCGAACTCGCACCCGAACTCGGCGAGGACAGGATCGCCGCCGTGCGCGATGCCTTCCAGGCCGGACTCGGTCCCGAACAGCCGGAGGCGTCCATCGGCCTCGTGCCGAGCTTCACCGCGGCCCGCGCCGCCAACCGGCTCGACTTCCGCGGCCCCGCCTACACGCTCGACGCCGCCTGCGCCTCGTCGCTGATCGCCGTCGAGCAGGCGGTCGGCCTGCTGGCGAGCGGGAGTTGCGACGTGGTGGCCGCCGGAGCCGTGCACCACTGCCATATCGCCACGCTCTGGAGCGTCTTCACGCAGTTGCGGGCGCTCAGTCCGAGCCAGCACATCCGCCCGTTCGACCGCCGCGCCGACGGCACACTGCTGTCCGAAGGCACCGGCGTCGTAGTCCTCAAACGTCTGGCCGATGCCGAACGCGACGGAGACCGCGTCTATGCCGTCGTACGAGGAGTCGGCGTCGCGGGCGACGGCCGGGCCGCGAGCCTGATGAGCCCGCTGGTCGACGGCCAGGTCCGTGCTCTGCAAAAGGCCTGGTCGGCGGCCGGCCTCGATCCGACAGCGCCCGACGCGCTCGGCCTGCTCGAGGCCCACGGCACCGGAACGCCGGTCGGCGACGAGGCCGAACTCGCCACACTCGCCAAGGTGTTCGGCCCGCCCGCACCGGGCGCCGAACCGGTGGCCATGGGTTCGGTGAAGTCGATGCTCGGCCACACCATGCAAGCGTCCGGGATGGCCGGGCTGATCAAGGCGGTACTCGCACTGCACCACGGAACGCTGCCGCCGACTCTCCATCTGGACGAGCCGCACGAGGGCTTTGCCGCGACGCGGATGCGTCCGGTGACGGCGGCGGAGCCCTGGCGGCGGGGGAGCGCGCCGCGGCGCGCCGGGGTGAACGCGTTCGGCTTCGGCGGGATCAACGCCCATGTGGTGCTGGAGGAGGCACCGGGAGCGGTCGTGCCTGCCGGCCGCGCCCGACAGTCCGTATCGGCCGATGTCACGCTGCTGGCCGCCGCGACGCCCGCCGAACTCGCCCGCATGGTCGAGGCGCTGCCTCAGGCCGGGCCGAGACAGGACGGTCCCTGCCGTCTCGCGATCCTCGGACTGACCCCGAAGCGCCGGGCGCTGGCCGCCGCGGTCGTCGCCCGCGGAAAGCCGTGGCGCGGGCGCGGCGGCGTCTGGTTCACGCCGAGCCCACTGCTCGCGCGCGACGGCCGGCTGGCCTTCGTCTTCCCGGGCCTGGAGCCGGACTTCGCGCCGTACGTCGATGACGTCGCCGACCACTTCGGCCTGTCCCGGCCCGCCCTGACCGGCGGCGGCACGCTGATGGAGCGGGCGGTGGACGCCATCGCCGTCGGCCGTTTCTTCGCCCGCGTCCTGCCGGAACTCGGCATCGAGGCCGACCTGCTGGCCGGTCACAGCCTCGGCGAGTGGACCGCGATGGTGGCCGCCGGAATGTATCCGCAGCGGGCCGTCGACACCTTCCTGGACTCGCTGCGGCCGGGCGATCTCGATGTTCCGGATCTGGTGTACGCGGCCCTCGGCTGCGGATCGGGGCAGGCCGCCGAGGCGTTGGAGGGCCTGGACTCGGTGGCCGTGAGCCATGACAACTGTCCCCATCAGTCGGTGCTCTGCGGCGAAAGGGGCCCGGTGCGGGAGGCGCTGCGACGGCTGGCGGGTCAGGGTGTGCTCACGCAGGAGCTCCCGTTCCGTTCGGGTTTCCATACGCCGATGTGGGCGCCGTACCTCGACCAGGTCCGTGCCGCGTTCGGCCGACTGCCGCTGCGGCCCCCGACGCTGCCGGTCTGGTCTGCGACCACGGTCGCGCCGTACCCCGAGGACGAGCGCGAGGTACGGGATGTGGTGCTCCGCCACCTGCTGGAGCCGGTGCGTTTCCGGGAGCTGACGACCCGCCTGTACGCGGAGGGCGTGCGTGCCTTCGTCCAGCTGGGACCGGGCAGCATCCCGGGCTTCGTCTCGGACACCTTGCACGGCCGCCCCCACCTGGCGGTCTCGGCCGGTGCGTCCCGAGGTGACGGGGGCCTGGCCCAACTCCGCTCGCTGGCGGCGGCGCTGTGGACGGAGGGCCGGGACGTCCGCTGGAACGGTCTGGCCGGGCACGAACCGGAGTCCGTTGCCCTGATGAGCACCGAGCCGGCGGCTACGGCCGCAGCCGCCGTCGCGAAGCCCGTCGCCGCCGCGACCGGCTCCCTGCCTCTCGATCTCGGCTCGCCTCTCATCCGTCTCGGTGCCGCCGCGCCCGCGCTCCAACTGGCCGGTCCGTCCCGGACCGCCCGCACTCGGCTCGCCGCCCGGCCCAGGCTGCTGTCCGCCCTCGACGCCGTGCTCGACGAGGCCGAAGACGCGGCCCGCGCCGTCGCCGACGGCTGTCGTACTCCGCCCGCGCACAGAGCCACGACCCGGCGGCTGTCGCTCGACACGATGCCCTACGTCCGCGACCACTGCGTCTATCTCCAGCCCGACGCCTGGCCCGAACCCTCCGACCGCTTCCCCGTCGTGCCCATGACCACCCTCCTCGACCTCGCCGCGGACGCCGCACGCGAGGCGACCGGGCAGACCACGACCGTCGCCGGTTTCGAGGACGTACGGGCGCTGCGCTGGCTGCCCGTCGCGCCGCCCGTGGACGCGGAGTTCGCCGTGACGCCGGAGCCCGCAGGCGGGCGCGTACGCGTCGAGATCGGCGGGTGCGCGAGCGTCACCGTCGTTCTCGACGCCGGCCATCCCACCGCTCCCGCGCCCGATCCCTCCGCGCTGACCCGCGAAGGCCCGCCTCCTGTCAGCGCCGAAGCCCTCTACCGCGACCGGTGGATGTTCCACGGTCCCGCCTTCGCCGGTGTCCACGAGGTGACCGCCGTCGCCGACAACGGCATCCGCGGAGTGCTGCGCGCCCTGCCGGCTCCCGGCGCGCTATTGGACGCGGCCGGTCAACTCCTCGGCCACTGGATGCAGTTGCGGCTGCCGGTCGACCGGCTGGTGTTTCCCGCGTCGCTGGAGCGGGTCAGCCTGTACGGGCCCGTACCTCGCGACGGCTCGCTGATCCGCGCCACCGCCCGCATCCGCTCGGTGCGGGCGGACTCCGTCCAGGGTGACGTGGAGCTCGTCCGTGCCGACGGCACCGTGCTGGCCCGGCTGGACGGCTGGACATACCGGCGGTTCGCCGCCGACGAGCGGGTGTGGCCGATGAAGTTCACGCCGGAGATCTGCGGCATCGGCGAGCCACAGCCCGGCGGCTGGTGTCTGGCCCGGCGCCGCTGGACCGATCCCGCCTCGCAGGAGCTGGTGATGCGGCGCTATCTCGGGGCCGCCGAGCGGGCCGTGTACGAGCAGCGGGCGCCGCGAGCCCGCGCCGCCTGGCTGCTCGGCCGGATCGCCGCGAAGGACGCCGTACGCGGGCTCCTCTGGGACCGCGGCGCCGGCCCGCTCTTCCCGGTGGAGGTCACCGTTGGCAACGACGAGGCGGGCCGCCCCTACCCAGAGGGCCCGCTCGCCGCCGGGCTGCGGCTCTCGCTGGCCCACAAGGACCGCCTCGCGGTGGCCTACGCGCACCCCGCTCACGCCGTCGGCATCGACATCGAGACCGTCACCGAGGACCCGGCCGCCCTGAGCCGTATCGCGCTCACCGCCGAAGAACGGCACCTCGCCGGACAGCTCGCCGCCCGCGACGGACACGGCGAGGCGCACGCGCTCACCACGCTCTGGTGCGCCAAGGAGGCTGCGGCCAAGGCGGAGGGCACGGGCCTGGGCGGACGCCTGCGGCAATGGACCGTCACCGACGGGCCGGCCGGGCTCCGCGTGGTCTCCCCGGACGGCCGCGCCCATGCGGTACGCACCGCAACCGTGCACGACGAGAGCGTGCACAACCTGTCCCGGCCGGACACCGCACCCACCCCGCACGTCGTCGCCTGGACCGTACCCCCCACCCCCGACCCGGACGGAGCCCAGCCATGACATCCGACCCCACGGCGGAACGCATACTCGCCGAGATCACCACGATGCTCGTGCAGACCGTCGGCGACGAGTTCCTCCTCGCGGACGAAGTCACGTTCGCCACCACCTTCAACGAGGACCTGGCGCTGGAGAGCATCGAGTTCGTCGCGCTCGCCGAACTGCTCCAGCAGCGGTACGGCACCGCGGTGGACCTGATCTCCTTCCTGGCCGAGAAGGACATGGAGGAGATCCTGGCGATGACGGTCGGCGACCTCGTGGCCCATATCTCCGGCACACCCGTGTCGGCTCCGGCCGGCTGAGCACGCGATGGCCGAGATCCTCGCCAACTCCCTGCGTTTCCATGTCCAGCGGCTGCCGGCCGCCGACGTGTCCGGTGACGTGGGCGCGACCGCCGTCTTCCTCCACGGCCTGGTCGTCGACAACCTCTCCAGCTTCTACGCCACCCTCGCCGTCCCGGCCGCCCGGGCCGGGCACGACACCGTCCTGTACGACCTCCGCGGCCACGGCCGCACCGAGCGCCCGCCCACCGGCTACGACACCGGCACTGCCGTGCAGGACCTGACCGCCCTGCTCGGAGCCCTCGGGCTCGACACCCGCCCGGTGACCCTCGTCGGCAACAGCTACGGCGGCACGATCGCGCTGCGTACCGCGCTTGCGCGGCCGGATCTCGTCGCCGGTCTGATCCTGATCGAGGCTCCGCTCAGCGGCCCGTGGATCGAGAACATGCTCGACACGCTCTCCGTCGCGGCTCTGGACCTCGAAGGCAGCCAGGTCCCGAAGGAGCTCGCCTCGCTCGGGGCGCGCAAGGCCGCCCGGCTGACGGCGACCGCCGACGAACTCCTCAACCGCACGTCGCTGATCGACGACATCGCGGCGGGCCGGCCTTTCACCGCCGAGGACTTCGCTCATCTGCGCCGTCCGGTGCTTGCCGTGTGCGGTGAGCACTCCGAACTCGTCCCCGGTGCCGAGGAACTGGCCCGCCACGCACCCGACTGCACCGTCCGTGTCCTGCCCGGCCTGGGCCACGACGTACTGCAGGGAGGCACCGACGAGCTCCGTCGGGTCGTGCTCGACCGGCTGGCCGCCGCCGCCCGCCGGCAGCCCGAGGCGGTGACCGTATGAGAGCGCTGTTCGTCGTGCCGCCGCTGGCCGGACACGTCAATCCGACCGTCGCCGTCGCCGCCGAACTCACCGCGCGCGGACACCAGGTCGCGTGGACCGGACCCGCCGAAGTCCTGTCCGGCCTGCTGCCCGCCCACGTCACGCTCCTCCCGTCCGGCGACCACGCCGGACCCGGAGGCTATGGCGCGCTGCACGGCCGCTGGCGCGATCTGCGCGGCGTGGCCGCTCTGCGCTTCCTGTGGGAGGAGGCGCTGATCCCGCTCGCCCACGCCATGGTTCCCGGAGTGGAGGCGGCGGTCGACGCGTACGGCCCCGATGTGCTCGTAGTCGATCAGCAGGCGCTCGCCGGGGCCGTGGTCGCGCGGCGGCGCGGACTGCCGTGGGTGACGTCCGCGACGACCACGGCCGAGTTCACCGGGCCGTTCGCAGGATTCCCGAAGGTGGGGGAGTGGGTGACGGATCGGATCAATGCATTCCTCGCCGACTGCGGAGCGCCCGCCGGCTGGGATCCGCGGTTCTCGGACCGGCTCGTGCTGGCCTTCTCCACTCCTGAACTGGTCGGCGGGGACGGCGCGTTCCCCGATCACCACGCCTTTGTGGGACCCGCCCTGGGCTCCCGTCCGTCCGACCCCGCGTCGTTCCCGTGGCGGCGACTGGATCCCGTACGACGCCGGGTGCTGGTCTCGCTCGGCACACTGAACAGGGAGGCGGGCGGCCGCTTCTACGCAGCCGTCCTGACGGCCGCGGAGCGCCTGGCCGGCGAGGTGCAGCTGATCGTCACAGCGCCCGCGGACGTGGTCGGCGAGGTGCGCGAGGACCAGGTCCTGCTCCAGGAGTACGTCCCCCAACTCGCCCTGCTGCCGCATCTCGACGCCGTGATCTGTCACGGCGGGCACAACACCGTCTGCGAGTCGCTCGCCCACGGCCTGCCGCTGGTGGTGGCGCCGGTACGGGACGACCAGCCGATCATCGCCCAGCAGGTCGCGGCGGCCGGAGCCGGAATCCGGGTGCGCTTCGGCCGGCCTCGTGCCGACGAGATCCACGCCGCGCTCACCGCGGTGCTCGACAATCCGCACCACCGGCGGGCCGCCCGCCGCATCCAGGCATCCTTCGCGGCGGCCGGCGGCGCCGCGGCCGCGGCCGACAGGTTGGAGAAGCTGTCATGACACCGTCTCGTACCCGCCGCGTCCCCTGGACCGCAATCGCCGTCCTGGCGGGCCTCACCGCGGGCACGATGCGTGCCCGCCGCCGGCTGGCCGCCGTACCCGTCCTGGATGTGACCGCCGACTCTCACCCCACGGACGGGTGGCACCTGCTCACCGCCCAGGGTGTCGCGGTCGACAAGGCCACGGTGAGCGCCGCCGTCGCCTACGCGGAACGCACCGGGCTCGAGGTCCTCGACCTGCTGCCGGGCAGCCTCGACGCGGAACGTGCACTCGGCCTGCTGCGCCTGCTCGAGGTCGGCGGCGGACGCTATACACGCACGACCCAGCCGCGCGGCGCGGGACAGGCGGTGCTTGTCGCCGAGGACGTCCGTGCTCGCGCCGGCGTCGAGACCGACGGCGACTTCGCCGCCGCCGAACTGCACACTCTGCTGGGCCGTCTGAAGGAATACGCCCCGGCCACCACGGGCATCGCCATCGCTCCGGGCCTGGCCGTCCCGGCCTACGAACCCGCGCGGCGGGCAACGGAGCTACGTGCCCAAGGACTGCCTCCCGGCCTGGTGACCGCGGGCCAGCTGGCCGGTCTCGCCCTGCTGGCTCGCACGGCCGTGAAGGACGGCCGCTGGGGTGCTGCGGCCCTCGCGCTGTACTGGTTGCAGCCCTCGCTGATCCTCGGCGGTCCGGACAGCCCGCTGCGTCCGGCGGATCTGCCACGCGTCACCGCGGCGCGGCCCCTCCACTCCCTCCACATCGCGGTGCGTACGGCCACCAGCGGCAACCCGTCACCGGCCGGTCTTTCGCCGGAGATGGAAGCGCTGCGGCCCCTCTACGCGGCCGAACTCAAGGCCGGCACCGAGCGGTTCTTCGAACCGCGCCGCCCCGACTGCCCGTGGTGCGGCTCCGCCGATCTGTCCGTACGCACCCACATGCCCGATCTGTTCCAGGCCAAGCCGGGCAGCTTCACCCTGGAGGAGTGCGGGGGTTGCGGGCATGTGTTCCAGAACCCGCGCCTGTCCCTGGACGGACTCGACTTCTACTACCGCGACTTCTACGACGGCCTCAGCGTCGGCAGCGCCTCCCACGTGTTCGGCACGATGGGCCGCTCGTATCTGGGACGCGCGGAAATGCTCAAGCCCTTCGGCACACCGTCCGCCTGGCTCGATGTGGGCACCGGGCACGGCCACTTCTGCAACAGCGCGCGCGAGGTCTGGCCCGACACCCGCTTCGACGGCCTCGACATGGGCGCGGAGGTGCGTGGCGCCGAGGCCCGGGGCTGGATCGAAACGGCGCACTGCGGGCAGTTCCCGGAGCTCGCTGCCGGGCTCGTGCACCGCTACGACACGATCAGCATGCATCACTATCTGGAGCACACCCGGGACCCGTTCGCCGAACTCGACGCCGCCGCACAGGTGTTGCCGCCCGGCGGGCACCTGCTGATCGAGCTCCCCGACCCCGAGTCACGCCTCGGCCGCCTGCTCAGCCCGTACTGGATCCCCTTGTTCCAGCCCCAGCACCAGCACCTCATGCCGATCTCCAACCTCCGTGACGCGCTGGAAGCCCGCGGATTCACCGTGCTGGCCGAGGAACACGGCGCGGCCCACCAGGCGTGCGACTTCGTCGGCGCGGTCCTTCTCGTCGCGAACCGGATCGCGCCCAATCCGTACGCCCCCTGGGGTCCCGGCAGCGCGACGCTGACCGGCCGGGCGATCCGCCGTGGCGTCTGGACGGCGGCACTGCCGTGCTTCGCCGCGGCGGCGGTCCTGGACAAGGCCCGCGCGGCGGCCGCCCGTGCCACAGGCAGCGGCGGCAACGCCTACCGCCTGCTGGCCCGCCGCACACCGCCGCTCCACGGGGCGAGGTGACGGCGGTGAGCCCTGAGCCGATCGGGCCGCTCGGCATCGCCCGCCGGCACACCGCCGACCCTCTCTTCCGGCTGGTCGCCTACGCCCTCGAGGCCGCCCACGACCAGCCGCCCGCCACCGTGTGGAGCGCTCCGCACGCCTTCCATCTCGGGTCGCCACGGCTCGTCGCCGCGGCCGGGTGGCCGGTGGCCGCCGCCGCCGCGCCGCGCGACGACGGGATCGTACGGCTGAGTTCGCTCGCGCATCCCGCACACAGCTGTGAACTCCCGCTCAGCGGACCGCCGTTGCCGCACCCCGAGTGGGCGGCTCGCACCTACGCGCTGCTGCGCGCCCTGGCCCGCGTCGGATACGGCAGAGGCGGCCTCGACCTGCACATCCACTCCACGCTGACCGCGGCGACCGGGCTTTCCAGCGCCGAACCGCTGGAGTGCGCCGTCGCGCTGGCGGTCGCCGATCTGCACGCCGGCCGCGCCAGAGGCCGGCTGCCGCGCGGCAGGCTGGCCGCGCTGGCCCGGGCGGCCGTCCCCGAGGGGGACGAAGTGCTGCGCGAGGCGGCGCTGTTCGCGCGGCCCGGGCGGGCGCTGCTGCTCGGACGCGGCCCTCGGCAGCGAGTCCGCTTCGACCCGGACGCCCACGGCGCCCGTCTCACGCTGCTGGTGACCCGCGGCGACGACCCCGAGCCGGACGAGATCGAGCGCGCGGTGGCCTGCGCACGGCGTGCCGGTGCGACGGCCGCCTGGTGGCCCGGGCGGCGGCCGGAGCGCAGCGCCATGGTCCTGCTGCCGCGGGAGCGGCTGACGGATGTCCGTACCGCCGTGGCCGAGGAGTTCCGCGCCCGCGGACTGCGCGTACCGCGGCTGGTGAACATCACCGTGGCGGGCGCGGCCCGCCGGGAGGAGTGAGCGGTCAGTCGAGGGTCACGTCGATCGTCATCGTGTCCGCCCCGGGAGTGCCCGCGACCTTCACGGTCACTCCGGTCCAGCGTCCGTCGGGCAGGCTGAGAGCGGGGACCGTGGTCTCGCCGATGGTCGTCCTGCCGTTGGACGGGTAGAGGTCGTCGGCGTCACCGCGGTTGCCGCGGCCGAAGATCCTGGCGAGGTCGCGACGGCCGTCGGCCTGGAGCAGTTCGATGGCGAGCGCCGACTCGTCGTTGACGTCCTCGATGGCCTCGTCGACGACGTACACGGCGACGCCCTGGTCCGGCAGGAACGCGTCCTGGCCCCGGCTGCGCCGGTACTCGACGAACACGTACTGCGAGTCCTTCATCCGCCCGGCGTTCTGTATGAAGGCGCTGTTGCCGCCTTCGGCCGCCGGCCGCAGCACGATGCCGTTCCTGGTCTCGGTGACCAGCTCGGGTTCGGTCCAGCCGTGGAACATCCGGAGCATCGGATTGGGCAGACACGGCGTCAGGCCCGAGTCGCCCCAGTTGCCGGAAGCCATCAGGCAGTAGTCGCCGAGGCCGTTGGAGACGCGGGCCTCGAGCTGCCCGGTGTCGTAGAAGTCGGCCCAGCGCGCCGCGAGATGGCCCCACTCGTGGGCGCAGACGCCCATGGCGCAGTCCTCGGGCACGGTGAGGAAGGTGTGCACATCCAGGTTCGGGCCGACCTTCACGCCTCTGGGTATGCCCCACTTGAGGCTCCAGAGGTCGCCTGCCTTGCGCGTCTCCTCCGCTCCGCGTCCCGCGTGGATGATGAACAGCGCGGTGACCATGCCCTCGCCGAGCACGTCGTAGCGGGTGAAGTCGATGCCTTCGGCGAGCGCGGCCCGTACGGCGTCCCGGGCCATGCCCTGGGAGTTGCGGGGGAAGCCCGTCTCGTTCGTGCCCGAGTTCCCGTCCGCGTAGAAGGACAGCGTCTGCGGCAGCCGGAACCAGCCGTGCACCTCGCCCTGGATGTCGATGCCGGTGTCCGCCGCCGGATCGAAGCCGCTGATCTGCCGGTAGAAGTCCCGCATGCTGCCGGTCGGGAAGGTGCCGGAGCTGAAGAGCATCCGGTCGAAGTGGGTGGGATCGAGATCCGGATCGTGCGGGCGGTCGGGGAAGTCGACCAGCAGCACCAGAGTGTCGATGTCGCCCTTCAGCGGTGTGTCCGGCCGGGTGATCAGCTGCTTCTCGGTGCTCGGCCCCAGGGAGACCGCGCCGTCGTCGAGCCCGACGCCGCTCTCGCCGCGCCGCCCGGAGCGCCAGGACCAGTAGTAGTCCTCGAACGTGATGCGCTCCGGCAGCCTGCGCTGGTCCTTGAGCCCGAGGAACTGGGCGTAGA
The DNA here is from genome assembly GCF_044334895.1 of Streptomyces sp. NPDC020681. Taxonomy (NCBI): domain Bacteria; kingdom Bacillati; phylum Actinomycetota; class Actinomycetes; order Kitasatosporales; family Streptomycetaceae; genus Streptomyces; species Streptomyces sp. NPDC020681. The sequence goes on along the minus strand of NZ_JBIRTX010000001.1, from coordinate 121,249 downwards.
GATCGGCCAGTGCCTTGGGCGACAGGGGCACCCGGCAGGGGCCGGTGTGCTGGAGCCGGGGATTCAGGGGCCTGACTGTCTGTCGCATGTCGACCACTCACTTGCCTCGAAGGAAACGGATGTGACGTTTTGCGTCGTATGCTTACTTCAGACGTTTATGTCGTATACGTACAACGCTGCTCCTGTTTCCCGACCACGTCAAGGTCCGGAAATCCGCCCGGGGAGGTGAGCGCATGAACGGTGGCCGGACCCGTCTGACCCGGGAGCGCGTCCTGGGCGCGGCGCTCCGGATCGTGGATGAGGAAGGGCTCGCGGGCCTGAGCATGCGGCGGGTCGCCGACGAGCTCGGCGTCGAGCCGATGGCCCTGTACCGCTACACGCCGAGCAAGGACGACCTGCTCGACGGTCTCGTCGAGACGATCTTCATCGAGCTGGAGGAGAGCCTTGCCAGGGCGGCGGCCGTCGGCGACACCACGGTGACCGCGACCGAACGGCGCGAGGCGCTGAAGGTGATCGCGCTGGCGATGTACCGGGTCGCGCTCGCCCACCCCCACGTCGTGCCGCTCGTGGCGACCCGCCCGCTGACCGTCCCTTTGACGCGCAGACCGCTGTCGGTCCTGCGCTGCCACGAACGGCTGCTCGCCATCCTGCGTGCATCGGGCCTGAGCGACGCCGACGCTCTGACGCTGTACCGGGCCTTCGTCTCCTGGGTCCTCGGCTATGTCGTCGTCGAGCTGCGCGAGGTGATCGACGACCCGGACGAGCCGGACCCAGCCTTCCGTCTCGGTCTGCACCGCCTTCCGGCCCGTGACTTCCCCAACCTCCGGGCCTTGGGGCCCGCGCTGGCGGTCCGCGGCGGCGAGGCCCAGCTCACGGCCGGCGTCGACGCGCTCCTCGAGCGCCTGACGCCCGGCGACCAGCGATGACGATGACGACGTCGGTGACGGTGACGATGACGGGACCTCAGTCGGCCGCCGGCCAGGCGTTCAACGCGCTGGCGAGCTGCGCACGCGAACGGACGTCCAGCTTCTGGTAGATGCGGGTGAGCCGTGCCTCGACCGTCTTCACGCTCAGGTACAGCTTGGCCGCCGCCTCCTGATTGCTCGCGCCCTCGCGGACCAGCAGGGCGAGGCGCAGCTCCGCCTCCGTGAGGGCCGCGGGGGCGCCGCCGCGGGCCTGGTCGGGCTCGGCCGGGCGCGAGGGCGCCTCGGTCGACAGCGCCAGCCAGGGCAGCGCGCCGGCCCGCTCGAAGACCGCGGCCGCCGCCTGCAGTGCGTTCTGCGCGGCCGACCGTCTGCGCCGGCGGCGCTCGACGCGGGCGAGCGCGACCAGCGCCCGGCCCCGCTCCAGCGGCAGACCCGCCGCGGCACAGTGGTCGGCGGTGCGGGTCAGCAGATCCGCCGCTTCCTCGTAGCCGCCGCCCGCCGCCAGATAGAGCGCGTACGCCCGGTCGCAGCCGAGCAACACCGTTGCCCGGCCCAGGCGTTCCGCGACGGGACGCACATCGGCGAGCAGGGCCGCGGCCTCCTCCGGGGCGTCATTCGCCAGCAGCGCCTCCGCGAGCTCCTCGTGCCAGCGCAGCATCGACGGGTCGACCGTCGACTGGGCGAGCTCGGCGGCCTGCACCCGGCGCAGCGTCTCCAGGGCGTTCGCCACGTCTCCGGCCACGAGCTGGACCCTGCCCAGTGCGTACAGGCTGCGGGAGAGAAAGACATGGTCGCCCTCCTCCTCGGATGCCTGGACGCTGCGCCGGGCGTAGCTCGCGGCGCGGGCGAAGCTGCCGCCCGCGGTCTCCGCGAGGGCCAGTGCGTACCAGGCGGGCCCCGGCGAGAGCCCGGCCTCCAACGTCAGCGCGAGCGACCGCCCGGCGTGCGAGAGCGCCGCGGCGCACTGGCCCTGCCGGGCCTCGACCTCGGCGAGCGTACGGAAGAGTTCGATGGCGTCCTCGACCGGGCCGCGCCGTTCGACCAGCGGCAGCAGCGCGTTGAGCTGGTCGCGTGCGTCGGACAGCCGGTCGTCGAACAGCGCATGACGGATCGTCAGTATCTGGGCGGCGTTACGGATGCCCAGCGGCCGCTCGAACACCTCGAGCGCCCGTGCCTCGGCGAGCACCCGCTCCGCGTCCGGCGAGCCGAGCACCCGGTCCATGCGGGCCTGCACGGTCAGCGCGCGCGACGCCGTCTGCCGGTCGCCCACCGAGCCTGCGAGCGCGGCGGATTCGACGGCCGCGGCCCTGGACCGTACCGGATCGCCGTCGGCCAGCACGTACTTCACCGCAAGACGGAGCTGGACCGCCGCCCGCAGCGCCGTGTCGTCCTCGGAGTCCTCCATGGCGTGCACATAGATCTCGTCGAGGTCGGTCAGCCCCTGTCCGGCCGTGTCGAGCACCGCGAGCCGTGCGCGAACCCGGTCGGTGGGCGCGGCGTCGCGGGCGAGAAGATCGGTCGCAGCCCGCATCGCTAGGTCCGCGCGGGCCGCGCGGGCGGCCTCCTCGGCGGCGTCGACCAGCCGGGAGAGCCGCTGGGTGCCGTTGTTCACGGGCGTCGACTCGGCGGCGAGCAGGGCCAGTTCGGCGGCGAGTGCGCTGTTCCCGCGGCGGCGCGCCGTCTCGGCGGCCGCAGCCACCTCCGCCGCGAGATGCTCGTCGGGGACGTCCGTGGCCAGTGCCCGGTGCCGTACCGCCTCGACGGGATCGTCCACCACGCGCGCGAGCGCCGCGTGACCGCCGCTGCGTTCGTTCCAGCAGGCGTCGTGCACCAGCGTGGACGGCAGGACACCGGCCGTGAAGGCGACCGTGCCGTCCTCCTTGAGCGAGATGAGATTCGCGCGCTCGGCGGCGGCGAGATCCGCCTCGGCTGTGGGGCGGCCGGCGCGGCGGACCAGCGACGCCGTGGGGCGCAGCGCAAGTGCGGCCAGCAGCAGCGTGGCGCGGACGGCGGGGGAGGCGACGCCGAGGAGCTGCCGTGCGAGATCGCGGGCGCGGCCGGACAGGGACAGCGCTTCGGCGTGGTGCACCGGCGTCCGCGCGTCGGCCAGCGACCGGCCGACGGCGAGCGCGAGCCGTGGATTGCCGCCGCTGGCCTTGTGAATGCGGCCGGCCATCCGGGACGGCAGCCGGTGGTGGATGAGGAGTTCGGCGATCTCGTCGGCGTGCAGCGGCGCCACGTTCAGGACGTCGGCCTCGGACGGCACCCAGAGCGGCTGCGGGCCGCCGCCGGCCGGGTCGGTCGCCGGACCGTCCGGGCCGTACGCCTCAGGTGTCTCGACGGCGATGACCCGCAGCGTCTGCGGAGCCAGATGCAGGGCGAAACGCAGCAGGTCGGCGCTGTCGGCGTCGATGAGCTGCACACCGTCGACGACCAGCAGGACCGGGCCCTGCGCGGCGAGCGTACGGAGAGTCTGGGCGAGGGCCAGCCGCAGGGCGATCGGGTCCCAGCCGCCCTCGGGGATCGGCGCCTCGCGGCAGAGCATGGCGACAGCGGTCCGCTGCGGACCGGGCAGCCCTTCGAGGATGTCGTGCGCGCCGGAGCCGCCGTGGGCCCGGCCCGCGGGCCAGGAGACGCAGGCCGCTATGGACGCGACGAGGGCGGCGGCGGCCGCCCCGGGTATGTCCCGGTCGGCCGGCAGCGTGGCCAGCCACAGCACCCGCTCGCCGCGGGACTCGGCGCGCGTGGCGGTGGCCAGTGCGACTTCGGTCTTGCCGACCCCGGCGGGGCCGGTGAGCAGGGCGCGCCCGCGGCTGTGCAGGACTCGCTCGAGCCGGGCGAGGATCTCCTCGCGCCCGACCGGCGCTGGGGGTCCCCCCGCGCCCGCAGGGCGTAGAGGGAGGTATGGCGTCGTCACGTATCCGCCACCCCCTTCTGGCCTGCCCGGGTCCCCTGCCCGTGGGAGCAGAGAATACGGAGCGAGCCGCCGCAGTCCAGGCCCGGTGTCCGGCATGCGGACAGCCGTGGACGTCCGCGGCCGGACGAGCGGCAGGGCGCGCCCGCGGCATTTTGCCGCGAACGCGCCCCTGACCAGCCATGATGCAGTTGAGGCAGCTGGTTCTAGAAGGTGAGGCCCCAGCTGTTGATGTAGCCGGTGTCACCCGAAGCCACATCCCGGACCTGCAGCTTCCACACACCGTTGGCGACCTCGCTGGACGCGTCGACGGTGTACGTCGCCAGCACGTTGTCGGCGCTGTCGGAGGACGACGAGGCCTTGAGGTTGCGTACGGTGCCGTCCGGCGCGATGAGGTCGATGACCAGGTCGCCGCGCCAGGTGTGCTTGATGTCCACGTCGACCTTGAGGGCGGCGGGGGCGTTGCCGGTGCGGCCGGTGACCGTGATGTTGGAGGTGGCGGTCGCGAGGTCGCCGATCGTCACGTCCGCCGTGTTGCTGAACGTCGCACCGCCAGGAGTCCCGGTGACGGCGTTCACGGTCTTGGTCGCGTCGGCGATCCCGGTGCCGCAGCCGCCGGTGCAGGTGCCGGGCAGCGGGCGGGCGTTGGCCTTGATCGCGGACTCGATCTCGGCCGGGGTCAGCGCCGGCTTGGCGGACTCCAGCAGCGCGGCGAGGCCGGCGATGTGCGGAGCGGCCATCGAAGTGCCCTGGTACGGCTTGTAGTTCTCCGCCGACTGGGTGGTGGCGCCGGAGTTCAGCGTGGAGAGGATGCCGTTCTCGGGCGTGGTGACCGTGCCGGGGGTGTCCGTGGCACGGCGGGTCTCGCCGCCGGGCGCGGCGACGTCGATGATGCTGCCGAAGTTCGAGTAGAACGACCGGTTGCCCTCACGGCTGGTGGACGCCACGTTGATCACGCCGGCGCAGTTGGCGGGCGTGAAGGCGGAGGCGTTGGCGTTGCTGTTGCCGGCCGCGACGACGACGGTCGTGCCGCGGGAGACCGCGCCGTTGATGGCGTTCTGGTAGACGCTCGGGCAGGTCGCGCTGCCGCCGCCGAGGCTCATGTTGATGACCTTGGCCGGGGTCGGGTTCGCCGCGACGCCCGGAACGGTGCCGCCGGACGCCCAGGTGATCGCGTCGGCGATGTCCGACGAGGAGCCGCCGCACTTGCCGAGCACCCGGACCGGCTGGACCTTGGAGTTGTACGCGATGCCCGCAACGCCCTTGCTGTTGTGGGTCGTTGCCGCGATCGTGCCCGCGACGTGAGTGCCGTGCCAGGAGGAACCGCTCGCCTTGGAGCCGGCGCCGCACTCGCCGTCCGTGGCGTTCCAGTCGCCTTCGTCCTTGGCGTCGCTGTCGCGGCCGTTGCCGTCGCGTGCGTCCGCCGAGCTGGAGATGAAGTCGTAACCGGACACGACATTGGCAGCCAGGTCCGTGTGGGCGGCGTAGCCGGTGTCGATGACGGCGACGGTGACGCCGCTGCCGGTGCTCTTGTCCCATGCGCCGGGAACGTTCATGCCGCCGGTGGCCTCGAAGAGGTCCCACTGCTTGGTGTATTCGGTGTCGTTCGGGGTGACCGCCATCGCGTAGGCGCGGATGTCGGGCTCCACGGTCGCGACGGAGGCGTCGGCGCGGAAGGCGTCCATGACCTCGGTGAGGTCCTTCTTGGAGGCCTCGCCACCGAGGTCCACCAGGGCCGCGCCGCCGGCGAGCCGGCGCTCGAAGGACAGGCTCTCGCCGGTCTCTGAGCTCTTGGCCGCGGCGTCGGTCCTGGCCGCCGCGTTGGAGCCGGCCTCGGCCGTCCTGGCCTTGTAGGTGACGATGACCTTCTCGACGGGCGCGGCCGGCAGTGCGGTCATGGACTGCGCGGCGGGCGCGGGCTTCGGCGAGGGAGTCGGGCTGGCGGCGAGTGCCACGGAGGACGTGGCGGCGACTGCGGCGATCGTGGCGCTGGCGGCCACGACGGATATGAGTCTCCGTCTGGACCCGTTCAAGGGCTTCACGGTGTTCCCTTTCAACTGACGGCGCGGAGCGCGACGGCGGCGCAGGAATCGCGGTTCGCTGTGGGGGTGCGATCCGTGATCCCCTGGGCCGGGTATGCCCGCGCGCCGCCGCCGGCGCGACGGCCCCTGGTCAAGAGCCGCCACCGACAGAGCTCACGAATTACATGCACCTGACATCAAAGAGTCAGAGGATGAGATCCGCCGGTGCGGCAGACAGTAGGGAAAGGCGAGATGAACCCGATACGGGGAAAACCCTTGTCACCCCCGTGCGGGGGTCCGGGGCGGCCTCCGGGGGTGCTGGGCGCGGAAGTCGGCGCGTAGCCCGTGAGCTGACGGTCCGTCGGGCCATATCAGTCCATATCGCCACCTAGGTGGCCCGATGGCGTACGGCTCGGGGCGCTCGGGTGCGTGGCGGCGGCGTGCGTACGACCGGTTGCCCGGTGTCGTGCGTGTGGGACGGCGGATGTCAGTGGCGACTGCCATGCTGAAGAAACCTGACCAGATCCGTCATCCACCGCGTACCTGCGGGAGGAGAACAGCGATGCTGACGACCACCTATGTCCCGGGCGCGCCGAACTGGCTCGACCTGGGCACCCCCGACATTCCGGCCGCCGCCGCCTTCTACAAGGACGTGTTCGGCTGGGAGGTGCACTCCATGGGACCGGAGGCCGGAGGTTACGGCTTCTTCCAGTTGGACGGGAAGACCGTCGCCGCGGTCGGACCGCTCACCGAGGAGGGCGCGACCTCGGCCTGGACGCCGTACTTCCAGACCGCCGACGCCGACGCCACGGCCAAGGCCGTCGAGCAGGCCGGCGGCACCGTCCGCATGGCGCCGGACGACGTGTTCACGGCGGGCCGGATGGCGGCGTTCACCGACCCGACCGGCGCCGAATTCGCCGTCTGGCAGCCAGGTGAGAACACGGGCCTGGAGGCGGTCACCGATGTGAACTCGCTGTCGTGGACCGAGCTCTACACCACGGACGCGGCGGCCGCGAAGGACTTCTACCGCACGGTCTTCTCTTGGGACTACGAGGACATGGACATGGGTGGCACCGCCTACACCGTCGTCTCTCCGGCGGGTGGCGGCCAGGACGCTTCGCAGGGCGGCATCATGCAGCTCGCGCAGGAGCACTTGGCGGCGGGCTCGCGCTCCGAGTGGCATCCGTACATCGAAGTCGCGGACGTCGACGCCACTTTCGCCAAGGCGACCGAGCGGGGCGCCACCACCTTCATCCCGCCGATGGACGTGGAGGGCGTGGGGCGCATGGCCATGGTCGCCGACCCGTTCGGCGCGCCGTTGGCCGTCATCCGGGGTGTTGAGGCCTGAGCGGTCCCGGTGGCGCGGCGGGGCACCCGCCCGGTGCTCCGCCGCGCCCGGCAAGCAAGGAGGAGCAGCATGGCAAGGATCATCGTCACCGAATTCGTCTCCATCGACGGCGTCATGGAGGCGCCCGGCGGAGGCGAGGGATTCAAGCACGACGGCTGGAGCTTCGAGATCGACCGCGGCGAGGGCGACCAGTTCAAACTCGACGAGACCCGGGACACGGCCGCGCTGCTGCTGGGCCGGCGTACGTACGAGGGATTCGCCGCGGCCTGGCCGTCCCGTGAGGGCGAGTTCGCGGACCTGTTCAACAGCATGCCCAAGTACGTGATCTCCTCGACGCTCGACAAGCCCGAGTGGGCCAACTCCACCGTGCTCAGCGGCGATGTGGCCGAGGAGGTGGCGAACCTCAAGGAGACCCAGGACGGGAACATCGTCGTCCACGGCAGCGCGCGCCTCGTGCAGACGCTCCTCGAGCACGATCTGGTCGACGAACTGCGGCTGATGGTCTTCCCCGTCGTCCTCGGGACCGGGAAGCGTCTCTTCGGCGAGACGACCGACAAGAAGCGGCTGCGGCTGGCGGACTCCAAGGTGGTGGGCGACGGCGTCACCATCCTCACCTTCGAGCGGGCGTAGGCGGCGCGGGAGACGTCGGACCGGCGGCCCGGGGTCGTCATACCGTCCGCTCGCCGGGCCGGGAGCACGGCACTGTGTCCCTGCCCCGGGTCACACGGCATGCCTTAGCGTCGGCGTCATGACCACGTTGAACAGTTTCGCCGTGCACATCCCCGACGCCGGCCTGGAGCCGGACCCCCTCGACCCCGCGCAGATCGTGGCCGGCACCCCCGAGGTGACCGGCAAGGTGCTGTGGGAGTCCGAGGACGGCAGGCACATCCGGGGAATCTGGCAGATCACTCCGGGGGTGGTGGTCGACACCGAGGCGAACGAGTTCTTTGTCGTCGTCAGCGGCCGGGCCACCGTCGCCGTGGAGGACGGCCCCACTTTCGACGTCGGTCCCGGTGACGCGTGTGTGCTGCGCGAGGGTGACCGGACCACATGGACCGTCCACGAGACCCTGCGCAAGGCGTACCAGATCACCTTGCCGTAGTTAGGATGCGGGCGGGCAAATCCGCGCTGGACCGGCGTGGGACGCCTGACGCGACGCACAACTCGGACGGGCGGGGGCACAGATGTGTGCGGACGAACGTATAGCGCGAGCCAGGCTGCTCTATGAGCGCGCTGTGTTCGGCGGCGACAGCGGTGCACTGGCAACCGCCGACCGGGACTTGAACGCGGTCGAGGCCGATCTCGCACTGGCCCGCGGCCGGGTCGTCCACGCACGGTTCTTAGAGCAACGGACCGAGGACCCGGCCGAGTTGGCGCTGTTCCAGCGCGCGGCGGAGCTGTACCGGGAACTCGGCGATGTGCGCGGCGAGGCCGAGTCGCTGTTCTGGGTCGGCATATTCCGCCAGGTCGTCCAAGGCGACAACGACACCGCGGTCCCCTTATTCGACCGCTCCCTCGACCTCGCGTCAGCGGTGGGCGACAAGCTGACCATGTCATACGCACTGAGACATCTGGGCATCGCGGAGCATGTCGCCGAACGGCTGGACGCGGCCCGCGAGCGCTTGGAGGAGTCGGTGCGGCTCCGTCGCGAGATCGGCTTCCTGCCCGGCGTCGCGGCCAATCTGGTCGGGCTTGCGTACATCGCCGTCGGACAGGACCGCCGTGCTGACGCGCTGGCCCTGATCGAGGAGGCGGCCACGCTGGCGGAGGCCGCCGAGGCCAAGGGCATCATGCGCTCGGTCGACGAGGCGCGCTCGAACCTGACGTAGCGGGCGGCTCGGTCTGCAGCTGCGTTTCGGCTCTGGCGCAGGTGAAGCAGGTGATGCGACGGGCGGCAAGGGGCAGCGTGGCCACGCCCATCCCGTTGACCCGATGGACTGACCGCGATGTCGTCCGCGCGTGCACGGCGCACAGGGCAGCCCCGCAGCTTCCGCAGATCGCCACCGCGGTCACGCCACGGTCAGCCGCCTGGCAGTCGTAGCAGTTCATGGAGCGGTTCCTCTCTCCCGTCGGCTGCATACGGCGGCGGACGGTGTGGGTCAAGCACGTGGGTCAATCATGTGGATCAAGCACGTGGATCAAGCACAGGGCGGGAACTGACCGAGGAGCGGGAGCCGGCCGCTCCCGCTCCCCGTCAGCTCATCACGCCGCGTCGAGGCGGGCCAGCTCATCGGCGGAGAGCTCCAGCTGCGCCGCGGCAACCGAGTCGCGGATGGTCTCGGGGCGCGAGGAGCCCGGAATGGGGATCACCACGGGTGCCTTGGCGAGCATCCACGCCAGGCACACCTGCTGCGGGCTCACCCCGCGCGCCTGCGCCACGTCCGCGAACACGGCGAACCGCGAACCCAACTCGCCGGCGCGCGAGATCCCGCCCAGCGGGCTCCACGGCAGGAACGCGATGCCCAGTTCGGCGCAGAGCTCCAGCTCCGGCTCGCTGGAGCGGAATGCGGGCGAGAACTGATTCTGCACGCTCACCAGCCGGCCGCCCAGAATCTCGTTGGCCTGCCGGATCTGATCGGGACCGGCGTTGGAGATCCCCGCGAAGCGGATCTTGCCCGCGTCCAGCAGATCGCGGACGGCACCGACCGACTCGGCGTAGGGGACCGTCGGGTCCGGCCGGTGGAACTGGTAGAGCCCGATGGCCTCGACGCCGAGCCGCTTGAGCGAAGCTTCGCAGGCCCTCTTGAGGTACTCGGGCGAGCCGTTCAACGTCCACGAGCCGTCGCCCGGACGCAGGTGACCGCCCTTCGTCGCGATCAGCACGTCCGAGGTGTCGCCGCTGTAGCCGGCCACGGCGCGGGCGATCAGGGATTCGTTGTGGCCGACCTCGTCTGCGTCGCGGTGGTAGGCGTCCGCGGTGTCGATCAGCGTCACGCCCGCCTCCAGCGCGGCGTGGATCGTGGCAACCGAACGCTGTTCGTCGGGGCGCCCCTCGATGGACATCGGCATCCCGCCCAGACCGATCGCGCCGACCTGGACGTCGCCGATGGTGCGTGTCTTCATGGAGGTTCCTTCTGGAGATTCATCCGGGTACCGCTTCAGCCTCCGCCCTCCCGTTTAAGCTGTCCAACATAAGAATCTGATCCCTTTGAGCAGCACTGGTGATGAATCATGGAACTCCGGCAGCTCGAGTACTTCGTCGCCGTCGCGGAGGAATGCCACTTCACGCGGGCGGCGAAGCGTCTGCATGTGGCGCAGTCCGGGCTGTCGGCCTCGATCCGCTCGCTCGAGCGGGAACTTGGAGCTTCGCTGTTTCTGCGCAGCACCCGACAGGTCGAGTTGACCGCGGCCGGGCGAGCACTGCTGGTCGAGGCCCGGCGCACCCTGTCGGCGACCGACGCCGCCAGGGACGCCGTGGCGGCAGTGCAGGGTCTGCTGCGCGGCAGCCTGACGATCGGCTCCCTGCAGTGCCTGCACGCGGTGCACCTTCCGACCGTGCTCGCACGCTTCCGGGCCGCTCACCCCGGTCTGGAGATCGCCTTGCGCCAGGGAGGATCCGGCGAACTGATCGACCACGTGCGCGCGGGGAGGCTGGACCTGGCGTTCGTCTCCCGGCCGGCCCGCTGCCCGGACGACGTCGTGCTGGAGCCGTTGGCCAGCGAGCCGATCGTTCTGGCCTGCGCGCCCGAGCATCCGTACGCAGGCCGGGAGCAGGTCGAGTTGGCGGAGTTGTGCGACGAGCAGTTCGTGGACTTCCACCCGGACTGGGGCACCCGGGGCCTGGTCGACAACGTGCTCGCCGCGGCGGACGTCGAACGCCATGTCTCGCTGGAGGTGACCGATACGCACTCCCTGCTCGATCTGGTCACGTGCGGGCTCGGCGTGGCGCTCGTGCCGCAGTCGTTCGCGGTCAAGACCGATCGAGTGCACTTCGTCGGGCTGGCAGGGACCGTACCGGCGTGGGAAACCGTCACCGTCACGGGCAATCCGACCAGTGCGGCTGCGGCGGCACTGCTGCGCGAGGTCCATGCCGCGAAGAGCGGCCGCCGCTCCGCGGCCGGCGTTTCCTGACATTCTTCCGCTGGACCGATGAGTCCTGGCCGCGGCCACAGTCCAACTCCTGCACGCTCACCACGGAACGAGGAGAAGCATGAACGCGATCGCCGACCGATACCGCCGGCACGCCGACGCCTTCGAGAGAAGAGTCGCCGCCGCTGGGTCCGAGCAGTGGTCCAACCAGTCGCCGTGCGAGGACTGGACGGCCCGGGACGTCGTGGGCCACATCATCGACATGCACGGAGTGATGCTGCGTCCGCTCGGCCGCTCGCTCAGCCCCGCACCACTGCTGACGGAAGACCCGTTGGGAGCCTTCAAGTCCGCCCGCGCCGACGTCCAGGCCGTGCTCGACGACCCCAACAGCGCCGGGACCGAATGCGACACCCCCAACGGCCGTATGACGGTGGCGCAGCAGATCGACCAGGTCATCAGCGACGACATGGTGCTGCACGGGTGGGACCTCGCCCGGGCCACCGGTCAGGACGACACGATGGACCCGGCGGACGTCGAACGAATGTGGTCGTCCACCTCGGCGCTTCCGAAGGAGGTTCTGGAGATGCTGCGCACACCGGAAGCGTTCGGTCCGGGCGTGAAGGTCTTCGGCCCGGAGGTGCCGGTCCCCGAGGACGCACCGCTTCAGGACCGGCTGCTCGGGATGATCGGGCGCGACCCTCGCCACGGCGTGTCGTAGAACAGCGCCCTAGCCGGCGTCGCGCCGCAGCGGCAGCCCGTCCAGCACCCGGTCCAGGCCCCAGGCGAACTGTTCCGTGGAGACGAAGCCGGCCATCACCTCGCCGGCGGCGGCGGTGCGCGGATAGAGGCCGGCTGGCACGGCCCGAAGCGCCGTCCGCCGCGCGGCGATCCGCTGCGCCTCGGGCGGCGCCGGTGCATGGCGGTCCAGTTCCGCTGCCTCCAGGGCGACGGATCCGAGCACATGGACGATGAGCAGGTACTGGGCCCGGGCGGCATCGTCGTCGCCGAGCCCGGCATCGGCGAGGATCGCCAGCAACGTCTCGCCGAGCGCCAGGGCGTTGGGCCCGTCCATGGGACCGGAGAGCAGCAGCTCGATGGCTCCGTGACGGGCCAGCAGCCTGGTGCGGATATCGGCGACCAGCGCATGGATGCGCTCGCGCCACGGCAGATCCGGGTCGGCGAAGTCGCCGTGGTCCACCTCGCCGAGGATCTGCTCGACAAGACCGCGGAGCACGGCGGCCTTGTCGGGGAAGTACGTGTACACGGCGTTGGGCGCCACACCGACCTCGGCCGCGATCCCGCGCACCGAAACCGCGTCGGCGCCGCGCGTGGTCAGCAGACGCATGGCCGCGTCGAGGATGTCCTGTTCGTCGAGGGTCCGCCGTCTGCCGGGCCTGCCTCTCCCCGGGGTCTTCTCCATCTCCAGCCGCCCCTTCCGCCGCCAAGGCCGCGTGGTCGGTTGACTGCCTTTTCTGGACAACGTACATTAATTGTACGTCGTGCAGAAATGAAGGTGATCACGATGACCCCGCTTCCCCCCGCGAGCCGGACGGGCATCCGACCGCTGCGCTCCTGGGCGGTCTGGACGGCAGGTTTCCTCTCCTTCCCGATCGCGGGCCTCGCCGGCATCGGCGTCGACAAGCAGTTCACCGTTTTCGGCGCCACCGGGGCGCTGGTCTTCTCGGGCCTGTCCGGAGTTCTGCTGTACCGGTTGCTGCCCACCTGGACGCCCGAAGGAGCGACTCGATGAACGACACCCCGAACCATGTGGTCTTCGGAGCCGGAGCGGTCGGCCGCGCCACGGTCGACGCGTTGCGCCGTCGGGGTGAGAGCGTCCGCCTGGTGAACCGGTCCGGCTCGGCGCCGGTCCCCAAGGACGTCGAAGTCGTCGGAGGCGACGCCGCTGATCCAGCGTTCACCACCGCGGTCACGCGGGGCGCGCGGGTCGTCTACCAGGTCCTCAATCCGCAGTACCACCAGTGGACCGCGCGGTTTCCGGCCCTCCAGGCAGGCGTACTTGCCGCCGCCGAGGCCGCCGGAGCGCGGCTGGTGAGCATGGAAAACGTCTACATGTACGGCCGTCCGGCGGGCCGGCCCTTCGTCGAGACCAGGCCGAACGCGGCCCATACCCGCAAGGGCAGCCTCCGTGGCCGGATGGCCGACGAGTTGCTGGCCGCGCACCGGGCGGGCCGCGTCGAGGTGGTGATCGGCCGCGCCTCGGACTATTTCGGCCCGCACGGCGGATTCCAGTCCAACCTCGGCGACCGTGTCTTCCAGCCGGCGCTGCGCGGCAGGACGGCCACCGTCCTCGGCGACCCCGACCAGCCGCACACCTACACCTACATCCCCGACATCGGCGAAGGCCTCGCGCTCCTTGGCGAACATCCCGAAGCCCCAGGCGAGATCTGGCACCTGCCCAACGACCCCAGCACCCGTACAACGCGTCAACTTGTCGACATCGTCTACCGGTTGGCCGGACAGCCGCGTACGAAGGTGCGCGGCATGCCCGCTCTCGGGCTGCGCGCCATCGGGATCTTCAACCCGGTCGTGCGCGAACTGATCGAGATGCAGTACGAGTTCGCGGAACCGTTCATCGTCGACAGCAGCAAGATCACCACCCGCCTGGGCGCCACCGCGACCCCGCTCGAAGAGGCGTTGGAACACACCCTCGCGAGCTACCGCGCACAGACCCCCGACAACTGAGGCGAGCAGAAACGGGGTTGTACTCCTGGGCCACGAACGCGCCGAGGCGTCCTCGTCTCAGTGATCAGTGATCAGTGGTCAGTGATCCTCTTCCGCCGGCCCGTACAGACCCTCGTAGGCGAGACGTGCGGTGTCCGACTGCCGGGTGTCCTGGGCGACGGTCCACTGACGCGTGGTCCGGTCGACCGCGACGGTCGTCCACCCGTCACCGTCCTCGTCGCTGAGATGGATCAACAGGGTGTTCTGGTCGTGCTCGACGCGGAGCCGGTGGTCCGGGTTGGCCGCCTCGTGCAGGCCGCGGGACGGCTTCTCCGCGGTCGGGGGATCAGCGATGAACGACGTCCATCGACTGCGCCCACGCGACGGCCGTGCGGGACGGTCGCCCGGAGCCGTCGGCTGGGACATGGCCGTGCTCCTCTCACAGATCCCCGGGCGTCACGGCGTCACGGCGTACCGGCGGCACCGGCAGAACCGGCGGGTGCGGTGCGGGCGGCGAACTCGACGAGGTCGGCGATGACGCGTTCCGGCTGCTCCCAGTGGACGACATGGCCCACGCCTTCGTATGTGATCAGGCGCGCGCCGTGAATGGCGTCGAGGATCGTCTGCTGGTCACTGCGCGGCAGGAACCCGTCCTGGTCGCCCCAGATGACGAGGGTCGGCACCAGGATGCCGGCGAGGGTGGCGGGCAGATCGGCTTCGAGGAGACCGTGCAAGGTCTCCTTCCAGACGTGGGCGGGGACTTTCAGGCTCTGTTCGAGCATGGTCTCGATGAGTCCCGGGGCGACCTGGCCGGCCACCATGCCGCTCATCAGGTCCTCGACGAACGCGCGGGGCACCGGATCGGAGAGCCCGTCGACGGCCTCCCGGAGCCCGGCCATCGCGGGTTTGTCCGCGAGCGCGGCCGGGGTGCCGAGGAGCACCAGCCCCGCTATGCGATCGGGGTGGCTGCCCGCGACGATCCGCGCGGGCACGCCGCCGCTGGAGGATCCGACGAGGATGGCGCGGTCGATCCCGACGGTGTCGAGGAAGTCCACAAGATCGGCGGCGAAGTCCTCGGGACCGTAGCCCTCGGCAGGCCGGTCGGCGTCGCCGTGGCCGCGCTGGGTGGGCGCGTAGCCGTGCAATGACACCGGGAGACGCCGCAGCAGGGGCTCGAAGGACCACCAGGAGTCGGCGAGGGCGTGCACGAACACGACGGGCGTCCCGCCGTAGCCGGCCTCGGCGTACGGGAGGGTGAGCCCTCCCCGCAGCGGCGCGGTCCTGAGGGAGATCGTGGTCATCGCGGCCTCCCTGGCTCCGCTCGGCCGTCCCGTGTGAGCTGTCAGCAAGCCCGGTGAACCGAGCGGCGATCACATCCGATCGTACCCAGCACCGCTCCGGAGCGCGGGTCGGGTGGGCCTGCCCGGCCGCCGCGGCTCCTGTTGCGGCTCAGCCGCCCGGCAGCGAACGCTCGATGCGGGCGAGCTGTCCGCCCAGGCTGCCGAGCCAGTGCTCGAGGTCGATGAGCAGGGGCAGACGAGGGAAGGCGGGTGCCTCGGCGGGGGAGGCGTACGCCGCCGGCGGTGGCGGTCTTTCACCGGCGCACAGCGCGGCGACCCGTTCGGTGGTCAGGACGAGCCGGCCGGCGGTCGTACGGGCCCACGCCGCGACGTCCGGAGGGACGGCGTCCGCAGGCAGGTCGAGGCGGGGCAGCGCCTGGGCTCCGTACAGGACGTGGTTCGCCGCAATGAGCACGGCATGCCAGTCCGCGGGCGCGGCCGATGCCGTCCCGCCCGGTTCGCTGCGGAGCTGGTGATACGCGGCCTCGGCGAGCTGTAGCCGGTGCAGCACGAGGCGTGTGGACGGCACGGGCACGGCACCCGGCGGGGAGGCGGTGAGCACGACGACCGTCCCGTCGACCAGCGGACCGCAGGAGCGCAGCAGCGCAGCCATGGCTCTTCGCACCTCGCGGCGGGCGCCCGTGGGCCAGGCCAGCAGCCCGCACAGCAGGCCGATTGTGCTGCCGGTGACAACGTCCACGATCCTGGCCTCAGCGATCTGCCAGGTGGCGGGCGCGATCTGGGCGAACGCCGTCGACACCACCAGCGTGAACAGGCCCTGCGCCCAGGCGATCCCGAACAGCGGCCCGAGCGCGAACGCGGCCAGCATGCCCGGCGCGAGCAGTACCGCGTACACGTCGGTGTCCCGCCCCACGACCAGCAGCAGCGTGCCCGCCGCGATCGCGCCCGCGAATGTGCCGACCAGCGCCGAACGCACGGCCGCCCACGTCCCTCCCGCAGTGGTGCGGCCGAGCGTGAGCACGGCGAGCAGCACCCAGAAGCCGTGCGAGAGATCCAGGGAGCCGGCGACCAGCCGGGCGGCGCCCAACGCGAGCGCGGTCCTGACGGCGTTCTGGAACTGGACCGAATGCAGCGTGAGGTTGCCTGCCAGTCGCCGCCACCACAGCAAGGCCGTGCTCACATCCGCGTACCAGAAGAGTTCGCGCGGCTGGACCGACGGCCTGCGTCTGCCGTCCAGACCGATGCCTACCGCGGTCTGCAGGAGCCGCGTCGACTCGGCCATCGCAAGGACCGAGGCCTGACGCCGGAGCACCGGGATCGGCATGTCCCGCGGCGGTCCGGTTGCCTCCGCGATGCGCACCGCCTGGAACTCCCGTACCGCCGCCCGAAGGTCCTCGGAGCCCGGCCTCGGCGGCGGCCGGCCGGTTCGCAGGGCCGTCGCCGTGGCGGCGCAGACCGAGGCGACACGGCCGAGGAGTTCGGCGGACGCGGCATCCTTGGCGTCGGCGGCTCGCGGGTGGTCACGCATCCGGGCGAGCTGCTCCAGCAGCCTGCGGGCCGCGCCTCCGGCCTGCCCCAGAGCCCGGTCCGCCCGCCCGGCGCCGGCAGGCCGCTCAGCAGGCGGGATGTGGGAGAGCCGCATCTGCCGGCCGGCTTCGCGCAACCGGTCCGCCGGATCCGCGGACCCGGCGGCCGCACGGCCCGCGAGCGCGACGGCGTCCGCCAGGACCTGCCGGTACGAGGCGGTCGGCGGCGCCGGAAGCAGGAAGACCTCGCAGGCGGCCAGGAGCAGCACGCCGACCGTGAGTCCGGTCAGCCGCTCGCCGAGGTGCTCCGGAGCGTACGGCGGGAAGCAGGCCAGGATGTAGAACAGCTGGAGCCCGGGTGCGGCTCCGGCTGGGCGCGGCCCGCCGACCGCCCCGAAGGCCAGGACGAACCCGACGACCAGCATCCCGAGCACCGCCGCCCAGGTGTGCACGGCCAGCGCCGTCCCGAGAGCGACCAGCGCGAGACCCACCGGCAGGGCGCGCAGCATCACGGCGGCCCGTTGCCGCCCGGAGCCGGGGATCGGCGACAGCATGCCGAGCGCCACGGGCCCGAACAGGGCGTACAGCGCGATCGCCGGCCGGTCCACGCCGTACACGAACGGATAGAACCCCGCGCTGGCCGCCGTGGTCACGCGGATCGCCCGGTGCGCGATCGCCGTGCGGTCCGGCGCAGGCGCAGTGCGGTGCTCCGGTTCGGCAGTGCGGCCGCTGCTCATGGCCCGCCCCGCGTGCTTGCGCCGTCCGCCTCCACCGGGGGCCAGGGCGCGCGCATGGACAGCGGCGGCACCTTGCCGTGGACGACGAGCCGGTGGCGTACGGCCATCACGACGAGGGACGCCAGCAGGATGACGGCTCCGCCGAAGCGCAGGATCGTGTCGTAGGCCTCCTCCGGCGTCCTCTCCGGGGTCATCGCGATGATGGCGCTGGCGGCCCCCGCGAGGGCAATCGCGCCGAGGGTGACCAGGAAGGTGAGCAGTACGCCGGAGGCCTCGCCGGCCCTGGCGGGCGGTACGACCTGCTGGGTGGCGACGCTGGAGAACGTCCAGCCGAGCCCGAGGCCGAGCCCGCACCAGGCGAACACGGGGACATACAGCCACCAGGCCGTGACATGGGTGAGGGTGATCATCCCGGTCCCGGCGATCGCTCCGGCGAGTGCCATCACCGCGGTGGGGCGCATCCGCTGCGACAACCGGGCGCCGAGCGGTCCCGTCAGGGCCACGACCAGGGCGGGGGCGAGGAACACGATGCCTGCCACGAACGGGGACAGGTGGCGTACGCCCTGGAGGTAGAGCGTGGCGAGGAAGACGGTGACGGCGTAGCCCATGTTGGCGACCGAGCCCATGCCGGTGACCAGGACGTACGGGATGTTGCGGAACAGCCGCAGGTCGACGAGCGGGTGGCGGGCGAGCCGTTCACGCAGCAGGAACAGTCCTCCGGTCACGACCGCGACCGCGAAGAGGGTGAGCGTGCGGGCGTGGTCCCAGCCCCAGGCGCTGCCGCGTTCCACGGCCAGCGTGACGGCTGCCAGACAGCACACGATGGTGAAGCAGCCGATGAGGTCGAGCTGGCGAGGGACCGAGGTGTCCCTGGAGTCGGGGACGTACGCGATCGCGATCAGCAGCGCCAGCGCGCTCAGCGGTGCGAGCAGCCAGAAGATCCAGCGCCAGCCCGGCCCTTCGGTGAAGCCGCCGCCCACGAACGGGCCCAGCGCGGTGCCGATGTTGGCGATGCCGAAGGCGGCTCCGAGCGCGCGGGCGCGGGTCTCGTCGGGGAAGGCGTTGCTGATGACGGCGACGGACACCGGGAAGACGAAGCCGGCGCCGATGCCCTGGACGATTCGGGCCACGACCAGCAGCGCGAGTCCGGGTGCGAGCGCGCACCCGACGGAACCGGCCGCGAACAGCGTGAGGCCGGCGAGCAGGGTGCCGCGGCGGCCGAAGACATCGCCCAGCCTGCCGCCGACGATGAAGAAGCAGCCGACGGCGAGCATGTAGGCGGAGAGGGTCCACTGGGCGGCCGCGGCGGTGACGCCGAACTCGTCGGCGATGCCGGGGATGGCCAGGTTCAGGGCGAAGAAGTCGAGCTGGATGCAGAAGAGCGCGAGCGCGACCGCGGTGAAAGCCCCTGTCCGCGCGGCCGAAGACGACTCTGCGCGCATGGGCACGTTCCTCTCAGCCGGGCCCTTTGTCCCATTGTCGGCGCGTGGTGCGCGACCCGCAGCCCGGCCGCGCCGGATCGCGGGGACGGCAGGTGCGTGACCACCATGAGGTGATTGAAGGCGACACCTGACCGCCGGAGGCCGACCACGGTGCACACCCTGCTGCCGGTCCTGCTCGCGCTCTGCGCGGCGTTCAGCAACGCTGTTGCCACCGTGCTGCAGCGCCGGGCGGCCATGAGCGTGCCGAGCTCGTCCGGCTTCCGCGCCGGGCTGATGCTCGATCTGCTGCGGCACCCGGTCTGGGTCGCCGGGATTCTCGCGGTCATCGCCGCCGCGGTGTGCCAGGCGCTGGCCCTGGCGACAGGTCCGCTGACGATTGTTCAGCCCTTGTTCGTCCTCGAACTGCCGCTGACCCTGATCGTCGCCTCGCTCCTGATGCGCCGCCATCTGCCGCGCGCGGGCTGGCTGGCGGTGGCCGGTGTGGTGGCAGGTCTCGGTGTCGCGCTGGCCGCCGCGTCCCCCACCGGCAATCGCACCCATGTCCCGATCGACCGCTGGCTCCCGGCGCTCGCCGTCTGTCTGGCAGCGGTGACGGTGCTCGCGGCCGTGGCGCTGCGCCGCCCGCAGGGCCGGGCACGCGCCGCGTGTCTCGGCACGGCGACCGCCATCAGCTACGCCGTGACCGCGGCGCTGATGAAGTCGGCGATGCACATTCTGGACGACGAGGGCGTCGGGGCGTTCTTCACGGCCTGGCAGACCTATGCCTTCGCGGCGGTCGGCGCGGGCGCGCTGTTCCTGCTGGAGAACGCGATGCAGGCGGGCCCGCTGGTCGCCTCCCAGCCGGCGATCACCCTCGGCGACGCGACGGTGAGCCTGGCGCTCGGCATCGTCGTGTACGAGGAGCATCTCCGCTCGGGCTGGTGGGTGCTGCCGCAACTTCTCGGCGTCGCGATGATCGCCACGGGTGTCGTCGCGCTGGCCCGCGTTCCGCTCACCCGGTCGGTGGTTGCGCCGGACAAATCGGACCACGGTGCTGACGTTCTGTAATCGAGAGAGGTCTCCGGAGTAACGCCGTTTCAACCTTGGAGGATCCCCTGAGCCTTAAATTCCCGTGAAAGTGGGGGAGGTTGTGGTCGTTCGAGGCTTTTTTCTCGGGAAGTGATCGGCGTCACTCTCTGTTGAGGGGCACGGGTTGGCACCATTCAGCGTCTAACCAGTTGTAAAGGAGGCGTCAACGGGCCGGGGTGGACGGCAAGTTGACGCTAGGTGGTGAAACCACTACACGATCTTCACGTATTGCTACTCATGTGGCCCTGAAGGGGCCCCAGGCGGCCCCGAGTCGGGGCAGGGAGAATCGCATGAAACCGTTTGCGTGGAACTACGCACGTCCGGCCGAGCAGGCACCGGTGCTCGGGCAGTACTCCTACGACCCCACCCTGCAGCTGAACGTCCTGCCCGACGGGCGTCCGGCCATCATGGACAGGGCGTTGCTGGCTGCGGCCGGCACCACCACCTCGACGGCCGGCTCCGCGACCCACTTCGACGACTGAGCCCGGTCGCGCGCGATGACGGTGCTGATCCTCACTTCAGAGGAGGATGTGACCGCCGACATGGTGGTGGCTCAGCTGCACGAACGAGGCGTTCCGCTGGTCCGGTTCGACCCCGCCGACCTGCCGGGTGAGGGGGCGCTGTCGGCCGAGTACGTACGCGGGGAGTTCCGCGGCTACCTGTCGACGGGCGGGCGAGTCGTGAGCATGAGCGGTCTGCGTTCGATCTGGATACGCAGGCCCAATGAGCCGGCGGCACACGCCGCGGAGCCGTCCGCCTGGCTGTCCGCCGAAAGCGGGCAGGCGTTGTACGGAATGCTGGACTGCACGGCGGCGCGCTGGATGAACGATCCCGGCGCTGCCGCAAAGGCCAGGCTCAAGCCGTTGCAGCTGCGCCTGGCGCACCTCAGCGGTTTCCCGGTGCCGGCCACGATCATCACCACCTATCCGCAGGTGGCGCAGCGTTTTGCGGAGCAGTACCGGCAGATTGTCGTGAAGGCCGTTTCGGGCAAGCCGCCGAGCGATCCGCCGATGGCGCTGCCCACCACGCTCGTGCCGCCGGACGCCGACTTCGCCGGTGTCGCCGCGGGGCCCACCCTGCTGCAGCGCTACATCCCCAAGCGCGCCGACATCCGGCTGACCAGCGTGGGTGACCAGTTGTTCGCCGCCAGGAAGGTCTCGGACCCGGGACAGGTGGACGGACGGTACGGAGACACCGGGCACAACTGGAAGCCTGTCGACGTCCCCGATCGCATCGAGCGGTCCGTCGCCACGTACAAGCGTCTCGCCGGACTCGCCTACGGTGCCTTCGACTTCGCGGAGGACTCCGAAGGGACGTGGTGGTTCCTGGAGTGCAACCAAGGGGGTCAGTTCGGCTTCGTGGAGCTCCAGACCGAGCAGCCGATAGCCGAAGCGGTCGCCGACTGGCTGAGTACGCCCGTGTGACCAGGAGGTCTAAACGGGAAGAGCCAGCGTCGCCCAGACGGTCTTGCCCTGAGGCGGCGTCAAGGACCACTGCCAGCTGTCGCTCACCGCACTGACGAGGCTGAGACCCCGTCCGCCGAGCGAGCCGGCGTCGGCGTCGCGCTGGCAGGGCGGGCTCGAGCTCGGATCGGTGACCGCGCAGACCAGGTCGTCGGGGTTGAGGAAGATCCCGAGCCAGACGGGGTATTCGGGGGCATCGAGGGACGCAGGGTCCAGTGCGTGCAGGACGGCGTTGGTGACCAGTTCGCTGACGACCAGGGAGGCGTCCGGGACGAGGGCCTCGAGCGCCCAGCCGCGGAGGGTCGCTTCGACGAAACAACGCGCCTGAGGAGCGTTCCGCAGCTGTCCGTCAAGACCGCAGGCGGCGAATCCGGGCAGCTTGAAGCCCTGATCCAGGCCTCGTTGATCGGGGCCGCGCTCCTGCACATCCGGGCGTGGCAGCCGAGACAGCGTTGGGGCGACGGGTTCGCCGACATGAAGACGGGGTCCGCGCCTGGTGCGTGTGCTCGATGAGGCTGACACGTGGATGGCCACTGGGTCACGTCCCCCTGGGGGCTTCGATCGTCACGGATGCGGCAGCCGCCGTGGGACGAGTATCGTCGAGTAACACCCGGGATTGCAATTGCATCTGGGATTGCAGTCGTTGAAGTTGACTGCGAGCGAACGTACGTACGGCGAGAGGTTGTTGCAGTGGAGCACTTCTTCAACGGTATGAAGGCCGCCGCGTTGACTCCGGTGGCATGGACGAAGAGCAGTCACAGCAACGCGACGGGGAACTGTGTGGAGGTGGCCGCGCTGCCGGGAGGGCAGGTGGCCATCCGCAATTCCCGTGACCCCCAGGGTCCGGCTCTGATCTATACGCGCGAGGAGCTCGCCGCGTTTGTGGCGGGCGCCCGGAGCGGTGACTTCGACGCTGTGATCGCCTCAGGGAATGGCTCCGGGGACGGCTGAAAAACGCTGTAGGAACGGCATGTTCCGTATAGGCCGGGTGCCCGTGCTGGATACTGGCCTCTTCCCGGAGTCCGCAGGAGCGAGCGATGGCTGCAGCCGATCCGAACCCCTCATTGTTCGTACGGCCCCTGGGCTCGGCAGAGAAGAACCCGACCGCTCTGAAACTGATCCTGGGCGGCAAACTGCGCGAGCTGCGCTCAGCCGCTGGACTCGACCCCGCGGACGTCGACGTCCGGCTCGGTTTCTCGCGGTCGAAAACAAGCCGAATCGAGCTGGGTCGCAGCGGCTGCAAGACGGCGGACGCTCTGGCGCTTCTCGCGCTGTACGGAGTGACCGGCGACGAGCCCATAGCGGAGTTCCTGAAGCTGGTGGCACAGTCGCGCCAGTCGGACTGGTGGCGCTCCTACAGCGACGTGCTGTCGGACTTCTTCACCCCGCTCGTCGCCCTCGAAGGAGCGGCCGAGCGCATCCGCACCTATGAGCCGTTCTATGTGCCGGGCCTGCTGCAGACGCCCGCCTACACCCGCGCGGTGATCCAGTCGGGGCCCGGACAGATCCTCCTGCACGAGGCCGAGCGCCGGGTGCAACTGCGCCAGGAACGCCAGCGACAGCTCGACCAGCCGGGTGCGCCGCACCTGTGGGCGATCATCGACGAGTCCGTCCTGATGCGCGCCGTCGGCGGCCCGCACGTCATGCGCGCCCAACTCGAGCACCTCGTCGAGATGATGGAGCGCCCGCGAGTCACGGTGCAGATCGCACCGCTGGATGTGACGGCCGCCGTGGGCATCGGCACCGGCGTGACCTATCTGCGCTTCGCCCTCGGCGACCTGAAGGACGCCGTGTACATCGAGCACCTCACGGACTCGACGTTCAACCAGCGTCCGCCGGTCGTCGAGCAGTACCGGGACATGCTCGACCGGCTCGGCGCCTGCGCGCTCACTCCGGCGCAGTCGCTCGCAACGCTGCGCGAGCGCGTCAAGAGCCTCTGAAGCGGCTGTGGCCCTGGTGGAGCGCCCGGATCGGGCGCTCCACCAGGGCACACGTCGTGCGGTCGGTTCGTGCGGTCGGGTACAGCGTCGCGCAATCGATCGCGCCAACAGCGGTCGTGGCTACGCGAGCCGACCGACGCCGCCCCACTCGAGCCATTCCTGGGTCTGCTGCACCGGGGCCAGATCGTTGTCGGGACGCCAGGTGGAGACCTCCACCAGACCCGGCTCGAGAATCTCCAAGCCGTTGAAGTACTCGACGACTTCGTGCTCCTCGCGCACCCGGCCCCAGTGGCCGCCGGTCGCCTCCGCCATGAAGTCGGTGACGAACTTCCGGATCTCCGGCTGGTCGCTGACGAGCTGGCACACGACCAGGTAGCTCCCCGGCGCGAGGCGCTCCGCCACGTGCCGGACGAGGCCGGCCGGGTCGTCCTCATCCGGAATGCAGTGCATCACCGACACGAAGAGAGCCGCGACCGGTTGACTGAAATCGATCAGTCGCGTCGTCTCCTCATGGCCGAAGATGCCTTCGGTGTCCCGCATATCGGCCTGGATGACCGCCGTGCGCTCGTTCTCCTCCAGAAGCGCGCGGCCGTGCGCCAGCACAATGGGGTCGTTGTCGACGTAGACCACCCGCGAGGCCGGATCGACGGCCTGCGCCACCTGATGGACATTGTCCTGGGTGGGAAGGCCCGACCCGTGGTCTATGAACTGGCGGATGCCGTACTCGGCAGCCAGCATTCGCACCACACGCTGCAGGAACCGGCGGTTGTTGACGGCCAGTGTCTTGGTGCTGGGAACCTGGGTCAGCAGCTGCTCGCACGCATCGCGGTCCGACTGGTAGTTGTCGTCGCCCCCCAGAAAGTAGTCATACATGCGTGCCACGCTGGGCACCTTCGTGTCGATGGCGTCTGGGCGCCACGACTCCCCTTGCATCCAGTCCTCACCCGCGTCTGTCGAAGTCAGGTCGGTAGGACGACCATGCTAGGGAGCGCCTGTACGGCGGCATAGGCCACGGACGGGGGACGCCGAGCGCACGGTGTGATTTCAGCCAGAGTGCCAGGTGCACGGTGCTGGTCCGGGGAACGCAGGCGTGAAGCCGTGGCGCGTTGCTACCGTTGCCGCACAGTGTGCGTTCGGGGGAGCCTCTGGTGAACGACATCATCGACGCACTCGCCGACCACCTCAACGGCTGGGCACTCGTCGCCGTTCTCGGCGCGCTCGCAGTAGGCGGGTTGGCCGCGGGAGTGTTCCTGGCAGTGCGCACAGGCCGCCCCTTCACCTTCGGGCTGCCTTTCGGCCTCGGTGAAGCGCGGCTGGAAGAGGCCACCGCACTCCCCGGCTCCGGCCCGGTGCCCGCGATCGGCTCGGGGGCCGATGCCGACGACTCGGGAAACGGCACCGCCGAGGGAGTCAACTCCGCCGGATCATGGCGCCGTTACGCCACCGGGGTCGATCACGACCGGCTGTTCGGCGTGGACGCTCTGATCACCGAGTTGAACACCATCCTCACCGGTCCCGGCGGCAACTGGGTGTTGAGCCTGTACGGGGGCGGAGGCGCAGGTAAGACAGCTCTCGCCTTCGATCTCGTCGACCGGTGCCGTCGCACAGGACACTTCGACCGGATCGTCTGGACCTCCGCGAAGAACGCGGCACGCGAGAGCGCCTTCGGCGAGCGCGACCCGCTGGCGCTGGCGTACTGGCAGGACGTCATCGGCTCGATCTCACGCCAGTTGGGCCTCGACACCGAGGTCAGCCGCGCGCTGTGGGAGGAACGACTCCATGATCACCTCGATGCTCTGGACCCGGACAAGCGCATCCTCCTCGTGGTCGACAACCTGGAGGGCCTTGAGGACGCCACCAACGTCGTCGAGTCGCTGCGCCGCGTCGGACTGCGGCAGCCGCACCGGCTGCTGCTCACCAACCGGTACCCGGACCACAGCAGGCACGTCATCAGCAGACTCGTACCGCCCCTGCCGACCACGGACGCACTCGCCCTGGTCCGCCACATCGGCAGCGACGATCCGAGTCTGGTTTCGCTGTCGGACCGGAAGCTGGAGGTCGTCGCTCAGCGGACGGAGGGAAATCCGTTCCTGATCAAACTGGTGGTCAGGACCTACCTGGAGAGTGGCCGGCCCATCGAGCACGTACTCGAAGAACTCGGCGACCTGGGAGAAGGCCGCCCGGACAGTGCGCAGAGCGATGAGCCACTGGGCCTTCGGGTACGCAACTATCTCTTCGCGCAGGCCCTCGCCGAACTGGAGGAGACACACGGGCGCGCCACGGTCGTACAGCTCATCGGTGCTTTCGGCACCAGGCGGGCCGGTGACACCTTCGGCTACGACGATCTCCAGCGGATCAGCGGCATCGAACGCGACGATGCGTTCGCGGCGGTGCTGCGCGCGGCGTGCCGGATGAGTCTCGTACGCCCTTCGCAGGTCAACAGCCGGTACTCGATCCACAGCCTGCTCTACGAATTCACCACTCAGGGATCATGAGCGACGCGGGCAGGCTGTCTGTAGAGGGCTGGCAGACCGACTTCGTGGCGGCCGCGCCCCAGCGGTTCGAGAACAGCATGCGGGACGCCCTGGAGCAGAGCGGCCTGAGCACGCTCGAACTCGTCGACCGGCTTCGCCGTGTGGCCTCCTCCGCGGGACTGGCGGTGACGCCTCTCTTCAGGGACTTCGTCGCCCATGTCATCAACAGCATGGTCATGAAAGGCGAGGGCAACACCGCGTTCCGCGAGGACCAGGCCTTTCTGGCGGACGCCACGCGGGCGGTTCAGGCAATCAGCGACTCCGTCGGCGGCACCACCGCCCTCTGGCTCGCCCTCGCCAGGTGCCACGCCAATATCGACAACGCCGGCAGGGAGCGCCTGGCCTCGATCCACAGTGCCGGCCGGTACGCGATCGTCCCTGACGACGTGGTGCGCGCCCGCACTGTGCTGGCCCACTACTTCATCGACACCAGCAACTACCGTCGGGCCCAGCGTCTGCTGGACCAGACCGAGACGGAGTTCGCGGGTACGCCGATCGCGGCGTCCCACCGCGCCGAACTGTTGGCCGCGCGGGGAATGTGCCAGTTCTATACGGATCCCGAAGGCTCGGACACATGGTTCGTCCGAGCGATCGCCGTCGGAACATCCGGCACGGGAGCGGGTGCCTCGGAGGACGAGTCGGTCCAGCCAGTGGCCACCGCAGTGCACTACCGGGGCCGGGTTGCGGCAGCGCGCGGCGAGCACCAACTGGCCCTTGTCCGGTACGTCGAGGCACAGGCGATCGCTCCTGGCCGGCTGGCCGGCAGGGCCTTCCACCACGTCCGGCTGGCCGAGATCCTCCTTCGGCACGGTCCCGCCCATGAAGCAGAGCACCATCTGCGTCAGGCGGACAGCATCAACCAGCAGGCCCGGCAGATCAGTACGGGTGCCGCGCAACTCAACCACGCGTGGGCGCAGTTCCACCTGGCGACCGGGGACCACCGGTCCGCTGAACGGGAACTGCGGGACGCGCTGCGCGCGGCCCGCCGAGCCAACGCACGGCGCAGCACACTGCAGTTCGCGCTCGCGCTCGGCAGACTCCATGCAGGCCGAAGGCGGCCGGTTCACGCCTTGCTGTATCTGACGCTGGCAGCGTGTTGGCTGCTGCGCTGGGAGCTCTTCCGGGACCGGCATGTGGTCCGTAACCTGCGCGCGCTGATGACCCACGCGCCCGGAGCACTGGGCCGTGCACGCCCGCGGGCGCAGAGCGACGCCGTCCGGTGTCCGTGCGGGGCGAACCACGAGGGGAGCGCCGGACCGAGGTCCGTACGACCGCCGTGACGTTCGAGCGGCATCGAGATGATGGCAAGGGGGAGCGCGGCTGCTGGCTCCGTGGCTTGCGTGGCGGCGTCGGCTGTCTCATAGTCCGAAGCATGGACGCGCGCGAGGCGGCGCTTCGGCAGGCCTACGACCAGGCCGTCCGCTGGCTGGCGAGCCTGGCTGACCGCCCCGTTCCGGCGCGCGCCTCGGTCGACGAGATCGTGCGCGCGCTCGGTGCCGCGCTGCCGGAGGGGCCGAGCAGCCCCGCCGACGTCGTCGAGCTGATGGCCACGGCCTGTGAACCGGGGCTCACCGCGTTTCCCGGCGGGCGTTTCTACGGGTTCGTGGTCGGTGGCACCGAACCGGCCGCGCTGGCCGCCGACTGGCTCGTCAGCGCCTGGGACCAGAACTGCGTGATGCGCTCCGTGACACCCGCGCACACCGCCGCCGAAGACATCGCCGGGGCATGGCTGCTCGATGTGCTCGGCCTGCCGGCCGACAGTGCCGTCGGCTTCACCACCGGGGCCACGATGGCGAACTTCACCTGCCTCGCGGCCGGGCGTGACGCGGTGCTGCGGCGCGCCGGCTGGAATGTCGCCCGCGACGGGCTCGTGGGCGGGCCACCCGTGCACGTCGTCGTCGGCGAGTCCCGCCACATGGCCATCGACCTGGCGCTGCGCTACCTGGGGCTCGGTGAGCCCGAGCCGGTGAAGGCGGACGATCAGGGGCGTATCGAGCCGGCGGAGCTGCGGAACGCACTGGCGGCAGCCGGGCCGCGGCCCACGATGGTGATCCTCCAGGCAGGAGACATCCATTCCGGCGCCTTCGACTCGTTCGCCGAGACGATCCGCGCCGCCCGCGAGGCGGAAGCATGGGTGCACATCGACGGCGCCTTCGGACTGTGGGCGGCAGCCTCACCCGCGTACGCGCATCTGGTGGCGGGCTGCGCCGAAGCCGACTCCTGGGCGACGGACGCCCACAAGACCCTGAACGTGCCCTACGACTGCGGACTCGCCGTCGTACGAGACCCGTTCGCGCTCCGGGCCGCGATGGGCATGCGCGGCGACTACCTCATCCAGAACGAACAGGGCGATCCCATCGACAAGGTCCCCGAACTCTCCCGGCGCGGCAGAGCCTTCACCGTGTGGGCCGCGCTCAGGTGCCTCGGCCGGTCGGGCGTGGCCGAGCTCGTCGAGCGGCTGTGCCGGCACGCTTCCGCGTTCGCCACCGGCATCGCGGGGATCGAGGGCGCGACGGTTCTCAACGACGTCGTCTTCACACAGGTCTGCGCCGAGTTCGGCGACGACGCACGCACCCAGCGGGTGCTCGATGGGCTGCTCGCCGACGGCACGGCATGGATCAGCGGCTCCACCTGGCACGGCCGTCGCGTCATGCGGATCTCGGTGAGCAACTGGTCGACGACCGACGACGATGTGACGCGCACGCTCGACGCCGTCCGGCGCGCAGCCGCCGGCCTGTGACCAGTGTCAGAATCGGCGCATGCTGAGAATTGGTTCCGTTGTGCTGGGTGTCTCGGATGTGCCGCGCGCGGCCGCATTCTGGATGCAGGCGCTGGGCTACGTCCCGCGCGAGGAGATGGAGGACGACTGGGTGGTGCTGGTGCCGGCGGAAGGGCGGCCGGGGCCACAACTGTCGCTCGGCCTCAGCGAGACGCCGGTCCAGGACCATCCGCGGGTCCATCTGGATCTGTATGCGAAAGACGCGGCCGACCAGGCCGCCGAGGTCGAGCGGCTGCTGTCGCTGGGCGCCCGGCACGTCGACTGGGACCTCTATCCGGACGACCCCGACTTCGTCGTACTCGCCGACACCGAGGGCAATCGCTTCTGCGTCATCGACACCAGTCGCGGCGGATGACCGGTGGGCCTGCGGCCGACCGCGTGTGATCGGTCAAGGACCGGCCAAGTAATCCCGTCACTCTTGCCTCAGCGGCCCCGCGGCGCTTCACTGTCGATCACCCCCACAGGAGAACCCGTCCCACACCCTCGAAGGGCTTCTCTTGACTGCCGTTCCCGTACGTCTGAGCACCGTCACCACAGCGGCCTGCGCCCTCGTGCTCACCGCCGCCCTGCCGTCATCGGCAATCAACTCGTACAACGCGACGCCCGCGCCGGAGCGCACCGAGGTCGGCGCCCTCGTGGCGACCTGGGACAACGACGGCGACCCCGCCACCCCCGACCGGGTCGACTGGGTCTGCTCGGGCACCATGATCGACGCGGACACCTTCCTCACCGCCGCGCACTGCACGACCGACTGGCCGGCGAACGTGAAGTTCTACGTCTCCCTCGACCAGGACGTCCAGGGCGCCCTCGACAGCGCGGCGGCCGAGCACCCCGGTGACCCGTCGGCCGTCGCGCGGGCCGTCGCCGTCCAGGGCACCGCCCACAGCCACCCCGGCTTCCCGGGCCCGGCCTCGGACACGCACGACATCTCGGTGATCGAACTGCCCGCCGCCCAGGTCAAGGCGCGCTGGACCTTCACTCCGGCCACCCTCCCGAAGGCCGGAGCGCTCGGCGCACTCGGTTCGCAGGGGCTGAACGACACCTCGTTCTTCGTCGCCGGATACGGAACCCAGGAGGCCCGGCGGGGCCCGGGCGGCCACACGCACCCCGGCGGCGGTGTCCGGATGAAGGCCCCGGTCACCTTCAATGCGCTCAACGACAGCTGGGTACGCCTGGCCATGACCGCGCCTCAGGGCAACGGCGGCGCCTGCTACGGCGACTCGGGCGGCCCCAACTTCGCGACGCTGGGCGGCAGGCTCACCCTGGTTGCCACCACGATCACGGGCGACACCCCGTGCTACGCCACGAACGTCACGTACCGCTTGGACACTCCGGGAGCCCGCGCCTTCGTCTCGCCGTTCGCGAAGCTGCCGTAGGACCACCCGAAGCTCTCAACATGTCGGCCCGGCCCGGTGATGACCGGGCCGGTCGGCACTCCGCGATCTCAACGGCCTTGCAGCGCCTTGACGTTGTCGCCGAACGTCCAGTTCTTCGAGCCGTCCCAGTTGATCGACCAGGTCATCAGGCCCTTCAGCGCGTTGCCGTAGTGATTCCAGGCCTGCGACACCAGACTCGGCGACATGTGGCCGCCGCCGGCGCCCGGTTGCGCCGGAAGTCCCGGGACCTGCTTGTCGTACGGAACCCGGATCGTCGTGCCCTGGATGACCAGTCCTCGGTTCAGGCAGTCCGTCTGCGCGGTGAACCCCTGGACCGTGCCGGCCGAGTACGAGTCACCGGAGCACCCGTACATGCTGCCGTTGTAGTACTGCATGTTCAGCCACCACAGCCGGCCGTTGTCCGCGTACTTCTTCACGATGGGCAGATACGCGCCCCAGATCGAGCCGTACGCCACGCTGCCCCCGGTGACGTACGCCGTCTCGGGCGCCATCGTGAGGCCGAAGGTCGACGGCATCTGGGCGAGCACGCCGTCGATGATGCGGATGAGGTTGGCCTGGGAGGCCGACAGCTGGTTGATGTTGCCGCTGCCGACGAGACCGGTCTCGATGTCGATGTCGATGCCGTCGAAGTTGTACGCCTTGAGGATCGGCACGACCGTCGCGACGAACCGGTCGGCCACGGCACTTGAGCTGAGGTCGATACCGGCCGCCGCGCCGCCTATGGACATCAGGATCGTCTGACCGGCCGCCTTGGCCTGGCACATCTCGGCCGGGGTCGCGACCTTCACCGTCGAGTCCATCCCGTCCTCCCACAGGACGGTGCCGTCCGAGCGGATGACCGGGAAGGCCGCGTTGATCACGTTGTAGCCGTGGTCGCGGATGCGGCTGTCCGTGATCGGGGTCCAACCGAAGGGCAGATGCACGCCGTTCGCCGCGCCGTCCCAGTTCTCCCAGTACCCCTGGAGCACCTTGCCCGCGGGCTTCGACTTGACCGCGCAGGTCTCGGCCTGCGGTGCGCTGTGCGCGTCCGGCGCACTCGGTGCCGCCGCGACCAGACCCTGCACGACGCAGGCCGTCGCCAGGCCGACCGCGAGCAGACGTAACTTCCGACCGAACATGAGGTGCTCCCTTCCCACCGGTACCTGTCGGCGCTGAACGTAAAGTGGTCCAGACCTACCGTCAATAGGTCTGGACCAACGGGTGCTCTTGGTCGGCTGGTCACTTGGCGGGCGCATCGGTCAGCCTTGTGCATCCCGTGCTCGCACTGTGTGGAAAGAAGCGGAAAGAAAAGGGCGATACATCGCATAACGCACCGACTGGTGGGATTCTTGGACTGGGGTGTCTGCCGAGTGGACTCGGGAGGGCCGATGGGACGCGATGTCCCGGCGCTGGTGTTCACCCGTGAGGACCGCCGCCGGTACCGGATCAAGATGCAGGAATGCCTGGACGCGTTCGCGCAGATGCTGCGCGAGTCACGATTCGAGTCCGAGCGGCCCCAGGTGGGTCTGGAGATCGAACTCAACCTCGTGGACGCGCGCGGCGAGCCCACGATGCGCAACACCGATGTGCTCGAGGCGATCGCCGATCCGGCCTGGGCGAGCGAGCTGGGCCGCTTCAACCTGGAGATCAATATCCCGCCGCGGCGCCTGACGGCCGGTGGTCCCGATTCGTGGGAGGAGGAGATCCGGGGCGCGCTCAACCACGCGGAGGAACGGGCTGCGGCGGTCGGCGCCCATCTGATCATGGTCGGAGTCCTGCCGACACTGCGCCAGCCGGACGTGGGGGAGTCGGCACTGTCGGAGGACCCGCGGTACCGGCTGCTCAACGAGCAGGTGTTCGCGGCGCGCGGGGAGGATCTGCGGATCGAGGTGGACGGCGTGGACCGGCTGCGGACCTACGCGGACACCATCACGCCCGAGGCGGCCTGCACCAGTACCCAGTTTCACTTGCAGGTCTCGCCGGACGACTTCGCAAGCTATTGGAACGCCGCGCAGGCGATCGCCGGGGTGCAGGTGGCGCTGGCCGCGAACTCGCCGTTCCTGTTCGGCAAGGAGCTCTGGCACGAGACCCGTATCCCGCTCTTCGAGCAGGCCACCGACACGCGCTCGGAAGAGATCAAGGTGCAGGGGGTACGGCCCCGGGTGTGGTTCGGAGAGCGCTGGATCACCAGTGTCTTCGACCTCTTCGAAGAGAATGTGCGCTACTTCCCGGCCCTGCTGCCCATGTGCGAGGAGCAGGACCCGAAGGAGACGCTGGACGTCGGCGACACGCCCGAACTGGGCGAACTCACGCTGCACAACGGCACCATCTACCGCTGGAACCGCCCGGTCTACGCCGTCGCGCACGACAAGCCCCATCTGCGGGTGGAGAACCGCGTGCTGCCCGCGGGCCCCACGGTCGCCGACGTCCTCGCGAACGGCGCGTTCTACTACGGGCTGACACGCGCCCTGGTCGACGAGGAGCGCCCGGTCTGGTCGCGGATGTCGTTCTCGGCCGCGGAGGACAACCTGCACGCCGGGGCGCGGCACGGCATCGACGCGCGGCTGTACTGGCCCGGAATGGGTGAGGTGCCGGTGTCCGAGCTCGTACTGAGGCGCCTCCTGCCGCTGGCCCACCAGGGTCTTGAGCGCACGGGCATGGACGCCGCATGGCGGGAGCCACTGCTGGGGATCATCGAGCAACGGTGCGTGACCGGCCGCAACGGCGCGGTGTGGCAGAAGGAGATGTTCCACCACATCGACTCCACCACCCACGCCGGGCACCATGAGGCGCTGCGGCGGATGACCCGCCAGTACATCGACTACATGCACCTGAACGCGCCGGTGCACACCTGGCCCGTCGAGTAGGTCCCTCTGTGTCCGTTCGCCTACTGTGTGTCACTGAAATGTGCCCTTCGGGCACGGCGGCTCACGGCGGAAGGGCGTACGCATGGCGGCGCACCCGGAACCGCAACCCGGGGCAGGCGAGACCGCCGCCACCGCGGCCCGCGCCGGCGACACCACGGCCGCACGCCTCAAGGAGCGCATCTACGCGGCCATCACTTTGACCGCCGTCGTGGTGACCCTCGCCGAGGCGGACCAGCCCGAGTACGCCGAAGCCGCGCTCACCGTGACGGTCAGTGCGCTCGGGGTGTGGATGGCCACACTCGTCGCCGACGAACAGTCGCACCGTGCCGTGTTCGGGCGGCGCGCGACCCGGGCGGAGATCCGGACGTCGCTGTTCGTCTCGAGCCCGTTGATGCTGGTCGCAGTGGGCCCGCTCGTGCTGATCGGCCTGTCGGCGCTGGGCGTGATGCATCTCGAAACCGCGCTGCTGATCGCCGCCGGTGTGGAGGTCGCGACGCTGTTCCTGTGGGGGTGGCGGGCCGGACTGCGGATGGGCAACGGGCCGCTGAGCGCGCTCATTTCGGGCCTGCTGGACACACTGATCGGCGCGGCGGTCGTGGCGGTGAAGCTGCTCGCGGGTCACTGACCCGTCGATCGCTCAATGGCGGTTCCGGCCCCTGATGTTGATGGATCACCGTCATAATTCTCGGATGACTGCCGCCTCCTCCGCCACTTCTGTATCGCTTGAGCGCAGCCGCGTCGTCATCGTCGGCGCGGGCCCCGCCGGGCTCACCGTCGCCAACATCCTGCGCGCCGCCTCCGTCGACTGCGTAGTGCTGGAAACGGAGAGCAGGGAATTCATCGAACAGCGGCCCCGCGCGGGCTTCCTGGAGGAATGGGCGGTACGCGCCCTGGAACAGCGCGGACTGGCGGGCCGGCTGCTGGAACGCGCACAGGCACACAGCGAGTGCGAGTTCCGCTTTGCGGGTGAGCGCCACAGATTCCCCTACCGCGAGCTGTCGGGGCACCGTCACTTCGTCTATCCGCAGCCGCTGTTGGTGACGGATCTGGTGCGTGCGTATGCGGACGACGCGGGCGGCGACATCCGCTTCGGCGTACGCGACGTGGAACTGGACGCCCTCGACACGGACCGTCCCTCGGTTTCCTATACGGACCCGGAGACGGGCACGCGCCTGCGCATCGACTGTGATGCCGTCGCGGGCTGCGACGGCGCACGCGGCGTGACGCGCACCTGCATGCCGCCGGACACCACGATCGCCCGGCACGACTACGGAATCGGTTGGCTGGCCCTCCTCGCCGAAGCACCCCCGTCCTCCGACTGCGTCGTCTTCGGCATCCATCCGCGCGGATTCGCCGCCCACATGGCCCGAAGCCCACAGGTCACCCGCTACTACCTCGAATGCCCTCCGGGCGACGATCCGGAGAACTGGCCGCACGAGCGGGTCTGGTCCGAGCTCCACCAGCGACTGTCGGCGCAGGGCGCCGGCCCGCTCACCGAGGGACGGCTGATCGAGAAGCGCGTGCTGGACATGCACAACTACGTCGTGGAGCCGATGTCGTACGGACGGCTGTACCTGGCGGGCGACGCGGCCCACCTCGCGGCGCCGATCGCCGCGAAGGGCATGAACCTCGCGCTGCACGACGCGCTGCTGCTCGGCGACGCGCTCGCCGCGTATTGCAGCGGCGGCGACGACAGCGGTCTGAGCGGCTACTCGGCGTCGTGCATGCCGCGCGTGTGGCAGGACCAGGAGTTCTCGCAGTGGCTCTCGGAGATCCTGCACGGAGCCTCGTCGGGCGATCCGTTCCGGGAGGGGGCCATGACCGCGCGGCTGCGCAGAATCCTCACCTCACCCACGGCCGCCGCGGCTTTCGCCGAGCTGTTCATCGGCAAGCACACCGGCCACTGACCGGCGGCCCGAAGCAGCTCCGCGACGTCGCGGCCGTCGGGCTACGGTGGATCCATGGCGGAACCGCTGGATGTTCTGGTGGTCGGCGCGGGCCCGACGGGGCTGGCCCTCGCGGCTCAGCTGCGGGCGTACGGCACCCGGTTCCGGATCGTCGACCGGAGCCTGGACCGGGCCCGCGAGTCCCGCGCTCTGGCGATCCAGCCGCGCACCTTGGAGGCGCTGGCCGGGGCCGGCGTGACGGACGAGCTGGTCGCGCGCGGCAATCGGGCGGTGCGGCTGCGGATTCATGCGCCGGGCCGGGTGGCGCAGGTGCCGCTGTTCGACATCGGCTGCGCCGACACCCCGTATCCATATCTGTTGTTTCTGTCCCAGGCCGAGACCGAGGCCGTGCTCGACGCGCATCTCACCGAGCGGGGCACCGCCGTCGAGCGGGGCACCGAGCTGCTGGACCTGACGCCTCATGACGCGTACGTCACCTGCCGATTGAGCCGCGGCGACGGCGAGGAGGAGACGGTCCGCGCGCGCTATGTCGTCGGCTGTGACGGGGCGCACAGCACCGTGCGCGACCTTGCGGGCATCGCCTTTGAGGGCTCCTCCTATCCGCAGACGTTCCTGCTCGCCGACCTTGAGGTGGACGGCCTCGAACGCGGCGCCGCCCACGCCTATCTGTCCGGGACCGGGCTGCTGTTCTTCTTCCCGCTGGAGTCGCCGGCCGCCTGGCGCCTGCTCACGATGCGTCCGCCGGAAGCGCCGGAAGCGCCGGAAGACAAGGTGAGCCTGCGTCAACTCCAGGCGATCGCCGACCAGTACACCGACGACGGGCTGCGGCTGCGGGATCCGGTATGGATGACCGACTTCCGGCTGCACAACCGCGGCGCCGCCCACTACCGCTCCGGCCGCGCCTTCCTTGCCGGCGACGCTGCCCACATCCACAGCCCGGCCGGCGGGCAGGGCATGAACATCGGCATCCAGGACGCGCTCAACCTCGGCTGGAAACTCGCCCTCACCTGCCGTGGCGACGCCCCTGAGGCACTGCTCGACACCTACGAGAAGGAACGCGCGCCGGTGGGCCGTACCGTGCTTCGCCTCACCGACCGCGCCTTCACCGCCGCCACCAGCCGCAACCTGGTCATCCGGCAAGTCAGGACCCAACTGGTGCCGCGCCTGCTGCCGTTGGGGCTTCGCTTCACCAGCCTGCGCGCCCGAGCGTTCCGTACGGTGTCCGAGCTTGCCATCCACTACCGGCGCAGCCCCCTCACCACCGAGGGGACACGCCATCGCCGCGCCGGCCCCCGTGCGGGCGACCGGCTGCCCGACACCCCGCCGGGACTCCAGGCCCGGGCATCAGGCCCCGGCTACCACCTGCTGCTGTGCGGCCCGCGCGACGTCTGGAACCCGGACGCCCTGGCGGTCGTCAGCCACGGCAGAACCGACCTGATCACCGTCCACCACCTCGGCACGCAAGGGCCCTGGCCCGGCACGGCGCACGGCCTCGTCCGGCCGGACGGCTACCTCGCCTACCGGGCGGACGGAACTGAACTGTCCGGCCTGCGCCAGTATCTGGACTACTGGCTGCCCGCGGCACGGCTCGGCTAGCCGGGCGCGGTCATCAGTCGCTGCCGCTTCCGCCACCACCACCGCCACAGCTGTGAGCGGCACCGGAGCCGGAGCCCGAGTCGGCGCTCCCGTCCGAATTGTCGTAGGCGTCCGAGTCGATGGCTCGTCCCATCCGGATCAGTGCCCGGCCGAGGCCCGGCGACAGCGGTGTCGCTTCCGCGACGGCACGACGCAGCGGCTTGTCCGTCAGGGCGTTCGGCCCGTCGAAGACGTAGGCAGGGAAGGTCCCTTCCTGCTTGGCCTTCTCCAGGTACCGCCTGCCTGTGTGGGTGACGCGATGGCGGGAACGGGTGAGCAGACAGTACGAGACGAGCCGGTGCCCGATCTCGTCGGTCTCGGGGCACTGCCGTACGACGGCGAGTACGTGAGCCAGGCTCTTCCCCTTCGGGCACAGGGCGGTGAGCGCGCGCTCGACCGGGTGGTCGGCGGGCCTTCCCGTGGCGCGTACCCGAGGGCCGCTGATCGTGACGGCGCCCCGGTTGCTCAGAGCGATGAGCGCGGTTTCGGCCACGCGTCGCGGCCCACCGGCCAGGTGGGCGATGTCGTACTGATCCAGCGTCAGGGGCGCCGCCGAGGCGGGTCGCCGCAATATGGTCCGCACAAGATTCCCCCGTCCGTCCAGCTCTGTCCTTGGTGTCAGTGTTCTCCGGCCGGTTGGGGGTGAATCCCGGCCGGCACTGGTTCAGAGCAAGACTTGAGCTTCCTTGCCTCCGCTGACCCGCGCCGGGTCCAGCGACCTGCGGCTAGCTTCGACCGAGCCGGGTCGCGGCGCTGTCGAGGAGCATGTCGAGCGCGGTGGGATAGGCGCTGTCGTTCATCCGGCCGACCAGCAGGTGCGCGGTGGCCGCGATGTGGGGGTGGGTGTCGGCGGGCAGCCGGGCGTACGTGGCCTGCCAGACCTCCTCGTCCGCGGCGCGCGCTGCCGCCGGCAGGGCGAGGGACGCCGCGTCCAGCGCGGCGAACGCCAGGCTCTGGTCGATGAAGGCGTGGTAGATCCGGACGGCGTCGGCGTCCGCGAATCCGGCGGTGCGCAGCATGCCCAGGATGGTCTCGTCGGCGGTCACCTCATTGGCCTTGCCGGTGACCCGGCTGGCGGTCAGCACGGCTGCCTGCGGATGCCCGAGGTACGCGGCGTGGATCCGCAGTCCCAGTTCCCGCAGGTCGGCACGCCATTCTCCGGTTGCTTTCCAGCCTGCCATCGCCCGTCCGATGAGGACGTTCCCGATCGCGAGCGTGAGATCGTCGATGCCGCTGAAATAGCGGTACAGCGTGCTGGGGTCCGCGCCCAGCGCGATGCCCAGCCGGCGGACGGTCAGGCCCGCACCGCCGTGCTCCCGGAGCATGCGCAGCGCGGTGTCGATGATCAGCTGCTCCGAGAGCACCGACCCGTTCTTTGTGGGCCGGCGACGTCGCCGCGCCTCTTCGGGCACCACTGGTTTGGCCACGGCACGCTCCTTGCACTCGACGTCGTACGACAGCCGTCCTGACGTACCGGTGGCGACCTTATGCCAACACCATTGACGTGACCAGAGGCCCAGGCGTTGGATCGAAGCGACAGGATTCGCGCCGGACAGCGGCGCGCTGCACGCTGTATCCGGGAAAAGGAGTTTGGCCATGCGTGTACTTCTCGTGGGAGCCGGCGGAGTCGGCACCGCCATCACCCGGATCGCGGCCCGCCGGTCCTTCTTCGACCACATGGTCGTCGCCGACTACGACCTCTCCCGCGCCGAGTCCGCCGTCGCGGCCCTCGCTCCGGACGACCGCTTCAGCGCCGAGCGGATCGACGCGAGCGACGAGAGCGCCGTGACCGAGCTGCTGCGCAGAAAGCGCTGCGACGTGCTGCTCAACGCCACGGACCCGCGCTTTGTGATGCCCCTGTTCCAGTCGGCGCTGGCCGCCGGGTCGCGCTACCTCGACATGGCGATGTCCCTGTCCCACCCGCATCCGGAGCGCCCGTACGAGGTCCCCGGCGTCAAACTCGGCGACGCCCAGTTCGAGCTCGCCGCCGACTGGGAGAAGTCCGGATCGCTCGCCCTCGTCGGCATGGGCGTCGAGCCGGGACTGTCCGACGTGTTCGCGCGGCACGCCGCCGACGAGCTCTTCGACGAGATCGAGGAGATCGGCATCCGCGACGGTGCGAACCTCACGGTCGACGGCTATGACTTCGCGCCGTCGTTCAGCATCTGGACCACCATCGAGGAATGCCTGAATCCGCCCGTGGTCTACGAGGCGGACCGCGGCTGGTTCACCACCGCCCCGTTCAGCGAGCCCGAGGTCTTCGACTTCCCCGAGGGGATCGGACCCGTGGAGTGCGTCAATGTCGAGCACGAGGAGGTCCTGCTGGTGCCTCGCTGGGTGGAAGCGCGGCGAGTCACCTTCAAGTACGGACTCGGCGAGGACTTCATCCAGACCCTGCGGACCCTGCACCTGCTGGGCCTTGACCGCACCGAACCGGTGCCGGTGCCGGCGGCGGACGGATCGGGCGTCGTCCAGGTCTCGCCGCGGGACATGGTCGCGGCCTGCCTGCCGGACCCAGCGAAGCTGGGGGAGCGTATGCATGGCAAGACCTGCGCGGGCACCTGGATCAAGGGCACCAAGGACGGCCTGCCGCGCGAGGTCTACCTGTACCACGTGGTCGACAACCAGTGGTCGATGCGCGAGTACGACTGCCAGGCCGTCGTGTGGCAGACCGCGATCAATCCCGTCGTGGCGCTGGAACTGATCGCGGCCGGCACCTGGTCGGGCAGCGGCGTCCTCGGCCCGGAGGCCCTTCCCGCTCGTCCCTTCCTGGACCTGCTCACCGAGTACGGCTCGCCGTGGGGCATGCGCGAGCAGTGAACGGGCCTGCCCGGGAGGTCACTTCACCGTGAGCGCGGGCGACAACCCGCCGCCCCGGTCATTTGGCGGGGAGGACTTCCTCGACGTCTTGCAGGGATGCGTCCGCGACCGTCGGCACGGCGAGCGGAAGGCCCAGTGCGTCGCCGAGTGAGTCGGCGTGGGCGTCGGGGGCGGGGGCGATGAGGGATGCCACAACGCCGGTGACGAGTGAGGCAACAGCGGCCATGCTTCGCTTCTTCATGACGTGGTCAACGTCCGGCGGGCTCCAACGTCACGGTGTGCGCCCGGCATGGACTCGCCGTGGCGTCACGACGCCACACGCGGCACCGGGTAGGAGTAGTCCGTCAGCTGCTCGTTCCGAACGCCTGCGTCCACCACGGTCCGCCGGACCCCTCGTGGATCCCCACGCCCATCTCCTTGAAGTCGCAGTTGAGGATGTTGGCCCGGTGGCCCTCGCTGTTCATCCAGCTGTCCATCACGGACTCGGGGGTCTGCTGTCCGCGGGCTATGTTCTCGCCGTACGTACTCCACTGATAGCCGGCGGCGGTGATCCGGTCCCCGGGGCTTCTGCCGTCCAGGCTGGTGTGGGAGAAGTAGTCCTTCGCAGCCATGTCCTCGGAGTGCAGCCGGGCCGCCGTGTCCAGCCGGTCATTGCCGCTGACCGGCGCGCAACCCTGCTTCGCCCGCTCCTGATTGACGAGTGCCACGACCTGGTCGACGGACGACGTCGGTGCATCGGGCTCCGGTTCGGGGTCGGGCGCCTGGGTGGACGGGCGTGGCGATGGCTTCTTGGTCGCGGGCTTCTTCGACGGCTTCGGCGTGGGCGACGGGGAGGGCCGCGCGCTGCTCGGTGAAGGCGAAGGAGCGGACGTCGTGGTCTCGGCGGACGGCGTCAGCGGCAGGGCCCCATCTGCCTGCGTGGCCGTCGAAGTGCGTGCCCCTGTCTCGGCGTCCTGATCGTCGCTGAACACCTGCATGGCCCCGCCCGCGGTGACAAAGGCTGCGACCGCCACGGCCACCGTGGTCGTACGGCGCCGGCGCCGGGCGCGATCGATACGGCGCTGCGCGCTCCGGCTCGGGCCACCCGCCGCACCCGTCGGCGTGGAGGCCTCGGGGCCGGACATCTCCCGATGAGCGGCCACCGTCGTGAGATCGGGGTGCCCGGGAAGTGCCAGAAGGGCGGCCGCCGGTGGCACCAGCGCCAGCCCGACAAGGAGGCGCTCCGCCGGAACCAGCCCGGCCGAGAAGCCGGAACAGACCGTGCAGTCCCGGGCGTGGCGGGCGATGCGCTTGCGCCAGAGCGCCGAGGGCACGCCGTCCCACTCGTGGGCCAGCGACTCCAGCAGCACACAGCGCGGCTCGGCGGAAAGGGCGCGCACGACGAGCCGCGACACCTCGAGCCGGTCCTTCATGCGCTGCACACGTACGGCCGTGTGCTGCGGGGACAGCGCGATGGCGGCGGCGACCTCCGTCCGGGTGAGCTCGCCGGTCGATTCCAGCCACCACAGCGAGAGCAGCGACCGGTCGTCCTCGTCGAGCCACCGGGTCGCCTCGGCGACCTCGCGGCGCTGGCCCGACAGCCCGAGGCGGGTGATGGTCAGATCGACGAAGTCCGCGCCGGGGTCGGCAAGGTCGTACGCGTCGTCCAGCCCGCCGTCGACCGGGGCTTCCTGGCGCTGCCTCCAATGACCACGTATCTGGTTCACGGCGATGGCCACCAGCCATGACCGGAAGCTGTCCGGGTCACGCAGTCCGCCCAGACCGGCGAAGGCACGCAGCATGATTTCCTGCGTCACGTCGTCGACATCCGGATGCCCGTGCAGCGCCCGGCCGACGATGTTGTAGACGAGAGGCAGGCACTCAACGACGAGTCGGTCGCGGGCCTGCTGATCCCCGGCTTGTGCCGCCATGATCACCGAGGCGTTGAGTTCACTGCTCACGTTCTCTGACTCCTTGCTTCCGACTCTGACCGGTTCCGTCGCACAGAAGGGGAGATGCTGCGCGGCCGGGCGGATAACAGAAACTCGGAACCGGGCTGTCGACGAGCTCCACAGGCGTGGTGCGGACCGATCGTAGGCAGGGCTGCGTCGGGCGCAAGGATGCGGCCTCGGAAGTGTGCTCGAAATCTCCTGTGAAACATTCGCACCGGGTCACGGCGTCGGTGAGGCGGAGGGGGCTGCAGAGCCCGCTCGACGACAGTGACGAACGGGGAGGGCATGAGACAGTCCCGCGCGGACGACTTCATGGAGTTCGCAGCCGGCCGCACTGGCCATCTGTTCCGCTCGGCATGCCTCCTGACCAGTGGCGACAC
This sequence comes from Streptomyces sp. NPDC020681, assembly GCF_044334895.1. NCBI lineage: Bacteria > Bacillati > Actinomycetota > Actinomycetes > Kitasatosporales > Streptomycetaceae > Streptomyces > Streptomyces sp. NPDC020681. The sequence continues at coordinate 79,623 of NZ_JBIRTX010000001.1, read as the reverse complement.
CCATCTCGCCGAGGATTTGGTGCAGGAGACGCTGAGGCGGATGTATGTGGTGTGGGGCCGGATGTCGAAGGTGGACAACCCCGCGGCATATTCCCAGACCGTCCTGGTTCGGGCGTTTCTCAGCCACCGGCGCCGGCGTTCGGCCGCCGAGCTTCCGCTGGCCGAGGTGCCTGAGGCGGTGGCGGCGGCCGGCGGTGACGTGGAGATGCGGATGGCGCTGCTGCAGGCGCTAGGGGAACTGGCGCCGAAGGACCGGGCCGTGGTGGTGCTGCGGTACTGGGAGGACCGCAGCGTCGAGGAGACCGCGCGGGCAATGAACGCGAGCACGGCTGCCGTACGGACGAGGTCGACGCGGGCGCTGGCCAAGCTTCGGACCGCGCTGGGCTCGAGCCTGGAGATGCTCGCGCCATGACCGACCAGAGAGATGCAACAAGCCTTCCCGAGAACTGGTGGTTCCCCATGTCTATCGAGTCTTTCGAGGACGAACTCGGCGAGGCGCTCCGCCGTGCCGGAAACACATTCGACAGCGATCAGCAGGCCCTTCTGATGGCGGGTGTGGAGCGCGGCCGGCGCAGCGTGCGCCGCCGGCGTGTCCTCGCGGTGACGGCGAGCGTGCTGGTGCTCGGTCTGATGGGCTCAGGGGCGTACGCGGGCGGACTTCTCGGCCACCGGGATTCCGACGTGGCCAAGGAAACCCCGTCGGTGGACAGCGCCAGGGTCTTCGAGATCTGGCGGAAGCTGATCCCTGGGACGTTCAGCCAGCAGCGGGTGCTGCCCCGCAAGCCCGGCGAGTACGCCCACGTGTCCTTCGTCTACGACGACGGGAAGGGGCCGGGACTGGTCGAGTTCCGGATGGGCGTGGCCGACCCCAAGCAGATCGAGACGTGCCCGGGCCCCAACATGGGCACCTGCCGCGCCTGGACGGAAGGCGAGTCCGGCAGAAGCCTGCGCGTCGAAAGCCACAAGGGTCCGTACACCACACTGGCGACCAAGTCCGTACGGAAGCAGATCATCACGCCCGACGGCTTTTTCGTCGAGGCCACCGTGTGGAACACGCCCGACCCCAAGCGGGCCACCGGCACGCGCAAGGGGCCGGTCATGTACGACCTGACGCGGCTCAACGCGAACGAGTGGCGCAAAGAACTGAAGAAGTTCCCCAAGCCGGACCCGCTGCTGGGTGAGCCGCCGATGAACCCGGCCTTCGTGACACCGTCGACGAAGGTCTCCGCCGACCAACTCCTCGGCACGCTCAAGGGGTTGCTGCCGCAGGGCGGCGCGTTCAGCGCCGAGAAGGCCCGCGGCACGGGCGACCACCTGGGCCCGGCCGCCTCCCTTGTGTACGACGACGGCCAGGGCAAGGCGGGCATCGACGTCAAGCTCTACCGCGTCGATCCGGACGGCTACTCCACCCGCCAGTACACCGCCTGCAGGACGACCGGCACGTCGATCCCGTACAACACGTGCAAGCGGGAGAAGCTCGCGGACGGCTCGGTGGTCAGGGTTCACGAGGTGGAATACCGGGTGAACCGGGACCAGAAGAAGGAGTGGGGGGCCGTCTACGTCTCACCGCGCGGCGACATGGTCGAGGTCACCGAGTGGAACGCCCCCACGGTGGAGGGCCCCACACCGACGAGGGACAAGCCGCCGCTGTCGCGTGAGCAGTTGAAGGCGCTGGCCCTGTCCCCGCAGTGGCGGACCGCGCTCAACGAACTGCCGCCCGCGCCCGACGAAGCACTTGGCGGGTCGATGCGGCCCACCGCGGACGAGTTCCAGCGGTACGCGCGTGAATTCGCCTCTGCCCGCCAAGCCATGAGGAACGGCCGTGGCGGCGCAGAGGGATGCGACGGCACCTGCTGGTCGCAGATGACCGTCGACCAGGACGGTCTCGGCCCCGGAATCATCCAGGTCAGTGTCGACGAGACCAAGGTGAACAAGGGCAAGGACATCATGATCGATGTCCGCCAGGAACGGGTCGAGGACGGCGGCAAGGACACGATGCGCTGGATCGTCACGGCCGCCCAGCCCGGCGGCCGCCAGGTGACGCTCACCGCCTACAACTCACTCGGCCCCGATGCCGACGCGACCCGGGCCACACCACCGCTCAATGTGCCGATGCTCAAGAAGATCGCACTCGACGGCCAGTGGAACGACAAGGCCCTGTACGAGATCGCGGACCGCGCCGATCCGCAGCGCGGGTGACTCTCCCAGGGCGATCCAGCATCAGAACAACTCTGTGGAACCTTCCGTGTCTCTCAGGTTGTCGAGTGGGAGACAGCGACTTACCGCATTGCCTATCGGAGGAATGAAATGAAACTTCGCCGTATCTCGCGCGCAGCTGGGCTTGCCGTGGGTGTTCTCACAGCATGGGCCGCAGCCACCGCTCCCGCGTCCGCTGCGACCGTCAACTGGAAGGAGATCCACCCCAATTCCAACTGGACGTGCGGAAAAACCGTGCAGCACGCCACCTATCCCGGCGTGGGGTTTCAAGTGTGCTGGATAGGGAACGCGAACGACGACGCGCAGGCCGTTCTGGTGGTGAACAACAACGGGCCCAAGGGTGTCAATATCCGCGCGTCGGTCGTGGTCGAGCTCGGCCCCAGTTTTGACTGTGCCGCCTCCGTTCTCAATCCGGGCTTTACGCGTGGATGTTTCGGCTCCACCAATCCCATGGGGTGCGACACCGTCTACGACACCACGGCATATCTCGATGTGAACGGGTCGACCAAGACGGCGACTCTGGCCATGGTGCGGGCCTGTTGGGAGGCCAGGCGCGGATGATGGCGCGTGCGTATCCGGACCTCGCCGTCAGGCACGGTCCGGATACGCAAGGATGGGAACCGGTCCGAGGTCCCGTCCTGCCACGCACCGCGTCGGCGGCAGTGGGCTGAGCCGCACCGTCGCACCCGAGGAAAGGGAATCTTCCATGCCCGCCGGCCTCTCCGGTGATCCGTTGGTCCCCGCCGACAGCCACGCCGCGATCCAGGTCCGTGGAGCCCGGGAGAACAACCTCCAGAACGTGGACATCGATCTGCCCAAGCGCCGCCTCACGGTCTTCACCGGAGTCTCCGGATCCGGCAAGTCGAGCCTGGTCTTCGGCACCATCGCGGCCGAGTCGCAGCGACTGATCAACGAGACGTACACGACGTTCATTCAGTCGTTCATGCCGAGCCTGGGCCGCCCGGATGTCGACGGGCTGCACAATCTGAGCGCCGCGATCGTTGTCGACCAGGAGCGGATGGGGGCCAATTCCCGGTCCACGGTGGGCACCGCCACCGATGCGTACACCATGCTGCGGATCATCTTCAGCCGCCTCGGCACCCCGCACATCGGCACCTCCGGCGCGTTCAGCTTCAACCTGCCCGAAGGGATGTGCCCCAGGTGCGAGGGGCTCGGGCAGGTGTCGGACATCGACGTCGACCAGCTGGTGGACACCGGGAAGTCGCTGAACGAGGGCGCGATCACCGTCCCTGGCTTTGCCGTCGATTCCTGGCAGTGGTCGGTCATGGCCGCCTCCGGCTTCTACGACCCCGACAAGAAGCTCAAGGACTTCACGGACCAGGAGTGGGAGGGCCTCCTCCACAAAGCGCCCGTCAAGGTCAAGGTGGGCTCCAGCAACCTCAGCTACGAAGGTCTCGCCTCCAAGATCCAGCGGACCTGGCTCGTCAAGGACCGTGAAGCGCTGCAGCCTCACATCAGGGCCTTTGTCGACCGGGCGGTGGTCTTCACCGACTGCCCGCTCTGCAAGGGGACACGGCTCACCCAGGCCGCCCTCTCCTCGAAGATCGACGGTGTGAACATCGCCGAGTGCTCGGCGATGCAGATCAGCGACCTCGCCGCGTTCGTGCGCGGCATCGACGACCCCGCAGTGGGCCCGCTGCTCGGCAATCTGCGTCATCTCCTGGAGTCCCTCGTGGAGATCGGGCTCGGCTATCTGAGCCTGGACCGGCCGGCCTCCACGCTCTCCGGCGGTGAGGCACAGCGCGTGAAGATGGTGCGGCACCTCGGCTCCAGCCTCACGGACGTGACGTATGTCTTCGACGAGCCGACCATCGGGCTGCACCCGCACGACATCCAGCGCATGAACGAGCTGCTGCTGCTCCTGCGCGACAAGGGCAACACCGTGCTCGTGGTCGAGCACAAGCCCGAAGTGATCGCGATCGCCGACCATGTGGTGGACCTCGGGCCGGGCGCGGGCGAAGCAGGCGGCGCGATCTGTTTCTCCGGCGATGTCGCCGGGCTGCGTTCATCCGGCACGCTCACCGGCAGTCACCTGGAACACCGGGCCCGCCTGCGCGAGCAGATACGGCCGCCGCGGGGACAGCTGTCCATCAAGGGTGCCGATCTGCACAACTTGAAGGACGTCGATGTCGACATCCCGCTCGGCGTGCTCACCGTCGTCACCGGCGTCGCGGGGTCCGGCAAGAGCTCACTGATCCACGGCTATCTCTCCGACCGTGAGGGAGTGGTCATCGCCGACCAGTCGCCGATCCGAGGTTCGCGCCGCTCGAACCCGGCGACCTACACCGGGCTCCTGAACCCGATCCGTACCGCCTTCGCCAAGGCGAACGGCGTCAAGGCCGCACTGTTCAGCGCCAATTCGGAGGGCGCCTGCCCGAAGTGCAACGGGCTCGGGCTCGTCTACACCGACCTCGCGATGATGGCCGGGGTGGCGTCGCGGTGCGAGGAGTGCGAGGGCAAGCGGTTCACACCCGAGGTGCTCACGTACCGGCTGCGCGGCAAGAACATCAGCGAGGTGCTCGGCCTGTCGGTGGCGGAGGCGCTCGCGTTCTTCACCACCGGCCAGGCACGCACGATCCTCGGGCGGCTGGCCGACGTCGGCCTGGGCTACCTGCGCCTGGGCCAGCCGCTGAACACGCTCTCCGGCGGCGAGCGGCAGCGGCTCAAGCTGGCCATTCACATGGCCGAGAAGTCCTCCACATACATACTCGACGAACCGACCACGGGCCTGCACATGGCCGATGTGGACAAGCTGCTCGCCCTGCTCGACCGGCTGGTCGACGAGGGCAACACGCTGGTCGTCATCGAGCACCACCAGGCCGTGATGGCCCACGCGGACTGGCTGATCGACCTGGGCCCGGGAGGCGGCCACGACGGCGGGCGTGTGGTGTTCACCGGCACTCCGGCGGATCTCGTGGCCTCCTCCGACACGCTCACGGCACAGCACCTTCGCCAGTACGTGGCCGCCGAGCCGGTGGTCAGCCCTTGAGCGTCCGCAGGTACGTGGCGAGCGCTTCGATGGCTGCCGGATTTCGAGGGCTCTCCACCAGGTCCACGTAGTCGAGCACGAAGATCTGCCGCTTCTTGACCGCCGTGACGTTCGCCAGCGGCGGATGCGACAGCAGGAACGTCCGCTTCGCGTCGGCGCTCGGGTCCCCGTAGTTGTTGATCACGATGACATCGGGGTTCTGGTCCACGACGGTCTCCCAGCCGACCGTCGTCCAGGAGTCCGCCAGATCGTGGGTGATGGAGTCACCGCCCGCCTTGGTGATGATCTCCTCGGGCGCGGCGAAGCGGCCCGCCGTGAACGGCTTGTCCTGGCCGCTGTCGTAGAGAAAGACGCTGGGCCGGTCGGCACCCTTGGGCGCCCTGGCAGCAACAGCGGCGATCCGCTTTGTGAAGTCGGCGATCAGTTTCTCGGCCCTGTCCTCGACTCCGAAGAGCCTGCCGAGGTTGGTGAAGTCGGTGTACAGCGCCTGCAGGGGAGGCATGATGCCGCGGGCCTTGTCCTTGCCGTTGGGGCAGGACTCGGTGAGCAGATACGAGTCGACGCCCACCGCGCGAAGGGACTCGGGAGTGATGCCGTCGGCCTCGTTGAAGCCGTAGTTCCACCCCGCGAAGACCAGGTCCGCACGGGCGTCGAGAACCAGCTCACGGGTGATCTGTTTCTTCGACAGCCACTGCACCTTGTCGTAACCGGCCCGCCAGGGCACGCCGTTCAGGTCGCCCTTGTCGTCCGGCATCACGTACCCGGCCATCCGGTCCTCCAGACCGAGCGCGAACATGATCTCGGTGATGCCGACGTCGTTCGTCACCACACGCTCAGGGACCTTGTCGTACGTCACCTTCTTCCCGCAGTTCTCGATGGTGACCGGCCCGCCTCTCTTGGCCCCGGAGGACTTGGACGGCTCGGAGGAAGTCGATATGTCGGCGCCGCAGCCGCTCAGCGCCAGGACGAGGACGAACACCGGGGCAAGGACCGCGTAACGGCGGCCGAAGGTCGAGGACATGAGTGCTTCCTACTCGTGGCGGGCGGGGACGGGGACTGCGGCGTCCGCCGGCAGCCGGTCGAAGAGCAGCCGTAGCGCGCCGGTCTCGGGATGGCGTACGCGATGGGCGCGCACCCCGAAGACATCGGCGAGGAGGTCAGAGGTGAGGACCTCATCGGGCGGGCCGGATGCGACGATGCAGCCGCGGCGGATCACGTACAGTCGGTCGCAGTACTGCGCGGCGAGGTTGAGGTCGTGCAGGGCGGTGAGCACGGTGACCGGGTGCCCGGTGTCCGGCCGCCGCCACTCGCGTACCAGCGTCAGCATCTCCAGTTGATGGGCGATGTCCAGGTGGTTCGTGGGCTCGTCCAGCACCAGGACCCGGGGCTGCTGGGCGAACGCGCGGGCGATCAGGACGCGTTGCCGCTCGCCGCCGGAGAGAGTGAGGAAGGCCCGGTCGGCCAGATGCCCGGCACCGGCGCGGTCCAGCGCGTCCCGGCACACCTCGGTGTCCTTGGCCGACGGCCGGCCCAGTGCCGAGCCGCGCTGGTGGGGGAGACGGCCCATGCCGACCACCTCGGCGACGGTGAAGTCGAACTCGGGGGTCGATTCCTGCGGCAGCGCGGCGACGCGACGGGCGCCGGCCCGCGCGTCCAGGGCATGCAGGTCCTCGCCGTCGAGGCGTACCGTGCCTGCCGCGGGCCGCAGGGCTCGGTACACGCAGCGCAACAGCGTCGACTTGCCGCTGCCGTTCGGCCCGACGAGGCCGACAACGCGGCCGGCCGGAACCGTGAGATCGATGTCCCGCACCAGCCGTGCCCCGTTGATGTCGACGGACACGCTCTCTATGTCGAGCTGCATCAGCGCCCCCCGAAGGCATAGCCGCGGCGGCGCATCAGCACCAGGAACACGGGCACGCCCAGCACGGCGGTGATCACACCCACGGGAAGTTCTGCCGGGGCGAGCAGCAGCCGGGACAGGATGTCCACCCACACCAGCAGGACAGCCCCCATCAGAGGTGCGACGACCAGGACGCGTCTGTGATCGGCGCCGACGAGCATCCGGACCAGATGCGGCACCATCAGCCCGACGAACCCGATCGCGCCGCTCACGGCCACCACGGCGGCGGTGACCCCGGCCGTGACGACGAACAGCTCCCGCCGCAGCCGTTCGGGGTTCACACCGAGCGCGGCCGCGGTCTCGTCGCCCATGGCCAGGGCATTGAGCCGGCCCGAGGAGAGCGCCAGATACGCCGCCCCGGCGACCACCGTGCCCGCGGCGATGGGCAGCGCGCCCCAGGTGGCACCGCTGAGGCTGCCCAGCAGCCACATCACGGCGGACCGTGCGGCCTCGCCGCGCTCGGCGCGGAACACCATCAGAGTGGTGATCGCGGAGAAGCCGTACGACATCGCGGTGCCGGTGAGCACCAGTCGCAGCGGCGTCAGCCCGTACGAGCTCCGCGCCACCGTGTAGACCAGGGTCATGGCGACGAGCGCCGAGGCGAAAGCCGACACGGACAGTGCCCAGACTCCGAACGCAGCGAGCGTGCCGAAGAGGATCACCGCGTTCGCACCCACCGCCGCGCCGGAGGAGATGCCGAGGACGAACGGGTCGGCGAGCGCGTTGCGCACCATGGCCTGTACGGCGACGCCCGTGGTCGCGAGCCCTGCGCCGACGACGGCGGCCAGGAGCGTGCGCGGTAAGCGGATCTCCCACACGATGCTGTACGCCGCGGCCTCGTCCGGCCGCAGGACGCCGCCGCTCAGCCCTGCCCAGAGGAAGCGCAGCACCTCGCCCCAGGCCAGATCCGAGGCCCCGAGGGCTACTCCGCACACCAGGGACACCAGCAGCGTGAGTCCGAGTCCTACTGCCGGCGGCCCCGTCGGGGTGCGCCGCGGCGGGTCGGCGGCGCGCGGCTTGACGGACGTGGCGGCGGGAGCTGACACGCGCGGTCCTTCGGATCGGGCCGCGGGCACACGTGTCCAAGGGCGGCCCGGGCGCCAGGAGCGCGCGGCATCCCTCTCGCAGTCCACGGCGAGCAGTGGGGAGTTCCGGCCGCTCCACGGGTAACCGGGCTTACGCGCCGGGCTGGTTGACCAGTCGGCGCGCTTACCGTTGCGGGTCAGCGCCGGATTCTCACCGGACTTCCCCCGCGGGGCGCGTGCGCAGCGTAGCAGGGCCCTCCGTCCCTGCCACATGAGGGCAGAGCTGTGAAGGAGGCGCGCCGGTCTTCACATAACTAACGAACAAACGTCGTTGTCATCTCGATAATCGTGTACTTCTTGACGCATTTGTGTAGGCAGAGTTGACTTCCAGCCACCTCGGCCGCAACGTCGCGGCCGGTCAGGGAGGTTGATTTCCACAGATGAATGCACATCTGCGTCGCGCCACCGTTGGCGTCGCTGCTTCTGCGCTGGCCGTCTCGCTCGCTGCCTGCAGCAGTACCCTTGACTCGGGTGTCCGGACAAGTGATGACATAGTCGTCGGCTTGCTCCTGCCCGAGAACGAGGCTGCTCGCTACGAGAAGTTCGACAAGCCGGTCATCGAGAAGAAGATCAGCGACCTGACGAACGGCAAGGGCAAGGTCGTCTACGCGAACGCCAAACAGGACGCAGCCCTGCAGACGCAGCAGGTCGACTCGATGATCTCCGACAAGGTCGATGTGCTGATCGTCGACGCGGTCGACTCCAAGTCGATCGCCGGAGGCGTGCAGCGGGCCAAGGACGCGGACATCCCGGTCGTCGCCTTCGACCGTCTCGCCGAGGGCCCGATCGACGCGTACACCTCCTTCGACAACGAAGAGGTCGGCCACGTCCAGGGCAAGGCGCTGCTCACGGCTCTCGGCAGCAAGGCGAAAAACGGGCAGATCGTCATGATGAACGGTGCTGTCACCGACCCGAACGCCGCGATGTTCAAGCGTGGCGCGCATGCCGAGCTGGACGGCAAGGTCAGCGTCGGCGAGGAGTACGACACCAAGGAGTGGAAGCCGGAGAACGCGAACGCCAACATGGCGGCCGCGATCTCGTCGATCGGCAAGGAGAATCTCATCGGTGTCTACTCCGCCAACGACGGCATGGCGGGCGGCATCATCGACGCGCTGAAGGCCGCCGGCATCACCGAGCTCCCGCCGGTCACCGGCCAGGACGCGGAGCTCGCCGGAGTGCAGCGGATCGTCGCGGGCGAGCAGTACTCCAGCGTCTACAAGCCGAATGCCCCGGAGGCGGCCGCCGCGGCGGAGATGGCCATCCTTTTGGCGAGAGGCATGTCGCTCGACTCCATGGCGCAGGTGGATGTGGACAGCCCGACCACCAAGGCCATCCCCTCGGTCCTGGTCCCGGTCGTCTCTGTGACGAAGGAGAACATCGCGGACACGGTCGTCAAGGACGGCGTCTACACCGTCGCCGAGATCTGCACCCCCAAGTACCGGGCGGACTGCGACCGAATCGGTCTGACGTAGCGGCGCGAGACCCCGCGGCCCCTGGCGCGACCCGCTCAGATCCTGGTCGGACCGACCTGCATGTGGATGTGATCCTGGTGAGCCTGCCGGAGTGCGGGGTCTCCGCGCGTGGTTCCGTCGAGAGTCCCGGCGATCGCGGACAGGTCGAGCGCGCGCCCCTGATTGTGACAGTCGTTCGGCGGCCCGCGCTGCCTGCTTGGCTGGCACGCGTCGCCCCTGGACAGGAAGAGCTGCCCGCGCCCCGGTTCATCGCGGCATCGATGCCGGGCAGCCAGTCATGCCGCCGGGGGAGCGGTCGGGCAGGCCCAGCCAGTTGCCGGCCACGCTGACCGACCTGGTGCAGGAACTGATCTCCACGTAGGCCCGTGGAAGCCTGTTGGGCGTCGGCTCATCCGGCGCCGTCGCTGCGCGCCGTCGCCTCGGACGGCCGAACGCATCCGGCTGGCTCCGCCGTGGCTTGCGCCTGCTCGCGTGGAGAGGACGGCACGCCGATAACGCAAGCTATGTCCGAAAAGACCCATCACGGGTAATTCCATCTTCTATTTCACTCCGTGCCCGCATTAGGTGTACTCGCGCGAATTATCATTCGCTCGTGCGCTGTCGCAAAGCGGATGGTTGCGCTCCAGTCCAGTGAAATGGGTCACGTCCGCGTCGATATGCGGTGCGGCCTCTTCGTGCCCACTCTCGTTCCGCAGAAAGCGAGTTGAGCTTTCCGACCGGATTGGATCACGGTAATTCGGCGCCCCGGATGCGTCCCGAGGATTGTGTCCTCGAATTCAGGGCTTGTTCGACTAAGTCCGTTTCGCTTACGGTCACCATCAATCCGGATGGACCGCCGAATCCTGCCGCCGTCCGGGAAAACCGCACCCACTCACGTACGGCAGGAGCGGGGGACCCAGGTAAGCCGCCGATCCGGAATCCGGAACGGCTCGGGGTTAAGTCGCATTCCCATGCGGCCGGGCATCTCCAGCCCGAACCCGACAGCTCACCTCGCAGGCGACGGAGAGGAATTCGTCATGCCCGCAAAGGGTAAGCACCGTCGTCCCAAGTCCAGTTCGCTGACGCGCAGTTTCGTTGCCGCGGGCACCGGTGGCGCCGCGCTCATGATTCCGGTGATCGGGGCGACCGCAGCAAGTGCCGCTCAGCCGGCGACGCCGCAGCTCGCCAAGAAAGTCACGGCGGTTTCCGCGTCCGCTACCGCGAAGAAGGCCGCTCCCAAGACGTACACCGTCGTCGCGGGGGACTCCCTGTCGGAGATCGCGGACGACCTCTCCGTGCGCGGCGGTTGGAAGCAGCTGTACAAGGACAACAAGAAGGCCATCGGCGACAACCCCCGCCTGATTCGTCCCGGCCTCAAGCTGACGATCGGTGCGAAGGCCAAGGCGCCTGCCTCGTCCGAGCGGGCCAGCCGCTCCGAGGCGCGGACCAAGCTGCCCAGCAAGAAGCCCGCGGCAAAGGCCAAGAGCTACTCCAATGACCTCGACGGCTGGATCAAGGAATCCCTGGACGTCATGGCCCGGCACGGCATCCCCGGCTCGTACGACGGCATCCACCGCAACATCATGCGCGAGTCCTCCGGCAACCCGCTTGCCATCAACAACTGGGACTCCAACGCCCTGGCCGGAACGCCGTCGAAGGGCCTTCTTCAGGTCATCGAGCCGACCTTCCTGGCCTATCACGTGCCCGGCACGTCGATGGACGCCTATGACCCGGTCGCCAACATCACCGCCGCGTGCAACTACGCCGCCGACCGCTACGGATCGATCGACAATGTGAACGGACCGTACTAAGGAAGCCGGGCCGAGCCGTCAACTGGTCGGTGAAGGCGTGTTGTTCGCGTTGATAGTTGTGTGCGCGGCCTTTCCGGGTCCCAAGTACGCGCAGTAACGTGGCTGAAAAGCGCTGTGCCGGGGGGACTTTGATGGCTCAGTACAACTACGCCTTGCCCGCAATCGCCGCACTCATCGGCGTGCCGCCGATCGTCAAGGTGGTCCGGCGGTCACTGAGACTGGATCTCGCCTGGCGCAGCGGGCTTTCCGCAGAAGCACGCTGTCTCGAGGCCTTCGAGACGGAAAAGAAGGACAACGAGGGCGGCCGCACCCGCGTGCGGCACCGCATCTACGAGTTCACCACGCGCCAGGGCAGGACCGTCCGCTTCGAGGAGCGGGACGGTCCTGTTCTGGCTGTTCCGGGTGACATCGTCGTCGTCCACTATTCGCCCCGCCGCCCGGAGCGGGCCACGGCGCGTCCGCCCGCCCCCGTCAAGAACTGGGTCAAGGCGGCAGGGGCAGTGGGGGCCATCCTGCTCGGCATCGGACTGTTCGCCTACCTCGGCACGGTCCCCAGCGACGAATGAACGGCAGTGCCCCGGGACTGAGCAAGTCGTACTGGGCTCCCTGACCGGGCCTTACTGGGTCGCCGTGACGATGCAGCGGCGTAGCTCCTCGACCGCCTCCGGGACACCCTCGACCGTCACTCCGGCCGGCTCGCCGGCGCCCTCCCAGTTCCACATCCAGCGCAGCACTGCCGTGGGCGGGCCGCTCACGGTCACGTCGGCCGCGTCGTCGCCGGCGCCGCTGTCGGCGCCGCCGTCGACGGCAAACAGCCCCGGGCCGGTCCGCACCCGCCACGCCGCTCCGTCGGTCCGCACCGTGTACGTCCGGCCCGGTGAGCCGGCCAGGATGTCGGTGAAGTAGTCGCCCCACCCGGCGACGCTGTACGCCACGAAGACCGTGAGCAGCTCGTCGATGCCGTCGATGGCGAGGTCGGCCGGAACCGGCGAGACCTGCTGCCCGGTGCCGAGCTCGGCGTCGATGCGGTGGATGACTGTCTCCTGCGCCATCCGCCGGATCCAGAAGCCGACCGTCTGGTCCGGCGTGTACCAGGAGCCGGCCGGATCCTCCGGCTTGCGGGCGGCGAATTCGTCGAGCAGCCCGGCGTGCGCCCGGTCGAGCAGCGCGAGCGGCTCCTCGTCCGCGAACTCCTTCGGCGGCCACGGGTCGGGCTCGGCGCCCTCCCGCATGGCGAGGGTCTTGTGCAGGTACACATCGGCGACGTGGCGGGTCAGATCGGCCACGGTCCAGCCGGGACAGCTCGGCACCGGCGCGCGGAGGTCGGTCGGCACGACGGCCCGCAGGCGGGCGAAGTCGGCCGCGAGGCAGTCGAGAAAGCGGGAGTACTCCATGCCGATGAGTTCAGCACATGCACGACTCGTTGGGTCCCTCGGGCAGCGGACCGGCGGCGGACCGCCATGCCGGACGCGGCCTGATCCCAAAGGCAGGCCCTAGCGGGACTGGATGGTCGACGGCCGGGCGAGCGGCCGCTCTCGGCCGGGCAGGCCGATGCGCCAGGTGAAGAGCACGGTCATCGCCGCGCAGATCAGTGCGAAGAGGAGGACTCCGACCCCGACTTCGCCCCGTGCGAAGTAGGAGAACGCCGCCACCGTGAACACGCCGGAGGCCAGTCCGAAGGCCGATCCGAGCATGGGCACCGCGCGATCCGCAGGCAACGCCGCCCCAACGGCCAGCGCGACGCTCACCAGGACGTCAGGGACGACAAAGGCCTCGTCGACATCGCGTACCAGCAGGTTGAGCAGGGTCCCCAGGCTGATGAAGACAGCCGCACAACGGCCGTGGACAAGGGACGTGCGCATGGTGCGCCTCCTTCGATCCGGCGTGCTCGACCCGACGGCGCTCACCGCCGTCATGACCGGGCGACTTGTCTACAGCGTAGACACGCGGGGAGCGGCCTGTCTACGGCGTAGACGCAATGCTTGAATGAGGCATGGCCAGGGCCCGCTTCCTCACACCCGAACTGATCGTCCGTACCGCGCTGGACGTGAGCGACCGTGGCGGCGCGGAAACCATGACGATGCGCCGCATCGCCGCGGAACTCGGGTGCGATCCCATGGCCCTCTACCGGCATTTCGCGAACCGTGAGGCGCTCCTCGACGCCGTCGCCGACCTGGCCGTCGCCGACGTGGCGGTCCCCGACTCGTCGATGGCATGGGACGACCGCGTCCGGGCGATCGGGGAGGCCATCCGCGACGCCGCGCTGCGGCACCCCGGGATCACGGCGCACCTGGCCGCCCGCCCTCCCGTGGGGGAGAACGGGCGGCGCATCGCCGCGGGCGTGCTGGGCGCGCTCGAAGCGGCCGGGCTGCCGCCGGCCACGGCGGTGCAGAGTTTCCAGACGCTCGTCGCCTATCTGGCGTCGTCGCTGGCGATGGCGGTCCAGGCGGGCGTACGCGACCGGCGCTGGGAGCAGGTCCGCGACATGGTGAACGCGCTGCCCGTGGCGGCCGCACCGGGTGAGGAGTTGTTCGTCGTCGGTTCGGTCGAACAGTTCCGTTTCGGAATGCGGCTGCTGCTCGCCGGTATCAAGGCGGAGGCGGCGGCGGTGAGTTGAGCCCTGCTGACTGCCCAGGGCTGCGGGTCGAACGCCCGGAGCTGCGGGCTACCTGCCCAGAGCGGCGAGGCCGGTCCGCAGGTCCTCCGTGTTCATGACCGGCGTGTAGGAGACCTTGGCGCCGAACTCCAGGAAGAACGGCTCCGAGAGCTTCGGCATCAGTGACGAGTCCTGCAGGTCGAAGATGATGTACGCCGTACGATCGCCGTCGCGGGTGGTGAAGTACGCGGCCTCGGGGTGTATGGCCTCCAAGGCAGCCTCTATCGACTTCCCCAACGTGCCATTCCTGATGGCCTGGTTCGACGCCTCTGTGTCCATTTGAACCGTCAACAGCGTCCTCATGGGTTCACCCCTTTCCGGCCGGGGCTGGCGCTCTTGGGCGCACCGGTCATACCCGGTCGCGCTACCACCAGGATCCCCCTCTTCCGCAGGCGGGACAACGCGGCGCCTGCTGGGGGTTGCCCGGGCGGAGTGCGGGAACTCATGCTGGACGACGACTCACTCCGGACGTGACGTCTCCGGACGTGAGGTGTTCGTCGGCGCCTGGAGGTTGCCGTGTCCAAGAACTCGGGCCAACCCCGCGGCAGTTGCACGTCCTGCACGCGCTGCGGACGCCGGCTGTGCGCCGTCTGGCAGGGGCCGCAGCGCATCGCACGCTTCGGCCGCAGCGTGCTGACCTACCGGTTCTGCCTGCGGCGCTCCGTGGCAGCGCTCGTGGTCGTCGCCGCTCTCCTGGTGGCCGGGGGCGTCTCGGGAGCACTGCTGCCGACAGGAGCGGCGGCTGTCGTCGTCACGCTGGCCTGGATGGTGAGTGCCCTGCGTGTGCTGCGGCTGGACGCTGCCGCTCCAGGGCCCGGCGGCGGGCCGGGCGGGGATGGCGCCGGGGTCCGGGAGCCCCGTCGCCCCAGGCCGGGGCGGCCCTCCGACATCGTCAGTCTGCCCCTGCCGGAAGACCCGCCGGGCGGGAGTTCCGCCATCGGGTGACGCCTGCCGGTCCTATTCCGTGACGCCTGCCGGTCCTATTCGGCGATCTCGGTCCGTTCCCACCATTCGTAGACGGGCAACGATCCCTCCGGGCTGTCCTGATGCCGCGACGTGATCTTGAAATGTTCGTACCCGCCGCGGTGCGGAATCTTCAGCTCTTGTCCGGGAGGCGTGATCGGGACGATCCGCTCGTGCAGATCCTCCGGACCTCCCTCAAGGACTGCCTTGTTCGTCATGACACCAGTCTCCTCCGCGTACCGGCACTCGCACCTCGGCGGTGCGGGGCCGCTGGCAGGGTCAGCCCGCTCACCTTCACCATTCCCGTCGCTTTCGTGATCGGCGCGGCGCATCATGGTGGGCATGGCCAAGCCGACCATCCTGACCGTCGACGACGATCCAGGAGTCTCTCGAGCCATCGCCCGCGACCTGCGGCGCCGGTACGGCGACCGGTACCGCGTGCTGCGCGCGCCCTCGGGCGAAGAGGCGTTGGCGGCGTTGCGCGAGGTCAAGCTGCGTGGCGAGCCGCTCGCCGTGATGATCGCCGACTACCGCATGCCGACGATGAACGGCGTGCAGTTCCTGGAAGCGGCCATGGATCTCTTCCCGCTGGCCAGACGGGTGCTGCTGACGGCGTACGCGGACACGGGCGCAGCCATCGACGCGATCAACATCGTCGATCTCGATCACTATCTGCTCAAGCCCTGGAGTCCGCCGGAGGAGAATCTCTACCCGGTGCTCGACGCGCTGCTCGAGGTGTGGGCGACAGCGCCCGACCCGGATTCGGGGGAGACACGGGTCGTCGGGCACCGCTGGTCCGCGCCGTCCTTCGCCGTACGGGAATTCCTCGCCCGCAACCTCGTGCCCTACATCTGGATCGCAGCGGACGACCCCGAGGGCAGGCGGCTGCTGGATGCGGCCGGACTCAGCGCCGACGACGTACCGCTGGTGATCACGGCCGAGGGCAAGACCCTGCAGGCGCCCACCGAGGCCGAACTCGCCGCCCAGGTCGGCCTGAGCACCACCCCGTCCGCCGACTTCTACGACGTCGTCGTCATCGGCGCGGGCCCCGCAGGGCTCGGCGCCGCCGTGTACGCCGCCTCCGAAGGGCTGCGTACGGTGCTGGTGGAACGCAGCGCGACCGGCGGACAGGCAGGTCAGAGCAGCCGGATCGAGAACTATCTGGGCTTCCCCGACGGAGTGTCCGGCGCGCAGCTGACGGACCGGGCACGTCGGCAGGCCACTCGCTTCGGCGCCGAGATCCTCAGTGCGCGCGAAGTGGTGTCACTGGAGGCGGCAGGGGCGGGCCGGGTGCTGCGTTTCAGTGACGGGACCTCGATCGGCGCGCACACCGTCGTCCTCGCCACCGGGGTGTCGTACCGGCGGCTGGACGGGCCCGGCCTCGACGATTTCACTGGAGCGGGCGTGTTCTACGGCTCGGCCGCCTTCGAAGCGGCCAGTTGCACCGGCGAGGACGTGTACATCGTCGGCGGCGCCAACTCCGCAGGCCAGGCCGCCGTCTATTTCTCCCGCTACGCCGACCGCGTCCATCTCCTCGTCCGTGGCGCGGACTTGACCCGGGGAATGTCGCACTACCTGGTGCAGCAGATCGACGACATCGCCAACATCCAGGTTCACCCCCACACCGAAGTGGCGGGCGGCGAGGGCGAAGGGCATCTGGAGCGCCTGATCCTGCGCGACAACCGCACGGGCACTGTCACCACGGCGGATGCCTCCTTCCTTTTCGTCTTCATCGGTGCCGAACCGCCCACGCAGTGGCTCGAGGGCGTCGTCACCCGTGACGAGCGTGGCTTCGTGCTGACCGGTCCCGACCTGCTGTCCGGAGGAGCGCGCCCCGCGCGATGGCCGCTGGCACGGGACCCGTACCACCTGGAGACCAGCGTGCCCGGTGTCTTCGCCGCCGGTGACGTGCGGGCCGAATCGGTCAAACGGGTCGCATCCGCGGTGGGGGAAGGGGCCATGGCCGTCTCCCTGGTGCACCGCTACCTGGAGGCGCAATGACTGCCCCGGACAATGGCCCGAGTGTGCGCGACAAGCTCACCGCGGCCGACCTGAAGACGCTGTTCCTCTTCGAGGCCCTCGACGACAAGCAGCTGGCCTGGCTCGCCGACCGTGGCCGCGTCGAAGTGCGGCCGGGCGGGAAGCCCGTCTATGTCCAGGGCGAGGACGCCACCTGCTTCTTCGTGCTCCTCGGCGGCACGGTCGCCATGGTCCGCCGTCTGCACGGTGACGACATCGAGCTCACCCGCACCGACCAGAAAGGCGTGTACGCCGGAGCCACCCAGGCCTATCTCGGCGACCGGGTGGACCAGGCCTACACGAGCACGCTGCAGGCCATCACCGACGTCGAACTCTTCGTGCTGCCCGCGGACGAGTTCGGCCACGCCGTACGCACCTGGTTTCCCATGGCACTGCATCTGCTCGAGGGCCTCTTCTTCGGCACCCGCGCCAGCAACACGATCATCGGCGAACGCGAACGCCTGGTCGCGCTCGGCTCGCTCACCGCCGGACTGACCCACGAGCTCAACAACCCGGCGGCGGCGGCCGTGCGCGCCACCGACACCTTGCGCGACCGGGTGACCAAGATGCGCCACAAGCTGGCCCTCATCGCCGACGGCCGGGTCGACGGCACACGGTTGCACCACCTGGTCGAGATGCAGGACGAGGCCGTGAAGCGCGCCTCCAACGCGCCCAAGCTGTCGGCGATCGAGGCATCCGACGCCGAGGACGACGTCACGGACTGGCTCGAGGACCACGAGATCGACCGGGCCTGGGACATCGCCCCTGTCCTGGTCGCCGGCGGCCTCGACCCTGCCTGGCTGTCCCAGGCGACCGACAGCCTGGGCGGCGAGAACCGGCAGGCCGCGGTGGGCTGGCTGACG
Organism: Streptomyces sp. NPDC020681; assembly: GCF_044334895.1. Classification (NCBI taxonomy): domain Bacteria; kingdom Bacillati; phylum Actinomycetota; class Actinomycetes; order Kitasatosporales; family Streptomycetaceae; genus Streptomyces; species Streptomyces sp. NPDC020681. Next base: position 61,648 of record NZ_JBIRTX010000001.1, on the reverse strand, counting down.
TACACCATCGACACCGAGCTGTTGATGGGTGAGATCGAGGACGCCGTCAATCGCATCTCGGGCCTCGTGGACGCGGCACGCCAGTACTCCCAGCTCGACCGCGCCGCTCAGCAGCCGGTCGATGTCCATGAACTCCTCGACGCCACCCTGGTGATGATGCGGGCCAAGATCCCTTCGGCGGTGCGGGTGGTGAAGGAGTACGACCGGGATCTGCCGCCTGTCCCCGCGTACGGCGCGGAGCTCAACCAGGTCTGGACGAACCTCATCGACAACGCACTCGGCGCGATGAACGGCAGCGGCACCCTCACGATCGTCACCTGGCGCGAGGGCGACCACCTCTATGTCGAGGTCCGTGACACCGGTTCCGGCATCCCGGCCGACATCCGTCCGCGGATCTTCGAGCCCTTCTTCACGACGAAACAGGTCGGCGAGGGGACCGGCCTGGGCCTCGACATCTCGCACCGCATCGTGGTCAACAAGCACCACGGCGACATCCGGGTGACCTCGCAGCCGGGCGACACGAGATTCCGCGTCTGCCTGCCGATCACACGTGCCCCGGACGACGCCGGACCTGCTGACGAAGGTGCGTAGCGGACCTGCTGACGAAGGTGCCTAGCTCCAGCTCTGGTTGTAGTGCATGCGGAATTCGCGGCGGTCCTGTGCCGACCAGATGGCACGGGTCGCGATGAGCCCGGTGAGACTGATGACGATCACGACGATTCCCGGTGCGACGGCACGGGAGTCGATGATGCTGGAGACTCGCGGACCGTTCGCCTGCCCGGGCACCAGCGGTGCATTCGCGCCGTTGCCGGCGGGCTGCGAGGCCGCCGGGTTCGGCGGTGCCTGGCCCGTGTCGGCGGCCGGCGGAGTGGTGCCGGTCAGGCTCACTCCGAGTTCCGCCATGGCCTTGGTCACGGGCTGGAAGAAGGTCGTTCCGCCGCTTCGGCAGTCGCCGTCGCCGCCGGAGGTGACGCCGAGCGCGAAGCCCTGTGCGAAGAGCGGACCGCCGCTGTCTCCGGGTTCGGCGCAGACGGTGGTTTCGATCAGTCCGGCTACGGTGCCTTCGGGGTAGTTGACCGTGGCGTTGACGGCGGTCACCTTGCCGTCGCGCAGGCCGGTGGTGCTGCCGCTGCGGAAGACCTGCTGGCCGACGAAGGGCTCGGCGGCGCCGTTGATCTGCACCCCTTGGCCGTTGCCGATGTTGACGGTGTTGCTGATGTTGGGGACCTGGCCGTTCTGGTACTGGACCAGGGCGTAGTCGGCGCCCGGGAAGCGGCTCGTGGTGGTGGGGCCGAGTTCCTGGTCTCCTTGGGTGAACCAGGTGGTGCCGGCGGGGCCGCAGTGTCCGGCGGTGAGGATGAATGTCTCCGTGCCGTTGGTGACGTTGTAGCCGGCGGAGCAGCGGCTGCCCTGGGCGAGGATGGGTTCGGCGGCGTTGACACGGGTGGTGAAGGTGCCGGTGGTGCGCTGCATCCGAACGAACGCGCCGAGCTCCTTGGCGAAGTCGGACATACGTGACCAGTCGGCGGCCGAGACGGTTCTGTCGGCCTGCACCACGATCTCGTTGGACGCGTAGTCCATCGCCCAGGCGGTTCCGGGTACGCGTGGTGCGTCGCTCAGTGACTCGGTCGCCGAGCGGAGCCTTTGCATGTTGTGCCGCACGACTTTGGCGCGTGCCCCGGCTTCCTTGACCTCGGCGGCCGCGTCGGCGTCGGTCACAGCGACGACCGGCTGCCCGTCCGCGCCGATCCAGGTGCCGGCGGTGCGCGAGTCGCCGAGTTCGGAGACGAGCCGGGTGCCGAGCGCGTTGTTCTGGGAGCCGCTGCTCGCGCCTCCTGGCGGGGCGGAGGGCTCACTCGCGACGGCATTCGACACCATCAGTCCGCCGCAGACCAGTCCGCCGACGGCCGCCAGTTGGACGATTGCGTGCAGCCTGCGCCGTGCGTGCCTCATCCGCGGCCCTTTCTGTCATACCGAGTCGGCGCTGTCCGAGACGCCGGGCGCCCGGCGGGCGCTCTCCTCTCATACGTGGGGTGCCGCCCGAGGGTTCACCGTGACCGCGGGATGTCCGGTACCGGCCCGTCTTGACGCGATGCCGTCGGCTCGGTACGTACATACCTGACGCTTTGGTATGGACCAATGCTGATCACGTCCGGCACGCCCGAATCCGCGCTCGTTCCCCCACACGGGAGGCAGAGACAGCCATGCGAAGATCGTTGGCGCTGGTCATCACACTCATCGGAACGTTCGTGCTGTTCCTCGCCCCACCCGCCGCCGCGGCCACACCGACGGCGGCGTTCTCGAAGACCCAGACCTGGGAGGGCGGTTACCAGGGCGCCTACACCGTCACCAACGGCGGCAGCACGGCGCTGAACGGCTGGACCGTCGAGTTCGACCTCCCCTCAGGCACGTCGCTCGGCGCGTACTGGGACGCGCTGCTCACCCAGAACGGCAGCCACTACACCTTCAAGAACCGCGAGTACAACGGAGCGGTGGCGCCCGGCGCTGCCACCGCGTTCGGCTGGGTGTCCTCAGGGACCGGCGAGCCGTTGAACTGCCGGCTCAACGGCTCGCCCTGCGCGGGCGGTTCAGGCGGCGGCGACACCACCGCGCCGAGCGTGCCGTCCGGAGTGCAGGTCGGCTCCGCGACCGGTTCGTCCCTGACGGTGAGCTGGACGGCGTCGAGCGACGACTCGGGCACGGTCGCGGGCTACGAGGTCTCCCGCGACGGCGGCGCACCCGTCTCCGTGACCGGCACCTCCTACGCCGCCACCGGACTGCAGAGCAGCACCAGTTACGCGTTCCGCGTGCGGGCCAAGGACGCCGCCGGCAACGCCTCCGCGTACAGCGCGGCGGTCAGCGGCACGACGAGCACCGGCGGCAACCCGTCGCCCGGCGGGGTGCGCACCGCACCGTACGTCGACATGGGCGCATGGCCGACCCCGAGCATGCCCGCCATGGCTTCGGCGAGCGGTGTGAAGAGCTACACGATGGCTTTCGTCACCGCGTCGGCCTGCAAGGCGATGTGGTTCAACGCCTATGACCCGCGCGCCGGTTGGGCCAAGGACCAGGTCGACGCCATCCGGGCGGGCGGCGGAGACATCAAGATCTCCTTCGGTGGGGCCAGCGGCATCGAACTGGCCCAAGCCTGCGGTTCGGTCGACGCGCTGTTCGCCGAGTACGACGCGGTCGTCAACGCCTACGGCCTCACCTACGCCGACTTCGACATCGAGGGAGCGGCCACCGCCGACCCGGTCTCCGTCAACCGCCGCTCCCAGGCGCTGGCACGCCTGCAGCAGGCCCATCCCGGTCTGCGGATCTCCCTCACGCTTCCCGTCCTGCCCGAGGGGCTGACCGCGGACGGCCTCGGCGTGGTCAGATCGGCACGGGACGCGGGGGTGAACCTCGACGTCGTCAACGTCATGGCGATGGACTACTACCGCGACGTCGACTACGGCAACGCGGCAGTACAGGCCGCGCAGAGCACATTCACCCAGCTCAAGTCGCTCTACCCGGCCAAGAGCGATGCCCGGGTGTGGGCGATGGTGGGTGTGACGCCGATGCTCGGCCAGAACGACGACGGCCGCATCTACAACCAGGACGACGCACGTCAGCTGGTCACCTTCGCTCAGGGCAAGCACCTCGGGCTGCTCGCCTTCTGGGAGATGACGCGCGACCGTAACGCCTGCACGGGCGCGCTCTACATGTGCACGAACATCCCGCAGTCCCCGTACGAGTTCTCACGCATTTTCGCCCCGTACAACGGCTGACATGGACGCAGCGTGAAGGAGTGCGCCCCGGTCCCGGCGGAGACCGGGGCGCTTCCCGGTGTCGCCGTCGAGGCGACGACGATGTCACTGACGCGACACGTTCGCGATCAGCTTCGCCATGTTGGCCGCGTAGGCGGACGTGCTGATCCCCCATGGGCGTTCGCGCGGCTGGTACGGGAGTTCCTGTGGCGGATCCTGCGGGTTGTACGGCGAGGTGTCGTGTACGTCGCCGACGTGCTTGCTCATATACGCCTGACCGTCGTACGGCGTCCTGGAACCCGGCCCCGTGTAGGGGTTGGTGACCGCGTCGATGGGCGTCAGCCAGTAGTTCTTCGAGCCGAGGTCGTCCACCAGGGCCGCCGCCTGTTCGTCGGTCACCACGGGCAGGGGCAGTGCGGCGTCCCGGAACAGGTCGGTCAGTTCGAGGTCGCGCAGGGAGAAGTAGCGCGGCAGTGGGATTCGTGCGCCGGGGGAGAGGGGCGACCTGGCGCGAAGGTCCGCCACCTCGGCCGGTGTCAGCGCGGCCAGTTCCTCGTAGGTGCTGCGCAGTCCGGCGATGTCGATGGCGCGTCCGGCCGAGTAGTGGCTCAGCGTGTTCTTGTGGTCGTGGTCGAAGTAGTACGCGCCGTTGTGGATGTTGGAGCCGAAGCGGTGGGTGAACCGCGCGCGGTTCGTGCCCAGTTCGACGAAGGTCGGGTGGGTGCGCCCGGCCAGGAGAGGGTTCTCCGCCATCTGCTGCTCGGTGAGCCGGCAGCTCTCGAGCCAGGCGATGGCCTCGGGCACCCGGGCGAGGTAGGCACTGTTGCCGGTCAGCCGGAAGTAGTGGAAGAGCTGACGGACGTTGGTCTGGGTGGTGTGGGTGGCCAGCGCGCGCGGCTCGTATGACCGTGCGCCCGCAGGTGCTCCCGCGAGCCGGCCCTTGGCGTCGCGTGACAGGTGCTGGAGTCCCCAGCCCGCCTGCGGCCCGGTCTGCTGCATGCGCCGCAGACAGGACATGGCGCGGACCACCGGTCGGACGAGGTCGCGCCGGCCGAGCGTGGATATGCACATGAGCAGGAACTTGATGTTCTCGCCCAGCACGTCGTCGTTGAAGGTGACCTGCTGGGTGTATTCGCCGTCCTCCATGCCGTGCTGAACGTCGCGCGGCAGCCACGCGGGACGCTTCTGGGGCCAGGGCATCCGGCTGACCGAACCAGCGAAGGCGGGGAAGCGCTGCGGCCAGCCGCCGTCGGCCGTTCCGCCGCTGAACTGGGACGTGAGCATGAAGCTGATGGCCCGGTCCAGCGCCCGCTTGAACCGCGGGTCGCGGCGTTCCGCGTACAGCCGCAGAATCAGCTGGGCCGCGGCCGATGTGCCCGCGTCGTCGAAGGTCGCGTTGCCGTAGTAGTGCTGGAACTCCTCCAGCCGCCACCCGTTGGCGCCGATGGTGTCGTACCAGTCGCGCAGGGACTCCTCCCCGGCGAAGTCGTGGATGTAGTTCCATCCGCCGACCGGCAGTTGGGCCTCGACGAGCGCGAGACCGGTCCGCTCGGCCGCCCGGTAGCAGGCCTCTTCTCCCGTCGCGTGGTAGGCGTCCAGCATGCTGTGCCCCACCGACGGGGTGCCGGGCGGCTGGACCCAGCACATGGTCCGCTTGGCCTCCATCTCGCCCCAGGTGACGGAGAGATCCGGCAGGTAGTTCCATACGTAGGCGCCCCGGTAGGAGACATGCTCGTCCATGAAGACGGCCGCGCGTCTCATCGCGCGGACGGTTTCGGAGCGGCGTGTGGGCGCTGTTGCGGCTTCTGCGGTCCCGGGCCCGAGCAGGGTCACGGCCGGGGCCGCGAGCAGCGGGGCGACGGCCAGTTGGGAGAACGTGCGGCGGCTCAAGGGCTTCTTCATGCGGTGAAGTGCCTTTCTCGCGTTGTTCAGTCCGTTGAACATAGTTGTGGCGTTCAACGAAGTGGAACGTAGTGAGAGGCCGTCCACCTTTCAAGTATGTGGACAATGATTTCGTATCCGAACTTCCAGGGACTGGCTCCCGCGCAAGGGCTGTTCGTGATCCACCTGTCCGCCCGGGATACTGGTCAGTCCTGGATCGACTCGCTGACCACGAGGGGCGGACATGGCGGACGACGCGCGCACGAACGGCAGTTGGGGACCCGGCGGGGGTGGGCGTCATGCCGTCGTCGTCGGGGGCAGCATGGCGGGACTGCTGGCGGCACACGTGCTGTCCGAGCACGCGGACAAGGTGACAGTCGTCGAACGGGACCGGTATCCCGAGGGCCCAGAGCCGCGTGCGGGCGTGCCGCAGGGCAGGCACGCCCATGTACTGCTCGAAGGCGGGCAGATCGCGCTGGAAGCCCTACTGCCCGGCTTCATGGCCGAGTTGAACGCCTCGGGCGCGCCCCGGCTCGGCCAGCCGGCGGACATGGTGCAGTGGCAGAGCGGCCGCTGGTTCCGGCGTACGGCGCCGACGTCGTACATCTACACCGGCTCCCGCGGACAGATCGAGCATCTGGTGCGCGCCCGCGTTCTGGCCAACCCCGCGATCACGACGGTCACAGCGACCGAGGCCGTCGGGCTGCTCGGTGACGCCTCGCGAGTACGGGGCGTGCTCCTGCGCAAGCGCGGCGAGGGCTCCCGGGCCAACGGACAGGAGCCGCAGGCGGTCCCGGCCGATCTGGTGGTCGACGCCTCGGGAAGCGGCTCGCGCGCCTCGCAGTGGCTGTCGGAACTCGGCGCCGAGCCCCCGGAGGAGGAGATCATCGACACCGGTCTCGCCTACGCCTCGCGCTACTACCGCAACAAGAACGACAACCTCGGCTCCGACTCCCTCGGGTACTTCGTCTTTCCCAATCCGGCGCAGGTGTACGGCGGCGGGGTGCTGCCGCTGGAGGACGGCCGCTATCTGGCGATCCTGTCGGGCCTGCGGGGCGACGAACCGCCCACGGACGAGGACGGGTTCACCGCTTTCGCCGCCCGCTTCCCGCATCCCCTGATCCACGACTGGCTGCTCGAGGCCGAGCCGGACACACCGCCCTTCGGCTTCCGCCAGACGTCGAACGTCCGCCGCCGGTACGACCGTCCGGGCCCCCGCCCCGCCGGCTTCCTCGCGACGGGCGACGCGCTGTGCACGTTCAACCCGATCTACGGACAGGGCATGGCGGTCGCCGCGATGAGCGCGGTCGCCTTGCGGGACGCGCTGACCGATGCGCGGCGTACGCCGACGACGCGGGCGGTCCAGCAGGCGCTGTTTGAGGCCTCGCGCCAGGCCTGGGACATCTCGGCCGGCGCGGACAAGAAAATGCCGGGCGCGGAAGGCAACGCGGTCACCACGCGAGCGGTGGACCGCGCCGCCGGCTGGTACCTGAAGCGCGTCCAGCAGCGGTACCCGGGCGACCCGGTCGTGGGCCCGGCCTTCCGCTCCGTACTGACCTTGACATCGCCGCTCACCTCGCTGTTCGCACCGAAGGTGGCGAGGGCGGTGCTGTTCGGGCCCGTCCCGAAGACGCCTGCCGAGCCGCCGATGACACGGGAGGCGGCGGGTGACTGAGCGGCCGCGTTCGTCAGGGCTGCTCGGACTCCGGGATCAGATGCATCGCCGCCTCTTCCGCCGAGGCGGCGCCGTCGATGCCGATGTCGCTGGCGACCATGTCCTTCTCCAGGTCGGCGTGCGCCCCCTCGTCCGGGGCCACGAGCCGGCCGGCGCGATCCGCTCCGACCTCTTCGTCGATCAGCTCGCCGTCGGTGTCCCAGGCGTCTCCCAGACCGTCGCCGGTGGGAACGGGGATGTCCGGCGTTTCCTCGGCCAGCCGCTCGTCAAGGCTCTCGCCATGGTGCTGCTCCGACGCCGTGGTGCCCGGCCGTTCCACGGCCCACGGCCGCTCCGGCGGTGAGTAGCCGTCGGAGAGGATCTGCAGCGCGGGATCCTCGAGCGTGTCCTCGGCATCCAGCAACCCCGCGTCGTCCTGTACCTCGGACCCGTCCGGCTGATAGACGTCGTCACCCATGGAGCTCTCGCTCATGTCTCCTCCTTACGGCTCCGCACGGCCCCGTACTTTCAGTCTCCGCCAGGATCCGGCACAGGGCAGCCCCGTGGCGGGACTGTTCTCCGGGCTCCGGGTCCGAGATGTCATGCCGCCAGCGGGCGGCTGCCCGGGGTGATGGGGGCCGGGAGCAGGGTGGAGCCGGTCAGATAGCGGTCCGCGGCCGCGGCGGCGGCGCGTCCCTCCGCGATGGCCCACACCACCAGGGACTGGCCGCGTCCCGCGTCGCCCGCGACGAAGACGCCGCCGGCCGTGTTACGTGCCGCTCGTTCGGCGTGCCCGGTTGTTTCGGCCGTGAAATCGGCATCCCGGGCGAAGTTTCCCCGGCCGTCCAGCGTGAGCTCGAGCTGTTCGATCAGGCCGGTGTCCCGTTCGGGGCCACTGAAGCCGAGGGCGAGCAGCACCAGCTCCGCCGGGATCACCTGCTCAGTGTCCGGCCGCGGCGCTCTGGCCTCGGGTTCCACCTCTGTCAGGCGCAGGGCCCGCACATGGCCCGCCGTGTCCCCCTCGAAGCGGAGCGTGGCGGAGGAGAAGACGCGCGGATCGGTGCCGTGCCGCCCCCGCGCCTCGGCGTGGGCGTGGGAGATCCGGTAGACCTTCGGATGGACGGGCCAGGGCTCGGTGTCCGGCCGGGCGTCGCCAGGCTCCGGGTTGATGTCCAGCTGCACCACGGAGGCGGCGCCCTGGCGCAGGGCGGTGCCCAGGCAGTCCGAGCCGGTGTCGCCGCCGCCGACGATCACCACGGGCTTGCCCTCGGCGGTGACGGGGGAGGTGTCGTAGTCGCCCTGTGCGACCCGGTTGGCGAGCGGCAGGTAGTCCATGGCCTGATGGATGCCGTACAGCTCACGGCCGGGGACGGGGAGCTCCCGCCGCTCCATGGCTCCGACGGCGACGACCACCGCGTCGTAGCGCCTTCTGAGCTCGCCGGCGTCGAGATCGCCGCCGACGTCCACACCGGTACGGAACTTGGTGCCCTCGGCCCTCATCTGCTCGATGCGGCGGTCCAGGTGCCGTTTCTCCATCTTGAACTCGGGGATGCCGTAGCGCAGGAGTCCGCCGATGCGGTCGGCGCGCTCGTAGACGGCGACCGTGTGGCCGATGCGGGTGAGCTGCTGCGCCGCCGCCAGCCCCGCGGGTCCGGAGCCGATGACGGCGACGGTCTTCCCGCTGAGCCGCCCCGGCGGCTGCGGCGGCGCGTATCCGCGTTCCCAGGCCTGGTCGGCGATGGCCTGTTCGACGTTCTTGATCGTCACGGGATCCGCATTGATGGCCAGCACACAGCCGTCCTCGCACGGCGCCGGGCACAGCCGCCCGGTGAACTCGGGGAAATTGTTCGTCGCGTGCAGCCGCTCGGCCGCCGCCTGCCAGTCGCCGTGGGTGGCGTACGCGTTCCACTCCGGGATGAGATTCCCCAGCGGGCAGCCGCTGTGGCAGAACGGTATGCCGCAGTCCATGCAGCGCCCGGCCTGCTCCGACACCAGCGGAAGCAGCGCCTGCCCGGCGTAGACCTCGTGCCAGTCGCTCAGCCGTTCCTCGACGGGGCGCGGCGGGACGGGCCGCCGGGGGAACTTGAGGAAGCCGTGTGGGTCGGTCATGCGCCGCCTCCACACTCGTTCGCGGTGCAATACGGCGTTCTGGCCAGCCTACGCCTGCTTTGTTGCGGTTTAACCGGCCGATGGGCCCGGATGTGACGCGGGGCTACGTCCGCCGGACGGCTGCGCGCTGGCGCGCGGTTCGCACAGCGGCGGAGAGGTGGGCGATGTCGTACGCGCCGTGGTGGCGTACGCCGTTGATGAAGAAGGACGGTGTCCCGGAGACCCCGCTGAGGTCCGCCGACTCCACGTCCTCTGCCACCCGCCCGGCGCCGGTCCGCTTGCGCAGGTCGCGCTCGAAACGCGGGACGTCCAGGCCGATCTCCGCCGCATGGCGCACCAGATCAGCAGGCTTCAGGGCATCCTGGCGTTCGAGGAGAAGGTCGTGCATCCGCCAGAAGGCGCCCTGCGCGGCCGCAGCCTCGGACGCTTCCGCGGCCAGTTGGGCCCGGGGGTGGACGTCGGGCAGCGGCAGATGCCGCCAGACGTAGCGGACGTCGCCGAAGTCGGCGAGGAGTGCGCGGATGACGGGTTCCGCCTGACCGCAGTAGGGGCATTCGAAGTCGCCGTACTCGACCATCGTGACCGGAGCGTCCGGGCGCCCGCGGATGTGGTCCCGTTCTTCGTCGACGGGCGCGGCCAGGTCGACGATGCGCTCCGCCGCGCCCAGCAGCGCACGGAGCTGCATACGGCGGGGCAGCAGCCCGATCACGGCCGACACGGCCCAGGTGAGGGCGAAGGAACAGACGACGGCCGCGAGGATGCCGATCTTCGCGTCGTCCAGCTGGTCGCCGGTGAAGGCGAGGGTCGCGATGAGCAGGGACACGGTGAATCCGGTGCCCGCGATGGTGCCGCCGGCCGCCGTCGCGCCCCAGCCGACCGGCAGCCGCAGCCGTCCGCGGCTGACCCGGACTGCCAGCCATGACGCGCCCAGGACCGCGACCGGCTTGCCCAGGACGAAGCCGAGCAGGATGCCGAGCGTGACCGGTGAGCTCGCGGCCTCCGACAGCTGGGTCGTCCCGATCGGGATGCCGGTGTTGGCCAGCGCGAACAGCGGCACGATGACGTAGCTGGTCCAGGGGTGGTACATCCGTTGCAGCCGCTCGTTCGGCGAGATGGTCGATGCCAGTCCCTGCCGTACGGACCGTTCGAGCTCCGGTGTCGGCTGTTCCCGGAACAGCCGGAACAGGCCGCTCGCGTTCTCCAGGTCGCTTCGGGCCGCCGGATACGCGTACGTGAGCAGTCCCACGGCCAGACCGGTGACCACTGGGTCGACGCCGGACTTCAGCAGCGCCGTCCAGGTCGCGATGGAGAGCAGCGCGTACACCGGACCGCGGCGTACACCGGCGGCCCGCACCAGCAGAATGACGCCGAAGATGCCCAGCGCCACGAGAAGAGCGGCGACCTCGATGGTGTCGCTGTAGGCGACGGCGATGACGCCGAGCGCGACGAAGTCGTCGACGACGGTGATCGTGAGGATGAAGACGCGCAGTCCCGCCGGCAGGCGCTTGCCGAGCAGAGCGAGCATGCCGAGGGCGAAGGCGGTGTCCGTGGACATCGCGGCGCCCCAGCCGTGCACCGAGGCATGGCCGCTGTTGACGGCGAGGTAGACGGCCACCGGCACCAGCATCCCGGCGATGCCGACGACCAGCGGAAGCGTCACGCGCCGCCGGTCACGCAGCTCTCCCATGTCGAATTCGCGGCGCGCCTCGAGTCCGACGACGAAGAAGAACAGGGTCATCAGCCCGTTGTTGACCCACTCGCGCAGATCGAGCGACACTCCGCGGGAACCCAACTCGATCGACAGGTGCGTGCCCCAGAAGGCTTCGTACGAGCCGGGCCCGGTATTCGCCCAGACGAGCGCCGCCACGACTGCGGCCAGCAGGAAGGTGGCACTGCCGGTCTCCGTGCGCAGGAAGTCGCGCCACGGCGTTCGCATGTCGCTGCCGCAGACGGTCTGCCCGGACATCCCGCCGGCCGCTGAAGGTTCGCTCACTTCGCGATTCTCTCCCACGGGTGCCCGCGGCACCCGGCGGCCGGGTGCTCTCCATCTGCCGACGGTCCCGGCTCGCGCCGCCGCCCGGGCTCGTCCTGTGTCCGGGCGGCGGCGTCGAGTTGGTGGCGCGCGTTCGTGAGCGGTGGGTCGGGCCTGATCAGCTCGTGTCCTCGCGGTTGCCACCGGCCGGGGACGCGGCCGCCGAGCGCGAGCCGACGAGGAGCAGACACAGCACCGCGACTCCGGCGATGCTGCCCGCCAGGACGAGCAATGGGTCGAGCGGTCGAGCTGAACCCGCATTGCCGGCCGCGATCGTGGGCTGAGCGGGGCCGGCCGGTACGGCGGTCTGTGCGGTGGACGGCGTGGCGCTGCCGGCGGCGGGTGCGGCAGCCGCCGACTCGCCGGCGTGCTGGTGGGCGGACGGGACGGCCGATGCGGGGATGCGAGGTGAGGGCGTCGTGACGGGGACGGAGTGACGGTGCTGGTGGGTCGGCGGCGCGGGGGCCGGCGGCGCGGGGGCCGGCTTGCGTGTGGCGGCGGCCTTGACCACGAGCTGCCCCGTCATGCCGGGGTGCACCGTGCAGACGTAGCCGTACGACCCGGGGACGGTGAAGGTGTGGCTCCAGGTTCCGCCCTTGTTGAGCATGGGGGACTGGACGGATTCCGGGCCCGAGGTCGTCTTCACGTCGTGCGGGGCGCTGTCCCGGTTGATCCAGGTGACGGTGTCCCCGGCGGTGATGGTGAGGGTGCGGGGGCCGAACGCATAGCCGGACATGACGACTTGGTGACTGGCGGCGGAGTGGGCGGCGGGAGCATCGAGAAAGGTGAGGGTGCTCGCGAAGAGCAGGGCGGCGAGCAGTACGCGCGGGATTCGGGCGGTCAGGCGGGGCATGTGAACTCCGCGGCGACGAGCAGACGCAGTCGGTCTGCGGGGCGGATGCGGGACAGAGTGAAGCCGGTCGTACGGCGCAGTGGGCCATAGGGCAGCCGAAGGGTGCCCAGTGCGAGGAGCCGGTCGTCGGTGCACTCGACCACGCGCAGCGTCAGTGCAGCCGGGACGGACGGGACGGTGGTGTCGCCCGTGGCCAGTTCGCCGGGAACGCGTAGCAGCCGGGAGCCCTTGCCGTCCGGCTCGATACCGGTGCTGACGAACGAGAGCTCCTCGCCGCCGAGTGCGTCGCCGGTCAGCTTCAGGCTGAGGACGCAGTCGTCGGGCGACGGTGCGACGGTCAGGACGGCCTCGTCCGCGGTGAGCCGGCGGCGCAGGGTGACCAACGGGCCGAGCCGGGCGGTGAGTTCGACGATGCAGCGGTCGCCGGCGGCTGTGTACGTGCCGGGGCGGGGAAGCCGGGAGTGGCCCTCGGGGACGGGCGGGTGGGCGGCGGTGGGGAGCGTGTCGGTGTTCATGTGCCAGCACCTCGGTGGACGGGGGAGGGACAATGACGGCGGTGGGGGGGGGGGGGGGGGGGGGGGGGGGCGGGGGCCCCCCCCCCCCCCCCCCGCCCCCCGCCCCCCCCCCCCCCCCCCCCCCCACCCCCCCCCCCCCCAACCCCCCCCCCGGGGGGGGGGGGGGGGGGGCGTTGGGTTTTTGCTCCCCCCCCCCGGGGGGGGGGGGGCGCCCCACGGGGGGGGGGGGGGGGCCCCCCCCGGGCCGCCCCCCCCCCCCCCCCCACGTCTTGTCCGTCCCGGTCAGCAGGAGTTGGTGAGGTACTTCTCGGTCGGCGCGAGCAGATGCTCGGCCCAGACGGTGTGCGTCTTCACGTACTGGTCGGGATTGAGGATGTCCTGGACCTGCTGGCCGGGCGACGCCTCCAGGTGGGCTGATTTGACGTGCTGGAGGAGCACGCTGAGGGTGTCGTCGGCGATGGCGCCGCTGCCGTTCACGGCCGGAGTGAGGATCGATTCGATCCAGACCGTGTGCATCTTGATGTAGCTGTCGAGCTTGAGCGCGTCCTGGACCTGCTGACCCGGAGACTGTTCCAGGTGGGCCTTGTTGAGGTGCTGCAGGATGGGCATGAGGACCTGCTGGACGCTTTGGCACTGCTCGTCGCCGCCGCCTCCGCCGGTCGTACCGCCCGAACTGCTGCCGCCGGAGGTGCCTCCGGACGAATCACCACCGCCGTGGCCACCGGACGTACCGCCGCTGTGGCCGCCCGACGTACCTCCGGAGCTGCCGCCCGAGGCCGAACCACCGGAACTCGAACCACCGGAGGCCGAACCACCGGAGGCCGAGCCGCCGCCCGTGCTGCCGGAGTCGTCGGGCACCACGGTGATCGACGCCTTCATGTCCGGGTGCACGGCGCAGTAGTACTCGTACGTCCCGGCCTCGGTGAAGGTGTACGACCAGCTGTCGCCCTGCTGCAGCGTGCCCGAGTCGAACTTCGCGGGGCCGCTGGTCGTGGTGACCGTGTGCGGAGCGGAGTCCTTGTTGATCCACGTCACGGTCTGGCCGACCTTCACGGTGAGCGTGGGCTGCTTGTACGCCATGCCCGTGATCTCGATCGTGTAGTCGGCCGCCTTGGGCTGCGCGGCCGCCGGGTGGGCCTGCTCGGGGTGGGCCTGGGCGGCCGGGGCCGCCATGGTGGGGCCGGGTGCCCCACTCGCCGCCTGGAGGAGTCCCAGACAGGCCACGGCTGCGAGGGAGGCGCCCAGGCCGCCGGCCAGTAGTGCGCGGTTGCCGCGGCGGGAGCGCGGCTCGAGCCGCGCGCCGGGGGCGGCGGTGTTGTCAGGGTGCATGAGTGTGTGTCTCCTTGCGTGCTGAGAGGGCTGACAGAGCGGGACGGGGCAGTGCGCGGGTCAGCGGCCCGGGTTGGCCGTGACCAGCAGACTCGTCGCGGCCAGTACGGCGATGACGAGCCCCGTCTCCGCCGCGACCGAGTACACGAAGGGCCGTACGGTGGCGCGGTCTCCGCGCAGCAGTACGGCGATGTCGAGCCGGGTTCGCACCCAGCGCCGGCTGAGCTGGGCGATGAGCAACACCGCTGCCAGCAGCGCGAGTTTGAGCAGCAGGAGCCGCCCGTAGGCGGTGCCGAGCAGTGCGTCGAACGAGCCGACCACCTGCCAGGCCAGTACGGTTCCGGCCACCGCGATCGCCGCGACGGACAGGCCTGCGAGTGTGGAGTAGCCGGAGACGGCGGCCGACAGTTCCGTCGGGTGGCGCCGCGGCAGTACACCGAGCAGCAGCAGCGTGAGGCCGCCCAGCCACAGCGATACGCCGAGCAGATGCACCATGTCGGCGGCGGCCCCCCAACCTGGGTGGTCGCCCTCGGAGTTGTGGCCGGCCATGCCTGTCGTACGGAGCAGCCCGAAGCAGACGACGGCAGCTCCGACCCGCCACCCCGGCGACCGCGCCGTCCGCTGGCCGCCCTGCAGGAGCGCGGTCAGTACGACGGCGGCCAGCACCCACATCAGCGCCCGGCAGGCGAGCACGATGCCGACCTCGCTGTCCAGCAGCTGCTGGTACGTGGACACTTCGAGCGTGTCGCCGAGAGACCCGAATGCGCCGTACGCACCCTGCAGACCAGCTCCTGCCACCGTTGCGGCCAGCCCGCAGGCCCAGGCGGCGGCCAGAATCCGGCGGGTCCTGCGGTCGTTGGAGCCTTGTGGCCACAGCATCGCAAGGAAGGCCAGCCCTCCGACGAACAGGGCGAGGGCGAGATTGCCCGACCAGCGCGCGGCGGCCCAAGCCAGGTGCACGGGCCTGTCGGACGTTGCGGCGGTCTCCCGGCCGGTGTCTGCGGAGGGCTTGCCGGAGTCACCTGGCGCCGTATCGGCGCCGGCGGCCGCGCGAATCCGGAAGGAGAGGCTGCCGGAAGAGGCATGCCCGTCACTGCTGTCGCGAACCTGCCAATCAAGGTTCAGGCTGCCGGCGCCGGTCCTTGTTTTCGGTTCCGGGATGCCGACGGTGACAGCGGTCGGCTTGCCGGTGGCCGCTCGCTGCACGGTCAGCCGTTTGCCTTCGCTCGTGACGTGTACGTCGGCGGGGTCGACGGTCTCGGTGAAGGTGAGGACGACGGCATGCGGGGCGCGGGCCAGTTGTGCCCCGTTCTTCGGCGAGGAGGAAGCGAGTTCGGTATGGGCGGATGCGTTCGGAGCGAGCAGCAGCAGCGCCACGACAGCGCCAATCCCTGCGCTCAGGGCGCGTCTTCTCATGGCTTCGGCTCCTCTGTCCGCGGCGCGAGCGAGGGTGTTGGCGTCACGCCGAGACAGAGTTCGGGAGCGTCCGGGGCGTCGGCCGGGTCGCCGATCAGCCCGCTGCCCGAATCGCCCGACAATCCACCGACGGGATTGTCCAGCAGCACAGAGGTCGAATCGAGCACGAATTCGAGAAGCGGCTGAGCGAGGTGCACCTGACCGTCCTGGCACGAGTCGCCGGGAGTGGGTGACGGATTTGGGGAAGGGGATGTCGGGGAATTTCCCGGGCCGGGTGAATTCCCCGGACCGTCGTGTCCGTCGTGCCCGCCCTGGTGATCGCCGTGGCTTCCGGCGCCTGTCCCGCCGTGCCCGGCCGGCACGTGGTCCGCGGGCAGTGCCCATGAGCCGTGCGAGGTGCCGGGTCCCGCGTTTCCGGGTGGAACTGCATGCCCGCCGGCGCCGGGGCTGCTCGGAGCGGTGGGTTCGGCGGGCGTCCGGCCGGCCGGCGGTGCCGCGGTTTCCGAGGTCCCGGAAGCCGGGGCGCCGATCCCCGAGGCGTACCCGAGGACGATGATCACTGCTGCGGTGAGTGCACCGGCGACGATCTCGTCTCGGTGATCTCCGGGCCAGGATGCCCTGGCGAAGAAGGACATGGCTTCTCCTGACAACTGCACGGGGACTGCACGTGCGCCAAGGACTGGGCACGTGGGCGTAATTGGGCCTGCACGCCGGCGGTGACGCCAAGGAGTGGAGCGCCGGTAGGATTCCCCGCGGCTACGCGTCAGTTAATGCGCCGTTTCATTGGCTCACTTGTGGACTCCGGGTCGTTGTGAGACAGGGTCATCCGTGTCGAATGCGCGCATTGCCGTCAGTGAAGAGGGTGTGAATTCGAACATCCAGGGCATTTTTCCTTCACGGAATTCCCTCGAATGCATATGTCGCGGAATTGGGCGAGGCCGACTCGCTTCCGGGCTCGCCCGTCGAAGCGTCCTGTCCGCCGGATGTCTGCCGGGCGCCTGCCGGATGTCCGCCGGGACGAGGCCGGTGTCGGGTGCGCGCCCATTGCCCGGGCCGCGCGCGCCCCAGTAATCTATGTTCGTCATACCGTTCGGCGATCGTGATTTCGAACAACCATCAACGACGATGAGAAAGGGCGGGCGAACGGCCATGGGACGCCTCGTACCCGCAGTGACCCGCGCTCTCGACATTCTGGAGCTCTTCCTCGACAGCGGCACCCTGTCGGCACCCGAGATCACCCGCAGCCTCCAGCTTCCCCGTACGACGGTCCATGAGCTGCTGACCACCCTCGCCGAGCGCAACTACCTCGTCCCGGTGCCGGATCAGCCGGGGCGCTACCGGCTCGGAGTGCGGTCGTACCAGCTCGGCAGCCGCTACGCGGAGCAGCTCGATCTCGCCGCCGAGGGCCAGCAGGTCGCCCGCAGCGTCGCCGAGACCTGCGACGAGACCGTGCACGTCGCGATCCTCGAAGGCGCCGACGTCATCTACATCGCCAAGGTCGACAGCACTCACGCCGTCCGTATGGTCTCGGCGGCCGGCCGCCGGCTGCCCGCACACTGCACCGCTGTGGGCAAGATGCTGCTCGCCATGCTGCCCGAGGCCGCGCTGGCGGACATCCTGCCCGAGGAGGGGCCGCTGCCCGCTCTGACCGGCAACAGCATCACCTCTCCCGAGGAACTGCGCCGCCAGCTGGCCGGCGTGCGCGAGAGCCGGATCGCCGTCGAGGAACGCGAGGCCAATCCCGACGTCAGCTGTGTCGCCGCGGCGGTGCGGGACTCCACCGGGCGGGTCGTGGCCGCGCTGAGCATCTCGGTGCCCACCATCCGCTGGAGCGAACAACGGCGCACTGAGCTGGCCGAGTTGGCGTCCAAGGGCGCCGGCGAGCTCTCCGCCCGGCTCGGACACCGGGGCAGCGCGTGATCCGCCCCGACGTCGCCGTGCACGAGGCCGCCGAGCTGGGCGAGGGCCCGACCTGGGACATGGCGAGCGGCCGGCTGATCTGGGTCGACGTCCTTTCCTCCCGCGTCCACACCTACGAACCGTCCTCGGGCCGTCGTACGGTCCTGGCCACCGAGCAGCATGTCGGCGCCGCCAAACCGCGGGCGGGTGGCGGGCTCGTCGTCAATCTCCGCGACGGCATCGGCCGGTACGACACCGACGGCCGCTTCTCCTGGCTGGTACGCGATCCGGTCCCCGGCCGCCGGGGCAATGACGCGGCAGTCGGCCCGGACGGCTCACTGTGGGCCGGAAGCATGCGCTACGACGAAGCACCGGGCGGCGGAACCCTCCTGCGGATCGGCGCGGACGGCGAGCCGGCGACCGTGCTCGACGACGTGGCCGTCAGCAACGGCACGGGCTGGAGCCCGGACGGCCGGCGGATGTACTACATCGACAGTCCGACCCGCCGCATCGACGTCTTCGACGTGTCCGGCTCCGAGGTGTCGGGGCGACGGCCGTTCGCCGCGATCGAGGCCGGCGCGGGCTTTCCCGACGGTCTGTGCGTGGACGTCGACGGCTGTGTCTGGGTGGCGCTGTGGGACGGCGCTGCGCTGCGCCGCTACACACCGGACGGCCGTCTCGACCGCACCTTGCCGGTGCCCGTGCGCCGCCCCACGGCCTGCGCCTTCGGCGGCGCCGGCCTGACCGACCTGTACATCACGTCGGCCAGAGTGGGTCACACCCCGCACCCGCTCGCGGGCTCGCTGCTGGTCGTGCCGGACGCCGGCCGGGGACTTCCCCAGCCGGCGTTCGCGGGCTGACCGCCTGAAGCGCCCCCCGCCGCTCCTGGACGGCTCAGCGCGTCGAGAAGGCGTGCACAGTCGTCGACCGGAGCACCGCGCCGGGGCGCAGCACCGTCGTCGGGAACTCCGGCCGGTTCGGCGAGTCCGGGAAGTGCTGGGACTCCAGACAGAAGCCGTCGCCCTGCCGGTAGAGCCGCCCCGAGGTGCCTTCCAGCGTGCCGTCGAGGAAGTTGCCGCTGTAGAACTGCATGCCGGGCTCGGTGGTGTACATCCGCATCACTCGTCCCGACGCCGGCTCCCCGACGGTCAGCGCGTACTCGGGACGGGCCGTGAGCCCCTTGTCCAGCACGAAGTTGTGGTCGATGCCCTTCCCGTACACGATCTGCGGGTGCGGCTCGCGCAGATCGGCGCCGATGGCCTTCGCCCGCCGGAAGTCGAACGGGGTGCGTGCCACCGTCGCGAGCTCGCCGGTCGGGATCAGAGTGGAGTCGACGGGCGTGTAGCGGGCGGCTGCCAGCTCCAGTGTGTGGTCGTGGACGCCGCCGCTCCCTTCACCGGCCAGCTGGAAGTAGGTGTGGCTGGTGAGGTTGACGACGGTGGCCCGGTCGGTGGTCGCCGCATAGTCGATCCGCCACTCACCGCCCGCGGTCAGGGTGTACGTGACCGTCACCCGCAAGGTCCCGGGATAGCCCGCCTCGCCGTCCGGGCTGACGTACCGCAGGACGAGACCGACGTCCGAGCCGTGGGTGAACGGCTCGATGTCCCACACCCGTTTGTCGAAGCCACGGTCGCCGCCGTGCAGGCTGTTCGGCCCGTCGTTCAGCGGCAGTTGGTAGCTGTGGCCGTCGAGGGTGAAGCGTCCCTTGGCGATGCGGTTGCCGTAGCGGCCGATGAGCGCGCCGAAGTACGGGGACTTGGCGACGTAGTCGGCGAGATTGTCGAAACCGAGTGAGACGTTGGCGTGCCGGCCACGGCGGTCCGGGATCTCCAGGGACTGGACGATCCCGCCGTACGAGAGGACCTTCAGCCGCGTCCCTCCGTTCGCGAGGGTCCAGCGGTACACCTTCGTGCCGTCGGCCAGCTGGCCGAAGAGCTCCCGGGACGGAAGCCTCCCGGACCAGGCGTGTGCCGTGCCCGTCGCTGTCAGGGTCGCGGCGGCTGCCGCCGCGCCCGCCAGTACGGTGCGTCTGCTCGTGCTCATGTGCGGCTCCCAGAGTTGGAGTGGATCATGAACCGACCTTGCGCTTGTTCCAGACGTCGAACCCGACCGCCGCCAGCAGCACGCATCCCTTGATGACCTGCTGGTAGTCGGTGCCGATGCCCACCAGTGACATGCCGTTGTTCAGCACGCCCAGCACCAGACCGCCGATGACGGCGCCCAGGACGGTGCCGACGCCGCCGCTCATCGACGCGCCGCCGATGAACGCGGCCGCGATCGCCTCGAGTTCGAAGTTGACGCCCGCCTGCGGGACACCCGCGTTCAGCCGGGCCGCGTACACGACACCGGCCAGGGCCGCGAGCACGCCCATGTTCACGAACACCAGGAAGGTGACGCGCTTGTCCTTCACGCCGGAGAGCTTCGCCGCGGCCTGGTTGCCGCCCAGCGCGTAGACATGCCGTCCGACGACCGCGTTGCGCATGACGAAGCCGAAGCCGATGAGCAGCGCGGCGAGCAGCAGCAGGACCACCGGCACGCCGCGGTAGCTGGCCAGGGTCAGTGTGAAGGCGAGGACCGCCGCGGCCAGCGCCGCGCACTTGGCCAGGAACAGGCCGCGGGGCAGCACATCCAGCTCGTACTGCTGCTGGCGGCGGCGGTCGCGGATCTCCTGGAGGAGGGCGAAGGCGAGCAGTGCGAGCCCCAACAGGATGGTGAGATTGTGGTAGTTGGTCTTCGGCCCCAGTTCGGGGAGGTAGCCGGTGGAGATCTTCTGGAAGCCTTCGGGGAACGGGCCGAGCGAGCGGGAGCCCAGCAGGATCTGGGTTCCGCCGCGGAAGAGCAGCATTCCGGCGAGCGTGACGATGAACGACGGAATCCCGACGTAGGCGATCCAGAAGCCCTGCCACGCTCCGGCGGCCGCGCCGATGACCAGTGCAAGCACCAGGGCCAGCACCCAGGGCACATCGTGCTGGACCATCATCACGGCGCAGGCGGCCGATACGAAGGCGGCGAGCGAGCCGACCGACAGATCGATGTGGCCGGCGATGATGACGATCATCATCCCGATGCCCAGGACCAGGATGTAACTGTTCTGCAGCACCAGGTTGGTGACGTTGTTCGGCTTGAGCAGCACACCGTCGGTCCAGATCTGGAACAGCACGACGATCAGCGCGAGCGCGATGAGCATGCCGTACTGGCGCATGTTGCGGCGCGCGGCGTCCAGGAGCAGCGCGCGGGCCGCGGAGACCTTCGCTGCGGGCGCGGGCGGTGCGCCCTTCGGTGTGTCGGTGGTGACCGGGCCCATCTGGCTTACCTCTTGTCCGTGGTCATGTGGCGCATCAGCACTTCCTGGGTCGCTTCGCTCCGCGGGATCTCCCCGGTGACCCGGCCGGCGGCCATCGTGTAGATGCGGTCGCACATGCCGAGCAGTTCGGGGAGTTCGGAGGAGATGAAGACGACGGCCCGGCCCTCGGCGGCGAGCTTGTCGATGACGGTGTAGATCTCGTACTTGGCGCCGACGTCGATGCCTCGGGTGGGCTCGTCGAGGATCAGCACCTCGGGTCCGGCGAAGATCCACTTGCTGAGGACGACCTTCTGCTGGTTGCCGCCCGAGAGCCGGCCGACCTGCTCGAAGACGGTGGGGGCCTTGATGTTCATGCTCGTGCGATAGGACTCGGCGACCCTGGTCTCCTCGTGCTCGTCGACGATTCCGCGTCTGGCGACCTTGCCGAGTGCGCTCAGGCTGATGTTGCGGCCGATGGTGTCGATGAGGTTGAGGCCGTACTGCTTACGGTCCTCAGTGACATACGCGATGCCGTGTTCCACCGCCTCGGGGACGGTTCTGGTGCGGATCTCACGGCCGTCCTTGAAGACCTGTCCGCTGATGTTGCGGCCGTAGGACCGGCCGAAGACGCTCATCGCGAGTTCGGTGCGGCCCGCGCCCATCAGCCCCGCGATGCCGACGATCTCGCCGCGCCGGACCTGTACGGAGACCTGGTCCACGACCTTGCGCTGCTGGTCGATCGGGTGGTGCACGGTCCAGTCGCGGATCTCCAGGGCCGGCCGGGCACCGGGCTCGCCGTCGAACGGGGTGCGTTCGGGGAAGCGGTGGTCGAGATCGCGGCCGACCATGCCGCGGATGATCCGGTCCTCGGTGGTGCTCTCCGCCTTCACATCGAGGGTCTCGATGGTCCGGCCGTCCCGGAGGATCGTGACGGAGTCGGCGACGGACGCGATCTCGTTGAGCTTGTGCGAGATGATGATCGAGGTGATGCCCTGGGCCTTCAACTCCAGGATGAGTTCGAGGAGTTTGGCGCTGTCGTCGTCGTTGAGCGCCGCGGTCGGCTCGTCGAGGATCAGCAGTTTGACCTCTTTGGAGAGGGCTTTCGCGATCTCCACGAGCTGCTGCTTGCCCACGCCGATGTCCGCGACCCGGGTCTGCGGATGCTCCTTGAGGCCGACCCGCTTCAGCAGCGCGGCCGCATGCCGGAGGGTTTCGTTCCAGCTGATGATGCCGTGCCTGGCGTGTTCGTTGCCGAGGAAGATGTTCTCGGCGATCGAGAGATAGGGCACCAGGGCGAGCTCCTGGTGGATGATCACGATGCCGCGGGCCTCGCTCGCCCCGATGTCGCGGAAGGTGCAGTGTTCGCCGCGGAAGAGGATGTCTCCTTCGTAACTCCCGTGCGGATGAACGCCGCTGAGGACTTTCATCAGGGTCGACTTGCCCGCGCCGTTCTCCCCGCAGATGGCGTGGACTTCGCCTTCCGTGACCGTGAGGGAAACGTCGGACAGCGCTCTGACGCCGGGGAACGTCTTGACGATGGAGCGCATTTGAAGGACGGGCGTGCTCACTTCAGGTCACTTGCCTTGATGTAGCCCGAGTCGACCAGTACGGACTGGTAGTTGGACTTGTCGACGCTGACCGGGTTGAGCAGGAAGGAAGGCACGACCTTCTTCTCGTTGTTGTATGTCTTGACGTCGTTGACCTCGGGCTTCTTGTCGTGGAGCACGGCGTCCGCCATCTGCACGGCCTGCTTGGCGAGCGCACGGGTGTCCTTGTAGACGGTCTGCGTCTGCTGGCCCGCGATGATCGACTTCACCGAGGCGACCTCGGCGTCCTGCCCGGTGACGACGGGGTAGGGCTTAGCAGCCGTGCCGTATCCGTCCGACTTGAGTGCGGAGAGGATGCCGATGGAGATGCCGTCGTAGGGCGAGAGCACGGCGTCGACGTCCTCGGTGGAGTACGCGCTGGTGAGCAGGTCGTCCATGCGCCGCTGCGCGGTGCCGCCGTCCCAGCGCAGCGTGGTGACCTGGTCGAGCGCGGTCTGCTTGCTGCGTACGACGAGCTGCTTGCTGTCGATGTACGGCTTGAGGGTCTTCCACGCGCCCTGGAAGAAGTAGCGGGTGTTGTTGTCGTCGGGCGAGCCGGCGAAGAGCTCGATGGTGAACGGGCCCTTGGCGCCGGTCTTCAGGCCCAGCTTGTCGACGATGTAACCGGCCTGGAGCTCTCCGACCTTCTCGTTGTCGAAGGAGGCGTAGTAGTCGATGTCCGGGCTGCCGAGGATGAGCCGGTCGTACGAGATCACCTTGATGCCCTGCTCGCCGGCCTGGCGCAGGACGTCGCTGAGCGCCCGGCCGTCGATGGCGGCGACCACCAGGACGTCCACTCCCTTGGTGATCATGTTCTCGATCTGGGAGACCTGCTGGTCGACGTCGTCCTCGCCGTACTGCAGGTCTGTCTTGTAGCCGAGCTTCTTGAACTCCGCGACCATGTTGTTGCCGTCGGCTATCCAGCGCTCGGACGACTTGGTCGGCATCGCGATGCCGATGGTGCCGCCTGTCGAGTCCTTCTTTTCGTTGCTGCCGCCCGCACTGCTCTGGCCACAGGCGGCGAGGGTGAGGGTGAGGGCGAGGGCTGCGGTGAGGGCGGTCGCGGCTCGGCGGGTGCGCATGGTGATCAGTCCTTTGCGGAGGCGGGGAGTTCGGAGGCGGGCAGTTCGCGGGCGGGGAGTTCGCGGGCGGGGACGGGGAAGCGGTTGAGCACGCCGGGCGCGTGGCAGCCGAGCGGGGACATGCCGCCGCCTGCGCCGTGCCGGGCGAGCAGATCGAGTACGAGCCGGCCGCGGCGTACGCGTTCGCGGGCAGTGTCGAGTGCGGCGTCGCGAAGCTGTGCGCCGTAGGGGTAGATCCCGGGGGCCTTGCTGAGGCCGAACTTGAGATACAGCGGCGCACCGCGCCTGATCAGTTCGGCCGCCTCGTACATCCGGACATGGCCGCCGAGGTCGTCGGGGGCCTCGATGTAGAAGTCCATCGGGGCGCGGCTGGTGCGGCGTATCTCGCTGAGGTGGGTCAGGGTGAGGTCGGAGGGGATGTTGACGGAGTCCGCGCCGAGCCCTTCGTAGACGGCGTACGAGGCCGGGTTGACGGGGCCGATCAGCGCGGAGACCTTGAGGGTCGTGCCGGCCGGCAGCACGCCTTGTTCGCGCAGTCGGTGCAGTGTCCAGAGCACGCCTTCGTCGGCGACGAGCAGGCAGGTGACGCCGAGTTCGGTGGCCCGCAGCGCGTCTTCGACGCAGCCCGCGAGCGCGTCGTGGCCGCGGGCGCGCAGCCCGGCGCCTCCGGACGGTGCGCGGGTCCCGGCGCCGATGTCCCAGGTGCCGCGCGGTCCGGTGAACAGGCAGAGCTCGATGTCGCGTTCGGCGCTCGACTCCACCATCTCGGTGATCTCGGAGTCCGTCAGCATCCAGACGCCACTGCCCTGGCTGACGCGGTGGACGGGGACGTCGAGCCGTGCGCTCTCCTTGAGTACGACGGCGAGTGCCTCGGGGCCTTCGACCGACGGTATTTCGGTGCGCCAGGTGCCCCCGTCGGGGAAGGTGTGCGGCGAGGCGTCGTCGTGATGGGTCTCGGGCGAGGGGTGACCGATGCGCGCGAGGGCGTCGGCGCCGGGGCGGCGATGGGTGGCGGGGTCGCTCACGGGGCTCCTTGGTCTGGCTGTCTGCCGCGATCTGCAGTCGTTCGAAATATCGGATGACGTTCGGGACGTTGCGCGCCGGCACGGACACGTCAGGGAGCCCGAGCCGGCGCGCGTACTAGGGGAGGAGCAGGACCTTCCCGGTCTTGGCGCCACCGGCGCCGACCAGAGCGACGGCCTCGGCGAACCGGGTCAGTGGAAACTGGTGGGTGATCAGCGGTGCCGGATCGATCAGCCCGGTGGTGAAGGCGCGTACGGCGAAGGACCAGGCAGCGGACGGGGCGCCGAAGACGCTGCGCACCGAGAGCTGGCTCAGCGACAGATGCACCGGGTCGATGCCGTGCGCGCCGGGCGCGAACATCCCGGTGAGAATCACCCGCCCGCCGCGCCGGGCCAGCAGACAGGCGTCGTTCGCGGTGCTCGGCGCACCCGCCGTCTCCACGACGAGGTCATAGCGGCCGCGCACCGCCTCGGCCTCCTCGGGACTGCGGATCGCGCTCGCACCGAAGTCACGTGCCTGTTCGGCACGAGCGTCCCGCGGATCGATGACGGTGAGCTCGGCCGGGGAGAAGGAGCTGAGCAGCTGCACCGCGAGCAGACCGAGGGTGCCCGCGCCGACCACGGCGATCCGCTCACCGGCCTCGGGCCGCCCGGCCCGTACGGCTGCCGCCACCACCGCGGCCGGCTCCAGCAGCGCGGCGGCGCGCAGATCCGAGGCGTCGGCGAGCACATGCAGCAGCCGGGCCGGGACGAGGACATGGTCGGCGAAGGCGCCGGGATGCGTGAACCCCGTCTCCGCGTACTCGGCGGTGCACAGGGACGTCTCGCCGTTTCTGCAGCGCTCGCAGGTCCCGCAGGCGCGGAACCCCTCGGCGACCGTCCTGCGTCCCACGAGCTCAGTGCCGACACCCTCGCCCACCGCCTCGACGGTGCCCGACCACTCATGGCCGGGCACGACGGGGTAGCGGACATACGCCGGGTCGCGGTGGCCGTCGTACACCTCGCGGTCACTCATGCAGATCCCGGCGGCGGCCACCCGTACGCGCACCTCACCGGGGCCCGGCTCGGGGACCGCGGCCGTCACCAGCCGATGCGCGCCGGGCGCCTCGACGACGACGGCGCGGCTCACTTCTGCGCCGGTCACTTCGGGGACCTCTTCTCCCAGCCCTCGGACCAGAGGTCGAACCGGGCCTGCTGCTGCGGGAATTCGGCAGCCGCGTCGGTGTCCAGCTCGACGCCGAGCCCCGGCTCGTGGGACAGCTCGAAGCAGCCGGTCTCCGGATCCACCTGCGGAGCGCCCTTGACCACGCTCTTGATCTCCGCGTCCGCGAAGTCGTTGAAGTGCTCGAGAATCTTGAAGTTCGGGGTACAGCCCGCGAGCTGGAGGGACGCTGCGGTGAGCACCGAGCCGCCGACGTTGTGCGGCGCGACGAGTACGTAGTGGGTCTCGGCGGTGGCGGCGAGCTTGCGGGCCTCCAGGATGCCGCCGACATGGCCGACGTCCGGCTGGATGATGTCGGCGGCCTGCGACTCGAAGAGTTCGCGGAACTCGATGCGGTCATGGATGCGTTCACCAGTCGCGATCGGGAGATCAACCTTTCCGGCCACCTTGGCGAGCGCCTTGAGGTTCTCCGGCGGCACCGGCTCCTCCAGCCAGGCGGGCCGGAAGGGCGCCATCTCGTGCGCGAGACGGACGGCGGTGGCCGGACTGAATCGCCCGTGCATCTCCAGCATCAGTTCGCGCTCGGGGCCTATCGCGTCCCGTACGGCCTCGATCAGCGACACCGCGTACGCGGTCTGCTCATGGTCGAGCTCGTAGTGCCCGGTCCCGAACGGGTCGATCTTCAGGGCCCGGTAGCCGCGGTCGACCACCGCCTGTGCCGCTTTGTGGTACGCCTCCGGAGTGCGCTCGGTGGTGTACCAGCCGTTCGCGTACGCCTTGACCCGATCGGTGACCTTGCCGCCGAGCAGCTGCCACACCGGGACGCCGAGCGCCTTGCCCTTGATGTCCCAGCACGCCATCTCCACGCAGGCGATGCCGGACATGACGATCTCGCCGGCCCGCCCGAAGTCGCCGTACTTCATGCGGCGTACGAGGTCCTCGACCGCGAACGGGTCGGAACCGGCTATGTGGTTGGCCTCGGCCTCCCGGAGGTAGCCGATCAGCGCATCGGTCCGCCCCAGCATCCGCGTCTCGCCGACGCCGGTCAGACCCTCGTCGGTATGGACCTGGACGTACGTCAGATTGCGCCAGGCGGTGCCGACGACATGTGTGGTGACTCCGGTGATGCGCACGGGAGTGAGCCCCTCACGTTGTTCGAGATTTCGTCACACGTTCGAAATGATGGGCAGAACGTAATGACCTCGTGCGACCCGAGTCAATGGTCGTGCACGGCCCGATCAGTCCGGCGGGGGTCGGCGCGGCTACGCGGGAGTGTCGAGGTGCGCGAAGACCACGACGTTCTCGGTGTAGTCCTTGGCCTTGCGGTCGTAGTCGCCGCCGCAGGTGATCAGACGCAGCTGGGCGTCCGGAGTGTCGGCGTAGACGCGCTCGTTGGGGAAGTCCGCCTTGCTGAAGCTGTCGACGGAATCGACCCGAAACGTGGCCGTCGATCCGTCCTCGCGAGCGATGTCGATCCTGCTTCCCGGCTGCAAGACGCTGAGCTGGGCGAACACGGCAGGGCCGGTCATGGTGTCCACATGACCGGCGACGATGGCCGTGCCGAGCTCCCCGGGTGTGACGCCCGACGTGAACCAGCCGACCAGATTCGTGTCATCGGCCGGCGGCGCGTTCAGCTCTCCCGACCTGCCGAGAGTCAGACCGGTGAAGGGTGCGTCGACGGCGATCTCGGGAATCGTCAGCCGTGTCGGAAGGGAACGCGACATTTCCGCCGGGGCCTCGACCTCGTACTCCGCTTCCTCCTCAGCAGGGGCGGCCTTCGCCGGCTCATGAACGCCGAGCGGAGGGGCGGTGGCCGCCGTGCCGGGCGTCGAGGAGTCGATGGAGCCCCAGAGCAAGATCACGCCCAGCACGATCGCTACGGCGGGCCACATGAGCGGGCGTCCGGGGCGTTGAGGGGTACGAGCGTTCCACGACGAACCTTTGACTGCGGGCAACTGGCCAGTCATCGAAAGCGCCTTTCCTTCTGCGGCCGAGAGGACAGGGGCGCCGTGGCCACCGCCAGAAAAGGCGGTGGCCACGGCAGGGAGTGCGTGGTGTCAGGTGTCGCGTCAGGCGGCGGCGGAACCGGCTGCGCCGCGACGGCGCAGCATGTACGTGCCGGCACCAAGACCACCGAGCAGCAGCACGGTGCCGGCCGCAGCGGTGCTGCCGGACATGGCCGTGCCGCCGCCACCGGTGTGCACGCCGCCCTTCGGCTTCTCGTGCTTCCAAGACTCCGGCTTCTCCTTGCCGCTCATCTCGCTCGAGCTGTCGCTGGAGCCCTTCTCCCAGTCGTCGACCTTCTGCCAGTCGTCGGCCGAGGTCGCGCCGAGAGCGCCGCCGCCGGTGTGCACGCCGCCCCACGGCTTCTCGTGCTTGCCGGACGAGTCGCCGTGGTCACTGCTTGAGGACGAGGAGCTGCTGTCTTCCTTCTTCCAGTCATCGGCCATGGTCATGGCATAGGCGCTTGGAGTGGAGATGGTGAAGGCCGCGGCCACGGCGGCCGAGGCGATAAGAATGCGGGCAGAGCGCATGAGGGGTCCTTCCGCCGCAGCTGCGAAGGCTGACACGGCGTCGGCTCATCGGTCCGCAGCAGCGACGTGATCCACCGTCAGACGAAACCTGGCTCCTCACCACTCGGGAGGCCGGGGCGGAGGACCCTCCTTGAGCCCTTCGAGTGGAGTGGGCCGAATCTTCACCCGGTGAGCGGCACGCCGCGCCGAAGCCAGGTTTCACCTACCGCGCGGTCCCTGAGATGTGCTGACGTTCTCAGCAAGCGCCGATCAGTCCTCTGCCCGGACGTGCGCGTCCGCGAGCAGCAGGAACGCCGGACAGCCCGACGCGTCGGCATTGGAGTGGACGCCGCGTCGGCCGGTGGCGTGGCGCACCCGCACGCTCGGCGGCTGTTTCTAGGGTCGGTGGCCGACGGGCGCTGACGGCCTGTCACTCCCGCAGTGGGTCGGGCACAGACCCCCACGGCAGGGCGGCTACGGCATCGGGCCGGGCGTACGGAACACAGGGGTGAGTCATGGGACGCAGGACGAGGGTTTCTCACACGGGCGTTCCGTCGGCCGTCGCCGGCCGGGACGGAGGTACGTGGAGAGGGCGGCTGGCTGCCGCGGCGGGGCTGTTGGTGCTGTGCGCGTCGGCGCTCTCACCGGCGGGCGCCGAGGCGGCTCCCAGCACGCCCCCGACCGGCGGCGCGTCGCTGTACGTCTCCGACTACGGCAACAACCGGGTGGTGAAGCTGCCGGCCGGCGGCGGAGAGCAGACCACCGTCCCCGCGGTCGACCTGCTCCGTCCGACAGGCATGGCCCGGGACGCGGCCGGCGCGCTCTACATCGCCGACACCGGCAACAACCGGGTGGTGAAAATCGCCGCGGACGGCGAACAGACCACCGTCCCCACCACAGATCTGTCCCGCCCGCTGGGCCTGGCGCTCTCTGCGGCCGGCGACCTCTACATCGCCGACAGCTTCAACGACCGGATCGTGAAGGTCCCCGCGGACGGCAGCGGACAGACCACGATCCCCACCACAGGACTGCTCCACCCGTGGGGCCTGGCGCTGGAGGCCGACGGGGACCTTTTCGTCTCCGACTTCGTCAATGACCGCATCGTGAAAGTCGCCGCGGACGGCAGCGGCCAGACCACCGTGCCCACCATCGGACTGTCCCAGCCGACCGGCGTCGCGGTGAACCGCGCCGGCATCCTGTACATCGCCGACAGCGCCAACAACCGCATCGTGAAGATCCGCGCGGAAGGCGGCAGCCAGACCACGGTGCCGACCAGCGGCCTGAGCAACCCGCTGGGTCTGGCGCTCGACACAGCCGGCACCCTCTACGTTGCCGACAGCTTCAACAACCGGGTCGTGAAACTGCCGGCGCGCGGCGGCAGCCAGACCACGCTCCCGGCCACCGGCCTCAACACACCGACCGGCCTGGCCCTGACGCCGCGAGCCGCCCGGCCCACCGGCTGACCCTGCGGTCCTCCGGGTCGCGGAGATCAGTCCTGCGCGCGACACGTGGTGATGCGACCGGCGTGGCTACTCGAACCGCGCGGTGTCGCCCGCCCCTCGGCGTACGATCTCGAGCTCGCCGCTGGAGAAGTCGATGACCGTGGTCGGCTCGGTCCCGCAGTCGCCCGAGTCGACCACGGCGTCCAACACGTGGTCGAGTCGTTCCTTGATCTCCCAGCCCTGTGTCAGCGGCTCGTCCTCGTCGGGCAGGAGCAGCGTGCTCGACAGCAGCGGCTCACCGAGTTCGGCGAGCAGGGCCTGAGCGACGACGTGGTCAGGAATCCGGACTCCGACCGTCTTCTTCTTTTGGTGCAGCAGCTGGCGCGGCACCTCCTTCGTCGCGGGCAGGATGAAGGTGTAACTGCCGGGAGTCGCCGCCTTGATCGCGCGGAACACGTCGTTGTCGATGTGCACGAACTGACCCAGCTGCGCAAAGTTCTGGCACACAAGAGTGAAGTGGTGACGATCGTCGAGGTTGCGGATCGACCGGATTCGGCCGATGCCGTCCCGACTGCCCAGCTGGCATCCCAGTGCGTAACAGGAGTCCGTCGGGTATGCGACGAGCGCGCCGGCCCGGATGCTGTCAGCCACACTGCTGATGGTGCGCCGCTGAGGGTTTTCGGGGTGCACGTCGAAGTACTTTGCCATTCGCCGAGTTTAGCCCCGAAATCTCCCCGCCCCGCCGGTCACGGTGTCGCCCATGAGGTGTGCGAACCGCGGTTGTACGGTGGCGTAGTACGTCACCTTCCGACCAGGGGGACCGAATGTCCGGCAACCCGGCAAGCGTCGTCGAGGCGGCGTTTCGGTACTACAGGTCACAGGACCGCGATGCGGCCTTCGCTCTCTACGCCGACGATTTCTCGTTCACCAGTCCGCAGGACGACCACATCGACAAGACGGCGTTCTTCGAGCGGTGCTTTCCGACCGCCGACCGGTTCAAGGACCATCGACTGCTGCATGTCACACCCGCCGACGACGAGCTCGTCCTTGTCCACTACGAGTACGAACTCACGACGGGGGACAGACACCGCAACGTCGAGGCGATCACCGTCCGGGACGGACTCATCCAGGAGGTGCAGGTCTTCTTCGGCGGCAAGGTGTGAGCTCAAAGATGTAGCTCATCCGGTGCGCACCGCCGTGACGGCGAAGCGTTCGACCTCGGCGACATGACCGCCGGTCGATGCGACAACCGTGAGGACCGTGTCGCGGGCGCCGGAGAAGGACACCGACTGTTTCCACGGCTGGTTGTCCCCGCCCGCAGAGCCGCAGCATGAGCTGCCCAACGGCGCCTTGGACGACGGCTGGCGCACCTGGATGCGGATGCTCTCGTCCACGCCTGTGATACGGCCGCCGATCTGCAGCGGGGACCGGACGACTGCACCGTACGCGGGCAGGGT
This sequence comes from Streptomyces sp. NPDC020681, assembly GCF_044334895.1. Classification (NCBI taxonomy): domain Bacteria; kingdom Bacillati; phylum Actinomycetota; class Actinomycetes; order Kitasatosporales; family Streptomycetaceae; genus Streptomyces; species Streptomyces sp. NPDC020681. Next base: position 30,664 of record NZ_JBIRTX010000001.1, on the reverse strand, counting down.
CAGGGTGAACGTCGTGTCGTCGGTGCCCACGACCTCCCACGGGGCGTCGGAGCCGGTGCCGTACCGAACGAGGTGGATCGTCGCCGCGGTGCCGCCCTCGGGACCGCTCGTCGCGACGCCGATGCGGGCGTGCGAGCCACTGATGTTGCGTGTGGTGACGCGGTCGATGTCGCGGAAGCCGAGGTAGCCCTGGGTGAAGGACAACGCGGTCTGTTCCGGGTCGAGATGCCAGGGCTGGTGCCCGCCGGAGCGATAGTCACGCTGCCACGCCTGGGCTTGGGTGAGCGTGGTGAACGGCCAGATCGGCTGGAGGCGGCCGGGGCCGATCGCCTGCGTGGTGCCGCCGGGCGCGGGTGTGGTGGGCGCCGGTGTGCCCGGCGGGGTGGTCGCCGAGAGTGAAGGGGTGGGTGTGGCGCGGGACGGCGACTGTGATGGCGTTGGCGGCTGCGATGTCCCAGTTGTGGCGGACGGCGATCCCGACGCGTCCGAGGACCCGTCGGAACCTGAGCAGGCGGTGAGCAGCAGGCCGGTCATGGCCGTTGCGATGAAGACACGGAACGGGAGCGCGATATTCATAAGTGCTCCAAGAAGCTTGGACCGACCACTGATAGGGCCTGTATACCCATCGTGCCACCCCTCCGACTCCACGTCACAGGACCCGGGGTCTGCCGCGCCGTTTTCCGCCGCGTTTGCTGAATCGCCCCTACGGCGTTTCTTTCGGATCATCCGAATCGTTGGTCTCGTTGTGTCTTTGCCCTACCTGCGTCCCGAGGGCGTGTGAACGGAGAGCCCCTTGCGAATGTCCGACATCCAGCGTTGCGAGATCCGGCCCGGACATCTCGTGGAATGGGTGCTCCATCCGGCGGTCGTCGAGGCCGCGACTCGTTTGCCGGACGATTCCCGCCCGCCCGCGTACGTACAGGAGTCCCACGTTCGAACGGCGCGATCGGTACGTGAGGATGGCCTGTTCGTGCCGACCTGGCTCGGCACTTCATTCGACATCCCGGGACCGGTCGATCTCGATGTCCTCCAAGGCGCGCTGCGGGCCTGGACACTTCGACACGAGACGCTGCGCAGCGGTTTCCGCTGGATCGGCGACGAGATGCGGCGCTTCACGCTGGACGCCGAGTCCGTCGTACTGCACCGCGAGGACATCGGAGACTTTCCCGACGCGGCAACGCTGACCCACTATCTGCAGGACCGATTCGACATCGCGGCGGACGCGCTCACCTGGCCGAACTTCATTTTCACGGCAGTTGTCAGGGACGACGGCACAAGTGTCTACATGGCCTTCGACCACAGCAATGTGGACTCGTATTCGATCCTGCGCATCGCCGCCGAGATCCACGAACTCTACGCAGCCGGTCTCGAAGGCCGGGCTGTTGAGTCGAAACCGGTCGCCAGCTATGTCGACTTCTGCGCAACGGAGCGCGAGAACGCCGATCAGATCGACGACACGCACGCGATCGTCGCCCGCTGGCGGGAATTCATCGCCCAATGCGACGGGAAGCTGCCGAACTTCCCTGTCGACCTCGGACTCGACCCCGAAGGGCCGCTGCCCACCCAGAAGTTCATGCACGAGATGCTCGTGGACGGCGCGGACGCGGCCGCGTTCGAGGCGTACTGCCGTCCATACGGCGGAAGCCTGGTCGGCGTTCTCGCGGCCGTCGGCCTCATTGTCCGCGACATCAGCGGACAGCAGGTGTACCGGACCGTCGTGCCGTTCCACACCAGGGCGAAATCCCAGTGGTCGAACTCGGTGGGCTGGTACGTGGGTGGTGCGCCGATCGAGATTCCCGTGGCGCAGGCGCCGGATTTCGACAGCGCTCTGGACATGGTCCGCGCCGCGCTGCGGGAGAACCGGCCGTTGTCCCGGATGCCCATCGCCCGCGTACTCCGGCTGTTGGGCTCCGACTTCCGGCCCACCTCTCCGGACCTGTACTCGATCGTCTCGTTCGTCGACGCGCGCGGCATCCCGGGGTCGGAGCACTGGCAGGACCTCAAGGCGTACGGGCTGATCCGGGTCTCGTACGGCGACCAGGTGTGCGCGTGGGTCACCAGACTGCACGAGGGCTTGCAGTTCGCCAGCCGGTATCCGGACACCGACGCGGCGTACAAGAACATGCGGCTGTGTATCGAGCGGCTGCGGGAACTCATCGTTTCGGTGGCGCGAAACAGTCACTGCCCGCCGACCGTCCCGGGCCCGCGATCGGCTGGATGAAGAAGCCGGACCTCCGCCACACAGTTCTCCGGAGGTTTCATGTCGCTCGTGTAACAGCAGGGGTATTTGCGGTCGGGATGGGTCGGTATGGACTCAACGTGGCTTGCGGTGAAGGGGAGTTGGCGTCCGGGGCGGCCTTGTTGCCCGGGTTGTTCGTTCCACATAATCGCAAGTGCGCTTTGCGGACTCATCCCCCACTGGGTTCGGGTGCCTTGCGGTGTGCTGCCGTTTTTCATGCATGTCATTCGGTGGTGACTTCCGGTTCCCGGGGGGCGGGTGGGCTCGTGTGTGGCGCATCCCCCCACGAGAGGAAGTCAGTTGAAGAGCTACCTGAAGCACCTCAGGACGGCCACCGCGGCCGGTGCTGTCGCCCTCGCCGCGTTCAGCCTCCAGCCCGGCGCGGCCAACGCCGCCCCCGCACCGACCCCACCCGGTGAGGTAGGCACGAAGGTCGTCGGCGGGACCAAGGCCGAGCAGGGTGAATTCCCGTTCATGGTCCGGCTGTCCATGGGTTGCGGCGGATCGCTGTACGCCAAGGACATCGTGCTGACCGCCGCCCACTGCGTCGACGGCAGCGGTCCGAACACCGGCATCACCGCGACGGCGGGCGTCGTCGACCTGGAGGACCCCAACGCGGTCAGCGTGAAGTCGACCGAAGTCCTCCAGGCGCCCGGCTACAACGGCAAGGGCAAGGACTGGGCGCTGATCAAGCTCGAGAAGCCGATCGACCTGCCGACCCTGCCGATCGCCGGGGACGACTCGTTCAACACCGGCGACTTCGACATCGCCGGCTGGGGCGCGGACAAGGAAGGCGGCGACCAGCAGCGGTACCTGCTCAAGGCCAAGGTCCCGGCCATCGACGACGCGACCTGCCAGAAGGCGTACGGCGATGACCTGACCCCCGGCGAGGAGCTCTGCGCCGGAATCCTGGACACCGGCGGCATCGACACCTGCCAGGGCGACTCCGGTGGTCCCATGTTCCGCAAGGACGACGCGGGTGCCTGGCTCCAGGTCGGCATCGTCAGCTGGGGCGAGGGCTGCGCGCGTCCGGGCAAGCCGGGTGTCTACACCGAGGTGAGCGCGTTCGCGGCGGACATCAAGAAGGCCGCCGAGGGGCTGGGCGGCTGACGCCGGTCAGTACACGGTGAGCGGTTGAGCAATGTCGCGTCCCGGTGCCGGGCCATTGGCCGTACGGCACCGGGACGCGGCGCGTCGAGCCCTGCGACAGGACAGCCCTCAGGCGGGCTGGGTGAAGCGGATGCTGTTGCCGAAGGGGTCGCGGAGGCCGCAGTCGATTCCGTACGGACGCTCGGTGGGCTCCTCGGTGAACTCGACGCCCCGGCCCAGCAGCGTCTCGTACGTCTTGCGGCAGTCGTCCGTGCTGAAGATGAGCGAGCCACCGGTAGCGCCCTTGGTCACCAGTTCGCGGACCTGCTCCGCTGTCTCCTCGGACATCGCAGGGGGGCCCGGCCTCTCCAGCAGGATCTGGCGCTCCGGGTGACCGGGGATGGCGACGGTCAGCCAGCGCATGGGGCCCAGGTCGACATCGGTGTGGACCTCCAGGCCAAGCTTGCCGACGTAGAACTCAAGGGCCTCGTCTTGGTCGAGGACGTAGATCTGCGAGTGCGTGATGGCGTTCAACATGTGCATCACGCTAGCGGGCAAGCCGGACGAAAACTTATCCAAAACTGCTCAGGCGGCCGGAGGGTGCGGGCAGTGAAAACGATCAGGCGCTCGGCCGTGTCCACGCCTTCGTGAAGCACGTCGGTACGTTCGTGGCAGCCGCTTCCTTGCGGTACGCCCTCGGCGACCGGCCGACGATGTCGTGGAACGTGCGGCTGAAGGTTCCCGGGCTTCCGAAGCCGACCTGGAAGCAGATGTCCGTCACACTGCGGTCGGTCTCCCTCAGCAGGAACATCGCCCGCTCGACACGGCGGCGCTGCAGGTAGCGGTGCGGCGTTTCGCCGAACGTGGCCCGGAAGGTGCGTGTGAAGTGGGCCTGAGACACATGCGCGATCCGGGCCAGTGCCGGGACGTCCAGCGGCTGCGCGTACGCGCGGTCCATCGCGTCCCGTGCCCGAAGCATGCGGCGGTTGGTCTCTTCTGCTGCGCGGCTCACTGCGCCAGCACACCACAGTTCTCCGCCGCCGTGACAGGCCCGGTGATCGATCCGCTCCCGCCGCCTTTCGGCCGCAGGGCTTCAGGCGGGCAGGGAGGCGAGCCAGTCGGTCAGGATCTGGTTGATCTCCTGGTGGCGTTCTTGCTGGATCCAGTGGCCGCAGCCGTCGAGGATGTGCGAGGAGACCAGGCCGGGCAGCGTGCTGGGGTAGGCGTCGATCGCGTCGGCCAGCCAGGTGGTGGAGGCGTCCAGGCTGCCGCCGGCGAACAGGGACGGCTGTGTGATGGAGGCGCCGGCGAAGTCCGCGAGGTCTTTCCAGTCCCGGTCCATGTTCCGGTAGCGGTTGAGCGCCCCGCTCATTCCGGTCCGCTCGAACTCCCCGGCGTAGACGTCGAGTTCGTCCTCGCTGAGCCAGTGGGGCAGCACAGAGGCCGGGAACCGGTCGCGCAGCGTCCCGCCCCTGCTGACGAAGTGGAGGTCCGGGGCCTCGGGTGCGGGCATGGTGCCGGCGGACAGGGCGGCGTAAAAGCCGGCGAGCCAGCCGCGTACGTCCGGTTCGATCTCGGCCTCGGCACGGCCGGGCTCCTGGAAGTAGGAGACATAGAACTCCTCGTCCCCGCCCATCCGCGCGAAGACCTCGCTGGGCCGCGGCCCGCCGGGCGGCGTGTAGGGAACGCTGAGGAGTCCGACCGCGCGGAAGACGTCCGGCTTCACCAGGGCGGAGTTCGCGGCGATGGTCGAGCCCCAGTCGTGCCCGACGATCACCGCGGTCTCCTCGCCGAGTGCGTGCACCACCGCGGCGTTGTCCTCGATCAGGTCGAGCATCCGGTACGCGTCCGTGTTCTCGGGCTTGGAGGACCGGCCGTAGCCGCGGACGTCGACGGCGACGGCGCGATACCCGGCTGCGGCCAGAACCGGCAGCTGGTGGCGCCAGGAGAACCAGGACTCGGGGAAGCCGTGCACGAGCAACACCAGAGGCCCGGAACCCTGCTCAACGAGATGGATCCGGCCCGCGGGTGCGGCGACCAGCCGGTGAGTGACGTCCGTGGCCTGCTGCGACATGAATCCTCCAGGGCTCTCGCGCTGCCGTGTGCCGGCGCTGGTGCCGATCATGCGGGGAAGGTCGCAGCGGGTCTTGTTTTGTTGCCGCTTCAGCAAAACGGCTCCGGATGGCCACTCAACCGGCGAGTGTGCCGGGACGCTTCGGGCTGTGGACCACGGGTGCGCTATTCGGCTCGACGCCGGATCGCCGAGAGCAGACGCCGCATGCCGACCACGTGTCCACCCGTCCCGATGACGAGCCGTCGGTAGAGGCCACCGGCGAGGCCCGGGAAGGCAGCTCGGCTTTCGGCGCGCAGCCGCGACTGACCGGGACCGACATGTTCAAGGCGAAAGATCAGGGCGTACGACGAGAAACGATGACGCCCTTGGAGGACCAGCTCCTGGCTCGGGATCACAGCAACTGCGCGAAACCCGGGAAAGGCCGAGCCCTCGGCAAGAGGCCGTGGCCCGGACACGGTGCGGTCGGCGCATCCCACCAGCCTCGCGTAGCCGGCCGCTCCGGGGCGTGAGAAGGATCGGTCCAGCGTTTCGCACAGACTGCGCCAGACGTCGTCGGTCCCCGCCGCAATCACCGTCGAGTGCTCATCGACGTACGGCAGCGAAGCGTTCTGCATCAAAGCCTCCGGGAGTCCGGATCGCGGTGACGAAGCCTACGTGGACGCCGGCGCGGGGGACAGCAGTTGTTCGGTCCAGATGGTCTTGCCGTCGCGCGTGTACCGGGTGCCCCAGCGTTCGGTGAGCTGGGCCACCAGGAAGAGTCCACGGCCGCCCTCGTCGGTGGTGCGCGCCCGCCGGAGGTGCGGTGAGGTGTTGCCGGTGTCGGAGACCTCGCACAGCAGGTGGCTGTCACGGATGAGCCGTAGGGCGATCGGCCCGCCGCCGTAGCGGTAGGCGTTGGTGACCAGTTCGCTGACGATCAGTTCGGTGGTGAATGCCATCTCCTCCAGTCCCCACTCGGCCAGTTGGGATGCCGTCAGCATCCGGGCCCGGGCAGCGGCGGTCGCCTCCACCGGCAGCTCCCACGTGGCCACCTTCTCCGGTGCCAGGAGGCGGGTACGGGCGACGAGCAGGGCCACGTCGTCGGCAACGGCGTCGGAGGGCCGGTCGTGGAGCAGCGCGTCCTCCACCGCCTTGCATGTCTCCTCCAACGAGCCGGCGGGCACGACCAGCGCCTCGCACAGATCGGCCAGACTCTCGTCGATGTCCCGCTTGCGGCCCTGGATGAGGCCGTCGGTGTAGAGGGCCAGGAGGCTGCCTTCGGCCAGTTGCAACTCGGCGGCCTCGTACGGCAGTCCGCCCAGGCCCAGCGGCGGGCCTGCGGGCACGTCGAGGAGGTGTACCTGTCCGTCCGGGTTCACCACCGCGGGCGGCGGGTGGCCGGCGCGGGCCAGGGCGCAGTGCCGCGAGACCGGGTCGTAGACCGCGTACAGGCAGGTTGCGCCGACGACTTGGGGAGAGTGTTCGTCGGTCGGCTCCTGCTCGGCGGCCAGCCGGTCCACGAGATCGTCGAGGTTGAAGAGGACTTCGTCCGGCGTGAGGTCAAGGTTGGCCAGGGTGTGTACGGCGGTACGCAGCCGGCCCATGGTGGCCGCCGCGTGGATGCCGTGGCCGACCACGTCGCCGACGACGAGGGCGACGCGAAGCCCCGAGAGCGGGATGACGTCGAACCAGTCACCGCCGACGCCGGTCGTTGCGTCGGCCGGCCGGTAGCGGTGGGCGACTTCGACCGCCGGGTGCTTGGGCACGTCGTGCGGGAGCAGGCTGTGCTGCAGGGTGAGGGCCGCCTCGTGCTGCTGGGTGTAGCGGCGCGCGTTGTCGATGCAGAGGGCGGCGCGGGAGGCGAACTCCTCGGCGAGTGTGAGGTCGTCCTCCTCGAACGGCTCGAGCCGTTGCGACCGCCACAGATTGAGCAGGCCCAGTACGAGCCCTCGTGCGACGAGCGGCACCACCATCAGCGAGTGGATGCCGAGTGCGAGAACCCGCTCGACCCGGTCCGGGTCCATGGTGAGCCAAGCGGTGGAGCCCTCGAGACGCGCGTCGAGGAGCGCGCGCTGCTCGGCCAGGCACCGTGCCTGCAGCGTCTCCGGCGGGATGTGAATCGTCTGGCCCACCGGATACATCACTTCCGACGTGTTCGGCAGGACGCTGCGGACGGCCGCCCTGCGCATCGGTCCGAGCAGTTCCTGGGTGGGCTCGTGGCCGCGGGCCACCGGCTCCAGCAGGTCCACGGAGACGCAGTCGGCAAGGTCCGGGACCGCCACCTGGGCCAGCTCGTCCGCCGTCTTCGCCACGTCCAGCATGGTCCCGATCCGGGCACTGGCCTCGTTGAGCAGGGCGAGCCGACGGCGGGCCCGGTAGCGGTCGGTCACGTCCTCGACCGTCTGTGTCACTCCGAGGATCCGGCCGGCGGGGTCCTGCATCCGGAACGCGGAGACCGATACGACCAGCTCACGGTCGGGATGCCGGCGCAGCCGGGCGGGCTGCTCGGTGAAGATCGAGGACCGGCCGGTCTCCAGTACCTCCCGCAGCTGCCTCTCCACCGTGTCGGTGTCCTGCTGGATCAGGAAGTCGCTGGTGCGGAGCCCGGGGTGCTGCTCGACCGGCAGCTCGCTGAACCGTGCGATCGCCCGGTTCACGCGCAGGATTCTCAGGTCCGGGTCGTGCACGGACAGACCGATGGGGGAGCGGCTGAACAAGCCGTCCAGGACCGACCTGTCCGTCTCCCACTGGATCACATCCTCGGCGGGCGCGGCGACGAGGAACCATTCACCGGGGGAGTCGCGCCTGACCATCGCCCGGACCCGGCACCCCAGCTCCACACGTTGGCCGTCTCGGTGCCGGATGGGCACGACGCCGAACCAGCCCTGGTCGCTCACGCAGGCGGCCACGGCGTCCAGGACGACGTCCCGGTCGCGGGGGTCGACCAGGAATTCGGCCGCCGCCCGCCCGAGCACCTCCTCGGGCGGGTGGCCGAGCAGCGCCTCGGCCCGCTCGCTCCAGCCGACGACGATCCCGCGGTCGTCCAGGACCGCCGAGGCTGCGCGCCGTACCGCGAACGGGTCTTCCGGGCCCTCGCTGAACGTTGTCACCGGAGTGTCCATCGCTACCACTCTCGCGCCTTCCGGGCGGAAGCGCCCCTGCGGTGCGGCTCGGGACGACTGCTCACGGAGCCCCGCGGACCCAGCGTTCTGGCGAGGAGGACCGCGACGTCGTCCGGGGCCGCGGCGGGCAGCAGCCGTTCGAGGACGTGGTCGCAGATCTCCTCCAACGGGCGGTCCAAGTCCCGCAGCGCCTGGGCGAGCTGGTGCATGCCCTGGTCGAGGTCTCTGTCGCGGGCCTCGATGAGCCCGTCGGTGTACAGCGCCAGCAGACTGCCGGGAGGCAGTGGCACCTCCTCGGCCTGGAAGTCCTGTCCGCCCGTTCCCAGCGGCGTGCCGGAGGGGCCGTCGAGGAATGTGATCGTCCCTCGGCCGTCGGCCACGGCCGGGGGCGGATGGCCGGCTCTGGCGATCAGGCAGCCGCCGGCGGCGGGGTCGTGGACTGCGTAGACGCAGGTTGCCATTTCGTTCTCTCCCAGGTCGGCCACGGTGGCGTCCAGGGAGTAGAGGATCTGAGCGGGAGGGACGTCATGGCGTGCCAGCGTTCGCACCGCTGTGCGCAGCTGCCCCATGACGGCCGCCGCATGGATTCCGTGGCCCATGACGTCCCCGATGACCAGGCCGGTCCTGCCCTCGGGCAGGGCGATGACGTCGAACCAGTCGCCGCCGACCTCGTGGTCGCTGGCCGGGAGGTAGCGCCCGGTGAGTTCCAGACCGGTCACTTCGGGCAGCGCGGTGTTCGTCAGGCTGTGCTGCAGGGTGAGGGCCGCCTCGCGCTGGCTCGTGTACATGCGCGCGTTGTCGATGTTCAGCGCCGCTCGGGCGACCAGCTCGTCGATGAGCGTGCAGTCCTGCTCGTCGAACCGCTCGCGGCTGCGGGTACGCGTCACGACCACGGCGCCGAGCACCTTGCCGCGGGCGACCATCGGCACCAGTCGCGCGCAGCCCGTGCTGGTACTGAGATAGGCGCGCAGCTCCTCGGCCTGCGGATCGGGGATCAACGCGGGGATGTCGGCCTGGGAGAGGTTCATGGGGCGCCCCTCGACAATCACCTGCTCGTACACCGAGCCGAGTGGAAGCTGGAAGGTCATGCCCGCCGTCAGTTTCGCGGTGGGGGCGGACGGGTCGGGGAAGGCGGCCGCCATCCGGCGCACCACGCCCTGGGCGGATGCGGCGGCCTCATCGGGGTCGAGCACCGCTTCCAGCAGCTGTACGTCGGCCGAGTCGGCCAGCCGGGGCACCAGTACCTGCACCACTTCCTCGGACGTCTGCCTCAGGTCCAAGGTCGTCCCTATGCGTGTGCCGGCCTCGGCCAGCAGGGCGAAGCGCCGCCGCGCCCGTTCGGCCTCGACCTGTGCCTGCTGCCCGTCGGTGATGTCGATCAGGGAAGCGATCAGTCCCGTCGGCCGGCCGTCGCCGCCGAGCAGTGGGGCGTAGGAGCAGGACCAGGTCCGGTCGTGGTCGGGATCGCTCGGGGTGCGACCGGTGCGGCGTACGTCGACCATCGCCCGACCGCGTTCCAGCACCTGCCCCATCACCGCCTCCAGCGCCGCGGCGTTGATCCCCGGCGCGACCTCGGCCAGCCGCTTGCCGAGGTGCGCGGCCGCGGAGACGCCGTTCATCCGCGCCAGCGCGTCGTTGACCCGCAGAAAGCGCAGGTCGGGGCCGATCATGGCCAGACCGATGGGGGACTGGGTGAACAGGCCCTCCAGGGCCGCCAGAGAATCCCGCATTCTCAGCACGGCGGAAGTCTCCACGGCGATGACCAGGACGCCGGTTCCGCCCTTCCGGTCCGCGGACGGGCAGATCCACATCTCCATCGGCACGAGGTGTCCGTCGCGGTGGAGCACGGGAACGGTCGCGACAACCGCCTCACCCGCCACGACCCGCTCCGCCAGCTGAACGGCCAGCTCCCGGTTGGGCTCGGGGACCAGCATCGAGATCCCGTAGCGGCCCAGCATCTGCTCCCGCTCGTAGCCGAGCAGATCCCGGGCGGCCAGCGACCACTCCTCGATGCGGCCTTCCGCATCCGACCTCCACAGTGCGATCGGCAGCAGGTCGCGGAGAACACCCGCGTACCCGGCCGTCGACAGGGGGTGATCCGGTACATCACTCGTCGACTGGTGTGTGTCCAACGCAATGACCTCACCCCGGGGTGTGGGGGCCTCTGCTCGCCGGCCACTCCCTGGCGATCTCTCCGGCCGAGCGCTGCTGACGCACGGTCGATGCAGCGTCCCGGGTATGACGAATCTGGCGCAGCTTTTCGGGCGCATTTATCCAATATCAGCCTATCTGAGGGGGCGGGCAGGGGCGCACGGAGCCGATGGGCCATGCGCCCCGGTCCGGACCAGCCGGGTCGCGGGGCGTCGACAACCGCGTGGCGTGCGTGAGCGACCGGTAGAGGGGGACGATAGGGAGGCCGGGGCAACGGACGCCGGCGCACGGTCCTGGTCGGCACCAGGCATCACGCCGTGGCGGTGGTCGGAAGGAGAGCCCGGGAATATGGGTGCGACCGAGCCTTCGCGGCGCGGGCCCGACGTGACGGAGGTCGCTCCGTCCGGGCCGGGCGGCCTGCTCGATGTGCTGAACGTTGCGGCCATTCTCCTCGACGCCCAGGGCAGGATCGATCTCTGGAGCCCGCAGGCCGAGGATCTCTTCGGATACAGCACCGAGGAGGCCCTGGGCCAGTACGCGGTCCAACTGCTGGTGCGCGACGAGCACCTGGAGCAGGTGCTGACGCTGTTCGCCCAGGTCATGGAAGGCGGCACCAGCTGGGCGGGGGTCTTCCCCATCCGGCACAAGGACGGCAGCACGCGCATGGTCGAGTTCCGCAACATGCGGCTGCAGGACGACCAGCAGGACTACTGGGCCCTTGGCCTGGCCACGGACCAGACGACGGTACGACAGGTCGAACGGGACCTCGCACTGTCCGCCCGACTGGTGTCCCAGTCGCCGATCGGACTGGGTGTGCTGGACACGGATCTTCGGTATGTCTCGGTCAACCCGGCGGAGGAGCGGATGAACGGGGTGCCTGCCGCCGAACACATCGGCCGTCACGTCCGTGATGTGCTGCCCTTCCTGGACGAGTCCTTCGAGGCGGCGATGCACGAGGTGCTGGCCACCGGCATCCCGATCACGGACCAGTACACCGTCGGCCGGACCCCGGCCGACCCGGAACACGACCACGCCTGGTCGGTCTCGTTCTACCGGCTCGAAGCACCGAACGGGACAGTGCTGGGAGTGGCCACCTCCAGCGTGGATGTCACCGAGCGGCACCGTGTCGTCGAAGAGCAACGCCACACCGCCCTCACGCTCCAGCGCAGCCTGCTGCCCCACCCGCCACCGCGCCGGCCGGGCCTGGAGATCGCCGCTCGCTACCGTCCCGCCCAGGCCACCATCGAGATCGGCGGCGACTGGTTCGACGTCATGCCCCTGAACGGCGACAAGACCGCCCTCGTCGTCGGCGACGTCATGGGCAGCGGTGTCGCAGCCGCAGCCACCATGGGCCAACTGCGCACCGCCACCCGGACGCTGGCCGATCTCGATCTGCCCCCGGCCCAGGTACTGCACCACCTCGACCGCATCACCGACGGCCTGGGCGAAGCGATCGCGACCTGCGTCTACGCCGTCTACGACCCCTGCACCGCGCAGTGCCAGGTCTCCCTGGCCGGGCACCTTCCGCCCGTCCTGCACCATCCGGACGGCACGCGCGAGCTCCTTGACCTGCCCACCGGCGCACCGCTGGGCGGCTGCGGCGTCACCTTCCACACCACCACCCTCGACATCGAGCCGGGCGACCAACTCGTCCTCTACACCGACGGCCTGGTCGAGACCCGCGACCAGGCGATCGACGTACGCCTGGGAGCGCTCCTCGACATCCTCGACGACCCCAACCGCTCGCTGGACGAAACCTGCGACCTGCTGCTGCGCGGCCTGCGCCACCCGGGAGACCACGACGACGTGGCTCTGCTCATCGCCCGGGCAGGCCCCGCTCCGGCGGGCGAGGACACTGCGGAGTCCTGACCTGGGCTCCGGCGAGCTGGAGGGCCCAACGGGCTCAGGTGTCGAGGAGTTGGGTGCGCAGCCGTGAGATCAGGGTCTCGTCGGCCCCCAGGTGTTTGACGGTGTAGTCGTGCACGGAGCCGTAGGTGGCGGTGAGGTCGGCCAGGAACAGTCGCATGACCTGTTCCGGAGCGCGCCCGTAGCCGGGCCACTTCAGCGTTCGTGCGGGGTTGGCCTTTTTCCATTCGGCGATCAGGTGTGGGGTGGCGTGCTCGGTGAGGGCGAAGTCGGCGGCGATGTCGTCCTCGGACACTCCCAGGAGGGCGAGGACCAGGCCGGCGAGCAGGCCGGTGCGGTCCTTGCCGGAGGCGCAGTGGAAGACCTGCGGGCTCGTCCCGGAGGCGATGACGTCAAGGGCCTGGCGGAGCTCGGCCGCTCCGTCGAGGGCGACCTCGGCGTACCGGTCGGCGAGAAAGCGCCAGGGGTCCACGCCGAGGTCGATCTCCGCCTGGTCGTAAGGCCGGTGTTCCACACTCAGGTTGACGTACTCGAATCCGTCGCTGTCGGGTACCCGGCCTTTCGCCGCTATCTCCCACGGATAGCGCAGGTCGATCACGGTGCCCACCTTGAGGGCGAGGAAGCGGTCCCAGTCGGCTCCCTGGAGCTTGGCCAGCGAGTCGGACCGGTACAGCCGGCCCCATCGCACGGTGCGGCCGTCCTGAGTGCGGTATCCGCCCAGGTCCCGGAAGTTGTGCAGAGCCTCGAACGCCATGTGTCTTGTCACCCGGACACCCTAGATCCGCGCCTGTCCCGCCCGGCGCGCGTCCAACGGTCCAGCTGCTGCGCGGTGTTGGCCTCAGCCCGCCAGCCGCGCCGCCACCTGCTGCCGCCCGGTGGCCCCCCGGCGTGCCCGGTCCCAGGCGGCGCGCCAGGCCAGGATGCGGTCGTGGGGCTGCCCGCACGCCAGGGCGTACGAAATCAGCAGCGCCTCCGACGGCATCCGCAGGCCGGCCAGCACATCCGCCAGTGTGCTGCGCGGCAGCGGACCGAAGCCGGATCCCCTTGCCCGGTCCTGCAATTCGCGCAGCGACGGGTTGCCGACGTCGTGACGCAGCCGGTGCATTGCCTCGAGCAGATGCGCGGGTTCATAGACCAGTTCGAGGCGCCGGGCCCGGCCGCGGGCCGGCAGCACCGTGACCGGGATGCGCTGTTGCTCGGTGACCGACGTCGCGGCCTTCTCCCACACGGCCCGGGCCTGCTGCGCGGGCACGCCGCACGCCGCTGCGTACGCTTCCACGACCCTGCGCCTCGGCAGGACGCTGCCGCTGTCGGCCCGCGAGAGCGTCACCGCGGAACAGCCGGCACGACCCACCCGGTCGGCCATCTCGCGGTACGTGAGGCCTGAGTTCTGGCGCAGCGACCGAAGCCACCGCGCCAGCTCGTAGTACGGGGCCGACTTCACCAGAGCCGTCTTGCGCCGCCCCATAGCAATTCCCCCCTCCTCGACACCTTCCCCCTTGGCTCTCTTTGACGTCCCCTTGACCTTTCCTTGACCGGTTTTCCGTCCGGCCCTTCCTTGGTTGCCTGGCCGCGTAATGGGGACCGTACCGGAGCCCGGGCTCCCGAATAGCAGGATGGAGGGTTCGTGCGCCGGTGGTCCAGAACTTTCTGGTCGTTGATTCAGAGCTGTCCGGAAATCACAGGAAACAATCAAGCCGCGCGAAACCTCGCACGGCATCCGAAGTGCTGTCCGCACAGCGTGCCAAGGCGCCCGAAACGGACCCGTTAATTCTTTGGAACATTCTGTCCGGCAGCCGCCCACAGGTCACCACTTGCGGCGATCTGGCACAGTCTGCTGGCATGACCCAGGACCGCACTTGATTCACCCATGAATGCCACTTGAGTGGAGGCCTGGAATGGCGGACATCGCGGCCGACAAATTCGACGCCCTGGTCGTCCTGATTCGGGGTGTGAAGCCGAGCCTGAACGACACTCAGATCAAACCCGAGCACTCCATCGTCGAAGACCTCGGGCTCGACTCGCTCGACATATTACAGCTCTCCCGAAAGGTGAACCGCGATCTCGGAGGATCCTTCGATCTGGAGGAATGGGAAAGCGAGTCCGACACACACCACAGGTCGGTCGAGTCGATTCTGAAGCACCTCGAGCCCACAAGCGTGTGAGGCGGCCGTGACCCCGGAAACGGAACGGGAAACGGAAGGCACTCGCGTCGCGGTCGTCACGGGCGGATCGCGCGGCATAGGCGCGGCGATCTGCCGGCGCCTCACGGGTGACGGACTCACCGTCCATCTCGTGTACCGCGACGCCGACGACGCGGCGGAGCGCGTCTCCAAGGAGATCGGGGCGGCGGGCGGCCTCGTCTTCCGCCACAAGGCCGACGTGTCCGACGAGGCGCAGGTGCGCAGACTCGTGGACAGCGTCGTGGAGCAGGACGGCGGCGTCCATGTCCTGGTCAACAACGCCGGCGTGATCGACGACCGGCTGCTGGCCCTGACCAGAACCGCGCAGTGGGAGCGGGTGCTGCGCACAAATCTCACCGCGCCCTTCCTGATGTGCCGGGCCGTCGTGCCCGTCATGCTCGAACAGTCCTGGGGCCGCGTCATCAACATCTCGTCCAATTCGGTACGTCAGCCCGGCCCGGGACAGACGTCCTACGCCGCGTCGAAAGGCGGCCTCGAAGCGCTGACCCGTGGGCTTGCCGCCGAAGTGGGCCACAAAGGGATAAGGGTCAACACCGTGGCCCCCGGAGCGATCAGAACCGATATGACGGCCGATCTCTCCGCTCGCCTGGGAGTCAGTCCCGAAGGCGCGGGATGGGGCCTGCCGGAAGACATCTCCGGGCTGGTCGCATTTCTGGCGAGTGACGAAGCCGACTACATCCAGGGACAGACATTCACGGTCGATGGTGGCCGTCTGGCCATGCGTCCGCGCGGCTCGAAGAGCGGCGCGTGAGGGAAGCGGGAGACATGACGGAAGCGACATCCCGAACCGCCGAACCAACACCTTTCTCCAAGCGGCGCCCGATCATGTACTGGGAGGATCTCGCCGAGGCGGGACCGCGCCATTACGGACCGGTCGTTTTCAGCAGCGAACTGCTCGACGCATTGCTGGAATTGCTCGGCGAGAAACACCCGATCCATGACAGCGGCGCCTTCGCGGAGACGGTGGACCGGCGCCATCGCATCGTTCCCGGCGGGTTCATCCACGCCATCACGTCCGGCTGGGTCGTCCAGCACGGCAGCCCCGGCGCGATCATCGGCATGCGTTCCATGCATTGGGACTTCGTCAGGCCGCTGTATCCGGACACCCCGTTCTGGTTCACCACCGAAACCGAGCACACCGAAGTGATCGACGACAGGTGTGGCCTGCTGAAATCAGTGCGCCGCGTGCATGACTCCGATGCGCGTGTGTACGCGATAGGACGAATGAGCGTGGTGATGCTGCGGCGTTCGTACAAGGAGGACTCTTCGTGAGCATCGAGGAATGCCGGCCGCTCAAGGACCGGGTCGCGCTGGTGACCGGTGGATCCCGGGGGATCGGCGCGGGCATCAGCCGCAAACTCGCCGCCTGGGGTTGCACCTTGTGCATCAACTACGTCGACCGCGCCGGGCCCGCGCGCAAGATCGCGGCCGAACTCGAGGAACAGGGCACAAAGGTCAGCCTGCATCGCGCGGACCTCGGCGAGCCGGACGCCGCGGCCCGGCTCCTGGAAGAGATCGGGTCCCTCCACGGCGATCTGCACATCCTCGTCCAGAACGCCGCCGCCACGAAGTTCATCGCCCTGGAGGACGCGACGCCCGAACAGTGGCAGTTCGTCCAGGACACCAACGCCCGCTCGACCTGGCTGCTCGCCAAGCACGCCATCCCCCTGATGCGCGACCGGCCGGGCGCGCGCTTCATCACCATCACCAACTCCACGACCCAGCGCATCGTCCCGCGCGCCGGCCTCTTCGGCGCGGCCAAGGCGGCGCTGGAGACCCTGACCGACTACCTCTCGTACGAGCTCGCTCCGTACGGCATCGTCGCCAACTGCGTCCGCCCGGGCCTGGTGCAGACCGATGTGTTCAATGTGCGGCCCGACTTCGCGGGAGGCGTGAAGCACGAGATGGCCGTGACTCCGTGGCAGGGCGGCTTGATGACGACCGCGGAGAACAGCGCCGACGTGGTGGCCATGCTCTGTCTGGAGGAGGCCAGTTGGATCGCCGGCCAGACGATCACCGTGGACGGCGGCTACCGCCTGTGGGGCAACACCGGCATGCGTCACCAGCCCCGCCAGGCGCAGCAGGGACCGGTGCCCTCATGACAGGCGTCGTCATCACCGGCACCGGAGTGATCACCGCCGCCGGATCGGGCCCGGGCCCCGTCCTCGACACCATGTTCTCCGGGACCGCGCTGTTCCCGGACCGTGCCGGGACGTCGTGGCTGCCGTGGCCGGTGGCCGAAATGCGGCTGTCCGAGATCGCCTGGCCCGACGGCGATGCGTGGGTTAACAACCAGAAGTACGCCAGTGCCACCGCGCACGCCGCCGTCGCCGCCGCCCGGCTCGCTGTCGCTGTCGCCGGTGGCGCGGACGACCATGCGGAGGGGGTGCGGTGCGGCACCATCCTGGCCGCGGGCATCAGCGGAGGCGATGAGCTGAACGAGGTCATCCCGAAGCTGGCGGTCCAGGCCGAGACCGATCCTCGGCCGCTGGCCAAGCTGCTGTACGACGAGGTCCCCGACTACTCCTATCTGCGCGGGATTCCGTCCCAGGTCGGCCAGTTCGTCTGTATGGCCGCCGGCTTCCTGGGCTCGAACGTCGCGGTGTACGGGGAGTCGGGCGCGAGCGGCCTCGGGGCGCTGTCGGTGGCCCTGCGCATCCTGCACAGCGGCGAGCTGGACCGCGTACTCGTCGTCGGGGTCCAGCCGCCGCTCTCCGCCACCGTCCTCGCGGCCCTCGACCAGGAAGAGGCCATCGGAACCAGGGCGAGCACGGGCAGCGGCCCCTTCGACCGGGGCCGTAACGGAACCCTCCTCGGCGAGGGCGCGGCCGCCATCATGCTGGAGCGCGCCGACACCGCCCGCGAGCGAGGAGTCCCGGCCGTCGCCGAGATCCTGGCGTGCGAGACGCTGTGCGCGTCCGAGCGCACGCAGGCGCTCGGCACCGCCGTCTCCTCGGTCCTCGACCAGGCCGGGCGGCAGCCCGATCTGTGGTGGGCGCACGGCTCCGGCTCGGTGGAGTCGGATCTCGACGAGTGCCGCACCGTGGGCCCGCTCACGGCAGGCACACCCGTCACGTCCAGCAAAGGCACCATCGGCAATGCCTTCGAGTGCGCGGGCCTGATCGACACGGCGCTCGCGGTCGAGGCGCTGGACCGCGGGCGGATCCCGCCCGTCGGCCTGCTCCGCGAGCCCGATCCGGCGCTGGGCGCCATCGACTTCGTCCATGACGGACCGCGGCCCGTGTCCCCGGCCGGAACTGCGCTCGTGACCACCTTCAGCCCCGGTCCGCACGCGACGACGGCGGGTGCGGCCATGCTCACCAGGGGAGTTGTTCAGTGACTGACCAACAGGTCGTGATCACGGGCATGGGGGTCGTCACCCCCAACGCGGGCTCGGTGGAAACGTTCTGGGAGGCCAATCTCACCGGAAGGTCCGGTCTCTCGCTCGAACGCCGGATGGATCTGTCCCAGCTTCCGTGCGGCTGGGTCGCCGGGATCATCCCCGACGACGTCAAGAAGTCCGTCGAGGACCGGGCAGGCAAACCCGGCCGCCCCTGGGTGGACATGCTGCTGCACGCCACCGTGGACGAGGCACTGCGCGACGCGCGGGTCGACGGCCCGCTGGACCGGCCGGCCGGGCTGATGTGGTCCCGGGTGTGGCCGGGGCCCAGTGGCTCGTTCCCGGAGGACTACGTCGCGTACATGAAGAATGTGGCGGCGCGCCACAAAACGGTGGGCTCCGACCGCAGGGCCGCCCTTCAACGGCTGCGCAGCGAGCGGTCCTCGATCGACATCTCCGATCTGTCGGCGTTCCCGACCGAGCTCACGCAGCGCCTCGGCACTCCGCTGATCACCATGGGGCTCGAAGCCACCTGCGCGGGCGGGCTGCGCGCCATCGCCGAGGCCGCCCGCCTGGTGCGCACGGGGCGCGTCGGCATTGCCGTCGTCGCGGCAAGCGTGTCCCGCAATACGCACTACGTCCTTTCCCAGTACGGGCAGTTGATGGCGCTCTCCCGCTGGCAGGGACCGCCGGAGCAGGCGTCCATGCCGTTCGACAGGCGGCGTTCCGGCATGGTGATCAACGAGTCCGCCGGGGCGCTGGTTCTGGAGACCGCTGAGCACGCGCGCCGGCGCGGTGTCGAGACGGCGCACGCCGTCGTCGACGGCTGGGGCATCGCGGTGGACATCACCCATGTGACCGCGCCACGTGTCGACGCCGTCGAACGTGTCATCCGCGGCGCGCTGAGGCATTCGGCCACCTCACCCGACGACATCGACACGATCAACGCCCATGGCACCTCGACCCGACTCAACGACATCACGGAGGCTCGCGCCCTGCACCGGGTCTTCGGCGAACGCATGAAGTCGATCGACGTCAGCGCCGTCAAGTCCCTCACGGGGCACGGTTCGGCGGCCTCCGGTGTCGTCGAGTCGGTGGTCGCGGCGCTGACGCTGTGCCGGGGGGTGATCCCGCCCGTGGTGACCTGCACGGAGCCGGATCCGAAGTGCGATGTGAAGACTTCGCTGCGGCCGGTGGAGCGAGAGGTGCGCACCGTTTTGAAGAACTCGTTCGGCTTCGGCGGGCAGTACGCCTCGATGGTCTTCCGCCGACCAGCCTCCCCCCGTACCGAACCGGCGACGCCAGCCGTCTGAGCCGTGGAGGTGGAAACCGACGTCATCGCGCCGGCCGGGCAGCCGCACACGAGCGTGATCTGGCTGCACGGCCTGGGGCAGGACGCCACGTCCCTGATGCACGTGGCCCTCCGCTCGGGACTGACCGGTCCGGGCTCCGGAGTGCGCCATGTGTTTCCCAACGCCCCCCGTCAGTCCCCGGGGCTGACGGGGGGCGCTCCGGCCCGCGCCTGGTTTCATCAGCGGGTCTTCGCTCTCGACCACGCCGATCTGCCGACGCTGCTGGCCAGTGAAGGTGCGCTGCGAGAACTGGTGGCGGCGGAGGCGACGGTCGTCGGTGCCAAACGCGTCGTGCTCGCGGGCTTCTCGCAGGGCGCGAGCATGGCGCTGATCACGGCCCTGCGCCACCCGGAGCGGCTGGGCGGTCTCCTGCTCTACGCCCCCTACCTGCCGGGCGAGTTGCCGCTCGCCGACACCCGCACCCCGGCCAACTCCGATCTGCCCGTATGGATCGGGCAGGGCCGCTACGACTGGATCGTTCCGCACTTCGTCGGTGAGTGGATACGCGATCTGCTGCTCTCGTGGGGCCACGCGGTGTTCTGGCAGGAGTACTTCGACTACCCGAACACCCACGAGCCGTTCGCCGGCGCCGCCACCGATGTACGGGCCTTCTTCGACGAGGTGGTGTGGGGCGGGGGCGGTTCGGGGTGATCGAGGTCTGGGCCGTACCGCTGTCCGTGTCCGCGCACCGGGTGCGGCATTGCCGCGAGGTGCTGTCGCCCCGGGAGCGGGAGCGGGCGGACCGGCTGCGACTGCCCGTCGACCGGGCCCGGTTCACGGTGAGCCGATGGGCGCTGCGGACGCTGCTCGGCGCGCTCGGCCAACTCCTGCCGCGAGATGTGGAGTTCAGCTACGGCAGCCGTGGCAAGCCGTATCTCTCGGGCGCCCCGCACCTGCACTTCAACCTCACTCACTCGCGCGCCCTGGCCCTGGTCGCGCTCGGCGACACGCCCGTCGGGATCGACGTCGAGTACGTGGACCGGGTGCCGGACGCCATGTACGAGCTGATCCGCTCCTTCTTCTCACCCGTCGAGCGCCGTCAGGTCCTCGACCGGCCGGCCGAGGACCACCGGGACGCGTTCTTCCGCTGCTGGACCCGCAAGGAGGCCCTGGTCAAGGCGTGCGGCGAGGGGCTGCTCTCGGTGCCCTCCGACTTCGCGCCGCCCGGTCCCTGGTCACTGTTCCCGCTCGCGCCGGCTCCCGGCTACCTCGGCGCCGTAGCCGTTCACGGCCGGCGGGAACACCTGGGCGATCCGCCCGAGTGCCGCGTCGATCTCGCGGACGGCCCGTATCTGCACCGTTGCCGGTTGGTAGGCGGGGCCTGGCAGCCGGCCGATGGCGAGGCGGACGGCGGTGACATTGGCGAGTACGGGCGCAGCGGCGTCGGCGATGGGCTCCGTGTTCTCGCTGAGGGTGCGGACCGGGTCGGCGCAGGCGCGTACGGCGTCGATGGCGTCCGCGAGGTGCGGTGACGGCTTCCGTACCCGTCCGGCGAACGGCTTCCGTATCCGTCTGGCGAGCGCCCGTTGGGTCTGAAGCGGCCGGGCGATCTCGACGAGGAGTTCGACGGCCCGGTCGAACCGGGCTCGCCGGCAACCGAGTTCGTCGGTCTGCCCGGCCTGCGTGCCGAGGACGTCGGCGAGTACGGCGAGCGCGTCCGCGACCCGGCGCCGTACGACATCGACGGTCCGTACCGGCGCGATCAGCCAGGACGCCGCGATGCCGATCGCGGCGCCGACCACGATCGCCTCGAGCCGCTGGCGCAGAATCCCGGCGTCACTCTCGCCGAAGTACCCGTACAGCAGTGAGAAGGCGGCGGTGACACAGGCCGCCCAGTACGCGTAGTTCAGCGGGCGCAGCCAGGTGGCGAGGGCGAGCACGGCGAAGAGCAGTACGACCGCCCATGGGTCCTGCGGTCCGAACAACCCGACGATCCCGGTGGCCGCCACGGTGCCGAAGGCCGCGCCGAAAGTGCGCATCGCGCCCTTGTACAGGGCGTCGCCCCGCCCGCGTGCGCCACTGCACACGATGAACGCGGTCAGCACGGCCCAGGTCCAGTGGTCGGGATACGCGAGGTGTCCGACCAGGAACGCCGCGCCGAGCGCGAGCCCCATCTGCAGTGCCATGCGCGTACTGGGCAGCAGCCGGGCCCATCCCTTCCCGGCGGGCGCCCGCTGCTGCGGCACGACGGGGGCTGTGGAGCGCCGCCGGGGTACCGGCTCGGCCAAGCCCGCGCAGCCGGCAGCCACATGGACGAGGAGGACCCAGCAGGCGGCGATCAGCGCGACGAGGCCCATCCACAGGACGTGGCCGTCGCGCGCCGAGGCCGGCAGGCCGATCGGCCCCTGCACCACCAGCGTCGCGACGAAGGGCAGGGCGGCGAGGGTGCCCGCCCGGGTGGCGCGCGGCCCGAAGCGGCGGATCCAGATGGAGAAGGCGACGGCGACGGCGAAGACGACGTCCCCGGCTGCGGCGGCGTCGGACATCAACTCGTCCGTGCCCGCCGCGGCCATCGCGACGGCGGGCAGCACCAGGAAGCCGATGGCCCAGTCCACGCGATCGGCGTCCCGCTGGGTCCAGGCGAGGACCCAGGCCAGGGCGACGGACTGGATGACGATGTCGACATGGAGGTGGGCTGCGTCCTCCAGGAGCAGCGCGGAGCCGTAGCTCGCGAGCACCGCGGCCGTGATGACCAGTGAATCCCGTAGCTCTTCCGGTACGGTCTTCGTCATATCGAGATAGTAAGTGATAGCGTACTGTTGTTGCTATGGAATCGGTGACAGAAATCCGGCAGGGCGTCACCCGGCTGGCCCGTCGCCTGCGGGCGGTGCGCGCCCCGGGCGCACTCAGCAACAACAAGCTGGGCGTACTGGGGAATCTGTATCGGGGCGGCCCGGCAAGCCCCGGCGAGTTGGCCGAGGCGGAGCACCAGCAACCCCAGTCGCTCACCCGGGTCTTCGCCGAACTGGAGGCGGACGGCCTGGTCTCGCGCGCCCGCGACCAGCGCGACGGCCGCCAGTCGGTGCTCTCTCTCACCCCGGCCGGAAAGGACGCGCTGCGCCGCGAAGTGGCCGAGCGCGACGCCTGGTTGGGGTCGGCGATGGGTGAACTCACCGAGACCGAGCGACAGGTTCTGTTGCTCGCGGCACGTTTGATGGACCGCCTCGCGGACAGTCCTTGAGGAGATCCTTACCGAATCCCTTACCAAACTCTCCGGGGGCTCCATGCACTGGTCGGCGCACTCCGTCTGGTGGCACGTTTATCCGCTCGGCTTCACCGGCGCCGAGCAGGCAGCGCTGCCCAAGGACACCCCGCCCGTCCCACGGCTCGCCCGGCTGACGCCCTGGCTCGACTATCTCGTAGACCTCGGCTGCAACGGCCTCGCACTCGGCCCGGTCTTCGCCTCCGAGACCCATGGGTACGACACCGTCGACCACTTCCGCATCGACAGCCGCCTCGGCACGGAACGCGACCTGCTGCACCTGGTGGAACAGGCCCGCGCACGCGGCGTACGGGTCCTGCTGGACGGCGTCTTCCACCACGTCGGCCGCAGTTTTCCGGCCCTGGCCGACCTCGCCGCCTACGACCCGGACGGCAGCCTCCGCGTCTTCGAGGGCCATCAGCGCCTGGTCGCACTCGACCACACCTCACCGCGCGTCGCCGACTACGTCACCGACGTGCTGGTCCACTGGCTGGACCGCGGCATCGCCGGCTGGCGCCTCGACGCGGCCTACGCCGTGCCGCTGCCGTTCTGGCGGACGGTGACGGCACGGGTGCGGGAGCGGCATCCGGACGCCTGGCTGACGGGCGAGGTCATCCACGGCGACTACGCAGGGTTCGTCGACGAGGGCGGGCTGGACTCCGTGACCCAGTACGAACTGTGGAAGGCGATCTGGAGCTCCCTCAACGACCGCAACTTCTACGAACTGGCCTGGGCCCTGGACCGGCACAACGCACTGCTCGACACCTTCGCCCCGCAGACCTTCGTGGGCAACCACGACGTGACCCGGCTGGCGAGCAGACTCGACGACGCGCGCCACTTGGAGCACGCGCTGGTCGTCCTGCTCACCCTCGGAGGCGTCCCGTCCGTGTACGCGGGCGACGAGCAGGCGTTCCGCGGCATCAAGGAAGAACGCGAGGGCGGCGACGACGCGATCCGCCCGCCCTTCCCGGCCCACCCCGACCAACTCGCCCCGTACGGCAGGCCGTACTACCAGCTCCACCAGCTCCTCATCGGCCTGCGCCGCCGCCACCCCTGGCTGGTACGGGCCCGCACGACGGTGACGACCCTGACGAAGGAGGCACTGGCCTACACGGCCACGGCCGACGCCCACCGCTTGTCGGTCGCCCTGAACCTGTCCGACGGCTCGACGGAACTGGCTCTGCCGGACGCGCCTTGGCAACTGGTGGCGGGGGCGGGTGTGTTCGGGCGCGGCGGTGTCGAACTACCGGCGCTGGGGTGGGCGGTCGGAGCGGTTGGGGGCGGGTGAGGTGCCTCAAACGCTTCTGCCGTGCTCACGCACCGCGATCCGGGCCAGCTTCGTCAGCATCATGCCGTTACGGACCGAGACGACGTAATCCACGGGGAGTCCGTGCATCCGGGTGCCGGGGCCCCGGAGGGGGTGCCAGTCGAGGGTGAACAGGGTGTTCTCGCCCCAGGGGATCAAGTTCATGGCGATGCGGGCCGCACCGAACGGTTCTGCCTTCGCTTCCAGTTCCAGGCGGCGTTGCGGTTCACAGATGCGGACGACGCACGTGTCGTCGAAGGTCAAGGGGCCGGCGCCGACTCGGACCCTCAGGCGGGCGCCCACTTCCGGCCAGTACGGGTCCGCGGTGAGGACCTGCCGGGTTCCTGTCACCCATTCCCCGTAGCGGTGGCCGTCGGACAGCAGCCGCCAGACCTCGGACGGCGAGCTCAGGATCAGACGGCGGTTGCGGGCCACGCTGATCACGCTCCTTCTGGAGGATGGGGCCAGGGGAGGCGCAACCAGTCATGGCGTCCCCCTTGACCATGGCCTGGCCTCAGCCTTCATGCCTCCAGCCTGATGCCGACCACACCGCATGCGCAGTCCGACTGGTCCAGACGGGGCGGCCGGCTGCGACCGCGACGCCTGAGCCAGGTGGCGGCCGTCCGGCAACAGACCCGCATGGGCGTACGAGAAGACCGGCAAGAGGTGGAACGCATGAAGGTGCGAAGTCCTCGTCCGAGTACTTCTGTCCCCCTGCAGTGAAGGTGACGCATGAACGCCGGCCCGTCCGAACCCGCCCGCCGAACCAAGAACACCGCCGCCCGGAAGAAGCCCGCGGCCAAGAAGACGACTCCTCCCCGTAAGGCGGCCGCCCGCAAGGCGACGTCCTCCCGCAAGGCCAATGGCAGCGGCGAGCTCCGTTCGGGACCGATCGCAGGCACCGCGCTGGTGGACGGCGGGACCTTCCGTGCCAAGGGTCTCCAGTACGCCGAGGTGGACGGGATGGCGATGTTCGAAGGGGACATCGTGCTCGGCAGCGTGCAGGAGATCGAGGATCTGGCCGCTCAGGGGCCGGTGCTCGAGTCGATCGGGATCCCGGCCGTCGAGGGCGGCCAGCAGCGCCGCTGGCCGAACGCGACCGTGCCCTTCGAGATCGATCCCGCCCTTCCCAACCAGCAGCGCGTAACAGACGCCATCGCCCACTGGCAGTCCCGTACGCGCATCCGGTTCGTGGCGCGGACATCCGCCAACGCGGCACAGTTCCCGGACTTTGTGCGCTTCGTCCCCGGTGGCGGGTGTTCCTCGAACATCGGCCGGCGCGGCGGCCGGCAGACGATCACGCTGGGCACCAACTGCACCACCGGCAACACCATCCACGAGATCGGCCACACGGTGGGCCTGTGGCACGAGCAGAGCCGCGAAGACCGCGATCAGCAGGTCACGATCGTGTTCACCAACGTCGACCCGGACATGCAGCACAACTTCTTTCAGCACGTCGCCGACGGCGACGACCTGGGGCCGTACGACTTCGGCTCGATCATGCACTACCCGGCCAATGCGTTCGCGATCAACCCGAACCAGCCGACCATCATCCCGCGGAGCGCGCTGCCGCCGGGCGTGGTGATGGGCCAGCGCACGGGGCTGTCGCAGGGCGACATCGACGGGGTCCACATGATGTACCCGGCCGTCCAGGTGCCACCCACGTTCAAGGAGATCCCGAAGGACCCCATCATGGACGGGACCATCAAGGAGATCCCCAAGGATCCGCTGCACGACGTGCATCACAAGCTTCCCGCAATGGACATTCCGTTCGGCCAGCCGGTCGGAAGCCCGTTCGTACTCGCAACACCGCACCAGTCGCCGGCACTGGCCGGCCAGTCCGACGGGCTGGCGGAGCAGGTGCGCCAGCTGGGCCAGCTGGTCGGCACACTGCAGCAGGGGCTGTCCGCGGTCGCGGCGAGCCACAACACCCTTCTGGCCCAGCTGGGTTCCGGTTCCTCCGGCGCAGGGCAGCCACGATGATCCTTGTCGTCTCCTACGACGAGGACCACACCCTCGCGGTGACGCGCCGGCTGGAGACGGCCGGTCGCGAGGTGGTCCGTGTCGACCTGGGCGACTTCCCCGCCCGCGGCGAAATCACTCTTGATTTCGCCGCGGCCGGGGGACCGGTCCACACGCTGACCACGCCGACGGCCCACACCCGCCTCGACCGGTGCCGAGTCGCCTGGTGGCGGCGTGTGCGTCCGTTCACCGTCGACCCGGCGCTGGGCACAGCCCGGGACCAGAGCTTCGCGACCAGCGAGACGAGCCAGGCGCTGCACGGCTTGTTCCATTCGCTCGGCTGCACCTGGGTCAATCCGCCCGGGCTGGACTGGATCGCGCACCACAAGCCCTACCAGTGGGAAGTGGCCCGCCGCATGGGGCTGACGCTGCCTCGGACCCTGGTCACCAACCAGGCAGAGAAGGCGCGCCGGTTCATTCGGGAGGTGGGGGTGGGCCGCACCGTCTTCAAGGCGTTCATCGCCTCCGCCGACGCCTGGCGGGAGACTCGGCTGGTGCGCGCGGAGGACTTGGCGGCCCTGGACGCCGTGCGCTTCGCTCCCGTGATCTTCCAGGAGTTCGTGCCCGGGGCCGATCTGCGGGTGACGGTCGTGGGTGACCGTGTCTTCGCGGCCGAGATCGATGCCTCGGAGACCAGCTACCCGGTGGACATGCGGATGGTGGTCCACGAAGCACCGGTACGGCCGGTGACTCTCCCCTCGGCCCTCACCGACACGCTCCTGCGGCTCATGCGCAGCCTCGGCCTGGTGTACGGCGCCATCGACCTGCGTCGGCGTCCTGACGGCGAGTATGTGTTCTTCGAGGTCAATCCGGCCGGACAATGGCTGTTCGTGGAGGAACGGACCGGGCTGCCGATCACCGCTGAGGTCGCCGCGCTCCTGTCGCGGCTCGACGGCCGCGAGCCGGAGCAGACGACGGCAGTACGTTCCCTGGCGGGCAGGGCGGGATGACGCATACCGTCACAGGCTTTGTGTCGCTGCCGCCTGACGCGCCGGCCGGCCCGGCCGCGCGCATCCTCGTCGAGGTCCGCGACGTCTCCCGGGCCGACGCGCCCTCCACCGTGGTCGGCGCACAGGTCCAGTCGGACATCGAGTTGGCGCCGGGCGGCCGTGTCCCTTTCAGCGTGAAGGTGCCCGACCTCGACCCCACTGCCTCCTACGGACTCCGCGTCCATGTCGATGTCTCCGGATCCGGAACCATGGAGGCGGGCGATCTGATCAGCACTCGGGCCACGCCCGTTCCGGCGGAGCCCACTGAAGGGCTGATCGCTCCGGTCGCTGTCGTCTGACGGCGTGCCGCATCGCGTGGCGCGGAAGCGTCGAAGGGGATCACGTCACAGGAACGGCGCGGACCCGCCCTGTCTACTCCCTTGGTATTGACGGGAGTTGCTGTCCAGTTCCAGAATGACATGTCATTCCGCTGGAAGAGGGGCTGGTTATGCCGCAGGACGTGGCGGACAAGCGGGACGCGATACTGCGCGCGGCCGGCAAGGTCTTCGCCGAGCGCGGCTATCACGCCACAGGCATCTCCGACATAGCCCGAGAACTCGGCGCCGGGCACGGCACGTTCTACCGGTACTTCAAGAACAAGGAGGACATCGCGCGCAGCGTGGTCGCCCGTGCCCTGGGTCAGGTCATGGATGCCATCGCCGACGAGGACCCCGGCTCCAGCCAGTCGTTGGAGCAGTACCGGGAACAGGTCGGTCGCATCGGCCACAAGCTCTTCGACCTCGTGGCGGCGGAGCCGGCGCTGTGCCGCATTCTCTTCTACGACGCCATCGCGATCGACCGGGCCGAGCCGGAACTCGCCGGCCGGGCCATGGAGGCGGCGGCTCAGTACACCGCCGCCTTCATCCACAACGGCCAGGACCGCGGCTTTCTCCGGCGTGACCTCGACGCCCATGTCGTGGGCCTCGCCGTGAACGGAATGATCCTCACCGGAGCGGTGCGGCTGCTGCACGCTCAGGACCCTCAAGCCATGCGTGATCCATGGATCCGCACGGTGGAGGCGCTCATGTTCGACGGCCTCGGCTCTTCCTGAACTGCAGGCCCGCAAGGACCGCTCGTTTCCCATGCCTTGAGAACGGAATGACGTGTCATTCCGGAAGGAGAGCACCATGGTCCAGGTCGATGTCTTCTGGTCGTACGGGATAGGCGCGAGCTTCGCGACCGCCGCCGCCCGCCAGCTCACGGTCCGCAACGCCCGTGCGGAGCACGGCAGTCGGTGGTCCAATCCGTATCTGATGGGTGCCGTCCTCTACTGCGCGCTCCTGTTCGCACCCAGCGGAGCATGGCTGCTGTGGGGCTTTCCCGACTGGGAGACGATGCAGGTCGCAAGCGGGCACGGGGCGCTGCCCGCCTGGCTCGTCGCGCTGTTCGCCGCGACGAATGTGAGTCAGGGCGTCCTCGGCTTCTGGGTCGCCGAACGGCTCATCGCATCCGGCCGGGTGTACGCGGCCTTCCTGCAAGCGGGCATCGGATACGTCGGCATGTTCTTCATCCTCGTCCACGGCTGGGACGGCCGCGGATACCAGCGCTTCTTCTCCGCCGACCGCGAGTCGTTCGCGGCCTGGCCGACGCAAGCGGGCGCGGGGGAGGCACTGTCGCGCGTGGCCGACTGGCTCACCTCGCCCGTCGCGCTCACGCTGTACGGAATGGGAGTCGTGCTCGTCCCGGCGATGCTGGCGCTGATGGTGTCCTGGATCCGGTCCGGACAGCGCGAGGCGGGCGACGCGGCACCGGTCACCAGCCACCTGCGTATCCTCGCCGCCGTGCTGGGGGCGGTCTTCGTGGTGGCGCTCGGCACGGCCGTGGCCGCCTCCGTCCTGGTACACCTGCTGGGCTGGTGGCTCGGCGTCCCGGCCGCCGCTCTCCTCGCCGCACTCCTGGTCGTACGGCGCGGAGGCTTGGCATACCGGGCCTTCGCGGTGCTCGCACTGCCGGAGCAGCGCGGCGGTCGCGGAGAGACCGCAGGTCTCATCGGAGCCCGCTGAGCAGGGGCAACGGCGTGACGACAGGGCCCGGTTGGCGCTCCGACCGTAAACACCTGGCAGATCGGGGCTGGGCAGGGTTATGCTCGCCCGCGATGATGACTCACTCTGTTGGCAGAATGGGGGTCCCGTCCGCGCAAGGTGAGTGCTGATGCTCACTCAGACCGCGAATGGGGATTCCCGCCTTTCCTTCTGGCTGCGCGTGCGAGAGTTCGCCGTGCCGCCGTCCATGATCGAGACTGCGACCGCCCGCCGTACTGTCGGTGACTGGGCAGGGGCGTGTGCCGCTGCAGGGGTCGATGTCGATCTGAATCTGCGGGCCGTGGCGCGTACCCATGGCCAGGAACTCGCAGCCCAAGTCCGGGCCGATCTGCGCCATTTGGCTCCTGACCTGTTGCGCTGGCACATGCCGAGGATCGCTCCTCACGGGCTGCTGCGCCCGGGTCTGACGATCGCTCTGGCCCGGTACGAGGCTGAGGGACCGGCCGGTGCATGCCCGGTCCACCTCGTGGCCCGGACTGCGCCGGCCTGGGCGGATGCCGGTCAGCGGATCAGCCTCATGTTGTGGGACGGATCCCTCTCCGAGACCGCGCGCCGTCATCCGCACCCGCGTCCCGGCCGGCGGTTCCGCCTCGACCTGCACCGTCACCTGTGGGACGCGCGCAGGACCGGTGAGCTGCGGATCCGGTCCGGGGCCGATCGGCCGCCCGGTGACGGCGGTCCTGGGACGGACCCTGATGTGCTGGGGGCGGTGCCGCAGGGGTACCGATGTGCCGTTGACCGGTGGGCGGCCGAGGCGGGGATGCTGCTCCACGCCGAGGGCCGGCCTGCCGGCACCGTCGCCGTGCGGTTCGGTGCCCGACGCCAATTGTTCCTGGAATTGGTCGCGGACCCGGAGGGCCTCGGGCCGCCGGTCTTGCGGATCGCGTCGGCGTCCGCGGACGCCGACGCCTCCGTGCTTCGGGTTCTGCCCGACGCGGCGACCTGGGTGCTGCCCGACCTGGAACTGATCCGCACCGGTTCGATCGAGGCCGATCGGCTGCACCCGCTGGTCGCCTCGGCACTGGTACCGGATCGTTCACCGGCAGCTTCGTCCTGGATTCCGGACCGCGCAGGACAACCGGACCGCGCAGGACAACCGGACCGGGCCGGACAACCACACCTCGTGGACTGCCGGGGAGCTCGGCACCGGATCGGCCTGGTCCACGGCGTACTGGCCCCACTGGACCACGACCCGGCCGAGATCCGCCGGGAGGAACTCCTGGCAGAACTGACCGGGACTCCGCTTCCCTGCCTCCAGGCAATCGACCAGGCGCACCGTCATCCGGACTGCCTCGACGGCGTCCGCGAACGCCTGGACCACGGCGACATCGCCGGTGCGCTGGCCGTCGTCGAGGGCCTGCTGGGCCCCGACGCACTGCTGCGCAGCGGCGCTCTGCGGGACGAACTGGAGGCGGCCGCCGCGCGGCGGATCACCTACGGACTGTTCCGGGCAGGCCTGGTCGGCCCCGGACCCGGCCGCATCAGCCCAGGCCCCCGCCGCCACCGCGACCAACGCTCACACCCGCGCCACGGAATCCCCCGCTGACCCCGGGGCCTGCGCCCCTACACCCACTTAGGGCCTGTCGTCTGGGTCTTGCCGGGCTCGCGTGCCCTGGCACCGCGCCTCGCCGCGTTGTCGTCGGTCGGCATGGCTCCGCCATGCCTCCCTCCTCCGCCTTGCGATCCA